>NZ_FOPY01000021.1 GCF_900113605.1 Modicisalibacter xianhensis
CGCGTGCTGAACATCGTGGACGACTTCAACCGAGAGTGTGTCGGGCAACTGGCAGAGACGTCCATTTCCGGGCGTCGCTTGGCCCGGTTCCTGGACGAGATTGCTCAGCAGCGCTCTCTACCCGCCTCGATTGTTTGCGATAACGGGCCAGAGCTGACCAGCAAGGCAATGTTCTTCCGGGCGCGCGAGCGGAAGGTGACGCTGGCCTTCATCCAGCCGGGCAAGCCGACGCAGAATGCATTCATTGAGAGCTTCAACGGCAAGTTCCGGGACGGCTGCCTCAACCAACACTGGTTCCTGAGCCTGGCGGATGCACGGCACGAAATCACGCAATGGAGGACCCACTACAACCATGTCAGACCGCACAGCTCACTGGGTTATTTACCACCGGTAGCGTATGCCGAGCAGTGCGCATGAAGCTGGGGTTTCTCACATTGTGAGCGGACCTAAACCAGGGGGAAGGTCAAAACGAGCAGAATCCCGGGGAAGGCCTCCCATGCTCGAGTCCCGGAGCGCCGGCCGAGTCATCGACAGGCATCTCTTCGAAAACCCCAGCCAACCGGCTGGGGTTTTTTCGTTTCCGGACAAGCAAACGGGCAGTACCCCGGGGAGCCCTCCCCGGGAGTATGATGGCCAAGGCACTGACTACTTACTGCATGGCGAGCAGATCGAGTATCGTGTCGTCCTTGGGTGTGAAAGTGTCGCTGTCATCCTGGCTCACAAGTTGCCCATGATCATACTTGACGGCACGCCCGTCCCAAGTGAAGAGTTCGATGGAACCCAGCAGGAAATCTGCTTCCCCATTGGCGGGCGCAGCATCGGCATCGAACTGAACGAAGGCAACCAGCGTCGCGGCATCACCGCTGCGGCTCATGGCTGAAAATTCGAAGGCCTCGATCATATCCACCTCTCCAACCTTGCTCTTGTTGTGTTTCAAGGTAGCCTCTGGGCATGACGATTCTGTGTCCAGGCTCATTAACTAAGCTAATCCCTCTCGTGCATCTTGTCCAGCGAGGAATGGAAAGGGTTTCCATATTTAGATATTGTTCAATAAGTGGGCCCTGACGCATTGGCGCCAGGGCCCGTCTGGCGGTTGCCGGACTCAGGAAGGGAAAGAGAACTGGGCGCTCTCGCGCACGCCGGCGGAAGGCCAGCGCTGAGTAATGGTCTTGCGCCGGGTATAGAAGCGCACTGCATCCGGACCGTAAGCTGACAGGTCACCAAATAGTGAACGTTTCCAGCCACCGAAGCTGTGATAGGACACCGGCACAGGCAGTGGCACGTTGATACCGACCATGCCTACCTGGATGTTGTCACTGAAGTAACGCGCCGCCTCGCCATCACGCGTATAGATACAGGTACCATTGCCATACTCATGATCGTCGATCAGCTGCATGGCCTCGTCCATGGAGCCGACGCGGACCACCAGCAGGACCGGTCCGAAGATTTCTTCCCGATAGCAGGTCATCTCGGGAGTCACACGATCTATGAGGGTCCCGCCAACGAAAAACCCGTTCTCGGCGCCTTCCACCCTGGGTCGGCGGCCATCCACCACGATGTCGGCGCCCTGAGTCTCGGCACTGTCGATGAAGCCGACCACCTTGTCGCGGTGCGCCCCGGTGATCAGCGGTCCAAAGTCGTTGGCTTCGTCCGAGAAGACGCCGACCTTGAGTGTCTCCATCTGTGTCTTCATTTTGTCGACCAAGGCGTTGGCGGCCGTGTCGCCCACAGCCACCGCCACGGACAATGCCATGCAGCGTTCGCCGGAGGAGCCGAAAGCGGCGCCGGTCAGGGAATTGACCACGTAATCCATGTCGGCGTCGGGCATCACGATGGCATGGTTCTTGGCTCCGCCCAGTGCCTGACAACGCTTGCCATTGGAACTCGCCCGGGTATAGATAGTCTCGGCGATCGGTGTGGAGCCGACGAAGCTCACGGCCTGGACGCGAGGATCGTCGAGCAGGGTGTCCACGGCTTCCTTGTCGCCATTGACCACGTTCAGCACGCCGGGGGGCAGGCCGGCCTCCTGGGCCAGTTCGGCAATGTAGAGCGTCGAGGTCGGGTCGCGCTCGGAAGGCTTGAGCACGAAAGTATTGCCACAGGCAATGGCCATCGGATACATCCACAGCGGGACCATGGCCGGGAAGTTGAAGGGAGTGATGCCGGCGACCACTCCCAACGGTTGGAATTCGCTCCAGGAATCGATGCCGGGTCCGGTGTTCTTGCTGTACTCGCCCTTGAGCAGTTCCGGCACGCCGCAAGCATACTCGACGTTCTCGATACCGCGCTGCAGTTCACCCATGGCATCGTGACATATCTTGCCGTGCTCTTGGCCGATCAGGCGGGCGATCTCCTCGGCATGCTGCTCCAGCAGGTGCTTGAAGCGATACATGATCCGGGCGCGCTTGGCTGGAGGCGTGTTACGCCAGGCCGGGTAAGCGGCTTGGGCGGCGGCGATGGCTTCCTCGACGGTGGCCTTGTCGGCCAGGCGTACCTGGCCGGCGACCTCGCCGGTGGAGGGATTGAAGATGTCCTGCGTACGGCCCTTGCCGTCGTGGCGGGTACCGTTGATCAGGTGGCCAAGGGTTGGCATAGCTTACCTCTCGAATGGATGTTGTGAGATTGAGGTTGTCAGTCGAGTTCGGCGATGGCCTCACCAATGACGTTGATCAACCGGTCGATCTCTTCGCGCTCGACGATGAAAGGCAGGCCGAGCTGGATGGTGTCGCCGCCATAGCGGACGTAAACTCCTTTTTCCCAGCACTTCATGGCGATCTCGAACGGACGCCGGGCCGGTTCGCCGGGGTAGGGCTCGATCTGGAGTGCACCGGCAAGCCCATAATTGCGGACATCGCTGATGTAACGCGTGCCCTTGAGGCTGTGCAGTGCCTCCTCGAAGACCGGGCTCATGTCTCGCACACGCGAGATCAAGCGATCGTTCTCGAGCACGTCCAGGGTAGCGAGCGCTGCGGCACAGGCCACCGGATGCCCCGAATAGGTGTAGCCATGGGGCAACTCCAGCATGTAGTCAGGGCCGCCCTGCGCCATGAAGGTGTGATAGATATCGCGCTGCACGATGACACCGCCCATGGGCACCGCGCCGTTGGTCAGCTGCTTGGCGACGTTCAGGATATCCGGCACCACGCCGAACTCCTCGGCGCCGGTCATCGAGCCCATGCGTCCGAAACCGGTAATGACCTCGTCGAAGATCAGTAGGATATCGTGCTGATCGCAGATCTCGCGCAGGCGCTGAAGGTACCCCTTGGGGGGCGGAAGCACCCCGGCCGAGCCGGCCAGCGGCTCGACGATCACGGCGGCAATGTTGGAGGCATCGTGCAGGGCGATCAGCTCCAGCAGGTCCTCGGCGCGCTCGACGCCGCGCTCGGGCATGCCCTTGGTGAAGGCGTTCTCCTTGAGCAGGGTGTGGGGCAGGTGATCGGCATCCACGCCTTGGCCGAACAGGGCACGGTTGGCACCGATGCCGCCCAGGCTAAAACCGCCGAAGTTGACGCCGTGATAGCCCTTGGCCCGGCCGATAAGCTTGGTCTTGGTGGGCTTGCCCTTCTTGCGCCAGTAGGCGCGGGCGATCTTGAGCGCGGTGTCGGCGCTCTCGGAGCCTGAGCCGGTGAAGAATACGTAGTCCAGCCCGGTTGGGGTCAACTCGCGAAGGCGATGCGCCAGTTCGAAG
Organism: Modicisalibacter xianhensis; assembly: GCF_900113605.1. Lineage (GTDB taxonomy): Bacteria > Pseudomonadota > Gammaproteobacteria > Pseudomonadales > Halomonadaceae > Modicisalibacter > Modicisalibacter xianhensis. The sequence goes on from NZ_FOPY01000021.1 coordinate 3,689, forward strand.
GCCTTGGGATGGCCGTACTGGAAGGCCGGAGCGTAATCCAACTGGCGCAGTTGCTGCGACACGGCTTCGGCGATTTCGGGGCGACAGTGTCCCGCGCCACAGGTCCACAGGCCTGACAGTGCATCGAAGACGCGGCGGCCATCGGCATCGGTGAAATAGCTGCCTTCGGCACCGACGATGATCCGTGGGTCGCGCTTGAACTGACGGTTGCCCGTGTAAGGCATCCAGTAGGCATCGAGTTGTTCCGGACTCAGGCCTGCCGCCTGATGCATTGACTCTGACATGGGCCACCCTCGATTGGCTTCTCGTTGTAAGGGGTCTTTGGGCTCATGCTAGGTCGCTCTTTCGATAAGTTAAATTCCGTGATGCTTAATCTCAGGTAAGCAACTACTTAACTTTCACGTTGGTAGGCTCTAGTCTCGAACTAGGCACACACGAGGAGAGACCGGGGCATGCGGCTCGGCAAGAAAACGTTATCGGGACAGCTCGGCAATGCCGATCTGCGCCTGCTCAGGATCTACCGGGCGGTGGTGGAGTGCGGGGGCTTTTCGGCGGCGGAAGTCGATCTGAACATCAGCAGGGCCGCCATCAGCATGGCCATCAGCGACTTGGAAACGCGGCTTTCCCTGCGCTTGTGCCAGCGTGGCCGAAGCGGCTTTGCGCTGACCGAAGAAGGCAAGGCCGTGTATGAATCCTCGTTGCAGCTTCTGGCCGCAGTCGAGGAATTCGGAACGCGGATCAACAGCCTGCACGAATGCCTGACGGGTGAACTCAATATCGGCATTACCGATAACCTGGTCACCATTCCACAGATGCATATCACCCATGCCCTCAGTGCACTAAAGGAGCGCGGGCCTGATGTGCGAATCAATATCCGCATGAAACCGCCCCGCGATATCGAGCTGGACGTCATGGACGGCCGTTTGCATACCGGGGTGGTGCCGGCCCTCGAGACGTTACCTGGGTTGCAGTACCGGTCGCTCTACGAGGAAGTGTCTCAGCTCTATTGCGCTTTCAATCACCCCCTGTTCGAGGCCGGCGAGGTGAAGAAAGATCAACTCGAGCATTGGGATGCCGTGATTCCAGCCTATGCCCAGGCACCCGAAACCCGCTTGAAGCACGAGCCGCTGAAGGCGGCCGCTTCGGCAACGGACCGCGAGGGCGTGGCCTTCCTGATCCTCTCCGGTCGCTATATTGGCTATCTGCCGACCCACTATGCCCAGCGTTGGGTGGACGAGGGCAGGATGCGGGCCCTGAATCCACGAACCTGCCGATACGTGACCCGTTACAGCGCCATCACGCGCAAGACAGGGCCACCCAACCGAGTGCTGGAAACCTATCTGGAAGAGCTGATGGTGCTGACCGAGGGTGTTCTGGACAGGCAGTGACCACCCAAGCTATTCAGGTATCAAGCCATAAAGTGCAACCACCGCCCTTGAGCACCAACAAGAAACCCGAGGAGGCATGCCATGAGTGACCCGACCCATGTGTCGTCAAACGAGATCCGTGATCGTTTTTCCAAGGCCATGTCGGCCATGTACCAGGCCGAAGTGCCCCAGTACGAGACACTGCTCGAACTGGTCGCCCAGGTGAACCGGGAAACGCTCGAACGCAACCCGGCGCTGGCCGAACGGCTGGCGAACTTCGATGAGATGAATCGCCTGGGTGTGGAGCGCCATGGCGCCATCCGGGTGGGTAGCGCCGACGAGCTGGCCATGTTGCGCCGGTTGTTCGCCGTGATGGGCATGGTGCCGGTGGGGTACTACGACCTGTCGGAAGCCGGCGTGCCCGTGCATTCCACGGCGTTTCGTCCGGTCGATGACGAGGCCTTGGCCTATAACCCCTTTCGGGTCTTTACCTCGCTGCTGCGCCTCGAACTGATCGAAAGCGATGCCCTGCGCGAACGGGCCGCAAGGATCCTCGACCATCGCGACATCTTCACTCCCGGAGTCCGAGAACTGATCGCGCGTCATGAGTCGCAGGGCGGGCTCGACGATACGGATGCCGACCGGTTCGTGAGCGAGGCCCTGGAAACGTTCCGCTGGCACAAGGACGCCACGGTGGACCTGGACACCTACGAGGCCCTGCACGCCGAGCATCGCTTGATCGCCGATGTGGTGTGCTTTCGCGGGCCGCATATCAACCACCTGACACCGCGTACCTTGGATATCGATGAAGTCCAGCGGCGCATGCCGCAGGCTGGCATGAATCCCAAGGACGTGATCGAAGGGCCGCCGCGTCGCGATTGCCCGATCCTGTTGCGTCAGACCAGTTTCAAGGCGCTGGAAGAACCGATCCGCTTTGCGGGGGAGCGCCAGGGCACGCATACCGCCCGCTTCGGCGAGATCGAGCAGCGTGGGGTGGCGCTGACCGCGAAAGGGCGAGCGCTCTATGACCGCCTGCTCGGCGAGTCGCGTCGTCGCACGGCGGGACTGAGCAATGACGAACACCAGCGCGTCCTGGCCGAGGTCTTTGCCGATTTCCCCGATACCGAAGCGGAGCTGCGACGCCAGGAGCTGGCCTTCTTCGAGTACCGGTTGACCGAGGCCGGCCGCCAGTCAGGCAGGGTGGGCGAGACGCACCTTGAGGCATTGATCGAGCAGGGCCTCGTGGAAACCCGGCCAATCACCTATGAAGACTTTCTCCCGGTCAGCGCAGCAGGCATCTTCCAGTCGAACCTGGGTGGCGGCCAGAACGAGGCCTACGCAGGCAATGCGAATCGCGATGCCTTCGAGGCGGCACTGCAAGGCAAGGTGCTGGATGAGCTCGAACTCTACGCTGCACGGGAAAGCGCATCCTGCCGGTCAGTGTTGCAGGCATTGCAGGGCTAGCCCGGCCTATTCTCAGGCGGTAGCGAAAGCCACGGTGCCGCCTGACATGCAACTCCTTGATTCGCCGTTCAGTCCCGAGGTCTGCTAGCTTGTCACGATAGTGTCCTTGAGAGGCTGTTATGAAAGCTGCGGTATTACTGTTACTCGTTGGGCTCGCCGTTGCGTTGCTGGCCTGGTTTCCCGAAACGGAAGATCAGGCGCGGTCCGACATCGACAGCATGCATCGCCACGCCGCGATCACTGATGCACGAATTGCTCTGGCCAACTCACAGGCACAATGCATGGCGCTGGCGGACGGTCAGTTCGGCAAGGAAGTGACCGAATCCTTGAATTACGTCGGTCTGAAGCCCGACTACCAGCGTGTGTTTCAGGAAGGGGGCGGGCAGGATACCAGCGAGACTCCGCCGAATACCCCGAGCGACAGCCAGCGCAAGGACTTGCGTGCGGAATTTGATTCGCTGGGACATGCCGGACTCGTATTGATCATGTGTCTTCGCCATCTGGACGATGAGGGCATCGTGCCGCTCGGAAAAAGTGTGCCTGCCGTCGCTGATCGCCTGGCACTGCAGGTCGGCTCTTGAGGGGGAAGGTGCAAGGCCTGCCACGCCGGACTAAAGACTAACGCGTTACCGCTTCGCGATGTCGGTTGCAGTTCTATGCTGTAGGTAGCTTCGTCTCATCGGAGGAGACGATGAACAAGCGACTTTATACGGCACTGATCGTCGCTGCGATGACGGGCTGCGCCTCCTATCATGCTCATGATGAAGCCGATTCCATCCAGTTGGCTCGACGTGCGTGCCCGACCGGTAACATGAGCTTGAGTACGACGATGTTTCCTTCCTGGGAGTATGCTTCCCTGCGAATGGCCACCCTGACCACATCCTCGGATTTCAGTATACGTAGCGCCTCCACGCCAGCAACGAGCCCGCTGCGCTTTCGACATCGTGCCGCTCGCCTGGCCTGTGAGGAATGAGGATGTTTCCTGCCATTCATGCAATCAGGGGCTGGATTCGCCACGAAAAACGCTGACGAGAATCATGCTGGGGCTCGCTTGCGGGGCGCCGTTGCCTGACCCAACATGCAGGCAAGCCAGCAGGCCAATGCCGCAAAAGGCAGTCCCGTTCCAGCACTATTCCAAGGATGGAGTAGGCGGCATGGTCATGCCGGCTGTAATGATACGTCCTACGACATTGCCCCCAGCTGAGAAGCTCGGGGCTTTTTGGCGTGTTATGTTGGTAGGGCATGCCTTCGTTGCCGGATCGTTACATGACAAGCAAACCACACCCCGATCGCGCCAAGGATATCATTGCTTCCTTTCAGCCTACCCGAGACGAGAAGGGTCAGGAACGTCCCGCCAAGCTCAGCGACCGCGTTTATGGCGATATCATCGAGCGCATCCTGCAGGGCGAATACGGTGAAGGCGACCGCCTGCCGTCCGAGACGAGGCTGGCCGAGATGAATCGGGTTTCCCGACCTATCGTTCGTGAAGCCCTGTCCCGGCTCAGAGAGGACGGGTTGGTTCGTTCGCAGCGAGGCGCCGGCAGCTATGTGGAATGCCGTCCGGACCGCGCCATGCTGGATTTCGCTCCACTTGATAGCCTGGCGGACATGCAGCGCTGCTTCGAGTTCCGTGCTGCGCTGGAAGGGGAGTCGGCGCGGCTGGCGGCGCAGCATATTGGCCCTGCCTCGCTCCGGGAAATCGAGCGGGCGCTACAACGCCTTGAGGAATGCATACAGGCCGGCGAGCTTGGGGTCGATGCCGACTTCGGCTTTCATCTGGCCATCGCCAAGGCCACCAATAACCGCTTCTTCACCGACACGCTGCTGTCCCTCAAGCCGCAGATCAATTTTGGCCAGAACCTGGCCCGTAACCTGGGCTTGCGTCGACCTGGCCAGCATCTGCCGGAAGTCCAGCAGGAACATGTCGAGATCCTTCAGGCTATTCGCGAGGGCGACCCCGAACGGGCCTGCCATCAGATGCGTCAACACATCGGCAATTCGCGCCGTCGAGTATTCGAAGGATGACGCAGGTCCATGACTACTTCCTGGTCTGACAAGTTTTATCCTTGAGGGGGAAATCTTGTCATTCATTTTTAACGCTATATTTCAGTAACTTATAGTTAAATCTTGTCGTTGGTTATAGGTCTTTCTCGACTATGCCGACTAATGTCTATGCCTCTTGAGTGGACAGGTTTTACAAGTTGGCTAGCTTCAAAAGGTGAGGTACGTATCCGGGCCGTTCTGCCGGGCATGCGTATGCCGTTCGTCCGCTCTGCCTCTCGGCAACAAGAACAATCGAGCGGAAGACTTGCCAGACCACAAGAAGACCAAGGAGTACGCCAATGAAATTCGCCACGACCCGCTGGGTGGGCTCGCTGTCCCTGCTGGCTGCGCTGGGCATACCCGGCATGGCCCTCGCCGAATATCCCGAACAGCCCATTACCTACACGATTCCCTTCGACCCAGGCGGTGAGTCCGATGTCACGGCGCGTTTCCAGGAGCCTCACCTGGAGGAAATCCTGGGTGTCGATGTCAACGTCAAGCATCGTCCCGGTGGGGGCGGCGCCGTGGGCTGGAGCGAATTCCAGAGCAGCGCCGAGCCGACGGGCTACGAAATGATCGGGGTCAACATTCCGCACATCATTGCCCAGCCGATCATGCGCGAGAATGCCGGTTACGAGACCGACGGCTGGAAGATCGTGACCTTTTTCCATACCACGCCCAATGCCTTGATCGTGCCCAAGGACAGCCCCTTCAAGACGCTCGATGATCTGGTTCAGTACGCCAAGGAAAATCCCCAGGCGGTGACGTTGGGCGGCAGCGGGACATTCAGCGCCAACCACCTCGGCGCCCTGCGCCTGGAACGTGAAGCCGGTATTGATGTGACCTACATCCCGTTCACCGGCACGGGTCCGCTTCCCGCGGCGGTGCAGGGTGGCCATGTCTCGGGCATCTTCAACTACTCGATGCTCGGTGTGCAGATGCAGGACAATGCTCGCGTCCTGGCCGTGGCTTCCGAAGAGCGAGTGCCGGCCCTGCCGGACGTGCCGACTTTCAAGGAACTCGGCTATGACATCGTTGGCGGTGCCTATCGCGGGGTCGCCGTGCCCAAGGACACGCCGGACGAGATCGTCAACAAGCTGGAAGAGGCGTTCGCCAAGACTAACCAGCGCATCGCCGAAAAGCAGGAGCCGCTCGGCTTCGTCATGACCGACATCACCGACGAAGAAGTGGACAAGGTCATGCAGCAGCTCAAGTCGGCCTACCAGCCCATCCTCGAAGAAGCCAAAGCCAACCAGTAACACCGCATGAGGTGCCATCCGATTCTGTAGCCTGGATGGGCTGCAGGGTCGGGTGTTGTCCGGTCACCTGACACGACCCCATCGTGCAACTGTGGAGTTGGCTCATGGACATGCTACTCGAAGCCCTGCTTTCGATTCTGACCCTCGAGGGGCTGATCACGATTCTGGCAGGCGTCACGGCGGGGCTATTCATCGGCGCCTTGCCTGGACTGACGGCAACCATGGCCCTTGCGGTGCTGTTGCCGTTCACCTTCACGATGTCGCCCCTGCAGGGGCTGATGGCGCTGGGAGCGGTCTACATGGGCGCCATCTATGGCGGCGCCTTCACCGCCATTCTGATCAACACGCCGGGGACGCCCTCATCCATCGCCACGACCTTCGATGGCTACCCCATGGCGCGCCAAGGGCGGGCCTACGAGGCACTGGCTGCCGCCACGATCGCTTCGGTCGTCGGCGGTATCATCGGTGTGGCGTTTTTGCTGCTGCTGGCGCCTCCGCTGGCGCGCCTGGCCGTGGTGTTCGGGCCGGCGGAAATGTTCTGGGTGGCGCTGCTGGGCCTGACCCTGGTGGCCAGCCTATCCAGTGGCTCGTTGCTCAAGGGCCTGCTGGGCGGATGCATCGGCATGCTGCTCAGCACCATTGGTGTCTCGCCGATTGGCGGCGAAACCCGCTTCATCTTCGGCTTCCCAGCCCTGCAGGGCGGTATCGAGCTGATCGTGGCCCTGATCGGGCTGTTCGTGATTCCCGAGCTCATCTCGATGGCAGCCCAGGGGCGTGGCGCGCTACCCGAAAGTGGCAAGCTCAAGGGCGGTGCCGGTTCGGCCATCCTGCGCATGGGCAAGCACATCTTCAGCAAGCCCATTAATCTGATCCGCTCGTGCATCATCGGTCAGATCATTGCCATCATCCCGGGCGCCGGCGGCAACGTGACCAGCCTGGTGGCCTACAACGAGGCCCGGCGCTTCTCGAAAGACCCGGCATCGTTCGGCAAGGGCAATGTCGACGGGGTGATTGCCTCGGAGTCGAGCAACAACGTCATGGTCGCGGGTAGCATGGTGCCGCTGCTCACTCTGGGCATTCCCGGGGCGCCACCCGATGCGATCATCCTCGGTGTGCTGCTCATGCATGGCCTGCGCCCGGGAATCGACCTGTTCACCGAAACCGGGGTGCTGACCAACGGCTTCATTCTGTCGATGGGGTTTGCGGCACTGTTCCTGCTGCCGGTCGGCCTGATGGGTGGGCGCCTGATCCATCGCATCGTGGTCAAGACGCCGTTCTACTTCCTGCTGCCCAGCATCGCCATGGTTACCATTCTGGGGACTTATGCGCTGCGTAACAGCATGGTCGATGTGTTCATCATGCTGCTGCTGGGCACGGTGGGCTACTTTCTGCGCCTGATCGGCATCCAGGCCGCTCCCATCGTGCTGGGCATGATTCTCGGTGTCATCGCCGAGAAGGGCTACGTGCAGACCATGCTGGCGGCGGTCGTGGACCCGATTCCCTGGTTGCGGCTGGTGGCCAATCCGCTATCCATCGTCCTGGCCTGCCTGGTGGTGCTGAGTGTCGCGACGACCTTGTTGCCGGGATGGCTGGAGCGCAGCGGGCGCATGGCCAAGGCAAAACGAGACGAGGAGCAAGCGCCATGACCCTGCGACTCAACACCGATCTTGCGGCGGGTGTGTTCGGCTTGCTGTTTGCCGCCCTGTTGTGGTTTCCCCGTGAAAGCATGGGGCGACTAAGCATCATCTTTCCTCGCGCCATCCTGGTCATCACTGTGGTGATCTCCCTAGCCCTGATCGTCAAGGCCTTCACCAAGCCGGCGGCACGCCGAGTGCATGTCGAGGGCAATCCGGTGCGCCTGGCAGTCATGATCGTGGTGCTGTTCGTCTGGTGGTATGCCATCGGCCTGCTGGGCTTTCTGCTGGCCACGGCGATCGTCTTCTTCGGCCTGACCTGGTACCTGGCTCGCGTGGAAGGGCCGGTGACGATGCGACGTCTCGCCCAGTGGGTGCCGGTCGTCGCCCTGCTGATCGGCGCATTCTATCTGGCCTTCACGCAGGTACTGAATGTCAGGCTGCCGTCCGGCATCTGGTCGTGAGCCTTCGAACAACCACTATCGGCCTCAAGACAAGGAGCAAGCATGCGAATCACCGACATCAAGGAAGCGCGGGTCTCGATCGCGTCCGATATCGCCAATGCCTACATCTCTTTTGCCAAGATGGATGTTTCCATCCTGGCGATCTACACCGACGCCAAGGTCGATGGTCGGCAGGTCGTGGGGTACGGCTTCAACTCGAACGGGCGCTATGCCCAGAGTGGCCTGCTTCGCGAACGCTTCCTGCTCCGCCTTCAAGAGGCCGATGCCGCTTCGCTGCTGGATGATAGCGGTCGCAACCTCGATCCGTTCAAGGTCTGGGCGACGGTAATGGCCAACGAGAAGCCGGGCGGTCACGGCGAACGCTCGGTGGCGGTGGGGGTCATCGACATGGCGATCTGGGATATCGTGGCCAAGGTCGAGAACAAACCGCTGGCCCAGCTTCTGGCCGAGCGTTATGGCGACGGTGAGGCGGATCGTCGCGTTTCGGTCTATGCCGCCGGGGGTTATTACCACCCGGGCAAGGAAATTCGCGGTCTTCAGGAGGAGATGCGCGATTATCTGGACATGGGGTACGTGGCCACCAAGATGAAGATCGGCGGTGTGCCGCTGGACGAGGATCTGCCGCGGGTCGAGGCGGCACTCGAGGTAGTGGGTGATCCGTCGCGTCTGGCGGTGGATGCCAACGGGCGTTTCGATTTGCAGACTGCGCTGCAGTTTGCCGATGGCCTGGCCCCCTACGGGGTGCGCTGGTACGAGGAAGCCGGCGATCCGCTCGATTATGCCCTGCAGCGCCAACTATGCGAGCACTATGCCGGCCCGACCGCCACGGGGGAAAATCTGTTCTCGCATCAGGACGTGCGTAATCTGCTGCGCCACGGCGGGATGCGTCCCGACCGCGACATCCTGCAGATGGACCCGGTGCTGTCCTACGGGCTGGTCGAATACCTGCGCATGCTCGACGAGCTGCGTATTCGTGGCTGGTCTCCGCGCCAGTGTATCCCCCATGGCGGGCACCAGTTCGCCCTGAATATCGCGGCCGGCCTCAAGCTGGGCGGTAATGAGTCCTACCCGCGCGTCTTCGCGCCCTTCGGCGGCTTCGCCGATTCCACGCCGGTCGAAGAGGGGCTCGTGGCCATTCCGGACAGGCCGGGGATCGGTTTCGAGGACAAGGCCGAACTCATGAAAGTCTTCCACGCCCACCTTTGAATCGGGGCCCAACGCTAAAGGAGTTCCAGCATGCGTCAGCACAAGATCGCCGTGATCCCCGGCGACGGTATCGGCATCGAGGTCATCGAGGCAGGCAAGCAGGTGCTGCAGGCCCTGGCGGAAAAGAGCGGCGAGTTGAGCTTTGAATTCAGCGATTTCCCGTGGAGTTCCGACTATTATCTGGAGCACGGACGTTACATTCCCGAGGGTGGGCTGGACGAGTTGGCTCGGTTTGATGCCATCTACTTCGGCTCGGTAGGTAGCCAGCAGGTGCCGGATCATGTCTCGCTCTGGGATCTGCGCCTGGCGATCTGCCAAGGCTTCGACCAGTATGCCAATGTGCGCCCGGCCCGGCTGCTGCCCGGCGTCAACAGCCGGCTGCAGGGGGCGGAGAAGATCGACTGGGTGATCATTCGCGAGAACAGCGAAGGGGAGTACTCTGGTAATGGCGGCCGGGTTCACCGCGGCCTGCCTGAAGAGATCGGCACCGAAGTCTCGATCTTCTCGCGCAAGGGTGTGGAGCGCATTCACCGCTTCGCCTTCGAGATGGCCCGAAGCCGACCGCGCAAGAAACTGACCCTGGTCACCAAGTCCAATGCCCAGCGGCACGGCATGGTGCTATGGGATGAGGTGTTCTTCGAGGTTGCCAAGGACTATCCCGAGGTCGAGACCGACCGCGAACTGGTCGATGCGGTGACCACGCGCATGGTGCTCAAACCGGACACCCTGGATACCGTGGTGGCGACCAACCTGCACGCCGACATCATCTCGGATCTGGCCGCTGCGCTGACGGGTAGCCTGGGGATTGCTCCCACCGCCAACCTGAATCCCGAGCGAACCTTTCCTTCCATGTTCGAGCCCATCCACGGCTCGGCCTTCGATATCGCCGGGCAGGGTATTGCCAATCCCGTGGGTGCCTTCTGGACGGCCGTGATGATGCTCGAACACCTGGGTGAGGCCACGGCTGCCGAACGGCTCATGGCGGCCATCGAACGGCTGACCCGCTCAGGAATCCACTCTCAGGACCTGGGCGGCACCGCGACGACGCGTGAGCTGACCCAGGCCATCTGCGAGGATATTCGCCAGCAGAGCGACCAGGCGTAAATGAGGGCGGATAATGAGCGTCATGGAGGGCTAGCCATTTGAAATCTCCTGATTTACGTAAAATACGTAATTTCGTAACCAAGCCCTAAGATATTCTATGGATGCACGGCGTACAAAGCGCGTCTGCTGCTCAAAATACCTAGCTAGAGCCATGAAGCCTGCCGAACAGGCAGGCTTCATGTCGCGGTGATGCATTGATCAATGCCATGTTCAGCGCTTATCGCTCATCTTTGTCGAGAGGGATATGTCTTCGTCGGCGTCATACGCTGGATTGTTCGAACGCAAAAAAATGGGCCACATCAAGTGGCCCAAGGTACGCAGGGAACTGGGGTAGCCTCAATCGAGGCGGAATGCTTGTCGAGTTTCCTTACTCGTCCGCTCCATGGCTATGCAAGCCCTCGATCCTCCTTATCGAGCCTGCCTATCCTTGGCAGGGCTTGCCGGGAGATCCGTCTCCGGGTCGATCCGTGCTAGCCAAGCACTCCTTTGGCGAGATGCTGCTCAACAACGGGGAAGTGAGCCACTCTCGCCAGTGACATCCTATCTGTAGCCAAATAAGTGCCAACTACCATTATAAGCTTTATAAAACAATATGTTATAAATGGCATTGGCAATAGCGAGAGGAGGGAGTGCGACAGAATGCGCCAACGAGACAGGTAATTGTGTCGGCATTTGCCAACGCCCAGCCTGCTATTTTATGAACCATGAATGAAAACAGGCGGTTGGGGTGTCGCCATATGCTTACATGAGCAACATTTAATAAATATTTGAAACAAACGGATTGCCAACTTTAGAAAATGGTTAAGCCGCTCGCGGGCTCGGGGCATGGCTTGGTCGGCACGCATCGCGGCAAGTGCGAGTCAGCCTCCGCCCGCTGCATTAGGAGTTACAGCTTCAGCAGATTCACGACGACTTCATCATCAGTAGTGAACGTCTCGCAGCCCTCGCGACAGAAGAACTGACCGCTCAGGCAATGGTAGTCCACGGGGCGTCCGTCCATCGTCGAAAAATGGATTGGCCCGAGTCGATAGGCGGCTTCACCGTTCGCCTGAATATTCGTGTTGAATTGAAGAAAAGCGATCAGTGTGACCGATTCGCCATGCTGGCTTGTGGCAGGAAATTCGTAAGCCTCGAACATTGCCCCCTCCGCTCACTGGCTTGTCTTGTACTTGTTTACCTACAACGTAGCACAGTGAAGGGACGGAGCATGGCTACGCCCAAGGTCGCCAGGCTGCCAGGGACTTCAGCGCAGGGGGTCGAGTAACCCCTTCAGCCCGTTGTGATCGATTTCGTGCATTAGCGCTAACAAGTGGCCGAGTTCACCCTCGGGAAAGCCCTCGCGTGCAAACCAGTTGAGATAAGGGCCGGGCAAGTCGGCCAACAAGCGGCCCTGATACTTGCCGAATGGCATTCTCCACTGCATCAACTTATTGAGATCGCTGGAATTCAAGGGTAACTCCCGATATTTAACGTAGGGAATCATAACCTGGCTGCCATCCAGCCCACCAGGCTGAACAGAACAGTCTTATATCGAAACAGCCTTCTTGTGGCACTGTCGATAAGCAGGGTAGAGATAGCAGAGAAAAAGAAATGTCGATGGCGGTGCCATAGAGAGACATTGATGGCTAGAATGGCTAATGCCAAGTTGAGACTATTGTTTGGAAGCTTAACCTGAAGGCGGGGCGATCATAAGCGTAGCTACGTAAGCGCGAATGAAATTGGTCAATAATGACTTTCTTGTTGGCTGCCTTATTGGATCTCTGTTATATTTCACGCAACTGATATGAAACTGCATCAGAAGGGTAAGTAAATGTCATCGACACTGCAGAAGTATGTTGAAAAAGAGCGCCTGTTGAAGCAGCTGAGCGAAGAGCTCAAGCAGCTTGAGGGCGACCAGAACTTTCAGCGGGAGCTGGAGTTCAAGAACAAGCTCGAAGCGCTGATGAACGAGTTCGACAAGAGCGCCGCTGACGTTATCGAACTGCTGCAGCCCGGCAAGCCGGCGGAAGCCAAAGTGTCCCAGCCTTCCAGTGGCGGTGGGCGCCGCAAGCGTAGATTGAAAATCTACAAGAATCCGAACACGGGAGAAGTGGTGGAAACCCGTGGCGGCAACCAGAAGACACTCAAGGCTTGGAAAGAAGAGCACGGCGACGAAACCGTCGAGTCCTGGCTGGTTCGCATCGAAGAATAAGCTAGGCGTCACAGAGCAAAAGTAGCGGCCGGTCCTGAGAGGGGCGGTCGCTTTTTTATATCCCAGGTTAATAAAGTGACTTATTGAGAAAGCTCAAGGCTACGACGCAACGCGCATGCTAACGGACGGTGCTTGCCGAAACGGAAAAGTTGCTCTTAGTTATACGTGGCGCGCAATGGGCGCTCTGGCGTTTCGTTCTGGGCGGCCGTGGACGAAGCTAATTATAATTTGTCTATAGAGTAGACATAACCGATGATCGGGTAGCCGGCTTTCTTGGCAGCTTTTTCTGCATCCAGGCGTGCCTCGAGCTTTGAAAGCTTGTCAGACTTGTATTCGAACATCTCGTCGAGCGCGATTTGTTTTCTACGCACCGCCAAGCGAACAATGTGGCCGGTCTTGAAACTGTCCGACGGCGTCACAGACTGGGCGCGTGACGGTTTGGGCCGCTCCAGTTTCTTTGCCTTGATGTTTTTCTTGCCGAATTGTTCTCTGGCCTGCTCTACCGCTTGATTTTGTCGAACGATGAAATCGTCACGCGATGAAGTGAGGGCCTCTTCGAAGTCCTTGAAATTCTCGCTCATGGGGTCTCCTGCAATGGCTCGGGGCAAGCCATTCTATCAGCTATTCTGACAACGTGAACGCCATCCGGTTCGGACTTGTCCTGGTCGCGCTGTTAGTTAATGCCATGTCATATATTAGCAATGCATGGCTGTTAGGCTTAACGAACTTGCCCGGCCGACCTTCGCATTCGCACAAGTAGGGTGAGTGGACGCTTGAGCCGGCCTTTTTGGCCGGCTTTGTTCATTGGCTGCCCCTGCTGACTATTGACAGCGACTTCCTTTCCCTCTGTTCTGGAATGATTCGAACCATATCACCAATGTCGGTAAAGGCACGATCATGTCAGACGATCACTCGCATAATTCCGGCTATATGGCCCATGACTCGTCAGGCCTGCGAGGGCGGGAGGCCCTTCATGCGCCACGCAGTGGCATGCGCCGTAGATGGTTGCCAATCCTGCTCTTGAGTCTTGCTATGCTGTGCGCTACGGGCGCGCTGCCTCGGTGGGGACAGGCCGAGCCTGGGTATTCGTCCCTGGGCAAGGATGAAGAGGCCGCGTCGCGCCCCGGCGTTCGCCGCTACGGTCCGCAGTACGACGACCGACGCTACGGACCGGAGGCTGATACCCGGCGCTACGGGCCTCGCACCGACACGCCGTCATGGAGGCGCGAAGAGCGCCAGAGGAATGAGCGCGAGCCGGGGACACAGCGCGTACTTCCATTGCCGCCGTCTCCCTCGGATAAGCGCTCCGACACCGGAATCGGTGCGGAGCGCTAGCGCCTGACATCGGGCGCGTTTGGTGCGGCCTGTCGCGTCAGAAGGCTAGGCCGGCAAGGATGAGGCTGTGCTTGGCACCGGCCGATGCGGCTCGGCGTTCCCCAGGGACAGGCAACGATCGCAACTGTGACGGATCAGGGCCTCATCGTGGCTGACCAGCATGACGGCACACTCCCGCTCACGGGCGAGTTCGATGAGCAACGCCATCGTCTCCTGCTGTGTGATCGGGTCGAGTCGCGAGGTAGGCTCGTCGGCAAACAGCATGACGGGGTCGAGCAGCAGGGCACGCAGCAGGGCAAAGCGTTGCAATTCGCCCCCCGAGACGTCGCTCGGATAGCGGTCTAGCAAAACGTTCGCGAGTCCCAGACGGTCCATCAGTGGAGGAATGCGCGTTGCGTCCAGGCGGTGCTGGCGTATCAAGTCCTTGAGTAATGTATCTAGTGTCCAGTGTGGCGCGAACGCGGCGGGGGGATCCTGATAGAGCTTCTGGAAACGCCGTGCGGCAACGCCCGGTGCACGCCTGACCTGGCCCCGGTCCGGCCTGCTGAGGCCCAGCAGCAAATCACCCAGGGTGCTCTTGCCGCAGCCGGAAGGGCCGCTGATACCGACGATTTCACCAGGCGCGATGGACAGGGAGATCTCACTGAACAGGGTACGCCCGCCGCGTGCCTTGGAGAGCTGTGTGGCTTCGATTACCGGCGGTGCGTCGGGGCGCGAATATTGTCGACGCGGTGCCCAGCGTGACGGTTCTGCAGCCACCAGGCGGCGTCCGTACTCGCTGATCGGCTGCTGCAGTACCTGATCGGCAGGGCCTGCCTCGATGCAGTCGCCGTTGCGCAGGATCATGATGCGGCCGCCCAGCTGACGGGCGACCTCGACATCGTGGGTAATGGTCAGCAGGGTGCCGCCCTCGGCCAAGGTCTGCTTGAGCATCGCCACCACATCATCGCGGCGTGCGCTATCCAGCCCCTTGGTGGGTTCATCGGCGATGACCATCTTGCCTCCTGCGGCGCGTGCTGCGGCGAAAGCGACTCGCTGGGCCATGCCGCCCGAGAGCTCCCCCGGGAGACGGGCACCTGCCGTGTCCAGGCCGAGCGATACCAGGTCTTGTCGCGCATAACGGACGGCACGTTCGGTGTCGTGTCCGGCTGCATGGCGATAGGTCTCCTGTATCTGTCGCTCGGCGGTCATCAGCGGATCGAGAGCGTGCCACGGCTCCTGAGGCAACAATATCAGGCGCCGCCCCCAAATGGCGCGACGCCGGGGCAGCGTCAATGCCATCAAGTCTTCTCCATCGAGTGTTATCTGGCCCTGCGCAGTGAGCCCCGCTGGCAGCGTGCCCATGATGGCCTGCGCCAGCAGGCTCTTCCCAGCCCCGGTCTCGCCCAGCAGAGTCAGGCACTGGCCGGCCTGCAATGAAAAGCTGAATGGGGCGACCAGCACTTGGTCATTGGCGCTGACGCTCAGTCGATCGACGTGCAAGGAAGTCATCGGGGGTCCCTCCCGGCCAGCAGTTGAAAGCTCAGGACGAGCAGAAACACGGCAGCGATGGGTTGAAGCAGCACCCAGGGAGCCTCCTGATAGTAGGGCAGCAGCTCGGTCATCATCAGCCCCAGCTCAGCCGTTGGTGGACGCAGGCCGATGCTGACGAAGCCCAGGGCGGCCACGGCAAGGACGGCATTGGCTGCTCCGAAAGCCGCCAGGGTGAGTACGCTGGGGGCAAGTTCCGGCCATAGGTGGCGCCGGAAAAGATACACCTTGCCGAAGCCCAGCAGCCGCGATGCCTGTAGCTGAGGCGAGGTGACCAGCGAGCGGGTTGCGGCGCGAACCACGCGGAAGTACTCGACCCATAGCACCAGAGCGATACCCACGTAGAGCGACCAGAACTGCCCCGGGGCCATGGCCGCGAGCATGAAAACCAGCAGCAGTCCAGGCATGGCTAGGACACAGTCGGCGACCAGGCCCAGGCCTCGATCCAGCCAGTCACCGCGCCACCCGGCGGCTACGCCCAGCAAAACACCAGGGATGGCAGCGCTGAGTACGCTCAGCAGGGCCAAGCCGATGGACAGGCGAATCGCCGAGGCCAGGCGGGCCAGTTGGCTACGCCCCAGGTGATCGGTCCCCAGTGGTTCGGACAGGCTGGGCGTAGCCAGGGTGTGCAACAGGTTCTGGCGGGCCGGGTCGGCGGGAAACAGCCATGGCGTGAGCCAGGCGAACAGCAACAGCAGAACCAGCAGGACGAGTCCCATATACCGGGCATTGGGACGTCGCGCCAACCAGCGCGGCGTGAGCGTAAATGTCGTCATGCTGGGCGCCTCCTCGGATCGATGGCGAGACAGGCCAGGTCGACCAGCGTATTGAGCGCCACGAACAGCAGTCCCATGGCCAGGGCCGTGCCCTGCACCATGGGCACATCGCGGGCTACCAGAGCGTGAACCAGGGCATGGCCGATACCCGGCCAGGCAAATAGCGACTCGACCACCACCACACCCTCGATCAGATAGATAAGCTGTACGCCCAGGTAGGCCACGACAGGCACGCCCACATTGCGCAGGCCGTGTCGCCAGAAGGTGCGTTGCGGCGACAGGCCCTTGGTCATGGCGAAGGCGTAGAAGGGGGCGCTGGCCACACGGGCCATGGCGTTTCGGGAAACGCGAGCCGACACCGCAGCCAGGCCCAGGGCCAGCGACAGGGCAGGCAGCCACAGGTGCGCGGCTGTGCCGTGCCCGGCGGCAGGCAGCCAGCCCAAGGTGACCGAGAACAGCATGATCAGCAGCAGGCCGATCACGAACGGTGGCAGCGAGCGAAGGCCCGTGGCCGCCACAAGGCTGGCCTTGTCCAAGGCCTTGCCCCGGCGCAACCCAGCCAGCATGCCCAGTGGCGGCCCGATCAGCAGCGCGAGCACGACAGCCGTGAGCGCCAGATCCAGCGAGTGGCCGAGCTGATGGCCAAGTTCCTGCCATACGGGCTCGCCACTGACCAGGGAGTGGCCCAGCTTGCCTTGCAGTAGATCGCCCAGCCAGTGGGCGTAGGCGCTCAATGGGTGGCTGTCGAGATTCAGTTCCGAGGCAACCGCCTGTGCCGCGTCGCGGTCTACGTTCTCGTAACCGTAGCGCCCGGCGGCGATGCGGTAGGCCATGTCTCCCGGCAGGGCGCGGGTCAACAGGAACGTCAGGGTGCCGACGGCCCAGGCCACCAGCCCAGCCTGCAGCAGGCGGCTCACCAGAAGCCTGACGATGGCTTGGCTCATGTGTCGCTCCAACGAAGGTCACTGAGGCGGTAGCTGCGTTCCAGCGGATCGATGCTGAACCCTTCCACCTGCTGGGTCACGGCGGCCGTCTGGACATACCAGGCGACGGGAATGACGGGCATCGCCTGGCTGAGCAGGGTAGCCGCTTCGGCAATGTGCGTCTGGCGTTGCTCGGGGGGCAGCGACGTCTGGCTCAGCGTTTCCAGCAGTTCGGTCAGCTGCGGATCGGACCAGTTCATGGCACCCCAGTCACCCCCCTGCGGGCCGAAGTCTTCTCGCAGGGTGGCCAGCGGGTCCGGAACCAGTCCGAAATTGCGGGCCATGAGTCCCAGGTCGAGAGAGCCGTCGTGATGACCGGCGGGTATCTCGCTGGCATTGCCGACATTGACGCTGACATCGATACCCAGCTGGCGCCACTGGTCCTGCAGGACCGTGGCAACGATCGGCAGCTCGGGGCGGTCGGCAAAGGTGGTCAGCGTCAGCGCAAAGGGTTGGCCGTCACGTTCCAGCATGCCTTGTGCGTTGCGTTGCCAGCCGAGCGCAGCCAGTGTCTCCCGTGCCGCTTCGAGATCATGGCGTTGCTCGGCCAGGCCGGGTTGGTGCCATGCCGTCAGGGCGGGCGGGAAGAGCTGATTGGCGGCGGCATCGGGAGTACGCAAGATGCCGGTGGCGATGCCTCGCCGGTCGATGGCCTGGCTAAGTGCTTGGCGGGCCTCGCGCTCGGCCAGTGCGGGGTGCGCCGCATTGACCTTGATGGCCACGGTGCGCGGGATGGGTTCGGCGAATAAGACAACGTTCGCAGTCCGCTCCAGGCGCAGACGGCTGGCCGGATCCAGGGTATAGACGATATCGGCATCACCGCTCTGGGCCATCAGGGCGCGTGTTTCGCCACGCGGGGCGGCAAGATAGCTGGCGTGCTCGATGGCGGCCGGCTCACCCCAGTAAGCGTCGAAGCGTGTCACGGCCAGGCGTTGTGGTGTCTGCAGAGACGTGACAGCGTACGGGCCGGTGCCGATGACTTGAAGGGCCTGGCCGTCGGCGCCGAAGGAGGCCGGGGCCAGGATCTGCGTCGAACTATGGGCGAGCAGCGCCGGCAGCAGGGCGTAGGGCGAATCGAGGACGATCACGACATCGTTACCCCGTCCCTCGATGGCAGCAATGGGCACCTGGTCGAGCATGCCCGGTCGCGAGGCGGCGCGTTGCAGGGCATCGGCGGCGAGGGCGGCGGTCAGTTCGGTACCGTCGTGAAATTGCACGCCCTGACGTATCGCAAAGCGCCAGGTCAACTGGTCCTCACTGACCTGCCAGTCCGTCGCAAGACCGGGAGATAGCCGGCCTTTGCGGTCGGTATCGGTCAGTGTCTCTGCCACCTGCATGCGCAGGAAGACATGCCCGGCCCGAGAGGGGTTGGGACTGTTGATCTCCCAAGGGGCGACGATATCCAGGCTATCGTCATGGGCCAGGGCGGGAGCCGTCAGGCCAAGGCAGGCCATGACCGTCACTTGACGTAACCAGCGCGAATGAAACATAGCTTGTCTCGTTATGTGATAACGTTGCATGGAACGGACACATCATGAGCAATGAAGTGTCCGGAAAAATCGCGGACGTTATAACATAACAATAAAGCTCAGTGTAGCGCGCCGGTCCGCCCATGCTCCCTTCACCAGGCCTGCTGAGTCTCAGCGCAGGCTGCCCGGCAATCCCAGGCTGGTGGTTTCCGGCATGCTCAATAGCAACCCCAGGCCCAGCGCCAGAATCAGTAGGCTGCCACAGAGTGCGATGCCGTGGCCGGCCAGTGCCTGCCAGCTCGGTGTGGTACGCGCCAGTAGCCGAGTTGCCCGCTGACGAGCGACAACGGCGAACACGGCTAGACATGACGTGGTGAAGGCCGTGCCCACCGACATGGCAAGTACCGCCAGGACCCCGGCCCACCAATAGCCCAGCAGGCTTGCCACACCGAGCACCATGACGCCACCGCTGCACGGCCGTAAGCCAATAGCCAGCAAGGCGCCCAGGCTTTCCCGCGTGTCGTGGGTCGCGTCGGGAGCGATATGGTGCTGGCCGCCGCAATGCTCGCATGCTGCGTCGCGACGCAATGTGACAGGCGCATGTCTTGAAGAAGCGAGAGCGGCGTCATCCATGCTGGCAAAGGTCATCCCGTCCATCGTCAGGGCCGAAGCGTTGTCACTGGCTGCGGCTTGACGCGGCAGACGGTCGAGACTGCGCTTGAGCCGGGTCAGGGCGCGCCAGGTCAGCCAGGCACCGAGCCCGGCCAGAACGAGAAAGCTGGCCTGTTCGAGATATCCGGTTTGCGCCATGGCATCGCGAGTCAGCTGCCCCATCCCCCAGACCAGGATCCCGACGAGCAGGATCGCCACCAGGCCCTGCAACAGGGCAGCAGCCACGGTCAACATCAAGCCGCGGCGCAGTGCGGTGGGGTGCGACATCAGGTAGGCCGTTATCACCGCCTTGCCGTGGCCGGGGCCCAGTGCATGGAACACGCCATAGCCCAGGCTAAGCGCCATCAGGCTCAGGCTGGTTTCGACGGATGGATGACGCGAAAGCGACATCGTCGACAGCGTCAGGCCACGGTGAAGCTCGCGCTGCCAGTCATGGGTCTGGACCATGACAGTCTGTGCCAGGGCCTGGCCGGCATCGGTCATGGCCAGGAGGGCGACACCCAGCAGGGGCAGCAGGGCAATCAACAGGGCTAGGGGGCGGGACATGTCAGCTCTCCGGTTTCCGCAAAGAAGCGGCCCAGCCCGCTCGGGGCCGTGGCGTCCCGGTCGAGTGCCGCGGCATCGGCGACACGCTGCGGGTCGGGGTCCGCGGGGATGACGCGACTGGTGCAATTGGCGGGAGCGTCTTGCAGGGCGATCGGTGTATCGGTGTCCTGCTCGTAGAGAAACTCGATGTAATAGGTGTCGTCATAGACCTGCCACGCCAGTGGCGAACCGCCGAGCGCCAGCGGTTCGGCCAGCGGTAGCACGAAGCGGAACACGAGGCGCTGGTCGTCGTTCTGGCGGATGGTGTAGTCGCGCAGATCGTCCAGGGCAACGGGCTCGCCAGCATGCGTGACATGCGTGAGGTAATTCTCGCCTCGCAGGTTCTGGGCGATTTCGTCACCGAGCATGTCCAGGCGCTGTTCCATGCTCTCGTCGCCCTCGGCTCGGGAGAGCTCCTCTGTCAGGGTCAGGCTGTAGAACGGGTCCATTACCCATACCTGTTCCAGGGCGGTGACATTTGATCGATCATCGAAATGCAGGATGACCCGGTAATCCACCCAACCATGCGGATGCGCCAGCGCAGTCAATGGCAGGCCTGCGATAGCGAAAAGCCAGGGGGCGATACGTCGGGACAGGCGAGAGGACATGGACAGGATCTCCGGAAACGGCAATGACGCAGTACCCGAGCCGCCTCGCATCAAGCGGCCCGGGCGCGACTTACTTTACGGCTGCGCGGGGTGAAGGGCTATCCCTATCAGCTTGCAGCCTGGGTGGTCGGGCGAGCCGACCAACGGCGAATGCCGGCATCGACCAAGGCCATCGCGATCATCGAGGCGCCCACCAGGGGAAAGATCACCCCCCCGATGGCAAGCAGGGCCAGCACGCCGCGCAGTTTACGTGGATCGTGCGGGGCAGGCGGTACACCGAGGCGACCGGCGGGGCGGCGCATCCACCACATGACGCCCGAGGCCACACACAGCAATACGATCCCCGCGCAGGCCGCGGCCAGGACAATCTGGTTGGCGATACCGAACTCCTGGCCCAAGTGGACATTGACTCCCCACTCCAGCGTCTGTCCCAACGGACCGTAGTCGGCATAACGCATGTCGAGCAGCGTGTCGCCCGTGTACTGGTCGAGATGCACGACCCGTTGCTGGCTGAGATCGTCGGGGTAGATCGAGCCTGTGTACACATCGCTGGCGCCACCCGGCAGGCTGACGGCATAGCCCGGTGCCAGGCCCAGTGCATCGAAGCGGGCAACGGCACCGTCGAGTCCGATCGGTGGGATATCGCTAGCCGTGGAGGCAGGCAACCGGGCCTGCTCGAGCGACCAGGGGGTGAGTTCGCGCTCGGCAAGCCTGGCATCGGACATGGGCACGTTGACCCGCACGCCGTCGGGATAGCCGAAGTTGTTGCCGTTGGCGAGTTCATTGACCTTGCTGCCCCACACCGTCGACCAGGGCATGCCGGTCACGGCCAAAAACAGGATGAAGCCACCCACGAACACACCCAGGACCGCATGCAGGTCGCGCCAGAACAGGCGCTTCGACGGACGCGAGCGTACCGTGACGACACCGCCACGCTGACCGCGTGGCCACCACAGATAAAGACCCGTCAGCACCAGCAGGATCGTCCAGCCAGCGACGATCTCGATGAGTAGGCTGGCGGTAGTACCGAAATAGTTGAGGCTGTGCAGGTGGCGGATCGTCCACATCACGCTGCCCCGGTAGGGCAGGATGCCGGTCACTTCACCGCTGTAGGGGTCAACGTAGACGGCACGCTTTTCGCCACCGGCGGTGCGGATATCGACCTCGGCGGCCAGGTCCGGAGCGGCGGGCGTGACGTAGCGGAATGCCTCGCCAGGCTGGGTGGCAAGTGCGGCGTCCAACTGGGCCTGGGCGGAAATGGGCTGGGCGGACTGCGCCTCCACGCGCAGTGTATCGGCGTACCACCAGTGTTCGACTTCGTCCTTGAACAGGTACAGCGCACCGGTAACGGCCAGCAGGATCAAAAAGGGAATGGCGATCAGCCCGGCATAGAAATGCCAGCGCCATACGGCGCGATAGAGATCGTTGATGTCGCGTCGAGTACGGGACATGGGTAATGTTCCTCACGGGGCATGCAGGGGTGGTTGTCGTCACGAGTCATGAACGACGACCGGCGGAGCCCGGGGGGGCGCGTGAGGAAAGATCGCCAGCCCGCCATGCGCTGGACGCGTGGCGGCGAGCGGCTCGCCAGCGGCAAGCAGAAACGTGTGCGCCACGGCCGGAAGCGCGCCGCTGAGCACGGGAGAGTGGTGGAACAGCGAGCAGTAGCCACACTGTTCGTGCCAGCCGAGCGTCTCCGGCAACGGAGACTGATGCGCGGGGGGCGATGACAGGGTCGGCATCGATGCGCCAGCATGCGAATGATGACCCGGCTCGCCAAACGCACTGAGTTGGCCGATGACCGGGCCGGTCACCAACAGCAGCATGGCGATCAACGCCAGATGGACGGCGTGGCGATACGCCCGGGCGTGGTGGCGCAGTGGCATGAAACACTCATGCGGCAGAAACGAACGCGACATGCTATCCCAGATGAGGCGGGGCCAATGCTTCGCCGGCCGCGTCAGTTTGACGCATTCCGTGACGCTTGCCGTGGACGGGAGTGCGGCCCGGTGTTTTCCGGAAGGTTGCAATCCCTGTCTCCATGGGCATGATAAAGTGCGATGTTTGCCCCTTTGCGTGAAATTATCGGTAGCCCATGACCTCTCACTTCGATGCCAGCCGCGACTCACTGATGGCGCCCGACAGTCATGTCGAAGGGTTCCGCAAGGCACGCGATGCCCGGCGCACGGAGTTGTTCGAGGACTACGTCGAGCTGATCGACGACCTGATCAGCGACGAAGGCGAAGCGCGCCAGGTCGATATCGCCCGACGCCTAGGCGTGACTCAGCCGACGGTGGCCAAGATGCTCAACCGTCTTGTCGAGGAGGGGCTGGTCGTCAAGCGCCCCTACCGAGGGCTGTTCCTGACAGAAACCGGGGAACGCCTGGCGGCGGCGAGCCGGCGTCGGCACATGATCGTCGAAGCCGTACTGTGCCGCATGGGCGTCAGTGCGGCTACCGCACGTATCGATGCCGAGGGTATCGAGCATCATGTCAGCAGCGAGACCTTGGCCGCCTTCGAGCAGTTCCTGAAGGAACGGGGCGCCTGAGCCACCACTATCCCGCAGCACCATGTTCGCTTGACTTGATCGGTCCATTTGCCTAGCTGTATAGCAAAGGCTATATAGTTTAGCCTGGGTCGACTGAATCGGAGCAGAGACAGGCTATGAAGCGAGGAATCGCGATAGGCGGGCTGGCGACAACCCTGATCCTGGGTTCGGCCTCGGCGCAGGCGCAGCAGACAACGCCGCTCGATGTCGTGGTCACCATCGGCATGCTCGCCGACGTGGTCGAGCATGTCGGCGGTGAATGCGTTGATGTGACGGCACTCATGGGGCCGGGGGTCGACCCGCACCTCTACCAGGCCGGGGCCAGGGATGTATATACCCTGCAGAAGGCCGATCTCATCCTCTACTCCGGCTATTCGCTGGAAGGCCAACTGGGTGACGTGCTGGCGCGTTTCGGCGAGATCAAACCCACGCTCGCCGTGGCGCCGGCTTCCATCGACAAGGAAACCCTGATTACCGTTCAGGACAGTTACGGCATCGATCCCCACCTGTGGATGGCCGTCGACCTGTGGGCACAGACCGTGCCGACCGTTGCCGACGCGCTGATCGAGCAGCGGCCGGGCTGCGAGGCGGCGATCCGGGACAATGCCGAGCACTATGCGGCCCAGCTCGAGGCACTGCACGGCTGGATCGAGGCCAGTATCGCGACGATTCCCGACACGCAGCGCATCCTGGTCACCGCGCATGACGCGTTCAACTATTACGGGCGTGCCTATGGTATCGAGGTGGCCGGTATCCAGGGCATCAGTACTGAGACCGAAACCGGCGTGGCGGATATCCGCAACATGGTCGATGTGGTCGTCGAGCGTCAGGTACCGGCCATGTTCGTCGAGAGCACGATCAACCCCCGCACTGTCCAGGCCGTGATCGATGCCGCTCGTCAGCGGGGCCACGAGATATCGATCGGCGGGCAGCTCTATTCCGACGCCATGGACGAGGCCGGTACGGCCGGCGGGACCTATGTCGGCATGCTCTACGCCAATACCCGGCATATCGTCGAGGCACTGGACGGCGAACTGCAGCCGCTGCCCGATGCCCTGCAGGACTGGGCTGAACGCTGGGACATCGCCACCGACCAATGACCATGACGTACCTCGCCGCACCGGCAGGCGGCGCGAGGTGCCAGCAATATAGGACCGTGACCATGGCTGAACTGCATGAGCCGAACTTGGCGTTGCATGTCGAGGACCTGACCGTCAGCTACCAGAGCAAGCCCGTGTTGTGGGACATCGACTTTGATGTCCCGCCCGGGGTGATGGCGGCCATCGTCGGCCCCAACGGCGCCGGCAAGAGCACGCTGATCAAGAGCGTATTGGGCCTGGTGCCCGCCGTGGCGGGCCATGTCACGCTGTTCGGGCGGCCCTACAAGGACCAGCGGCGTCGGGTCGGCTACGTGCCGCAACGCTCCAGTGTCGACTGGGATTTCCCCACCACGGCGCTGGATGTGGTCACCATGGGTCTCTATGGCCGCCTGGGGTGGCTGCGACGGCCGGGACGGCGCGAGCGCCGGGAGGCGATGCAGGCACTGGAAAAGGTGGGCATGCAGGACTTCGCCCAGCGCCAGATCAGCCAGCTCTCCGGCGGCCAGCAGCAGCGCGTGTTCCTGGCCCGGGCGCTGGTTCAGGATGCCGACGTCTATTTTCTCGACGAGCCCATGGCCGGGGTCGATGCCACGACCGAGAGGGCCATCGTCGATATCCTGCGCCGGCTGCGTGACGAGGGCAAGACGGTGATCGTCGTGCATCACGACCTGCAGACCGTGCGTACCTACTTCGACTGGCTGCTGCTGCTCAACGTACGAGTCATCGCCCAGGGAGAGGTCGGCGACGTGTATACCGCAGCCAATCTGCGCAAGGCCTATGGGGGACAGATTGCCCTGCTCGAGGAAAGCGCCCTGTTGCCACCCCAGGAGCGCGACATGCCGGTGACCGAGAGACTGCCATGACGATACTCGACTGGCTTCAGGACTATACCATCCAGAACGTGGTGATCGGGGCGGCCCTGCTGGGGCTGATCAGCGGTGTGCTGGGCAGCTTTGCGGTGCTGCGCAAGCAGAGCCTGCTCGGCGACACGCTGTCGCATGCCGCGCTGCCCGGGGTCTGCATCGGCTTTCTCATCGCCGGGACCCGCAATATCGGCAGCATCCTGTTCGGCGCACTCGTGTCCGGGGCACTGGCGGCGTTGCTGATGCTGGCGCTGACCCGCAACAGCCGGCTCAAGACCGATGCCGGGCTGGGGATTACGCTGAGTACCTTCTTTGCCCTCGGCGTAGTGCTGCTGACCTACATCCAGGGCACGAACAATGCTGCGCAGGGCGGACTCGACTCCTTCCTGTTCGGTCAGGCTGCCGCCACGCTGCGCAGCGACCTGTGGATCATGGGCGGGATTACCGTCGCGGCACTGGGGCTGGTGTCGCTGTTGTGGAAGGAATTCAAGCTGGTTTCCTTCGATCCGAGCTACGCCGCATCGCTGGGCCTGCCGGTGGTCTGGCTGGAAGTGCTGCTGACGGTGATGATCGCCCTGGCCGTGGTGGTGGGGCTGCAGATGGTTGGCGTGGTGCTGATGGCGGCGATGATCATCGCGCCAGCCGTCGCGGCGCGCCAGTGGAGCCACCGGCTCGAGGGCATGGTTCTCCTGGCGGCGGCCATCGGGGTGGGCGGTGGCGTCTTCGGTGCACTGCTCAGTGCCCTGTCGCGGGGGCTGGCCACCGGGCCGTTGATCATTCTCAGCGTGTCGAGCGTGGTCATCGTCTCGCTGCTGTTCGCGCCAAGGCGCGGCTTCGTGTGGGAAATCGTGCGGCTTCGGCGCAGCCGTCGGCGCCTGCGTTATCAACAGGTGCTGACAACGCTCTACCAACTGGCCGCTGCGCATGCCGATTCCCGCTATCGTTCCGGGCAGGGCATGATCGATACCTACCACGGTACCAGCACCCAGCGGGCCCTGCGCAAGCTGCATCGCCGCGGCTATGTGGTCCGTCACGCAGCGCCCCCCGAAGAGCCGAACACGGCAGGGCAATGGGTGCTGACACCGGCAGGCATCCATGAGGCCGAGCGCATCCTCGATTCGCTCGGCCGGGAGGCGCTGTGATGCTGGCGCCGCTCTTCGACAACATTCCGCTGATGATCATGCTGGTCGGCATGCTGGTGGGTATCGCCTCGACACTGGTCGGCACTTTCCTGGTACTGCGCGGCTCCAGCATGCTGTCCGATGCCATCGGCCACTCCATCGTGTTCGGCATCGTCATCGTCTGGCTGCTGACGCACCAGCAGAGCGGCCCGGTGCAGATCGTGGGTGCGGCTCTGACCGGCCTGCTGACGGTGTTTCTCACCGAGTTGCTGGTCAACACGCAGCGGGTCAAGAAGGATGCCGCCATCGGCCTGGTCTTCCCGGTACTGTTCTCCATCGGCGTGCTGCTGCTCAACCTCTATGCCCGCGACGTGCACATCGACACGCATACCGTGCTGCTGGGCGAGATCGGCTTCGTGTGGCTCGACACCGTGTCGATCGGCGGCTACCCGGTGCCGCAATCGCTGCTGTCGATGGGGGCGATGACACTGCTCAACGGCCTGTTCGTGCTGGTGTTCTTCAAGGAACTCAAGCTCGCCACCTTCGATGCGCCCTTGGCGAAGGCGCTGGGCTTCGCCCCGGGCGTGCTCTTCTATGCCCTGCTCATGCTGACCAGCGGTACCGCCGTGGCGGCGTTCGATGCCGTGGGGGCCGTGCTGTTCGTGGCGTTCGTCATCGTCCCCCCGTCGGCAGCTTACCTGCTGACCAACCGGCTGTGGCTGATGTTCGTCTACGGCATGGTGATCTCGGTGCTGTCGAGCGTCTCCGGTTATTACCTGGCGGTGGCCTGGGACGTGTCGATCGGCGGCATGATGGCCGTGATGACCGGCGTGTTCCTGCTGCTGGCCTTCCTGGCCGGGCCGCACTACGGCTTGCTTGCCCAGCTGGCGCGTCGGCGCGGACAACGCCGCCTGAACGAGAACCGGACCCTGGCAGTCCACCTGTACAATCACGAAGGCGAGCCGGAACAGGCCGTGGAGAACGTGACCCGGGCGCTGCGCGAGCACCTGCACTGGGACGCCGCCAAGGCGCGCCGTGTCGTGCAGCGTAGTCGCGAGCAGGGGCATGTCCTGCAGGAGGGAGAACTGCTGCACCTGACCCCCGCCGGGCGAGCCATTGCCCGGGAAATCCTCGAGCCGGCGAAGTTCTGAACCTCGTGCCATGGGCCGAGCCAGGCATGCGCTATAGTGATCATGCCACGTTAGGTCGGCCTGTCCGGCCATCGGGATGCACCAACTCGTCTGCGAGGAGCCATGACGCACCAGGACTACCTGCATGACCTGATCGCGCAGGCCGGCGAACGCCTCACCACGCCACTGGACGACAAGGACGTGCACGAGCTGCGGCTGACCTGCAAGCGCCTGCGGGCCGCCTGGCAGTTGCAGCGGGTCGACCTGCCACGCCAGGTCGTGAAGACCCGGGAAGAGACGCCTAAAACGATTGCCAAGTCACTGGAAGGCTCGCGTGAGATGGCGGTTCGCCATGCCATGCTGGGCTGGGTGATGCCACGCGTTCCCTCGGGCTTGCGGCCGTCCCTGGCGCGTCTGCGAGCCACCATGGCGGCGCAACTCGACAAGCAGCCCATCGAGGCGGACCGACAGGCGCTACTCGAGGCCTTTCAGGGTGAAAGCCGGCAGTGGGATGACGAGCCGTTGACACGCAAGCGGGTCAGAAAAGGTCTCAAGCAGACGCGCAGCAAGGTGCAACGCCTGGCCAGGCGCAGTGAAAAGAAACGCGACCCGACGTTGTGCCATCGCTGGCGCAAGTGGGTGAAGTACCTGACCTATCAGCAGGACATGAGTTATACCGTCGAGGGCAAGCCCGGCAAGGCGCCGCGTGATCGTCTCAAGACGTTGGCCAAACGCCTGGGTCGCCAGCACGACCTGGTGAACCTCAACGCCTGGTTGAAGGAGGCGGGCAAGCTCGACGATGCGACGCGCCTGGCACTGGGTGCCGAACTGGATCGTCTCGCCGAGGAACAGCTCGACAAGGCGTTACGCCAAGGCAAAAAGCTTGGCTGGCTGTGATCCATGAGCTGCAAGCCTCACAGGGATTTTCCCCGTGAGCATGAGTCCCAGCGTGGCTTGCTTCGACCGATCTCGCCCAGCGCCAGCAACCAGACCAGCGGGCCCGCAACGAGGATGACCAGTAGCCCGGTTCGCGTTCGGCACATGTGCGCAATACGCCGCCGGGCATGTAGCCCGCGGGTGATGACAAAGCCAATGTGGGCCCAGACGAGAAGCATGGGCAACGCGCTCATGATGCTTCGTCCCTCTTCAATGGTGAGATAAAACGGTTGGTTCGGAGCAGCGAACCCGCTACGGCGGCAGGCTCATGCGCAACATGTTCGGATTATCGGCCGGCTTGCCTAAAAATTGATCGATTAATGGCCGTTGCAGGTCGCGTGGCTTGCCCCTCCCCGCACTCCCTTACGGCGTTCCCAGCCTACCCCTTGTGGATGTCGAATCGATGACCGTGGCGTGGTGAGTCCGGGATCGGAAAGGTAACGAAGGCCAAGCGTCATCGACTGTTCAACCCATTGTCGTTTCCTCGTCATGAAACCCCGGGAAGCTGTAGGCAATACAGCCAACGACGTGAGGACACGGCATGCGGATTGCCATGGTCAGCGAAACCTGGGCCCCGGACATCAACGGGGTGGCGCATACCCTGGGGCACCTCACTCGCGAGCTGATCCGGCGAGGCATCGAGGTCCAGCTGATTCGCCCGGCGCCGCAGGCACCGACTCGAGCGGAAGGCATGACCCATGAACTGCAGGTTCGCGGAATTCGCGTGCCTCGTTATACGGACGTGCAACTGGGCATGCCGTCGCGTCGTGCCATGGCCGCGCTATGGCGCGAAGCTCGGCCGGACATCATCTATGTAGCCACGGAAGGGCCATTGGGCTGGTCGGCGCTCAATCTGGCCCGGCATCTGGGTATCCCGGTAGTCAGCGGCTTTCACACCAATTTCGATCACTACGCTGGCGACTATGGTGTGGGCTGGATGAAGAAGCCGGTGTGCAGCGTGCTGCGCCATTTTCACAATCGCACCCAGGCCACGCTGGTGCCCACCGCGCAGCGCGCCGCCGAGTTGAAGATGCTGGGTTTCAAGAATGTGGAAGTTCTCGGGCGGGGCATCGACGCCGACCACTTCGGGCCTCACCGCCGCGATGGCGAGCTGCGCCGCGCCTGGGGCGTGAGCGAACATCAACCCGTGGCCCTGCACGTCGGTCGCCTGGCCCAGGAAAAGAACCTCACCCTGCTGGCGGAAGCCTTCGATGCCATGCAGCGCAGCCAGCCCGACCTGCAGCCGGTGCTGGTCGGCGACGGCCCCCAGCGCGCTGCGCTGGAAAAGCGCCTGCCCACTGCCATCTTTACCGGTTTCGTCGATAGCGACACCTTGGCGCGGCACTACGCCAGCGCCGACATGTTCGTGTTTCCGTCGATGTCGGAGACCTACGGCAACGTGGTCAACGAGGCGATGGCCAGCGCCTTGGGCATCGTTGCCTTCGATTACGCCGCCGCCGCCGAAATGATCGAGCACGAGCGCACCGGGCTGGTGGTGCCGTTCGGCGACGAGCGGGCCTTCATCGACGCCGCCGTGGCGCTGTGCCAGCAGCCGGTGCGCTATGCCCAGATGGGCAATGCCGCCCGGCTACGTGTCGAAAGCCAGCGCTGGTCGCACGTTGCCGACCAGTACCTGGACATCCTGCGCCAGACTCTGGAGACGGCTCATGGTAAACCGCAGCTTTCCCGTATTTGAACGCCTCGACCTGGTCGAGTGGCAAGCCTGCCGCCGCCTGGCCCTGTTCTGCCACTACCGGCCGCTGCTGGCCTTGCTGCGCCTGGCCAGCCGTCTTGGCGACTGGCCGGCCTGGGTGGTGCTGATCGCTTGCCAGCCGCTGATTCACGGCCAACGGATCGGTTGGCATGTCGCCCTGCAGTTTGCGGTAACGGCCGGGGTCGGGATCGTGGTCTATCGCCTGCTCAAGACGCGACTGTGCCGCGAGCGTCCGTTCATCACCTTTACCACCATTCCCTGCACCATGCCGCCGTTGGACCGCTACAGCTTTCCCAGCGGTCACACCCTGCACGCGGTGAGTTTCGCGACCCTGACCGCCGACACCATGCCTTGGCTGATGCTTGTCATCGCGCCGTTGGCGGCGCTGATTGCCGCTTCGCGGGTGGGGTTGGGGCTGCACTACCTGAGCGACGTGGCAGCAGGCGCATTGCTCGGCCTGGTGCTGGCCATGTCCAGCCTGTGGCTGTTCCCGGTCACGCTGACTGTCGCCGCGCCGTGATCGCCGGCTAGCGGCGCCATGATAGGCGCCGGCCGAGGAACTGGCGATGGAACAGGCAGGCGAAGACAGGCGCACCGGCCAGCAGGTAGAAATGAAAGGTCACGAAGCGCCAGATCAACACCGCCACGGACGCCTGCGACAGGCCGATCAGCGGCGTCAGCATTGCCGTCGAGGTCAGCTCCGCGCCGCCCAGGCCGCCAGGCAGCATGCTGGCCTGTCCTGCCGCCATGGAGAGCATCTGGACCAGGAAGGTCCATGCCCAGGCTACATCGTGACCGAGCCCTTCGACGACCAGATAGAGCACGCTGTAACGCAACAGCCAATGACCGCAGCACAGCACGAAGACCAACGCCAGGCGCCGCCGGGACAGGCCGAGCGTCGCCAGCAGGGCGCGGCGAAAGCGCAGCAGGCGGCGTGCCATGGCAAAGCGCAGGCGCCAGGGCAGGCGTAACCACGCGAGCCACTGGCCGCTGGTGGCAAGAAAGCGCGAGGTATGGCGCAACCACAGCCAGGCCAGTGCCAGCACGAGGCTGAGCAGGCCGATCGACACGGCGATCAATCCTTCGAGTCGCGAATCGACCAGGGCCACCGTGGCATACACGGCGACCAGCAGCAGCGCCACCAGAAAGAACACCAGGTCGGTCAACTGATCGGCGGCGAATACCGCCGTGGCACGCGGTGCCGGTATCCCGCGCCGGACCAGCAGGCCGTACAACGTCACCGGCCCGCCGCTGCCGCCGGGCGTGGCGCAGAAGGCAAACTCGGTGGCCATCACCGTCGCCAGGGCCTGGGGTGGGCTCAGGGCACGGGCGTGCTCCGCCAGCAGCAGGCGCAGCCGACAGGCGTTGATGATCCAGCACAGGCCGATCATCCCCAGCATGAGAACCAGCAGGTCGGCGGGAAAATTCCGCAGGGTGCCCAACAGTGCCGGGCCACCGACGAAGAATGGAATGGCCAGCGCCAGGCTCAGGGCCAAGGGCAGTAGCCACAATGCATGTCGCATGGCGTCAGCCGTGCTGCTTGACGGAAGGCGTTACGCTGTCGCCGAGCACGGTTCGGTAGTGGCCGAGCAACGTATCGACCACGGCGTGCCAATGATAGTGACGCTCGACGTGGCGGCGGGCACGTCGCCCCATGACCTGGGCATCGTTCAGGAACAGCTCCTGGATCGCCTGGGCCATGGCGTCGGGGGAGTGCGGCTCACACAAGACGCCGCACCCCAGCGGAATGTTTTCCTGCAGCGCCCCGGCGCGCACGCCCACCACCGGCAGGCCGCTGGCCATGGCTTCCAGTGCAACCAGGCCGAAGGTCTCGCGGGTGCCGGCGTGGATGAGCGCATCGGCCGTGGCGAACCAGCGCGCCACTTCGTCGCTATCGCAGTAACGATTGAAGACGGTGACATTGTCCGGCACCCGCCGAGGCATGTGCGGCCCCATGATCAGCAGGTGATAGCGACCGCCCAGGCGCTGCGCGGTGGCCAGCAACTCGGGAATGTTCTTTTCGCGCGAGTTGCGCCCGGCGAACACCAGCAGGCGGGTGTTGGCGCTCAGGCCCAGCATGTCGCGCAGCATGGGATCGCGACGCCGGGGGTGGAAGGTATCCAGGTCCACACCCAGCGGTTGCAGGTGCACATTGGGTACGCCCCATTGCCCGAGCCGCTCGGCCATCGAACGGCAGGGAGCCAGCACGCGATCGAAGCGGCCATAGAGATCGGCGACATAGCGCTCCAAGCGCCGCGCCACGCCGGTGCCGAGCCGGTCGCCCATCAGGCGTGGCAGGTCGGAGTGATAGAAGCCGACCACCGGCACGCCCAGGCGCTGTCCGGCATCCAGCGCGGACCAGGCTGTCATGTACGGGTCGCCGGCCTCGATCAGGTTCGGGTTCATGCGCACCAAGGCCTGCGCCCAGCGTCGGCGATGCAGCGGAAAGCGATAGCCTTGGCCGAACGGCAGGTGCATCGCCGGTAGTGTATGCAAGTCGCCGAGCTGCATGGCTTCGGCGCCGGGCACGAGCAGACTGGCCTGCACGCCGGGTAACTGGGCAAGCCGGCGATGCTTGGCCTGCAGGTAGGTCCTGACGCCACCGCTGGTCGGCGCATGAAACATGGTCACGTCGGCGATGTGCAAGGGCCGCTCTCCTGAAATGGATAGGATCCTTTCAGGCTAGTCGCAAAATGCGGCAGTCCGATGACAACGTCTTCGGGTGGGCCTCGCGCTCCCGGAGCCATAGGGCTCGAGGGTGGGGCGGATTGGCCTGCTCAGCGGGCCTGCGGCTGTGCGTAGATGTCCTGGTACTGCCGGTGTCGGTCGCCTTCCACAGCTTCGGCGGCTGGAGGGACTCGCTATTCGGCGATCTGCACGCCTACGGCCCCGACGCCGTGCGCTTCTACACCCGCCGCAAGGCTGACTCCACGCCCGCGCCTCTCATTGGCGTGGGCGTTCTTGTGTGTACGTCTTTCGTGTTGATTCGCGATAGATTAAGTTAGTTTAGAGATTGCCGATACAACTTTAATGGCCAGGCGGTGGAGCGTTTGTAGTGGTCAACTAATCCCGGACAGTGTTTTAAGTTTTTCTTCAGCTAACGCAGGCGGGATCCCTGCATTAAACGCATGGGGCCGCTGGCGATTGTAATAACCCATCAGGTACTCCCCGATGTCCTTCCTGGCAGCGCAGATGCTCGGGTAGCCCAAGGCCGGTATCCATTCACTCTTCAAGCTCCGGAATAGCCTCTCCATAGGCGCATTATCCCAACAGTTTCCCCGTCGGCTCATGCTCTGACTCATGCGGTAACGCCATAATCGTTGGCGAAACAGGCGACTGGCGTATTGGCTACCTTGATCCGTGTGAAATAGCAC
>NZ_FOPY01000004.1 GCF_900113605.1 Modicisalibacter xianhensis
GAGAGCAGTAGCCTTTTTTAATATTGCTTTTTCCCGCTCCAGACGATGGACCTGGGCTTCCAGTTCCTGTATCCGCTGCTGCTCCGGCGTCAGTGCCTTGGACTTGGGCGTGACACCATCACGCTCCTCCGCGAGCTGCCTTACCCATCGTCGCAGCGCGCTTTCCACAACGCCGAGCGAACGGCTGGCTTCGGTGATGGAATATCCCTCATCCAGTACCAGACAAGCAGCCTCCTGCTTGAACTCCGGCGTGAAAGATCGTCGTTTTCTGGTCATCAGACACCTCGCTAGGGGTGGCAAGCGTACCACCTACATAGGTGTCCAGTTTTATTGAACCACTACAAATAACACGCTGAGCCTGGCCGTGGATGGTGCGTCACAGATGGTTCGGGTGCCTCACAGCACGGTGTTCGATCCACAGTGGTCAAGCGACAATTGGGGATCTCGGTCTCGCAGTGGGACGATTTCATGGTGCGCATGAAGGCCTTGGCCGAGCGTCGCATCCATCCGACAGTGCCCATGCGTTCCCATCCATCTAGGTCTGATAATTCCAAGACGGCCAGCTAGCCCAGCCTTGGTCATTCCAGGATACTCTCGCCAACCGCACAGCAGTGGCACCTTGTCAGTCGGGTGACGACTGTCAATTTCATGGGTGGGGGCCAGGCCACTTACCTACTTGGACCGCTCTACCAGCTCGATAAACTGTTTTAGGGATACCACGGCGAAGCGGCGGCCCGCCTCATCGCTGGTGCGGTGATTAGTAGTTACGCACCTCTTTCCTCCCCTATCAGATGTGCACACCACATCGAATAGCACATACTATCGACCCATGCAGAGCTCATAGTAATGCGCCTCAACGGTTTTATGTCCTTGCTCGTGATGCAAGTTCACCCAGAATAGCGCCGGTTCTGTCCCAACCGAGCCTGGACGCCTTTCTGGCTTGATTGGCGGCCTTCAGTGCCCACTGCTCCTGAGCTTAGTTTCTATAAGCCGTAAATGTAGGTGAGGGTTGGTCATGCTGGTATCGCCAGCGATGATCAGCCATCCTCGGTCACGCTTGTCTAACGTTGAACCCGGCCTCTTCGGCAGCAATCTCGCTGCCCTGCCCTGGCGCTAGCTTGGCGAACGCCTCGACGGCATCACGCTTATGGTCTGGCGCTAGGTGGGCATAGAACTTGATAGTTGTCTCGATGCTACTGTGTGCCATCAGCTTAGAGACGGTCAGAATGTCTGTGCCGGCCATTATCAATTGGCTAGCAAAGTTGTGACGCAAAGTGTAGAGCTGTAGATCTTCAGGTAATCCGGCCAGCTTTCGTACGGTCGCCCACGGCTTTCGCATCGCCGTTCTGTCCAAGCGCTTGCCGCTTCTCGGGCTCGGGAAGACGAAGCTCGTCATCGGCTGGCCTTGCTGCTTGTGCCACGTCTTGAGCACTTCAACGGCCGCTCCGGAGATAGGGAATGTCTGGGGCTCAGGGCGCTTATGTGCAGTCTTCTCAATCGTTTTCCTGATAGTGGCGAACATCAAATTGACATGTTCCCAGCGCAAACCGAACAGGTCGCCAGGTCGTAAGCCCGTATAGAACATGGTTAATATCCATGGTGTTACGTGGTCGACGTAGGCCACATACTCCAAGTCTGGCAGGTACGCCTTGCCATGCTCACGGCTATTGCGACGTTGCTGCCGCTTTTCGTCTTGATACGCCTCGAGGCCGGCGAATAGCGCTTCGACCTCATTGGTTTCTAGGTAACGGCGTTCGCTTCCCTGTTCGGCCAGCTCCTGCTCGGTCAGTGCCGGCTTCTGAAGCTTGATGCTTTTCAAGGGATGAGTAGGTATCACATTTCGGTCGGTGGCATGAGCCAGAAGCGCTTGCAAAGCATCATAGGAACGCTTGAGGGTCTGGAAGGCCCGCGGCTTGTCGGCTGCTTCTTCCTTGGCTTGCCACCGTTCCACGTCAGCCCGGGTTAGGCTCCCCATTGGCTTATCCAGCCAGTCGGGGAAGTCACGGGCGATGCGTGTGAGCGTCCCTTTCCCATCCTTGCGGCGATTCTGGAATGCGGTGTATGGGCCGGTGAGGTAGGCCCGCAGGGTCTGCTGGTTCTGTCGCTCGGCCTCGGCCCGGGCCTCCTCCAACACCGCACGGGGATCGCCGCCTTGAGCGACGATAGCCAGGGCCTCAGTAGCGTTGGCACGCGCCTGGGGGGCCGTCAAGATGCCGTACTGCCCAAGGGTCAGCACGCGCTGCTTGCCGGTCTTGGTTCGATAGTAGAGACGGAAGGCCAGGCCACGTTTCCCGGCGAGGACATGATAGCCGGCCAGATCGGTATCCCACACCTTGCCACCAGAAGGTAGCTCGATTGCGAGCTGCTTCAGTGCCGCAGCGGTTAACTTCTGCTTGTTCTCAGCCATATACCGGCCCGTTTATTGGTAGCAAATTGGTAGCAAAGCTAGAATAAAACAGGGACAAAGCAGCAACAATAGGAAACAAAGGAAAAGCCCATAACCGATTGTAGATAAAAGGTTTTTGTGCTTATTTGTTTCTTGCTGTTTACCCTGAGATATGCCAATTAAGGAATGGGGTTGCAGAGGTCGCTGGTTCGAATCCAGTCGCTCCGACCAAAAAGATCAAGAAAACCGCCACTTACGGATCATCCCGGGTGGCGGTTTTTTGTTGCTCACAAAAAACTCCCAAAATATTTCCAAAACTCTGTAGCCAAGCTATCAGACCGCCCCTTCAAGCGAGCTCTTCGGCACAAATGTGTAGAGCCTTGCTTTGATGCCTTTTATGTGACGGCAATCAAGTTCCGAGATAAAAAGCTTTGCAGGCCCCTGAGTTGCTCTATAGCGTAAAAGACTCTACTTGCCGTGCCTCCAGACTCCTCATGACTACTTACACCATTGCTTATGAACTGACCCTTACCGACGGATACAAAGGTTTTTACGAGCACCTTGAGTCCTACCCTCACTGTCGAATGATGAGTTCCTGCTGGCTGATTCAGTCGGATAGCGACGCAGGCGAAATCCGGGACAAACTCGTTCCCTTCATGAACCATGGTGATTCTCTGTTTGTCGCCGAGTTGAGTTATGAGTGGGCCGGCGCAGGTACGCACTGCGGTAACTGGCTCAGCGCTCCCGAAAGAGAGGCATAAGCCAAGCTTTCGCTCCCCACCTTGATTTCAGATAGCCTGTAAGTTGAAACAGAAAGATTCCCTTGAATGGCCTCGCGCTGCATCGTTCCATCAGCGGTTACCTAACTGCGCCTCCACCCCGCACCCTCTATGGGAGAATAGTATTTTCAGCAGGGAGGATCATCATTGCAATACAGGCGAAGTCCGCGCCAGTTTCCCTAGTTCTGCGGACGATCATTAGGAGGGGGATCTCAAACTGGTCGGGCGCTTGATCCAGCCCCCTTCTACAACGTTTTACGTCAGGGCCAAGAGAGCCAGCATGGTTTCCTTCGGTATCTTTGATGACGACCTGCTTACTCGTAGACGCGCGCTTGATCCGCGCCCAGGCGACATCCTGATAGACCTCGTAGATGGTGAACTCGCCTGCAAGCGCCTCGGCACGTCCGACAGTTGCACGGCACTCATGTCCGGTAACTCCGACTATGCCTCGACCCTGCTGGACGGCTGCGTAGTTGCGGTCTGAGGCGTGGTCACGCACAACATCCATGCACACCGTCATGGGTAAGACAATGATCGCGCTGGTGGATTGCAACACTTATACATCTCGTTCGAGCGGGTATTCAATCCGAAGCTGGAGCAGCTGTGCCAAGGCTCATTTAGCAGCACACCCCTGTCGCGGAATTATGTGACATTGCCCGGAGAACAGGTGTTCGTCTGGCTTGCATGGGGTACATTCCTTCTGGGAACTGTGCCAGGCCGATCCCCCGGCGCATTGCGCGAGCAGTTCAGTATGGTGATGGAGAGGACGGTGCGGGAGTGCGCGGCGTGGACTGTAGAGAGGCAGGCGTCATCACCAAGCCCAAGCAGACGCCCCGCTACACCGCCCGATGGGACGAGCTGCCCGTGGCTTGTGCGATGAGCCAACACGCAAAAGCCCAACCGCTTAAGGCCGGGCTGTTTATAACGCTGCTTTCCTTGCTGCCCTCATAGGCATCTTGCCCATACTCCACGGTGCTTGAACTATCCATGCGCCCGGCGTTTTTTGCTTGCCTTGTTTGAGCTTTCCTCAACTCGGCGGGCGCAGAGTGGCAGGTAGAGACGGATTACGGATTGAAAAATTAGCGATGCTTGCAGGAAATTACCGTCACACAGCGTAGTAGCTATCAAAACGTCACTATCATGAGCTAATTGACAATTATGACTAACGCTATGCTTGAGAGGTATCGTGTTGGAAATCAATCCATGTTATACGAGAGAGAAAACAAGTAGTTTACGATCCACAACTCACGTTACGAGGCGCGGCAGGCCCCGTAGTGTTCTCATCACTACCTGCATGGATACCTGCATGAGCCTTCAAGCTAGTGTACTCATTAGGCAGTTCAGCCAGTACTGTACTTTATCGTTTGCCGACAAGGAGATATTGCTCTCTTTGGAGCAGCATCCGATCCGCGTCAGCGCAGCACAAGCCATCTGCCTGGAAGGTGACGAGCCCGAGCAGTTTTTTACTATCAGGGAAGGCTGGGCTTTCTCGTTTCGAACCCTGGACGATGGCAGCCGACAGATTCTTAAGATCTATCTGCCGGGCGACATCATTGGGATGCGAGACTTCTCCTTCTCCCAGCGCTTGGCCGGGGTCGCCATGATCACTGATGGCGTTATCTGCGCTTTCAATCACCCACAGCTACTCTCGGTATTTCATCGTTCAGGGAACCTGGCGGTTGGCTTCATCGCGATTGCCAGTCGTCAGCAGGCGATGCTGACCGAGCGCATGATTTACCTGGCGCAACGCCCCGCACAACAAAGGCTGGCACATTTCCTATACGAAATGTACCTGCGCCTAAAGCGAATCGGCGCCGTACAAGAGGGACAGTTTCTCCTGCCACTGTCACAGGAGCAGATTGGAGAAGCGCTGGGACTCAGCGCGGTTCATGTTAACCGCAC
This sequence comes from Modicisalibacter xianhensis, assembly GCF_900113605.1. Lineage (GTDB taxonomy): Bacteria > Pseudomonadota > Gammaproteobacteria > Pseudomonadales > Halomonadaceae > Modicisalibacter > Modicisalibacter xianhensis. The sequence continues at coordinate 5,068 of NZ_FOPY01000004.1, forward strand.
CTTCAAAGCCTTCCGTGAAAGTGGAATAGTCTTGCGAGAGCGCCATCACGTCTCCATTCCCAACCTCAAAGACCTGGCCAACCTCGCTGAATTTGATGGCGGCTATCTCAACAACGAAGTTCCATCGGGTTTTTTTGTTCCACAGTGGGAGGAAGATATCCGTAAGGAATCACTGGATCACACGACCAATCTGGGCGGGCCGTAAACGAGGCGCACATTGGCCTCGAATATGCCTTGAGCCTGTCGGCGAGCGGAGATGGCTCAGTTGATGCTGTCCTGCCTGGCTGTGTGTGCTTACAGTATCGGGCCTGGCGATAGCTGCAAACTCGGGCGATTTATTCTGGATGACGATCAGCTAAAGATTGCTCAGCAACCTGAACAGGCCGATACCTGAACTATGCACGGCCCTGCGCGGTCTCTAGATAAGGTGACGCGAAAGATTACCAGGCTCCGCTACCTAGGATAATGCCGACTCATAGCTGATAGATGCTCAGCTTTAGCCGCCCGCAAGGCGGCTTAGCCGTTTCAGGGGCCCATGACGAGAGGAGAACGAAATGGATAGCTTGGATCTGGACGATGTTCAGCATCCACAACACGAGCCGCTGGCTCGGATTGAGTTCAAGGGCCAGGCCCGCCGCCCGGAGAGCGCATTGAGCGAGATGTTTCCTGAACTGGCGATAGCTACACAGGCATTTACACCAAGGCCGGAACAGGCAGACACATCACTCCCCCTTCGCGTACACGAGAAGTCGGTATGGGATGACGGAATGGTTCTAAAAGTGCGGGTCAAGAACACGACAGGACGCAAACAGCCACTGAGCGTTCAGCTGTCGCTGGCGGCCACCATCGAAAATCTATGGGGCGGGACTTATAAGGCAGACGGCAGTCACTACGTCATCACGTCCGACAAGGCCATCGCTCCAGGCGAACAATGGGACTATACGGTCAAAGTGTCGGGTAAAGATCACGGTTATGAGTTCAGAAGCATGGCCGACGGCCAGGAACCGGCATTGCAGGAAACAGCCTTCTCGCACACAAATCGACTGAGGCCAGAGGGGCCAGCCAAGACGACAGCCAGACCTGCAACAGGGTCACTGGAAAGCATTACTCCTGACCAGTTGGCTTATGCACCACGCCTCGACCCGGCCATGAGCGCCAAGCAAAACATCCTCGACAGTCTTGGCGGTGTCTACGCTGGGGGTTGGGGCTGGGAGAATATCGAGGTCAAGCACGGGCCCAGCGGTTCCTTCCTGCGAACGCATATGGAGGAAGGCGCTTATGTCCGAGAGAAAAAAGAGATCCGTGGCGCCGGCTTCGACACCCGCACGCTCTCAGTCACACATGCTGCCCTCACTTACGATCTGCGGTTCAAGCCGGGCTTCGATCCAGTGAAAGGCGGCAAGTTGCCCGGATTGATGGCAGGAGACTCTCCGAGTGGACACAAGAAAGCCAACAATGGCATTACTGCCCGCATGATGTGGCGTCGTGATGCTCAGGGAGAGCTTTACCTTTACTATCCCGACATGGAAAAAAGCCACGGTGATTCGATTGGGCGAGGCAACTTCTACTTTGACACATCCGGCGAATGGCACCGGATCAAGCAAGAAGTGAAGCTCAACGATATCGGTCAAACAAATGGCTTCATCAAGGTCTGGTACGACGACGAGTTGGTGATCGAAGCAAACGACCTGCGTCTGCGCACAAAGGACAGCGTTTATATCGAAGGTATCATGCACACCATCTTCTTCGGCGGTGGCAACGATTCCTGGGCTGCGGCACGCGACGAATGGGTCGATACGCGAAACTTCAAAATCTTCACGCCATCAGTCACTCATGCTAATAGGACGCCTTGAGGTAAGTTTTTACTTACGGCATTTACGCAAAAGATATTACGGCACCGCCCTTGAGGCGGTTTTTGCTTGTTCCATCGAACCGAGATTATCCGAGGAACCATCATTTCAGTTGCAGACCGGCGATAATATCGACATTCTCAACCAATCATTAAAGTCTCATGTTTTTTAATGATGATTGCTCAACGTTATTATCAAAGACCATTTAGCCACGATGGCTATCCAACCACCTTTCTGCTTCAGAGCTTATTCCAGACCAGTCTCCGGACAAGCTACAGACCAAGACACCGTCACTCCCTCCCACATGAGAGAGTAAATTAGCCCTGACTTTTTCAGCACTTTCATTAGCACTTATAAGACAGTGGTTATCCATGGCCCAGCAATGATCATAATCCTCAAGCTTATCATAAAACTCTTTATATGAATCAACCGCCATGAGATCATAACAGACAAGCAGTATATTCATTATATACACCCATGCGAACCAATAACATTAAAACCCAAATGTTTTTATAGCCAAATTATAAGCAATATTTTTTTTAAATTTATGACTATGATCATGTTTTGAGAAAGAACAACCTGTCCTGCCTTTCCTTGAGCCTGGATCAACACGGCTGATCTGCGTCGCCAACCTATGGTAAGGCAACCTACCAACTTCACCTGTGATGTCTAGGCGTTGGCCTTCAAATTAATCCAGAAGGCTTCCTAGGTGACTCTGCACCTTCTCACCTGTACCCTGCTCTACTCGGCACAAGGAAGCGCTTATGAAATGGTTATTCAAATCCGCCGGCGTGGCTGGCGCCCTGTCGGCTGCGATACTGATACTCAGCTATACCACCGATGTTGTACCTGAACCTGCTACGACGGCAGACGTCGAGCCCGAGCAACTTGAGCATGAACTCAAGGAAGTGGGCGACGAAGCGAACGAAGCGGTGGACAAGCTCATGCCCGATGCTGTGGCGAAGAAGGACGGAATCAACCTGGAGTAAGACACGAACACGGCGGTGACAAACCACATCAGGCGCTGAGCCATGTTTTGGCTCGGTTGGACGGTAAGCGCCCTTTCTGCGATAGTTTGTCATTCATTAGAGACATGAATTCGCGTTCAGCCATGTAACCAACAAGCCTGACGAGGCTTGGAGGAGACACAGGATGAAGCCCCTTTTCTTGCTGATGACATTGTTTGTTGGCGTAGGCTTTGGTATTTGGCACCTAAATGAGGATCGTGCGTCCGAAGCAGCTCAGGCCCAGGTGATGCAAGAAGCTTTCGAGGAGCGTTCAATTCCCCGCGGAAAGAGCTGATCGACAGTCACAACGCCAGCCATTGCCAGGAAACCGCCCGAGAGGCGGTTTTTCTTTATTGACAGAAAGTTAAGAAAAAATCAAAGCGCCATTTTAGCAGTTGCACCTCACGCATTATTACTTTCTTGAAAACAACAAAACGCTTTTTAACCAAAAGAACGACTTGCTTTACATGGATAAGTTAAGTGAGGCTATGGCGAAAGAGGACCAATTGGGGAGAACACCATGAACAGAATATTCCTGCTGCTTGCGCTTATCGTTGGCATCGCCTCGGCCTACGTAGTATTGAAGCCGTCAGAGGAGCAAGAACAAGCACAGGGAAGCTGGAACCTCTATGAAGAGCTGGATCGTGATGCTGCAGCGAACCGTCCCGGATGGCGCTGAACCGAGTGCTCATTTATCGATATGTCGCTTCCCTCAGCGAATTTGATGCACATCAAGGTCGTCTAACGCATCCCTAACTAGCCTTCATCGTAAGATGCTGAAGGATGTAGGTGGATGCCAGAACAACAAAGCCTGACACCCAACGGGCTCCAGGCGCTACTCGATGCCCTGCAGGCACGGGGCTACCGCATCATCGGCCCAACGCTTCGCGACCAAGCGGTTGTCTACGATGACGTACAAAGCTTGACCGACCTACCCGTCGGCTGGACCGATGTGCAGGAAGCCGGTCATTATCGGCTAGCGAGACGCGACGACGATGCTCTGTTCGGCTACGCCGTTGGCCCCCACTCCTGGAAGCATTACCTGCACACACCCGTCCAGCGCCTCTGGCACGCCAAACACGAACGGGACGATATCATTGTTACTACCGAACCGCCTGAAGCGCCTCGCCTGGCCCTGTTTGGCGTACGTTCGTGTGAACTGCACGCCATCGCCATACAGGACCGCGTCCTGCTCGGTGGCCACTATCGCGACGTGCATTACGCAGCCCGTCGTCAGGATAACTTCATCGTTGCCGTCAACTGTGCCGTAGCTGGTGGGACATGCTTCTGCGCTTCCATGCACACCGGGCCGAAAGCCGTAGCCGGCTACGACCTGGCGCTGACCGAAATCATCGACGAAGGAGAGCACCGATTTCTGATCGAGGCGGGCACGCCAGAAGGTGTGGAGGTGCTGAGCGAACTGCCTGCAAGACAGGCAAGCAACGAGGACATTGCACTCGCCGATGCGATTCTCGCCAGCACTGCCGAATCGATGGGGCGCGAGATGCAGGCCGATGATGTGCGCGAGCTTCTGCTGGCGCACCTGGAACATCCTCGTTGGGACGATGTTGCAACGCGTTGCCTGACCTGCGGCAACTGCACCCTGGTCTGTCCGACCTGCTTCTGTACAAGCGAAGAAGACTCCAGCGATCTGACGGGGACCGAAATGGCACGCTCGCGGCGCTGGGATTCCTGCTTCACGATGGATTTTTCCTACCTGCACGGCGGCAGCGTACGTGCCAGCCACCGCGCCCGCTACCGGCAATGGATGACCCACAAGCTGGCTACCTGGCACGACCAGTTCGACACGTCTGGCTGCGTCGGTTGCGGGCGCTGCATTACCTGGTGTCCGGTCGGAATCGACATCACCGAGGAAGTGAAGGCCATCCGGGAAACCAGCCAGGAGGCAGGAAGCTAGCCATGCGAGGCTTGGAGCGCATCATCCGGGACCATCCCTTCTTCGCAGGCCTTGACGACGCGTTCTGTCAGCTCGTCTATGGATGCGCCAAGAACGTTCGCTTCGCGGAGGGAGACTATCTCTTTCGGGAAGGTGAGGCAGCCAACCGGCTCTACTTGCTGCGGCAAGGTCGCGTTGCCCTGGAAACGAAGACACCGGGACGCGGCACCCTGATATTCCGGACGCTCAATACGGGTGATCTTGTCGGGCTCTCCTGGCTCGTCCCGCCCTACCGCTGGGCCTATGACGCCAGAGCGCTGGAATCTGTACGCGCCATTGCCATGGACGCCGCCTGCCTGCGCCAGAAGTGCGAGGAAGACCACGACCTGGGGTACGACGTCATGAAGCGCGTCGTGCCGATCCTGATCGAACGCCTGCACGGCACGCAAATCCAGTTGCTCGATGTTTATGGCGATCCAGTCTGACAAGCTTGCGCTGGCACACGACCCGATGACGCCACGTGTCATGCGGGTGCTGAAGCGATGCCACGATGGCCCACAGACGGTCACGCTGGATATCGAGCCAGGCGATAGCGCCCCATTCCAGCCCGGCCAATTCAACATGCTGTCCGTGTTCGGCGTCGGGGAGGTACCGATCAGCCTCAGCGGAGCCCCCACCGACCATGATCGACTGCGGCATACGATCCGTGCCGTAGGCCCCGTCTCGACAGCATTGACACGGCTCTCCAAAGGAGAGTGTCTCGGTCTTCGCGGCCCGTTCGGAAACGGCTGGCCGATGCAGCAGGCCGAGGGGCACGACGTGGTGCTGGTCGCCGGCGGGCTCGGGCTGGCCCCACTACGACCGGCGATCTACCAACTGCTGAGCGAACGCGAGCGCTACGGCAGGATTACCCTTCTCCATGGCACGCGCAGTCCTGCAGACATCCTGTTTCACCGCGAAATTATGGCCTGGCGACGGCACCGGAATATCGACATCGAAGTTACGGTCGACCACGCCCCTCCAGACTGGCGCGGCCATGTCGGAGTCGTGACCCGATTGATTTCATCCGTGCCATTCGAGACAGGTAATACCCTGGCCTTCGTCTGCGGCCCTGAAGTCATGATGCGTTTTGCCATTGCCGCGCTAAAGGATGCGGGGCTTGGCGACGAAACGATCTATCTTTCCATGGAGCGCAACATGAAATGCGCCGTGGGGTTCTGCGGTCATTGCCAGTTCGGCCCGGTCTTCGTCTGCCGCGACGGACCGGTCTTCCGTCATGATCGGCTTGGCGGCCTGCTCAACCTCAAGGAGATATGATTCATGGCTGCTTCCGGTAGAACGCCGCGCCTTGCCGTATGGAAGTTCGCCTCTTGCGATGGCTGTCAGCTCACGCTGCTCGATTGTGAAGACGAACTGCTCGGCATCGCTGCCGCTGTGGAGATCGCCTATTTTCCCGAGGCCACACGCGGGACAATTCGCGGGCACTATGACCTGTCGCTGGTCGAAGGCTCCATCACCACGCCGCATGATGCCGAGCGCATCCACGAGGTGCGCCGACGCTCCACTCATCTGGTCACCATCGGTGCCTGCGCCACGGCTGGCGGCATCCAGGGCCTGCGCAATTTTGCGGATGTCGCGGAATATATCTCCGTGGTTTATGCACGGCCGGATTACATCGAGACACTGGCAACTTCCACCCCGATTGCCGCCCACGTGCCGGTCGACTTCGAATTGCGCGGTTGCCCCATCGCCAAGTCACAGCTTGTCGAGGTCATCACGGCCTTTCTCGCCGGCCGTCGCCCGGTGACGCCTGCGCACAGCGTATGCATCGAGTGCAAGCTCAAGGGTAACGTCTGCGTGATGGTGGCTCACGGCACACCATGCCTCGGCCCGGTGACCCATGCCGGCTGCGGGGCACTGTGTCCTTCTTATCATCGCGGCTGTTACGGCTGTTATGGGCCCATGGAAACACCGAATCCCGCCCCGCTCAGCCAGGCACTGACGGAGCTCGGCATGGGCAAACGTGACCTGCAGCGTATCTACCGCACCTTCAATGCCAATGCGCCAGCATTCCGCGAAGAGAGCGAACGCCATGACGCGTAAGACGATCAAGGTCAGTTACCTGGCTCGCGTCGAGGGCGAAGGCGCATTCAGCGTGGTGGTGCGCAACGGCAAGGTCACGTCGGCCGAACTCAGCATTTTCGAGCCACCTCGCTTCTTCGAGTCGTTGTTGCGTGGCCGCGCCTTTTCCGAAGCGCCTGACATTACCGCCAGAATCTGCGGCATCTGCCCCGTCGCCTACCAGATGAGCACCGTGCAGGCGATGGAGAATGCCTTGGGGATTACCGTGACGGGCCCACTGCGAAATTTACGGCGCCTGCTCTATTGCGGGGAATGGATTGAAAGTCATGCCCTGCATATTTACTTGCTGCATGCCCCGGACTTTCTCGGCTACGCAGGCGCGATCGACATGGCACGCGATCATGGCGATGCCGTGCGACGGGGGCTGGCCCTCAAGAAAGCCGGCAACGACATCATGGCCTTGCTCGGCGGGCGCGAGATCCATCCGATCAACGTTCGCGTCGGTGGCTTCTATCGCGTACCGCATCGCCGTGAACTGGCAACACTGGCAGAGACCCTGAAACGAGCCAGGGAGCTGGCCGACGAGACGCTTCGCTGGGTGGCCGGCTTCGATTTCCCCGAGCGCGAACGCGACTACACTTTCGTCGCGCTGACCCATTCCGAGGACTACCCCCTGAGCGAGGGCCGCATCGCCTCCAGCCGCGGCCTGGACATCGGCGTCGATCAGTACGAAGACTATTTTCTGGAAACGCACGTGGCACGATCGACCGCACTGCAGTCACGCCTGAGCGACGGCGCGAGCTATCTCGTCGGGCCCCTTGCACGCTATGCCCTCAACTTCGACCGATTGCCGCCCAGTGTCCGGCAGGCCGCCCACGAGGCCGGGCTGGGGCCGGTCTGTCGCAACCCTTACCAGAGCATCCTGGTGCGTGCGGTAGAGGTGCTGTTTGCCTGCGAAGAGGCGCTACGCATCATCGAGGCCTATGAAGCCCCCGAGCAGGCCGCTATCGAGATCACGCCTTGTGCAGGCATCGGCCATGGCGCCACGGAAGCGCCACGCGGCCTGCTCTACCATCGTTACCGGCTCGAGCCTGATGGCACTATCATCGACGCCAAAATCGTACCACCTACCTCACAGAACCAGGCCTGCATCGAGGAGGACCTGGCCAACTTTGTGGAGAGTTTTCTCGATCTGCCGGATGAGGCATTGCGCCATCGCTGCGAGCAGACAGTGCGCAACTATGACCCCTGTATCTCGTGCGCTACGCACTTTCTGCGGCTCGACATGGACCGGGGTAGCCCATGAAGCGGACATTCGTCATCGGCATCGGAAACCGGCAGCGCGGCGATGACGCGGCCGGGCCCGACGTCGTCTCCCGGCTTTGCGGGACACTGCCAGCGCAGGTGGAGGTTGTCGAGCACGGAGGCGAAATGGCCTCACTGCTTGCCCTGTTCGAGCAGGCCGCCGCGGTCTATCTGGTCGATGCCTGCGTGTCCGGCGCCCCGCCGGGCACGCTGCGCCGTTTCGATGTTGCCGCCGCCCCCTTGCCAAGCGAAATGACCACTGTATCCACGCACGGCCTGGGCCTGTCGGAGGCGATAGAAATGGCGCGCACGCTGGGCCAACTGCCCGCAAGGAGCGTCGTCTATGTCATCGAGGGCCAGTCATTCGAGCCGGGCGCATCGTTGGCGCCCACCGTTGCCAAGGCGGTAATCAATGCCAGTCGACAGCTGCGCCTCGAGATTCTCGACCTCGACAAGGAGAAAGTCACCGATGCATGAAGCCTCGTTGATCAGAAACCTGATGCATCGCATCGAGGAGATCGCCGAGACCGAAGGCGCGAAACGCGTCGTCAGCGTGTCGGTGTGGCTCGGCGCACTGAGCCACATGTCGGAACGTCATTTCATTGAGCATTTCAATGACGCGGCAAAGGGCACCATTGCCGAAGACGCCGAACTGGCCATTACGTTATCCACCGACACCGACCACAAGGATGCGCAGGAACTGCTGCTCGACAGCATCGAGGTGGAGGTCTGACATGCCATGAAACACGCCTTTCCCTCATTCGGCGAGGAAGCCGGCATCGCAGCGGCACGCTGGCGTATCACCGTACGGGGTACCGTGCAGGGCGTCGGCTTCCGTCCCTTCGTCTATCATGAGGCGACGACACGGGGGCTTGCCGGCTGGGTGAAGAACACCTCGACCGGCGTGGTCATCGAAGTGGAAGGGAGCCCTGCTCTCTTGTCCGGCCTGGCCGATGTACTTCATCACACGCCCCCGAGCAATGCGCGGATCACCGCGATCGACATTCGCGAGGTTACACCCTCAGACGAGGCTGGCTTCCGCATCGCCAAAAGTGAACAAGGCGGATGTCGCCGCGTAAACCTTCTCCCCGATCTGGCTACCTGCGAAGCCTGCCTCGCAGAGATGCGAGACCCCAGCAATCGACGCTACCGATACCCCTTCATCAATTGTTCCGGGTGCGGACCGCGTTACAGCATCATCCATGGCCTGCCCTACGATCGCGCGCAAACCTCGATGCAGCATTTTGCTCTATGCGCGGCGTGTCGGGCCGAGTATGACGATCCGGCGAACCGGCGCTTTCATGCCGAGCCTATCGCCTGCCCGGCCTGCGGGCCTCGACTGACACTTCACGATGCGTCGGGCGAACCGCTCGAGACGGGCGACATGGCCCTGCTCGCGGCGTCGCAGGCCATACGCGATGGCAGCATCGTCGCGGTCAAGGGGCTCGGAGGCTTTCACCTCGTCACGGACGCCCGCAACGAGGCGGCTGTCGCCCTGTTGCGTACCCGCAAGCGGCGCAACGAAAAGCCCTTTGCCGTGATGTTTCAGTCGCTAGCGGCCATCCGCTCGTGCTGCGACCTGACTCCCGCCGCGGAAGCCTTGTTGTCGTCGTCTGCTCGACCGGTCGTGCTCCTCCCCTATCTTGACGGCCCGATAACGCGCTCTGTCGCCCCCGATAACCCACGGTTGGGTGTACTGCTGCCTTATACGCCGTTGCATCATCGGCTCATGGACGAAGTGGGCTTTCCAATAGTCGCCACCAGCGGCAACCTCAGCGGCGAGCCCATCGTGATCGACGACGCCGAAGCACAGGCCCGGCTTGCCGGTATCGCCGATCTCTTTCTGGTGCATGATCGACCCATCGTGCGTCCCATCGATGATTCGGTGGCCCAGGTCGTTTGCGGCGAGCCGCAACTCCTGCGCCGCGCTCGCGGCTATGCACCAGCTCCGATTCCCCTCGTTCATACCATGGCCGGCCTGCTGGCCGTCGGCGGGCAACTCAAGACGACCGTGGCACTGACACGCGAGACGGATGTGGTGGTCAGTCAGCACCTGGGCGACCTGGAAACCACCGCCACGCGCCAGGCCCATGCCGATGCCATCGACGACCTCGTGCGTCTTCATGACCTAAAACCCCGGGTTGCCATTTGCGATGCTCATCCGGACTACGCCTCGCGTCAGACAGCCGAGCGCCTCGGCCTGCCGACAATCGCCGTGCAGCATCACCTGGCCCACGTCGCCGCGTGCCTGGCCGAGAATGACCTGACGCCGCCGGCACTCGGCGTAGCCTGGGATGGTACCGGCCATGGCCCTGACGGCACGATCTGGGGTGGGGAATTTTTGTTGTTGAAGAAACACGGCTGGTCGCGGGTGGCCCGCCTCCGTCCCTTCCGGCTGCCCGGCGGCGAGGCCGCCATTCGCGAGCCGCGCCGTGCCGCACTTGGCCTGCTTTACGCCGCTTACGGTGAGCGCAGTTTCGCCATGCGCAAGCTGCCACCGCTGGCGGCTTTTGCCTCGGAGGAACTGCCAATACTCAGGACGATGCTCGAACGGGGAGTGAATGCGCCGCTGACCTCCAGCATGGGGCGATTGTTCGATGCTTGTGCCGCGTTGGTCGGGCTACGCCAGCGCTCGAGTTTCGAGGGCCAGGCAGCCATGAGCCTGGAAGGGACTGCACGTGACGGTGTAGCGGCCCGTCCCTATGCCTTTCCCTTGAAAGCGCTGCCGGATGGGGACATGGCAGAGCTCGACTGGCAACCGGCCATCGATGCACTGCTGGCCGACCTGCACGCCGGTGTTGAAGCCGCCGCCATAGCGGATGCCTGGCACCGCGGCCTGGCCCACGCCATCCTGGATGTCGCCAGGCATGTGGGCGAGCAGCGCGTCGTTCTGGCTGGCGGCTGCTTTCAGAACGTTCGGCTGACCGAAGCTGCTATTGGAGCCCTGCGCAGTAGCGGCTTCGAACCGATCTGGCACCGCCAGGTTCCGCCCAACGACGGTGGACTCGCCCTGGGCCAGGTCGCCTGGACTGCCTGGATGGAAACTCGGGGAAAGCGATCATGTGCCTAGCGATACCCGGACGCCTGCTGAGCCTGTCAGGCGAAGATCCTCTGATGCGTGTCGGCCGAGTCGACTTCGGCGGCATCGTCAAGCAGGTCCACCTCGCCTATGTACCCGGGGCCAAGCCCGGCGATCATGTCCTCGTCCATGTCGGCTTCGCCATCAGTGTTCTCGATGAAGCGGAGGCGATGCGCGTCTTCGCGCACCTGCGCGAGATCGGTGAACTTGAAGAGTGGGAGGCGCGGCGTGAAATTCCGTGACGAATACCGCGATAGCCGGGCCGCACAGGTGCTTGCCCGCGCGATTGCCCGCACCGTTACTCGGCCCTGGACACTGATGGAAGTCTGCGGCGGCCAGACGCATGCCATCGTGCGCTTCGGCATCGACCGGCTGCTGCCACCGGAAATTACTCTCGTGCACGGCCCGGGCTGCCCGGTCTGCGTGACCCCGGTCGAGTATGTCGACAGGGCGATTACCATTGCGGAATACCCGGACGTCATCCTGTGCTCGTATGGCGATATGCTGCGCGTGCCCGGCAGCCATGGCGACTTGCTGGCGGCCAAGTCGCGCGGTGCCGATGTGCGTGCCGTGTATTCTCCCCTGGACGCGCTATCCTTGGCCCGCGCCAACCCGCAACGCGAGGTCGTGTTCTTTGCTGTCGGGTTCGAGACGACCGCGCCCGCTAATGCCATGGCGGCCTACCAGGCCAGGCAGGACGGCCTCGCCAACTTTTCCATGCTGGTCTCGCACGTCCTCGTGCCGCCGGCCATGCGCTCGATTCTCGACGCGCCGGATAGCCGCATCCAGGCCTTCCTTGCGGCGGGCCACGTCTGCACGGTGATGGGGTACGAGGAATACCTGCCCATTGCCGCGCACTACCGGGTCCCCATCGTGGTGACCGGCTTCGAGCCGCTCGACATACTCGAGGGCGTCTATCGCTGCGTGCGCCAGCTCGAGAATGGCCAGGCCGAGGTCGAAAACCCGTACAGTCGCGTCGTCCGCCGCTCCGGCAATCCAACGGCACTGCGGATCATGAAAGAGGTGTTTCGTGTCATCCCGCGACGCTGGCGAGGCATCGGCGACATTGCTGACAGCGGCCTGGGCCTTGCACCGGCCTATGCGGCGTTCGACGCCGAGCGTCGCTTCGGTGCGGTGACCGTCGATACCGAACCCACGGGGGAATGCATCAGCGGGCTCGTGCTCAAGGGGCTCTGCAAGCCTACCGACTGCCCCGCCTTCGGTACACGCTGCACACCGGATCGTCCGCTCGGGGTGACCATGGTGTCATCCGAAGGCGCTTGTGCTGCCTACTACCGCTATCGCGGCAAGCCAGCGAGACCCTCATGACCAGCAAGAACAGCCACTTCCCAAACGCATGCCCCCTACCTGCGACGTCTGGCGACACGATACAACTCGCTCACGGCGGCGGTGGGCGCGCCATGGCACGCCTGATCAATTCGATCATCCGTCCGGCGTTCGACGACACGGAGCTCGACCGCCAACACGACGGCGCAACACTGATACTTGATGGCCCCCTGGCCTTCACCACCGATTCCTATGTAGTGCAGCCCTTCGTCTTCCCGGGTGGCGATATCGGCACGCTGGCCATCAACGGCACCGTAAACGACCTCGCCATGTGCGGCGCCCACCCGCTGTACTTGAGTGTTGGCCTGATTCTCGAAGAGGGCCTGTCCATCGAGTTGCTCCAACGCATCGTTGGCTCCATGCGCGCTGCAGCGACAGCAGCCGGCGTGCGTCTGGTGACTGGCGATACCAAGGTGGTCGACCGGGGCAAGGCGGACGGCATGTTCATCAACACGTCCGGTATCGGTCGACTCGTTTCACCGACACCGATTGGCCCGGCAAGTATCGCCCCAGGTGATGTCGTGATCCTGAGCGGCGATATTGGCCGTCACGGCATGGCGGTCATGGCCGCCCGCGAGGGTTTCGGTTTCGAGACGGTCATCGAGAGCGACTGCGCGCCCGTCGCTGATGCCGTGCTGGCACTGTTCGAGGCGGGTGTCGAGGTGCACTGTCTGCGGGACCTCACCCGCGGAGGGCTCGCCAGTGCCCTGGTAGAGATCGCCGAAACCGCCAGACTCGCCATCAGTATTGACGAAGCCGCCGTTCCCGTCGCCGATCACGTCCTCGCAGCCTGCGAACTCCTCGGTCTCGACCCGTTCCACGTTGCAAATGAGGGCCGGTTCATAGCCATCGTACCAGCCGACCAAGTCGAACAGGCACGGGATATCTTGACGCAATATTCGTCGTCAAGCGGTGCTGTCGTCATTGGCAGGGTGTATGCAGGTAACGGCGGCGAAGTCACCTGCCGGGGCATCCTCGGCGTCGAACGTGCCATCGACATGCTGAGTGGTGAGCAATTGCCACGCATCTGCTGATGGCAGGCTCTGGTCCTAGTCCTGGTCAATTCAAAACGAAAAATGTAATCGGGATGAAATGAAGCGTAACAGCTTCTATAGTGATGTTGGCCAGCGTGGAGTAACCGCCTGGCAACTCGTTGTTACGAGTGATAGAGCCGAAAAAGGCCACAAGGATGGAACTGAAGGGAGACCATGGATGAAATCGATAACATTGCTTTTCATACTTTTTGCCGGTACTGCATTCGGGATTCTTTCCCTGAATACGCAGGAATCGTTTGACCCCAAGGAGTGGAGCCTGCAATCCCAGTTGCGTCACGAATCCAGCCAAGAGCGTGAAGGCTGGGGCGGACCAGGCTGAATCGGCAGTATTATAATCCATAACCTGTAAGAAGCCGCCCTTCCTGGCGGCTTCTGTCATTACCAGGAAGCAGTAGACAGACAATCGCTGTGGGCAGTAATTTAACCTAGATCAAACCCTGTTTCTTTTCTACACATTTTCCTTTTTGCAATCACCAGGCCCTCTCACTAGTCTTAGGGGCACGGTAAGCAGCGGCCAAGGAGAGGTCGCCAGTTCATGGAAGAGCGCGGTCAGGATGACCGAGACTTGGGAAAGAAGGCAACGACGGCAGGACGCCACTGATGCCAAGGATCCCGAATAGCTTACCCTTTCGCAGAGCGTGATTCTGCTCCAGCCCGGTCCTCTCCCATTGAGGCCGGGCTTAGTTTATGTGCATTGGGTGCACTCACCCTCTTGATGTCGAATCCTTCCAGGCAAGAGCCTCACCAGCGTCCATGAGCGTCAATTGCCGGGTATGAAAGGCTCCGGTATCGATGTACAGCACATTTCCCAGGCGCACGGGGTACAAAACGATGGTATGGCCGACGATCACGAGATCGATACCCGATACCGGCGTCTCGTCGTGACACTGTATTCGTGTTCGTCCCCAGAGTATATCGTGCCGATGTCTTGTGCCTTGCGTCTCTATCATTGACCAAGCGGCTGGGGGCTCGGCGTGGACCATACCGATACGGTAGCCGTTCACTTCGACCTCACGTGCATAAGGCAAACGCTCCAGCGCCTGGATCAGGCGATGCCTGACATCGTCCCGATCGTAGCATTCGATCCACTCCCCACCATTCATCAGCCACAGACGCCAGTCCCTGCCGCCTTCTACCAAGGCCTGATACGCCAGCATTTCGTGATTGCCACGCACCCCGTGAAACCAGGGTTCGAATGCCAGCGACAAACAGGCCAGGCTATCAGGACCTCGATCGATCAAATCACCGACACAGAACAGCCGGTCCTTGTCACGATCGAATCCCACGCGCGCCAACGCGGCCTGAAGTAGCGCCAGTTGGCCATGAAGATCACCCACGAAAAAATCGCGTCCCTGCCTGTTGGCATCGTGCTTCCAGATCATGCGCCCTCCTTGAAACAAGGTCTGCAGAAGGCAGTTGACTGTTACCGATCGCCTGAGGCACCGCTTTCAGCCACCGTTACAGGACAAGGCTAGGCCAAGCGTTATACACGGACCTACCCTTGATCAAGGCTCTGTTAGCCAAGTGACGATTTTCCTTTGCGGTATCACTGCCTGACCAAGTGCTGCTCATTCTCCCTCATGAATCTCGGTATGAAATGGACAAACCTGTGCGGCAAGTTTGATGCCGATCAATCCCTGTATGGGCCGGTCCTACATACTTAAGGAAACATCCCCCAATGCCGCTGCGCGGCAGGAGAGTCCGGATCATGAAAGCACTTGTCTACGAAGGGGTGGGGAAAAAGCACTGGAAGGACAAGTCCCGTCCCGGTATCGAAAAACCCACGGATGCCATCGTACGGATAACGCACACCACCATTTGCGGGACCGATCTGCACATTCTCAAGGGCGATGTCCCCGCGGTCGAAGCTGGGCGTACATTGGGTCACGAAGGCATTGGCATCGTCGAGGAAACAGGCGATAGCGTCAGCAGCCTGAAGCCAGGCGATCAGGTGCTGATCTCCTGTATCACCTCCTGTGGCCACTGCGACTACTGCAAGCAGGGCATGTATGCGCATTGCCGCGATGGCGGCTGGATTCTGGGTCACAGGATCGACGGCACTCAGGCCGAGTTCGTGCGTATCCCTCACGCCGACAATAGCCTGTACCGCTTGCCTCCGGGGCTTGACCCCGCCGCCGCGTTGATGCTGAGCGACATCCTGCCGACCGGGCACGAGATCGGTGCGCTCAATGGCGAGGTCAAGCTCGGCGACACTATAGCCATCGTCGGCGCCGGCCCCATCGGCCTGGCAGCCTTGCTCACGTCTCGATTCTATTCACCGGCCCGCATCATCATGGTCGACCCCGACGAGAACCGACTGGCCGTGGCGCGCCAGTTAGGCGCGACCGATACTGTCAGTACCGATCCGGTCGATACGATAATGAAGCTCACCGATGGCGAAGGTGTCGATGTGGCCATGGAGGCAGTAGGTATCCCCGAGTCGTTCGATACCTGCCAGCGCATCCTGCGTCCCGGCGGCAGGCTCGCCAACATCGGAGTGCACGGCCGTAGCGTCGAGTTCCGGATCGAGGATCTATGGATCAAGAATGTCACGCTACGTACCGGACTGGTGAACACCAATACCATTCCCGTGTTGATGCGTTTTCTCCAAGCCGGAGGCATCGAGGCGGAAAGTTTGATCACGCACCGCTTCGCCCTGGGCGACATCGAGCAAGCCTATGATGTGTTCGCGCGCGCCGCTTCGGAAAAAGCCATCAAGATGCTGCTGACGGCCTGAAGGTGAATCGGCCTGAACTCAGCGATTGGTTCAGGCCGATGCTTCAAACACAAAACGGAACTGGGCTAATCGATTAGCGGATAACGTTTAACGTTATCTCACTAAACGAAAAATGATGCTCGTCAAATACCCGATCGGTAAACAATGCAGGGAAACAGAAGAGTCCTATACTTCTTTTCTTCACTGGGAGGATGAAACGATGACAACGTTAGAATTGCCCATGACCGCCTTGAAAACAACCAATACCGATAACCTTTTTACATGGTGGTACCAGCCCTGGATGGAGTCCACCAATTCGGCAGTCAAGCTACAACGCATCTGGCTGGAAACGCTCAACGATGCACTACGCCATGAATTCGAATTCTTTTCGACGATGGCGACATCGTATAGCAAGCTCACCCATTGCATGATGGGGCTTGGAGGGCCTCAGACCCCGGAGTCGATGGCGTCCTGCTACCATGAAATCGCTGGCGACATGACCGAAGCCACATTGAAGCGCATGCGCAAGGTCTCGGAACTCAGCGATGATTTCAGGGAGCGTATCTGGTGCGAGATCTGAAAGCTCGATTTGTTTAGCGCAGCCTCGCCAACCAAGGGATGGAACGGGCCATGGCAGTTGAGACCATTCAGGACGTGCTGGAACTGACCCGACAACTGCATGCCAACCTGGCCAATATGCTTGGGCGCGCCTCCAGGGAGGCACAGCAGGAAAGGCTGCGCATGCTGCTTGACTACCTATCCCTGCATGAACGGGAACTCAGCCGCGTCGTGGCATTGAGCGAGGACGATGCCCAGGCAGCCAGCATTCATACCTGGTGCACCGACTATTTCGACAAGCACCCCTTTGACCCAGAAGCTCTCGAGCGGATCGATTATGCCAATATGAGCACGGTCGGCGTCATGCGCTCATTATTGGCGATACATGACCGTATTATTGATCTGTATCGCTACTTGGCAACGCACGCTGAAGTACCGTCTGTCGAGGAACTACTGAACAGCCTCCTCGCTCTGGAGCAGCATGAAGCCATGCGAATGGTACGTGACGCAGAAGAGTTGGAGGATCTTTAACTGGCTTCGAGGGCATCCTCCATGCTTTTTGACGATACCCAGCACGCTAGCCTGGACAAGTTCGTACGTGCCTCGTTGGCAAAGCTGACCCTGGGCATTTCGCCTTCCTCTGTCATGCTGACATATATGGACTGGCTATCCAGCATGGCCCTGTCACCCGGCACCCAGGCACATCTGGTTCAAAAAGCTCTCAAGAAACAACTGCGCTTGGCGCACTGGGCCAGCCATTCGGCCTTCGATCCCGATGCTACGCCCTGCATCGAGCCCTTGCCTCAGGACCGCCGTTTCCGCGATCCGGCCTGGCGACGCTTTCCCTACAATGTCATTTATCAGGGATTCCTACTGCAGCAGCAGTGGTGGCACAACGCCACCACCGGCCTGCGCGGGCTTTCGCCTCACCATGAGCAGGCCATCGAATTCGGGGCCCGCCAATGGCTCGACGTGCTATCGCCGTCCAACTACCTGCCCACCAACCCTGTAGTGATCGAGCGAACGTTGACCAGTGGCGGACTCAACCTGCTCCATGGCATGCAGCACTGGTGGGAAGACGTGCAAAGCCAGTGCATCGGCAAGAAACCGGCCGGTGCCGACGATTACGTCGTGGGCCGCGATGTCGCGGTGACGTCCGGCAAGGTCATCTATCGCAACCACCTGATCGAGCTGATCCAGTACGCGCCGACGACCGAGAGCGTCCGCGCGATGCCTTTATTGATCGTGCCGGCGTGGATCATGAAGTACTACATTCTCGACCTGTCGCCGCACAACTCGCTGGTCAGGTATCTGGTCGAGCAAGGGCATAGCGTGTTCATGATCTCCTGGCGCAACCCGACGGAAGACGACCGCGATCTCGGCATGGACGATTACCGACGCCAAGGGATCTTGGACAGCATCGAGGTCATCAGTCGCCTCATACCCGATCAGAAGATCCATACTGTCGGCTATTGCCTGGGCGGCACGCTATTGTCCATCACCGCCTCGGCCATGGCCCGCGATAGGGACGACCGACTCGCATCGATCACCCTGTTCGCGGCCCAGACGGATTTTCGCGAGGCCGGCGAACTGATGCTGTTTGTCGATGACAAGCAGCTTGCTTTCCTCGAGGATCTCATGTGGGCTCAGGGGATGCTCGATACCAAGCAGATGGCAGGCGCTTTCCAGATCCTGCGCTCCAACGATCTTATCTGGTCGCGGGTCGTCAACGAGTACCTGTTGGCCACGCGTCAGCCAATGAACGATCTGATGGCCTGGAATGCCGATGCGACGCGCATGCCCTACCGCATGCATTCCGAATACCTGCGCCAGCTCTTTCTTAACAACGATTTTGCAGAAGGCCGTTTCCGGGTGGACGATCGTCCCGTGACCTTCAGCGATATACAGATGCCGATTTTCTGTGTCGGTACCGAGTGGGATCATGTCGCTCCCTGGCGCTCAACCTACAAGTTGCACCTGCTCTCCGATGCTCCCGAGGTCACTTTTCTGTTGACCAATGGCGGACACAATGCAGGCATCGTCAGCCCGCCGGATCATCCGCGTCGCCACTACCGCATGGCCACCGCTCGAGATGGCGATGTCTATATCGATCCTGATGCCTGGCTGGAACGCACACCAACCCACCCCGGTTCCTGGTGGCCTGCCTGGCAGTCTTGGCTGGCAGAGAAATCGGGGCCACATGTCGCTGCACCGACAGTCGGCTCTGTTGACTATCCGCCGCTCGACGACGCACCAGGCAGCTATGTACGGCAAGCATGAGTCGACGTGACCTGCGTCAAGAACATTGTGTCTTATATGCCGTTAAATGGTATCGATCCTGAACCGACATGTCGGGTGAATCATGGCAACACAAGCGCGAAAGGCCAAACTGGAAGAGCTGCGTGCCGACCTTCTGGCACGCATTGACCGTTACCAGGACCACCAGCACCGTGCCAGTGGTGCCCTGGACAAGGATCTCGAAGAACAAGCGCTGGAAACTCAGAACGACGAAGTGGTCGACCGGCTCGAGCAGGAAGCCAAGGAAGAGTTGGCCCAGGTCGACCGTGCCTTGGCGCGTATCGATGCTCAGGTGGGTGATCGCTGCGAGGAATGTGGCGACCCGATTGCCGCCGAGCGACTGGCTGCCCTTCCCTACACGACCCGCTGCAAGGATTGCGCCGATCATTAGGGCAAACGGTCTATCCTCCGCTTTCGCCTTGCGACAACGTCAGGGAGGTCAGCATGGACAAGCGATACCGGGCACATGTCTTGTTCTTTGTCATAGGCTTCATTTTTGTCTTGATCGCTCAGGATTTCATCGGCTCGGGACGTACCTACGCCCCGATTGCCTATTCCGAGTTTCGCCAGCATCTTGAGCAAGGCGATATCGACACACTGGAAATCAGTTCAGAACGCATCAGGGGAACCTATAAAGCCCCGCTCGCCGATGGCACCAGCGGCTTTACTACCCACCGCATCGATCCCGAGTTGGCCACTGACTTGGCCCAATACGATGTCACGTTCGATGGCGAACCGGACGAAACCTGGCTGAGCAACTTGCTGTCCTGGCTGCTGCCAATCCTGCTGGTGTTCGCCATCTGGGGCTTCTTCCTGCGACGACTGGCCGCCAGCCAGGGCGGATTGGGCGGCATGATGACCCTGGGTAAGTCGAAAGCCCGGGTCTATGTCGAGACCGAGACCAAGGTGACCTTCTCCGACGTGGCGGGTATCGACGAAGCCAAGGACGAACTCAAGGAAGTCGTGGCCTTCCTGCGCGACCCTCAACGCTATGGCCGGCTAGGTGCCCATGTGCCCAAGGGCATACTGCTGGTCGGTCCACCAGGCACAGGCAAGACATTGCTCGCCCGGGCCGTGGCCGGCGAGGCTGGCGTCCCCTTCTTCTCGATTTCAGGGTCGGAATTCGTGGAAATGTTCGTCGGGGTCGGGGCTGCCCGGGTGCGCGATCTATTCGCCCAGGCGGCCAAGGCTACGCCGTGCATCATTTTCATCGATGAGCTCGATGCACTCGGCGGCGCTCGCGGGCTGGGCCTGCCCGGTGGCGGCCATGACGAGAAGGAACAGACACTCAACCAGTTATTGACCGAACTCGACGGCTTCGATACCTCGTCCGGCATCGTGCTGCTGGCCGCTACCAACCGCCCCGAAATCCTCGACCCTGCGCTGCTACGTGCCGGTCGCTTCGACCGTCAGGTACTGGTCGATCGCCCCGAGCGCAAGGGACGTATCGCTATTCTCGATGTACACCTCAAGAAGATCAGCAAGTTGGCGCCCGATGTCGATGTCGAGCAGATCGCTGCCTTGACACCGGGTTTTACCGGTGCCGACCTGGCCAACCTGGTCAATGAAGCCGCCCTGCTGGCCACGCGTCGCGATGCCGATGCCGTTACCCTGGATGACTTTACCCGCGCCATTGAGCGCATCGTTGCCGGGCTGGAAAAGAAAAGCCGTGTACTCAACGAGCACGAACGACGCGTCGTGGCGCACCACGAAATGGGCCATGCCTTGGTCGCTGCAACGCTGCCGGGAATGGATCCCGTACACAAGGTGTCGATCATTCCGCGTGGCGTCGGTGCCTTGGGGTACACCATCCAGCGCCCCACCGAGGAGCGTTTCCTGCAGACCGTCGCCGACCTCAAGAGCCGCATGGCGGTGCTGATGGGTGGTCGAGCCGCCGAACGCCTGATCTTCGATGAGATCTCCACGGGGGCAACAGATGACCTGGCCAAGGTCACCGATATCGCCCGTAGCATGGTCACTCGCTTCGGAATGAGCGACGAGGGCGGCCAGGTCATCTACGAAGAAGACCGCCAGGCCTTCCTGGGCGACAAGTTCGGCCTCGCCAAGTCCAAGACCTATTCCGAGGCCACCGCTCGCGACATCGATGCCGCTGTACGCCGGCTGGTCGACGAGGCCTTCGATCAAGCGATTCAGGTTCTGACCCATCGCCGCGACGAACTGGAAAGCGGCGCTGCGCTGCTGCTGGAGCGTGAAACCCTGACCGTACAGGATTTCCCAGGCATTGGTGGCACGGCAGAGCCGCCCCCTACCCCTCCATCCAGTCGCCAGACCGGTAACGCTGACGAACTCAGCCCACCCCGCGGGACCGAAAACTACCATGGCTGACAGGTTGCAGGGCAAGGTCACTGCAGTACGCGGCGCAGTGGTCGATGTCGCATTTTCTCAGGGCCTGCCACGCATCAACGAGGCCTTGGCCATTGCTCGCGGGGAAAGCGCACCGCTGCTGGCTGAAGTGCAGGCTCACCTCGACGAACACCATGTGCGCAGCATTGCCTTGGCAAGTACATCGGGACTTTCACGCGGTGGACCGGTGCATGCGCTCGGCGGGCCGCTAAGTGTGCCGGTGGGCGATGCCGTGCTGGGTCGCCTGCTCGACGTGACCGGCGCGCCGGGCGATGCCGGTCCGGCCCTGCCCGAAGACATCGAGCATCGGCCGATTCACCAGTCGCCCCCCGACTTGGCCACTCAGCATGTCAAGGACGAGCGCTTCGCCACGGGCATAAAGATCATCGACTTGCTGACGCCGCTGGTCCAGGGCGGCAAGGCCGCCATGTTCGGTGGCGCCGGGGTCGGCAAGACCGTACTGGTCATGGAACTGATCCATGCCATGGTCGAGCGCTACCAGGGTATTTCGGTATTTGCCGGTGTCGGCGAACGCTCACGCGAGGGGCACGAGATGCTCCTCGACATGCAAGAATCCGGTGTTCTGCCGCATACCGTGCTTGTCTACGGTCAGATGAACGAACCGCCCGGTGCGCGCTGGCGTGTCCCGCTGACTGCATTGTCCATCGCCGAGTATTTTCGCGACGAACGTCGCAAGAACGTGCTCCTGCTAATGGATAATGTGTTCCGCTTCGTACAGGCCGGCGCCGAGGTTTCCGGCCTGCTTGGCCGCCTGCCGTCACGGGTCGGCTACCAGCCGACCCTGGCCGATGAGGTAGCCGCGCTTCAAGAGCGCATCGTGTCGGTCGAAGGCGTCGCCGTTACCGCAATCGAAGCAGTCTATGTCCCCGCCGACGACTTCACCGACCCGGCGGTCACCGCCCTGGCCAGTCACGTCGACAGTCTGGTCGTGCTGTCCCGGGCCATGGCAGCACAAGGCATGTATCCGGCCATCGATCCCATTGCCTCGTCGTCGATACTGCTTGACCCGCTGGTGGTCGGCGAGTCCCACTTCGGCGTGGCCACCGAAGTGCGCCGCACCATTGAGCATTACCGCAGTCTGCAGGATGTCATCTCGCTGCTCGGGGTCGAGGAACTGGGTAGCGAAGATCGGCGTATCGTCGCACGGGCCCGGCGATTGCAGCGCTTCCTGACCCAACCGTTCGCGGTCACGGAAGCCTTCACCGGCATGCCGGGACGCTCGGTAGCGCTCGAGGATACCTTGGCCGGCTGTCAGGCTATCCTGGCCGGGGAGTGCGACGATTGGCAGGAACGTTCGCTGTATATGATCGGGACGCTCGACGAGGCGCGCAGCAAGGAACAGGCGACCCGAAGGGACAAGCACGGAGCATCGTCGACATGAGCCGGATGCCTTTTCATCTAATGATTACCACACCGCAGCAGATCCTCATCGACCGCGACGATATCGTGGCCCTGCGCGCCGACGATGCTAGCGGCAGCTTCGGACTGCTGCCTGGTCATGTGGATTTTCTGACGGTGCTCTCGCCCTCGGTAGTGCGCTGGCGCTGCCAGGCGGGGCATCAAGGCTACTGTGCGGTAAACAGTGGCGTACTGAGTCTGGTTGGCCATGAATTGCGCATTGCCTGCCGCGAGGGAGTGACCGGTGATGATCTCGATGCACTCGAGGCCCGGGTTCATCAGACTCGTGACTATCAGCAGGACAACATTCGCCAGGCGCGTGTCGAGCACCTTCGTTTGCATACCCAGGCGGTACGGCAACTGGTGCGCTATCTGCGCCCTGGCAGTGAAACGACACTGCACGAGGATGGCAACAATGCCCCGTGAGCCTGAGCGCAATCATGTTCACGATGCGGCTCGCCGTGCCGCGGAGCGTGCCCGTAAAGGCAGAGACGATCCCGAACCTTCGTTGGCCAGGCGCCTGGGCCAGATCGGCGTGCTGGGATGGGCCATCGTCATTCCGCTGCTACTGGGCCTGTTGTTGGGACGCTGGCTGGATCGCCTGCTGGAAACGGGCGTGCTGTTTGCTGCGGCCCTGTTATGTGTCGGTGCCGTAATCGGCCTGTGGTCGGCCTGGCGCTGGATGCACCGTCAATGAGATGCATCAAGGACATCGGTACGAGGAGGCTTGTGGCATGAACCTGATCGGACAAGGTGCAGCGGGTTTGGTCCTGGGTCTGGCAGGCGGGTTCGTTCACTTCCTGTCGCTGGCCTGGAACCTGGAGTTGTTTCTGGGCGGCAGGACATGGCAAGCCCTGGGGCTACAGGGACTGCGTCTGGCATTGACAGTCGCCCTGCTGGCCGGCTTGGCCCATTGGGGCCTGTTTGCCGTCCTGGCCGGCCTGGCCGGCTTGCTGGCATCACGCCACTTGGCGCTACGCACCCGCAAGGCGGTCGCATCATGAACGAATCTCCACTGCTTACGCCTACCCTGTTTCATGCCGGCCCGGTCCCCATCAGTGGCGCAGTCGTGGTGACATGGCTGCTGGTTGCGGTGATCACCACGGCCAGTTGGGCGCTGACCCGACATCTCTCGCTGCGTCCCGGTAAAGCCCAGTGCGTACTCGAATTGTTCGTCGAGACACTCGACAATCAGATTCGCGACACCATGCAGGTGCAGCCCGAACCCTATCGGGCCCTGATCGGCACCCTGTTTCTCTATATTCTTGCCGCCAACTGGTCGTCGCTGGTTCCCGGCATAGAACCACCAACGGCACGTCTGGAAACCGATATCGTGCTGGCCATGATCGTGCTGCTGGCCAGTATCGGTTACGGCGTGGCAACTCGTGGCGTCAGGGGCTACCTGCGCACCTTCGCCGAGCCGAGCTGGGTAATGATTCCCTTGAATCTCGTCGAACAGCTCACGCGCACGTTCTCGTTGATCGTGAGGTTGTTCGGCAATGTCATGAGCGGTGTATTCGTGCTGGGCATCACCTTGTCACTGGCCGGACTGCTGGTGCCGATCCCATTCATGGCGCTGGACTTGCTGACCGGTGCCATCCAGGCCTACATCTTCAGCGTCCTCGCCATGGTGTTTCTGGGTGCCGCCGTAGAGGCCCACCCAACACCCAAAACATTGGAAAACAAGGAGCCTTGAGTTGGATAACCTGATCCAGATCGTCAGCATCCTCGCGGCGGCGATTGCCGTTTCCTTCGGCGCCATTGGCCCGGCGCTCGCCGAGGGGCGGGCCGTTGCCGCCGCCATGGATGCCATCGCCCGTCAGCCCGAATCGGCCGGCACGCTGTCACGAACGCTTTTCGTGGGGTTGGCGATGATCGAGACAATGGCCATCTACTGTCTGGTCATTGCCGTGCTGGTGCTATTCGCCAACCCTTTCGTCGGGTAACCCGATGGCACTCGATTGGTGGACCCTGGGGCTGCAGACCCTCAATGTCCTGGTCCTGATCTGGTTGCTGTCACGCTTTCTGCTGAAGCCAATAGCAGCCATCATTGCCGAGCGTCAGCAGGCGGCCAGCCGTCTGCTTGATGACGCTGCAACAGCGAAGGACGAGGCCCGGCAGATTCGCGATGCCGCCGAACAGGCCCGTGCCGAAGCCGACCGTCAACGTGCTGCTGCCTTGCACAAGGCCGAACACGACGCCGATCTGGCCCGACGTCAGCGGCTTCAGGAAGCCGGTGCCGAGATCGAGCGCCGCCATCAGCAAGCGCAGGAAGCCCTTGATGCCGAACAGCAAATGCTCCAGACAGCTATCGAGGCGCGTGCCGGCCAACTGGCCCTCGCCATTGCCGACAAGCTCATGCAGCGTCTGCCGGCCAGCGCTCGGGTCGAGGGATTCATCGATGGTCTCGTCGAAGGGCTCGAGACGTTACCGGCCGAGACACGCCAAACCCTCTCCCATCCGGGAGTTTCCCTCCTTCTCAAGGTGCCCAGATCACTGACCGACGCCGAACATGGCGCCTGCAGTGCCGCCCTGCAGCGGGCTCTAGGACACCCGCTGAAGCTTGAGGTCAGTGTCGACAGTGGATTGATTGCTGGTCTGGAACTGGAAACCGAGCATGCCGCAGTACGCAATAGCCTGCGTGCCGACCTGGCTCGCCTGGAGACGGAGATGACCCTGAATGACCTCCAACGGCCCTGATGCTACTGCCGATGCCTGGCTGGCGCGAAGCCAGGCCGCGCTTGAACGCACCCCTTTCCGGGTCGAGGTCGGGGAGATCGGACGTGTCAACCAGATCGCCGACGGGATCGCTCGAGTTTCGGGCCTGCCACATGTGAAGCTCAACGAATTGCTGCGCTTTGCCGATGGCAGTGTGGGCTTTGCCTTGTCGCTCGACGCTGCGTATATCAGTGTTGTGTTACTGGACGATACCGGCGACATCGCAGCCGGCAGCGAGGTACATGCGACTGGAGAAGTACTGCAAGTCCCGGTCGGCGAGGCCCTGCTCGGGCGTGTCGTGGATCCGCTGGGCCGTCCCCTGGACCGCGATGAACCGATCGAACCCGATGGCATGCTGCCGATCGAGCGCCTAGCCCCCGCCATCATCGAACGCGCCTTGGTCAACGAGCCGCTCGATACCGGCATACTTGTCATCGACAGCCTGTTTCCGATCGGTCGCGGTCAACGCGAACTGATCATTGGCGACCGCGCCACGGGCAAGACCTCACTGGCTGTCGATACCATCATCAACCAGAAGCACAGCGATGTGATCTGCGTCTATGTGGCCGTCGGACAACGTGCCCGGGCAGTACAGCAGGTCATCGAGTCGGTGCAACGGCATGGCGATCCGAGCCACTGTATCTTTGTTGTTGCTGCTGCATCGGCAACCGCCGGGCTCCAGTGGACTGCTCCCTTCGCGGGATTCAGCGTCGCCGAGTACTTCCGGGATCGTGGCCAGCATGCCTTGGTGGTCATTGATGACCTTAGCCAACATGCCGCCACGCACCGCGAACTCGCCCTGCTGACCCACGAGCCACCGGGCCGCGAAGCCTATCCTGGTGATATCTTCTATCTGCATGCCCGGCTTCTCGAGCGCGCCGCCAAGCTCAGTACCGAGCGCGGAAGCGGCTCGCTGACAGCGCTACCGATTGCGCAAACTGATGCCGGCAATCTTTCTGCCTACATTCCGACCAACCTGATCTCGATTACTGACGGCCAGATCGTGCTCGATGCCCACCTGGCTGCGGCCAATCAACGGCCTTCCGTGGATGTGGGCCTGTCGGTAAGCCGTGTCGGTGGCAAGGCCCAGCCCCGTGCCTTGCGCGATGTATCAGGACGACTGCGCCTGGAGTATTCACAATTTCAGGAACTCGAAATGTTCACGCGTTTCGGGGGGCTGAGTGACGATCACGTCAAACAGCAGATCCTGCGCGGACGTGTCATACGCACCCTGCTTACCCAACCACGATTCGACGCCCTGCGCCGCATAGACCAGATTGCCCTGTTGGTCGCCCTGGCCGAGAGTCGCTTCGACACTTATCCGTTGCCCCGCATCGCCCGGCTACGGGCTCGCCTACCGACCTGGCTGGACGCACGCCTGGGGAATGACATGCCCGAAGCCTCCCGTCTGGCTAACGAACCACTGGATGATTCGTTACGCCGTCGGTTGGTCGATGAAGTGCAGGCCTTGGTTGACGATATGGCGAGTCAGGCGACATGAGCGGTCGCCTGAACGACGTTACCACGCATCTCGGCACAACCCACGAGCTCGGCCTGGTTATCGCCGCCATGCGCGGTATCGCTGTCGCACGCACCCGTGAAGCCCATCAATACCTGCAGGGCATCCGCACCTATGCCGACACCATTGGCACGGCTATCGGCGAGGCCTTGACGCTACTCGACGTTGCGGAGCGACCGACTGCTTCCTCGGCAGGCACTCAACGACACCTGCGCATCGTGCTTTGTGCCGAGCAGGGCTTTGCCGGCAGCTTCAGCGAGCGCATTCTGAACATGGCGCTCGAATCGGAACCCGACGCAGAAGATCTATTGTTTGTGGTGGGTGAGCGCGGCCTGACGCTGACAGCGGAACAAGCAATGACCCCCGCATGGTCAGCGGCCATGGCCATCCACCCCGACGCGATGCCCGCACTGGCCGGAAGCATTGCCAACGCCCTCTATGCGGCACTCGACGATGCTATTCCCACCCGTGTGACACTCGTTCATGGACTTCCCGGTGGCACCGAGATCCAGCCCATCGTTAGCCGCCTGCTGTTGCCATTCGACTATTCGCGCTTCCCCATTGCAAGCCAGGCTCGATCACCGTATGTCACGCTGCCCCCTCCCCAACTGATTACCAGTTT
This sequence comes from Modicisalibacter xianhensis, assembly GCF_900113605.1. GTDB lineage: Bacteria > Pseudomonadota > Gammaproteobacteria > Pseudomonadales > Halomonadaceae > Modicisalibacter > Modicisalibacter xianhensis. Next base: position 32,904 of record NZ_FOPY01000004.1, read on the forward strand.
GGCGGAAGAATATATCTATGCGGAACTGCACGAAGCCTTGATGTTGTCCTTTGCCGCAGAAAATGAAGCTCGCATGCAATCCATGGTGGCTGCGCAAGGCAATATCGAGCAACGACGCGATACCCTGCTGGCCGAATTTCGGCGCTTACGGCAGGAAGAGATTACAGAGGAGATCATTGAACTATCCGCCATAAGATTTTGAAATTCTTACTATGTTCTGTTTGAAAAATTCCTGCGCTCAACCATATAGTTTTAAAAAACGACTCAAGGTACTCATTTACTCATGTAAGCGCGAGCCCAGTCCGTCTTTCGTCAATTTTGCCTTTTCTGGCTACCGCTCGCCGGCTTTTTAGACAGAATTCCAAAGAACATGCTTATTTTGCTATCAGTATTGCGCTGGATCGCATGCTGAGTTGATAACTGGACGTAATTTCCAGCATATCGTCTGCCCCCACTATCAACGGGACCTGCTGGGCTTCGTGACCGGTATCCACTACGAGACGCCACTGCATACCAGATGCTACGGGGGGCAAGTGGAAATCCACGGCATCCATACCGGCGTTGAACATCAGGAGTAGCGCATGCTCTGCCTCCTCTCGAATGAAGCAGGCGCATTGCTTTGCGTGGGGGTGATGCCACTCGGGGGGGCCACCCTGCGGTCCAAGCCAGAGGATCTCCTCGCTTGTGTAGAAGCTTTCCCTGCTCAAGACCGGGTGGGCATGCCGGAAAGCAATCAGGCGCTGTACAAAGCGGAAAAGCTCCGCATGTGTTTCCAGACGATGCCAGTCATACCAACTCGTCTCGTTATCCTGGCAGTAGGCATTGTTATTTCCCTGCTGCGTGCGGCGAAACTCGTCGCCGCCAAGCAGCATCGGCACGCCGCGTGAAATGAACAGAGTCAGCAGGAAGTTCTTTATCTGTCGCTCCCGCATCATCTCGATAATGGCATCGGTGGTTTCCCCCTCCGTACCGTAGTTCGCACTATAGTTATCATCGGTGCCGTCATAATTGTGTTCACCGTTGGCTTCATTGTGCTTCCTGCTGTAACTCACCAAATCATTGAGCGTGAAGCCATCGTGGCAAGTCACGTAGTTGATGCTGTTATCGGGCTCCTTTCCCGATGCCGCATAAATATCGGCGCTTCCACAAATACGGCTCGCAAACGCTCCAAGCATGCCCTCGTCGCCTCGCCAGAAACGCCTGATATCATCCCGGTACCGGCTGTTCCATTCTGACCAACGCTGCTCGGAAAAGTTACCCAGCTCATAGGCCCCGGCGATATCCCACGCTTCGGCGATGAGTTTGACGTCTCGTAGCACGGGGTCTTCGGCGATCTGTGCGGGAAGTGGCGCGTGGGCCAACAGCTTGCCATCGCAGCCTCGGCCAAGGATCGATGCCAGGTCAAACCGGAACCCATCCACATGCATTTCCACGACCCAATAACGCAAGACATCGAGTATATAGTTACGCACGACCGGGTGATTGGCGTTGAACGTATTGCCGGTTCCCGCATAATTTTTGTAGTGACGCTTGTCATCGGCCAGCATGTAGTAAATGGCGTTGTCGATTCCGCGAAAGTTCAGGGTGGGACCCAACTCATTGCCTTCCGCCGTATGGTTAAGTACCACGTCCAGTATCACTTCGATACCCGCCTGATGCAGTGCTCTCACCAAGGCTTTAAATTCCAACACCTGTTGCCGCTGGCTCCCGGCACTACTGTAGGAAGCTTTTGGGGCAAAGTAACCCACCGAGTTGTATCCCCAATAATTGTGGGCGGTAAACGGCTGTCCTGTCACTGGATGGATCTCGGGGAGTTGGCGCTCGTTGAACTCGTGCACCGGCAACAATTCCAGTGCCGTCACGCCCAATTCCTTCAGGTAGGGGATCTTTTCCATCAGGCCGCGATAGGTGCCGGGATGTGCCGTCTTAGCGCTCGGATGCCGAGTGAAGCCACGCACATGGACTTCGTAGATGACTGTCTTCGACCAAGAGTGGCGGAGCGGTAGGTCATGCTGCCAGTCAAAGCTACTGTCCGTGACGATACATTTCGGCATGGAGCCTGCGTTGTCGAGTTTGGAGGGCGACAGATCCCCTTCCGAAGGATCGTATCCCCGCGCCGGCCCGTAATCCCAGTCGGAATGTAGCGTCATTGCCCGCGCGTAGGGATCCAAGAGCAGTTTATGGAAGTTGAACCGGTGCCCCTTCTCAGGCTGGTAAGGGCCATCAAGCCGATAGGCATACAATTGGCCCGGCCGAATGTCGTTCACCCAGACATGCCACACATCGCCAGTACGGTTGCGGCCCGGATCGAGACTGACCACTCTGGCAGGCTCGGCATCTTCGGGAAGTTCGAAAAGTTCCAGATGAACGCGACTGGCATGACGACTGAAAAGCGCAAAATTGACTCCACCCCCATGGAAGTGGGCCCCCATAGGCAGCGGCACACTTCTTGCACTTCGGTCAAATCCGCAACAGGCTCGGCAGCCTTCGTAAGTCGATCAACGAAAATGATAGACGACGCCTATACTGATTGCATCGAATATAGCGTCTGACGTATCCGTGTAACGCATGTAGTCGGCATTGATTGCCAGGTTTGGGGCAACACCCAACTCTGCCCCGAACCCACCCGATAGGTCGACAACATTGTCATCGCCGGGGGAAAAATCACCGTCGAGCATACTAACCCCAAGCAAGCCATAAAGATGCAGGGCACGATCGATGGGTAGTATCAGCTTTCCATAGGCACCTGCCAGATAGTCCAGGTCCCCTTTCGTACGCCCTTCATCATCAGCGCCGCCCACCGCAAGGTGGCCTTCCACGCCAATAAAGTCGTTGAACAACCCCCCGGCACGCAGCCGTAACCCAAGATCGTAGACGGCAGGAGCCCCTTCGGGGTCGTACTCCCAGAAAAAGGCATCGGCAGCAGCATACTTTTCTTTGTGGCTCCCATGGTAGGCATGCGCAGTTGTCGCAAATAACCCAAAGCACAGCAAGGCACCACCGAACATCATGATTTTTTTCATGGTCCTTATCACCTCATGGCAGTTCCCGTATACCCTATGCACTCTTGCTTTACCTACTAGTTAATATATAACCAAGACAAACTACCCAACACACAGAAACACACAATCCTTGCTTAGCATCAAACTATTAAAAAGCTATGGCTAATTTAAATAAATCCAATTAAATGCATGCAGTGACAACCGCAGATAGTTCATGATGAGCATCAAGAAAAGGGCAATTTAATTATAAACCACACCAATCAACCGCTAACCTTTACTTCATGAAGTATGTGCAAAAGGATACTTTAGGTTCTTATCATGCAAAGCAAAGTTTCGGCCATGAGGGATCCTGTTTCCGATACGCTCAACCAGGCGATCGAACACGAATTTAGCGAAATGAAGCGCTATCATTTACTGGCGTTGCGCTATGTCACGTTTCGACCCAGCTTGTCCAGACAAATGAATAGTTTGGCCATCGAGTGCCAAGGTCGCCTGGATAGGCTCGTGGACGCGGACATCACTCATACAGATGCCGTTTATTGCGATAGCTTCTTGTCATTGCCCCTGATGTCCACTGTCACGTTGAAAGGCAAGCATTTCTTCGTTTTCACCGAAGCAATGGCGTTTCAACTGCTGGACGAGGCGCATTTCCTGGCTCACCGCTCTTTACATCAGTATCAGGCATGGGCTAACCGCCTCAGCCAAGGGGATCTAGGCGCCTTGCTCAGTGACATTCTTGCCCAAAAGGGTGCCGAGTGCAGAGTTCTGCATGTCTACCAGACTCAATGGCCCGAGGCTTCTCCTTGTCTCGCGGCTTGGCCACATGCCTGCGATGGAAGGTAATGATACACAGCAAGGACAAGGGGGCTAGTCGCCCCCTTGTTGTGACTCGTTATCCCGCCAGTGTCTCATGCCCGGCTTTTGCCTTGCCTGGAAGACGAACTCTCGGCACTGCTTCGAGACGTTGCGGACCTGCCGGACTCAGCCGATTTGGAAGCAGCAGATGCAGTGGCTTCCTTGGTAGCCTCCGCCTCGTTCTCGGCAGCTTCCGACGCCTTATCTATCGCCTTATCGACTACCTGCTTGCTGGCTTCGTTGATATGATTGGACAAATCCTCGACCTGATGGGCAACCTGGCTCCCCGCTTCGGAGAACGCCTGGTTCAATTCATCCCGAAACTCCGTGCTCAGATCGGCCATGGTTCGAAAGTCACTCATCATCTGGTCGACCCATGTACTGAATAGATCGCCGTAATGCTGGGCATCGCCAATGTCCCGCGAGCCATTGGCCAACTTCAGCTGCTCGGTACCCAAATGACTGTAACGTTGCATGGCCTCCAACTGAAAATTAATGGTCTTTTGCATATTGTCGATCATGACATTGTTGACCCTGGCCCACGGTTCGAAGGCATTGAGGGCCTGATCGAAATAGCTGCCGATATTTTGTTCGCGTTGCATGTCAACCTCCTGTAGAAAAATTACAATACTGTTGCAAGAGTTATATTATAGACAAATAGACAAAGGTAACTTAGCGTTATTTAAACCACACCCCTCAGTCGTGCCACGCACCTATTGTGTGGCAAAAAAGGGAGTAGTCTCCTTGACGCAAGTCATGAAAACCAACTGCAATTACTTTTCTTAAATAACAAGATATGCTTATAGACAGAAAAATTAGATAGCTTTTTTATTTTTCAGGCTCAGCAATATTGATTAAAGCGTCGTAATCCTTGATACAGTAGTCATGACCATGTGCTGTTAGAACCCCAGATTGTTGAAATCGGCTAATCAGACGGCTGGTGGTTTCAAATGCCATGCATAGATAATTGGCAATATCACACCGGGTCATCGGTAGCCTGAACTGATAGGGAGAAAATCCCTGGGCCTTGAAACTATTGGACATGGTCAGAAAGAATCGCGCTAATCGAACATCCGAGGCCTGGCTCATCATGTGCCGCATACGTGTACGTTCCCGCTGCATAGCTCGGCTTAGATAACATAGCAATTGCAAATGATTCTCCTGCGCGCCAGGAAACTCCTCGAGCCGTGCAAACGGGATCTGGATCAGGCCGACAGTCTCCAATGCCGTGACTTTTCCTAAGTATCGCTTGTCTTCAATGGCATCGAGACCAATGACATCATCAGGTAGGAAAAAGTGTGTGATTTGTTCATCGCCGCTCTTGTCTCGATGACTTTGCTTTAACATGCCACAGCGGACAATATACAAGCCATGGAAGTTTTCATCTTGCTTGACAAGCACTTGCTTTCTTCTGAGTGCAGGCAGCGAACGGCAGGCGTCTCGGAGGGCATCAGTTTCAGTAAAACCAGCAGTTTTCCCCGTCGAGAGCTGATTGAACAGGCTGGCTGTTCTTGGCTGCGCCATCTTCATGCTCGGCAGCTCCTTCTATATCCGCTCAAGCATTGCGCCTTAGTGATCACTAGCGCTCGTATAATGTGACCCGATGAAACTTAATTCTTTCATCCATTTGACTGCTAACACCGTGGATACGACGGGCTCAGCCAGAATTTGAAACTCGCTATGCTGGCAATGCGGGCAGGCAGGCAAGGGGAACCCTACCGAGGCGTAGACCATACCTTGACAGCGTCGACACTCAAAAAGACGCCGACTCTGCTCAACACCACCAGCCTTGTTGTACACACCCTGTATCATTCTCTCCCCCCTTGCACAACTAACATACAAACCAACAACTAATCATTTTCGTCATGACAGCGGAGCTTATCCGCGCCTGACTCAACAAATGTTAACTACGCATCTAACTAATTAACTACACTTCTAACTAAAAAGCATGTTTTCCCAGCTGCTACTAGTTAATCAAAGCCTCTCTTGCACCTACTTTTAGTGCAAACTTAAATTAATCTCAACCCTTGGCGCAAAAAGTTACAAAACAAAATCACCTACAAGAAACGGCAATGAAAATATAATGTTTATCGTCTCCTTTAAGTGACAAAAAAGCCGAACTGTCGCCACACACAATCTAAGCAAATTCGAATAATTAAATTCAAACCAAAGTTTGCTGTCGCATTTTAAAGACGACCACATATCAGTGCTTGTTTATTAGATCGGAAAGCGGATGAGGTGTGAGTGCAGCTCGTAAGGCATTGAGTATCGCCATGACATCGATGACTTCCTGAAGAATCGCCCCTTGGACGGGAGACAAGTGCCCCATGGCAGCAATACCGACTGCCGCCAGGCTCAGGCCCATACCCCCGAGGGCGCTTTGCAGGGCTATTACTCGCATGCGTCGCCCGATATGTAGCAATTCATCGACGCGAGCCAGACTGCTATCCAGCACAACGGCGTCAGCAGCTTCCGAGGCGACTTCGCTGCCCTGCCCAAAGGCAACGCCGACGGTTGCTGCAGTGAGCGCAGGCGCATCATTGGTGCCATCGCCCATGAACAGAGTCGGCGCTTCCCGAGTCGCCTTGCGTACGAGGGCGAGTTTCTGCTCGGGGCTCTGACCGGCGTGGACCTCAAGGATACCGATCTTGTCGGCTAGGTAGCGAACCTCGCTCTCGCGATCTCCCGAAACGATCATCACCCGCTCGAAACCATGCAAGGGCGATAGATGATGAACGAAGTCACGTCCTTCCAGTCGCGGTTCGTCATGCAGCCGGAACAAGCCCGCATAAGTCTCATCGACCAGAACGACACACTCCAGTCCACCAGCCGGCGCTGGCAAGTGTGAGAGCAATTCGGGGTGGCTAGCTTGGAGCTTGCTACGCCCGGTAATAACGAGGCGCTTGCCCGCGACCCTGCCCTTTAACCCTTCGCCTGGGCGTTCGCTGACTTCTTCAGCATCGCTCAGCGTCAGGCTTTCCTTTCGAGCCGCTGCCAGAATAGCGACTGCAAGCGGGTGCCGGGAGTAGCGCTCAAGGCTGGCAACCCAAGCCAGCACGTCTTCTCGCAGCATGCCGGGCGCCACAAGGATGTCCGTGACTGTTGGATGCCCATAAGTCAATGTACCGGTCTTGTCGAAGATCGCGACACGGCAGGTAGCAATCTGTTCGAGTACGCCAGGGTTACGAATAACGATCCCGCGCCGTGCGGCCAGCGAGACCGAGCCAATCACCGCCACGGGGATGGCGAGCAGCAGCGGACAAGGCGTTGCCACGACAAGCACGCTCAAAAAACGCACTGGATCGCCGCTTATCCCCCAGGCCAGCAAGGCAATGCCCAGCGCCAGCGGCGTATACAAGGCACCAATACGATCACCGAGCCGGCGAAGCCGCGGCCGACGCTGCTCCGACTCGCGCATGACCTGCATGATCTTGGCATAGCGTGAATCGACAGCACGAGACGTTGCCTGGACCGTCAGCCTACCTTCGCCATTGATGGCCCCCGAGATGACGTTGGCGCCGACGGCCTTGGGCAACAGGAAAGGTTCTCCCGTCAGATAGGCTTCATTCATGGTGCTTTGGCCATCAAGCACAATGCCATCGACCGGGCACGTCTCATGCGGGTAGACCGAGATCACGTCACCGACGGCCAGGTCATCAAGCGCGACATCCTCAAGTTGTCCATTGTGGTAGCGATGTACCACGCTGGGCATACGATTCGCCAACGCCTCGAGCGCGAACGAGGCACGGCGAACCGCCCACCCTTCAAGCGCGTGCCCTCCCGACAGCATCAATACAATTAGCGCCCCTGCCAGATATTCATCCAGCAACAGCGCGGTAAGAATGGACAAGCCCGCCAGCAAGTCGGCGCCAAACTCGAGCTGAGCCAGCGACTTCATCAGGTTGAATAACAGTGGAACACCAGCAGCCAGGGCCAGCAGCAGAGGCACATCGACCACGCCGATGCCAGGCTGATCGACCCGATACTCAAGCCCGAAGCGCAATATCAGATGGATGACGATGCCCAGCAAGGCCATCAGGGCAATCAAAGCTTCCCAGTGACTAACAAGCCGGCCAAGCAAAGGGGGAATTTGCTTCATCGTCATCTCGCAGCGCTAACGAAACCGCTATCTGGAGCTTCCGGTCATCTTTTCCCGTCATTTAATAATATGCCCGGCCTTGAAGCCGGGCATCTATCGCAGAGTCAGTTCAAGCGACATCGTCAGCGTCTGGCCCCCGCTTCTTGCCCGTCCACATGGCGCGAATCAGGTTTTCATGATGTACCCAACTGGCCACCAGCACCCCAGCGATATGTAGCCCCACAAGCAAAAGGAGCAGATTGGCAAGAAACTCATGAGTCTCTTCGACCCATTCGACACCCCAGTAGGCTTCTGTCGTGTACATCCAACCAGTCAGGGCAGTGCCTGCCAGCATAGCCAGCAAGACCACGATCATCGCTCCCCCTGCCGGATTATGACCGAGATAACGTGGCTCACGCCTTTTCAGCATATCCGACAGGTACCGGGCAATCACCCGCGGGGATCGAATGAATTGCCCGAACCTTGCATAACGTGGCCCCACCAGCCCCCACACCAACCTGAATACGACCAGCGCCGCCACGACGTAGCCTGCCCATTCATGCACTATCCGGCTATCCTCTCCGGTCAGCCATGCAGTCACGAATGCAGTCACCAGGCTCCAGTGAAATAGCCTTACTCCCGGGTCCCAGATGCGGACCGGTGCCATCGCGTTGGTTTGCATGACTCATTCATCCTCGCCGACCGGCTCCTGCGTCTTGGGATCGAAATAAACTTCCTTGCGCTCCCCCTTGGCATCAGTGGCATAAACCTCATAACACCCGTCATCCTCCTTGATGCGCTTGATTGTCCAGCCTTGCTCGACGAGCTTCGCTTCCAGCGCGGACTGAGGCTGCCATTGGTCTTTCGGTACCTGGCACCGATCTTCGGCCAGAACCTGCCCTATGCTGATCAAGCTCAACGTGAGCAGTACGGCTGGCATAAGTAGTCTGGTTTTCATGGCTGTTCTCCTGAATGGTTGCGTCACGGTCCGTGACGGCTTCAACCTAGCCATGAAATCTGAACATCGTCTTAAGAGTCGCCTTAGTTCAAAACAACCCGTTATCCCTCCGCTTTCGATCGTTCAGGTCCTCGTCTAGCACTATCGATCAGAACCCATGAGATCCTGCTTTCTCACCGACCTGCAACTCTGCCACTCCTGACACATAAGCCTTCGTTAAGTTGGGCAAGCCACAGTGTCAGCGAACGTCATGGAGATGTGCCGATGCAGGATCTCGTTTATCCCCTCTCCCAGGTTCGATGGCTAGAGGCTCGCCACGAAGCAAAGAGGCAGCAACTGGAACGATTGATAAAGGAACGTTTCGCGAAAGATCACGGCGCCACGATCCGCTCTTTCCTGCCGCGCCTGTTCGGGCTCTGGCAGGGCGAGCGTCCTCTCGCTGCACTGGGGTTGCGCGTGGGGCATACGGGACGCCTGTTTCAGGAACGTTACCTGGATCAAAGTGTGGAAATCCTGCTCGCTACTCGCATCGGGCACCTACCCGCCCGGCAGGAAATCGCCGAGATCGGCAATCTGGCTAGTCAACGCCCCGGACTCCAGAGATACATGTTTCTACATCTGGTGGAACAGATGGCCGACGAAGGCGTTGCCTGGCTGATATTCACCGCGACCCCTGAGGTAGCCAATGGAATACATCGGCTGGGGCTGACACTCGAGCGCTTGATGCCCGCCGACCCTGCCCGGCTGGGGGCGGAGAGGGTCGACTGGGGCAGTTATTATGACCGCCACCCCTGGGTCATGCTCGGTGACTTGAAGCGTGCTCATCAGGCACTGTCGAGCCGAGGCCTGCTGCCCGGTAGACCCACCCCTGTCCGGGAGCCCCTCGATGCCCAGCCCATCTAGTCTTTTCATTGAACGGCTGACACAACATGCCCGCGAAACCCCACATCGCGTCGCCCTTCACGACGGTTCTCGACAGCTTCGTTATGGCGATCTGATAAACACACTGGTCGAACGCCGCCATCGTCTTGCCAGGCTCGATGCCCGACGGGTCGCTCTGGCGCTGGATAATGGCGTGGAGTGGGCGCTATGGGATCTGGCCCTGCTGCTGGATGGCAGGGTTGCGGTGCCTGTTCCCGGCTTCTTCAGCCATGCCCAGCGTCAACACCTAGTGACGCAGGCGGGCCTGGACGCATGGATCGGCCCGGGCGGCGACGCGCTTGGTTTCGCCACCAGCGACGACGCGGCGATCGCCATTCGCCCGGTGGAAACCCCACCCTATCTGCATGCCGGTACGACTCGAATCACGTTCACTTCCGGTACCAGCGGTACGCCCAAGGGCGTCTGTCTCGATGCGAAAGCTCCCTTGCAGGTGACTGCCAGCCTGTCCGACATCGTGGGACCGCTGGGCATCGAGCGTCATCTGGCGATGCTCCCGCTGGCCACGCTACTGGAAAACATCGGAGGCATTTACGTGCCGTTGTGGCTGGGGGCCACTGCCTGCCTGCCAAGCCTGGCGACAACCGGCTTGCAAGGCGCCAGCGCGTTTTCCCCCGATATCGCACTGACAGCCATCGACACTTTCCGTCCAAATAGCCTGATACTCGTGCCCCAGTTGCTCCAGGCCTTGATCGAGGCCAGTCCTCAAGCACCGGAGAGCTTGCGATTCGTCGCTGTAGGTGGCGCACGCGTCAGCGAGTCCTTGCTCTCCCGGGCCCATGAGGGCGGCTGGCCGGTATATCAGGGCTATGGGCTGTCGGAATGCGCCTCGGTGGTCTGTCTCAATCGACCCGGTGAACAGGCCCAAGGCGTCGGACGCCTGCTGCCACATGCGCAAGCCAGGATCACCACGTCGGGCGAGGTTTTGATCAACGGCGCCACCATGCTCGGCTACCTCGGGGAGCCGGCTGCCAGCGACTGGCACCCCAGCGGTGACCTGGGCCATTGGCATGGCGACTCCCTGGTACTCGATGGGCGTCGACGCGAGATGTTCATTACCGCCTTCGGACGCAATGTCGATCCCCAGTGGGTCGAGGGCGAGTTGCTTCTCCAACGGGACATTGCCCAAGCACTGGTCCATGGCGAAGCCCTGCCGAGCAATCGCGCGCTGATCGTCCCGGCGACCCCCGAGACAACCGACGTCCAGCTGGCCTGCGCCATTGCTACAGTCAACCGCACCCTTCCCGACTACGCACGTATCGGCACCTGGCGACGCTGCGCCCCATTCACGCCACATAACCAACAGCTAACGGCCAATGGTCGCTTGCGCCGAGACACCCTATTGGCGGGTTACGGCGAATGGCTTCTGGCCCCCCACATCCCCACCGAGAAGGTAACTGCCATGTCTGCTTATCAAATGCTTCAGGATGCCACGCATGAAGAGCGTAACTGGTTACTGAGCGCTCCCTTGCTGACCCGCGCCCAGGCCGGAAAAGTGAGCCTTGCCGAGTACCTGGGCTTTCTGACCCAGGCCTACCATCATGTCCGTTTCACGGTGCCGTTGATGATGGATTGCGGAGCGCACCTGCCCGACCGGCTCAACTGGTTACGTGCAGCGCTGGTGGAATACATCGAGGAAGAGCACGGACACGAGCAGTGGATTCTCGATGACATACGTGCCGCTGGTGGTGATGCTGAGGCTGCCGCCCGGTCCAACCCGCACCCTGCCACCCAGTTGATGGTTTCCTATGTACGAGACGTCATCAACCACGGCAACCCCGTGGGCTTTTTCGGCATGGTCCAGGTGCTGGAAGGCACCAGCACGGCGCTGGCGACCCAAGCCGCAGAGCAAATGCAAGCGAGCCTGGCATTACCGAACGATGCGGTACGTTACCTGACCTCGCACGGCGATCTGGATATCGGTCACATCGCTTTCTTCGAGGGATTGGTGAACCGACTCGAAAACGACGACCTCCAGGCGGTGATTGAAACGGCACGGATGGTTTATCGCCTTTATGGGGCCATGTTCCGCGGTATCGAAGCCAACAGCAACGGCGGCAGTGCTGTCAGGGAGCTTACCAATGCCCTGGTTTAAGGCACAGCTACCGGTAGGAGGTTGGGCCGCACAACGTATCCTGATTACCGGGGCCAGCGGCGGTATTGGCCAAGCCCTGGTGAACGAACTCGCGACTGCCGGTGCCCAGCTATTGATCACGGGGCGACGCACCGAGGCACTCCAGCGTCTCAACGACCGTTATCCGAATCAGGTCAGAAGCCTGGCCGCCGATCTGACCCGGGCGGAGGAACGGGCGCAACTGGTTGAAGCGAGTCGAGATGCCGGTATCAACATGCTGATCAACGCGGCTGGGATGAATCGCATGGGCCTGTTCGAGACCTGGAGCGACGACGAAATCCAGCACCTGCTGACGCTTAACCTCACCTCGACGCTACAACTGACTCGAGAACTACTGCCGCAGCTGCTTGGTGCCCAGCACGGCTGGGTCGTCAACCTTGGCTCGACCTTTGGCACCTTGGGCTACCCTGGCCAGGCCTGTTATTGCGCTTCCAAGTTCGGGTTACGCGGATTTAGCCAAGCTCTACGCCGTGAATTGTCTGCTACTAGAGTCCATGTGCTTCATGTCTCTCCCAGGGCGACCTGCACAGACATGAATGCGCCCGAAATAGAAAGGATGAACCGCGAACTGGGTAACGCCATGGACAGCCCGGAATACGTGGCCAGTGAGGTACGCCGGGCCATCGAACGCGGCCGCAGCGAAGTCCAGCTGGGTTTGCCCGAACGCTTTTATTCCCTGGTCAATGCGCTGGTGCCGAGCTTGGTAGATCGAGCGCTGGCTCGCCAGTTACCCGTTATCCGTCGATTTATCGACGAGCCGGAGCAAGCATCATGAAACGCAGACTTGCCACCTTGGCCCTGTGCCTGAGTCTTATCGGCCTGTTTTCGCTGCCTCTAATGGCCATGGATCAGGATATCGCCTCGGCGTTGTCCTCTATACAAGCCCGCTGGGCAGAAATTCACTACAAGATGCCCCAAGCGCAGCAGGAAAAAGCCCTGGCAGCCCTCGGCTCTGAAGTGGACACGCTGATTGCCGGATACCCCAACGCTGCTGAATTGCAAGTATGGGCAGGCATCGTTCGCTCCACACAGGCTGGAGTCCATGGCGGCCTGGGCGCGCTCAAGCTCGTCAAGCAGGCCCGACGCCATCTGGAGACCTCGCTAAAGCTGGACCCGAGAGCACTGGACGGCTCGGCCTATACCAGTCTCGGCGCATTGTATTATCAGGTTCCCGGCTGGCCGCTAGGCTTCGGTGACGACGACAAGGCAGAGAGGTACCTGAAGCGCGCACTCAACATCAACCCTGATGGCCTTGATGCGCTGTATTTCTGGGGAGACTATCTCCATGAACAAGGCCACGATGCACAAGCACGTCAAGCCTTGGAAAAAGCATTACAGGCTCCGCCCCGAGAGGGACGCGAACTCGCCGACGCCGGGCGTCGCGAGGAGATTCGGCGCCTGCTTGGCCGTCTGCAAAGTGAATAGGCAAGTCATGCGTATATTGCTGGTAGAAGATGATCATAGTTTGGCATCAGGTATTCGGCTCGCCCTGAAGCCCGAGCATTACACGATTGACTGGTTGAGTGACGGCGCGCTCGCCTTGGCCGCCCTGAAAGGAAAGGAGCCTTTCGATGCCGTGATCCTCGATCTGGGTCTCCCCGGGCTCGATGGCATGCGAATACTGGAAAGCGTCAGGCGTCTCGGCAACAGGGTTCCCGTGCTGGTGCTCACTGCCCGGGATGGCCTCGAAGATCGCATCGCCGGCCTGGACGCCGGTGCCGACGATTATCTGGTCAAGCCTTTCGAGGTAACTGAACTCAAGGCCCGGCTGCGCGCCCTGCTGAGACGCAGCCAGGGCCAGGCCAGCAGCATACTGGAGTGTCGCGGCATTCGCCTCGATCCGGCGACCCACAGCGTCAGCTACCTGGGCAAGCCGATCATCCTGTCACGGCGCGAGTTCACGCTATTGGGCGAATTTCTTAGCCATCCGGGGCGGGTCTTCACTCGTGAAACCCTGGCGCAGTTGATCTATGGCTGGGAAGAGGATGTGGAAAGCAACGCCATCGAAGTGCACGTGCATCATCTGCGGCGCAAGTTCTTCCCTGAACTCATCAGAACGCTGCGCGGCATTGGCTATGTTCTGGACAAGGAGCCTCGGGAGAAGGCCGGATGATCTCGATCCGCCGGCGTACCCTGGGGGTGGTGCTGCTGGTCTTTGGAATCAGCATGTCAGTGATCGGCGTGACCAGCTACCACGATGCTGCCCACGAAGTCGAGGAACTCTACGATGCGAACCTGGCCCAGAATGCTCGGCTGTTGGAAGGCTTGACTCATGCGCCCCTGGCCAACGAGCAACGCAACGCCTTGCTGGCCAGCCTGAACAACACCTTTCAGCGAGCCGACCTTGCCGACAAGCGTATCGCCGGCCATCGCTACGAAAGCAAACTCGCCTTTCAGCTCTGGGAGGGCGACCGACTGTTGTTGCGTTCGAGCAATGCCCCCACGGAACCTTTCACCGAGCGCCTTGAAGGGTATACCTATAGCAGCGTGGCAGGGCACGAATGGCGGATCTATGCGCTGAACACCCCGCAGCAGGGACAGCGGGTGATCGTGGGAGAACGCGAGGACGTACGGGGCGAACTCGTGACGCTGATCGCGCTTCGCACACTGATACCCGATCTGCTCGGATTACCTGTACTGGCACTGCTGCTGTGGTGGGCTATCGGCTGGGGGCTCAGGCCCCTCTCGCAGGTCGCCAATGCCATTCGAAAACGCGATCCACACAACCTGCAACCGTTGGCAGTGGCTCAACTCCCCGGCGAGATCATGCCAATTGCAGAAGCCCTGAACCGATTGCTGGAACGTATCCGCCAGCTCCGGGTGCGTGAAAAGCGCTTCATTGCCGATGCCGCCCACGAATTGCGCACGCCCCTCGCCGTCCTCGACCTGCATGCACAGAATGCCTTGACCACGGAAAGTGCCGAGGATCGACGCGATGCGCTCGACCAATTGCGTGATGGCGTGATGCGGGCGACACGCCTTGTTTCTCAACTGCTCACGTTGGCACGCCTGGACCCGGAGGCGGATGCGCTGCCATACCGCCATGCCGTCAACGTGCTGCATGAAGTGCGCGAGGCCCTTGCCAAGCTGTCGCCTCTGGCCTCGGAGCGGGGCCAATTGCTTCAGCTGGAGGCTGATGAAAAGACACACTGGCAGTTATCACTGGAGCCAGGCGCAATCGATACCTTGATACAGAATCTGGTTGGCAATGCCCTCCAGCATTCCCCGAAGGGTAGCACGATCCGCATCACCCTCGAACGGCAAGACGCTGGCATTCGCCTGATCGTCGATGATCAAGGGCCAGGTATCCCCGCCGATGAGCGAGCGCGAGCCACCGAGCGTTTCTACCGGGCTGGCCCTGGTGCAGGTGCGGGTTTGGGGCTTTCCATCGTCGAGAGATTACTCGAACGACACGGCGGTTGGCTGGCCCTGGAGGATGCTCCCGCCGGCGGCCTGCGAGTGGTCGCCACCTTGCCTTGAAGCCACTGCTGACCCGGTAACTGAAGCCGATTAGTGGCTATGCTGACATGCAGGGAAGCCAACGGCAGCCTGATGATCCGTTGAGATATTCCTGAGCCCCACATGGAACGACACGGGAATGGCGGCCTTGCCCATCTCACGCTTTACCAAGATCACTGCCAACATTTGCGCAGATGTGGAAGGCTTCGACGCCCTGGCCGAGCTTGCGCTGGATCTGCGCTCGTCGTGGAATCACACCACCGACCGACTTTGGCGCACGTTGGACCCGGAGCTCTGGGAACTGACCCATAACCCGTGGGTCGTGCTGCAGACGGTTTCCCGGCAAACGTTGGAGCGGCTGCTTGCTTCACCTGACTTTCGCCAGGAAATGGAAGCGCTTCTCCAGGCTCGAAGGCATGCCAACGAAGTACCGTCCTGGTTCCAGACTACCTATGCTAGCGATTCGCTGGGTACGGTCGCCTATTTCTGCATGGAGTTCATGCTCAGCGAAGCCCTGCCGATCTACTCCGGCGGCCTGGGTAACGTCGCCGGCGATCAGTTGAAAGCCGCCAGTGACCTGGGCCTGCCAGTCGTGGGCGTGGGCCTGCTGTACCAGCAAGGCTACTTTCGCCAGATCTTCGACCTGCATGGGAGACAACAGGCGCTCTTTCCGTATAACGATCCAGGGCAGTTGCCGATCGTCCCCTTGCGATCCCCCGACGGCGAATGGCTGCGGATCAAGCTCGAGTTGCCGGCGCATGCAGTCTGGCTACGTGCGTGGGAGGCCCAGGTCGGTCGCGTGAAGCTGTACCTGCTGGATAGCAACGATGCCGCCAATATCCCCGCCCATCGCGGCATTACCAGTGACTTGTACGGTGGAGGACCTGAGTTGCGGCTGTTGCAGGAGCTAGTGCTCGGTATCGGAGGCTGGCGCCTATTGACGATGCTGGGTAGCGAGCCGGAAGTCTGCCACCTGAACGAAGGCCACGCTGCATTCGCCGTGCTTGAGCGGGCGGCACATTTCATGCGCACACACGCCTTGCCTTTCGAGGCTGCCCTGGACATTACCCGCGCGGGTAATATCTTTACGACCCATACCGCAGTAGCGGCAGGTTTCGATCGGTTCGAACCCAACCTGATCCGACAGTACCTGACGACCTATGCCGAGAAGACGCTGGGCATATCCGTGGAGTCATTGCTGGCCCTGGGCCGGCAAAATCCTGAAGATGCGCATGAACCGTTGACTACCGCTTACCTTGCGATCCGTGGCAGCGGTGCGGTCAATGGCGTGAGTCGCTTGCACGCGCGCGTCAGCCGTCACTTGTTCGCCCCGCTCTTTCCCCGCTGGCCTATCCACGAGGTTCCGATTGGCCATGTCACCAACGGCGTCCATGTACCAAGCTGGGACTCGGTAGCAGCCGATGAATTATGGACCGAGGCCTGCGGACACGATCGCTGGCTTGGCACAGTGGCGGATGTCGCCGAGCCAATCCGCCATCTCCCCACCGCGCAACTCTGGCAGTTCCGATTAGCGGCAAGCACCGAGCTGGTCGACTACATTCGCGAACGGCTGTCTCGTCAATTGGCGGCGTCTGGCGTTTCCCAGGAGGATATCGAAGCAGCAAGACACATCTTCGATCCCGGTATATTGACCTTGGGTTTTGCCCGCCGCTTTGCCGAATACAAGCGCCCCAACCTGCTCTTGCATGATCCGGAGCGCCTGCTCAGGTTACTGAACGATCCTCAACGACCGGTACAGCTCGTCATTGCGGGCAAGGCTCATCCGGCTGACATGACCGGCCAGGCGATGGTCCAGGCCTGGCTGCGTTTCATTCACCGCCCGGAAGCCCGGGGGCGTGTCGTGTTCCTGAGCGACTATGACATGCAGGTGGCCGAACAGCTGATCCAGGGCGTCGACGTCTGGCTCAACACACCACGCCGGCCCTGGGAAGCGAGTGGCACCAGTGGCATGAAAGTGCTGGTGAATGGCGGCCTGAACCTGTCGGTCCTGGATGGCTGGTGGGCGGAAGCCTACTCTCCTGGCGTCGGCTGGTCGATAGGTGACGGTCTCGAGCACGCGGACATTGCGGCCTGGGATGCTGCCGAAGCGAAGGAGCTCTACACACGACTCGAACAGGACATCGTTCCGACATTCTACGATCGCGATGAATCGGGTATTCCCTATGCCTGGGTCAACCGCATGCGGGAAAGCATGGCCACATTGACGCCGAAATTTTCCACCAACCGATCGCTACACGACTACCTGGAGCGGTACTACCTACCTGCCGCCGATGCCTTTCGTCATCGAGTGGCCGATTGCCAATGCGGAACCTACCTGCATCGAATGCGACCCGGCCGGCAGCTCTTCGATGCACGGCGTTGGGCCGGTGTGCATTTCGGTGCGTCATCGGTTGCCAGCCATGACGGCCAACGCCACGTTGAAGTCGAGGTCTACCTGGGCGATATCTCGCCCGATAGTGTGCAGGTCCAACTCTATGCCAATGGAACGGCAGGTGGGGAGCCCGAGATCATACCCATGGAGCGTGTTCGACAATTGGCCAACGCAGCCAATGGCTATATCTACGAGGCGGTAGGTTCGTCATGTCGTCCTGAATCCGACTATACGGCACGAGTCATTCCCTGTTTTCATGACAGAGCGATTCCCTTGGAGATTCAACATATTGTCTGGCAGAGATGAGACTGACTGACCACCCTACTCAGGTATTTACATAGGCGACATTGATGCGGGCGATACCACGTCGAAAGTGACTGGAAGATGCCTTTCCCCAGCGAACTTCAGAACGACTGCGACCTCGTCCCCCATCGCCAGCGAGTGCGAACGCTTCATGAACATGAGGTGATAGCCGCCGGGAGCGAACTCGAGCGTTTCGCCAGGCGCGATGCCAAGCTTGGAAACCGGTTTCATCCTGGCGATCCCGTCGTTGCGCATGCTCATGTGCATCTCGAGGCTTTGGAAGGCATCGCTGTCGGCACCTACCAGTGTCACGGGCTTGTCACCGGCATTATGCAAGCGAAAATACCCGGCACCTGGCGTACCGCCTGGCAGCAGGCTCAAACGGGCATTGGTCACTACCAGGTCGTTGCCGTGAGCGACGCCTGCCATTAACGTGAACACGAGAACCGACCACACCTGTCGATATGAGACTCGCCGAGTGCTTTGTCTTGCCATGATATGTCTTCTTCTCTCAGCCCGTGCTACCCAACCCACTGACACTGACGCTTATGCGGCTGGCGACCTCCCGGGCTGGATGATGGTAGGCAGTTCTTTCGCCAAGTGGTCTCGAAGGTCCTGATCTTTCAAATGAATGAAATCCTTGCCCAGTTCCATGAATACGCATTCAGCCACCGGCTCGGACAAGGCCTCGCGGAGAAAGCCGAGCAGTTTGGGCGGCGCGCACAGCACGAGGCGTTGGAAATCGCCCCGATGCAGATGGTCAGCCAGCACGTCACCGACCAGGCCGGCAAAGCGAATTTCCTGCTGTGTCGTCGCGGAATGCTGCTTACTCATGGCATGCCGGGCCATACCCATGGTATCGAAGGCCCGTCCGGGGCGATCGGAGTCGATGTCACGGTCATGCAAACGCCCCTTTGCATTGTTCAGATCCGCAATTTCCTCGAGTGGATCTTTCGGATGGCGAATGGTGAACAGACGAGCCAAGGTCTGGTCCGCAACCATGATTCCAGTAGTTTTCATATTTTAACCTCGTATCGACGCGGCCAGTCGACAATGAGTGATCCGCGTATGTCAGGTGCCAAACGGATAGGTTTCTGGAATGTCTTCTCGCTGCCAGGGCTCACGTTTGTCGAACGGCTCCACGGCAGTCGTTTCATCCAGATGGAAAAGTGCATCGAACTGCTGAGGCAAGGAGGCGCGAAAATAATGACTGCCCCGCTCTGTCTCGGGGCGATAGATCACCCCAATGGCCCGTTCCAGCAACCTGGCACGCAAAGGGTCGGCATACATACCCTCAAGCGGCAGATAGAAACGATCCAGTCCGCTGCGGTAAAATAGACGTTCGTAACTGTCTTCGTGTGAAGGCCGGACCCAGCGGTGTTCGACCGGGGCATCCCAGTCTCGGGCTGCCGAGACATAGCCCGTATGCGTGGTGAAGCCGACCAGCAATACACGACGGCGACCGAAGCGCTGCCGAGCCAGCTGGCCAATATTATGCTGGCGTCGCCCCCACCCCATTTCCGTTCCACGCGCGTCGCCAAGGTGGGAATTGTGCGCCCAGACAACGACTCGCCCTCGCCCGCCCTGGCTGCGAAGGTAGTAATGCAGTTCGGTCAAGGTATCAGTCATATGTTTGTCGCGCAGGTTCCAGGTATCGACTCGCGCCTGGAACATGGCGCGGTAATACTCTTCGGCATTGACCACGACACGCGCGTTCTGCTCGGCAAAGAATTGTTCATCCGAGGCCAGCCGCCCGTCATGAGCGAGGTAATCCCCAGCCTTGTTGATCAACTCGCACAATAGCTGCACCGAGGCTTCTTCACAGGAATGGCTCAGCCCAAAGGCGACATTACGGCCATACTGGAAAGGGTCGCCATGATGGTCGAGACAGGCGTAACCATGTCGCGCCAGTTCGGCCTGCTCGGGATTGATCCGCGATAAATAGGCAATCACGGCCTCAGCAGAACGATGCAGGCTATAGAGGTCGAGACCATAGAAACCAACCTGCTCCGCCAACGGCTTATCGGCGTTATGCTCATGCAGGTCAGCAATGAAGTCGCGAACATCCTCGTTGCGCCACATCCACTGGGGAAAACGCTGAAAATCGCCAAAGGCTTCCATCAAGGAATCCTGGCTGATGCCCCTCACGTAGCGGTTGAGACGCAGTGCATCGGGCCAATCGGCTTCGACCAGAACCGCTTCGAAACCCTTTTCCTCGATCAGGCGCTGGGTAATCTCCGCGCGCATGAGATAGAACTCGGCCGTGCCATGCGACGCCTCGCCGAGTAACACGAAATCGCGTTCCCCGACTTGTTCAAGCAACGCATCGTAATCGCTGGAGCGTTCGTTGAGCCGGGTGGCAAGCTGACGAACACACGTGAGTGGAGTAACCATGGCTGCGACCTCTCGCCAAGCTCAACCAGAGTCTAGAAGACAAGAAGAAGGCGTGAGGAACTAGTCATCAAAAGCTTGTCGCTAAGCAAGCTTGGTTAATTTAAGCCTACTTATTCAAAGGGTTAGCCAGGCGAGCCATTTCGAAATGTGAACTGCCATGCACTGTTGCCAATAGCCTGGCTACAATGTGTAGTCATCCTGTACCCCGTTGCTCGATAGCAAATGGAGCCAATCATGGCGTATCAGGTCGGTGATGCCTTGTTGATCGTCGATATGCAACGCGACTTCTGCGAAGGCGGGACCTTGCCCGTCCATGGCGGCGCGGCGCTAGTTGCAGGTATCAATGCCGAGGCGAATGACGCCCAGGCGGCCGGCGCCCTCATCATTGCTACCCGGGACTGGCACCCTGTCGGGCATTGCAGTTTCTCCAGTCAGGGCGGGCCGTGGCCTGAGCACTGCATTCAGGACACCCCGGGCGCTGCCTTTCATCCGCGCCTGCAGCTGCCCGAAGGCACCATCATCGTCAGCAAGGGGGGCGCTTTCGACCGCGACGCTTACTCCGCTTTCGAGGGTACGGGCCTGGCCATGTATCTCCGTAAGCACGGCATCGTTCGTGTCATCGTCTGCGGCCTTGCCCTGGACGTCTGCGTCAGGGCAACCGTGCTGGATTCACTCAAGGCAGGATTTCAGACCCGCTTGCTGAGCCGGCTCACGGCGCCGGTAACCCCCTCGAAGCGTGAGGCCTGTGAACAGGAATTGCACCGGACCGGATGCGAGATCGCAGCATGAACACGCCCATCGACGCATTCAGCACACGCAACGCATACCGATGCCGATAAGTCCGGGATTGTTGACGTTCGTCAAGCGTGTCTACGGAAAGCCGGAGTAAAACGGAAATAGCTTCCTTAGGTCATGAGGAATGGAGCGATTCCGTGGAGTTCAAGGACTATTACCAGATATTGGGCGTCGACAAGGCTGCGAGCATACCCGACATCAAGAAGGCCTATCGCAAGCTGGCGCGCAAGTATCACCCGGATATCAGCAAGGAGCCCGACGCGGCTCTACGCATGCAGGAAATCAACGAGGCCAAGACGGTGCTTACCGACCCCGAGAAACGGGCGGCCTATGACCAGCTTGGCGAGCGCTACCATGCCGGACAGGACTTCCGGCCACCGCCGGATTGGGATGCCGGCTTCGAGTACTCGGGCGGCGGTTTCGAGGAGTTCGATCTGGGCGAGTTCAGCGATTTCTTTGCCAATCTGTTCGGTCACGGCGGGCGAACTCGTTCGCGTGCCCATCACGCCTACCAGATGCGCGGCGGCGACCGCCACGCCCGGATCTTCGTCGACCTGAGCGATGCCTTTCACGGCGCGACGCGCAGCGTGACGCTGCATGTCCCGCAGACCGATGCGCAGGGGTATGTCTCGTTGCAGGAGCACAACCTCAAGGTACGCATACCCAAGGGTATCAAGGAGGGGCAGCACATTCGTCTGGCGGGCCAGGGGCACCCCGGGATCGGCGGAGGTGAGCCCGGGGATCTCTACCTGGAAGTGCATTTTACGCCGAGTCCGGATTATCGCGTGGAGGGCAAGGATGTCTTTGCGACCTTGCGGGTCGCCCCCTGGGAGGCGGCTCTTGGCGCCGCCATCGACGTGCCCACGCCCTCGGGACAGGTGCATTTGAAGATTCCCAAGGGCTCGCAGGGCGGCCGCAAGCTGCGCCTGAAGGGACGCGGCATTCCCGGCGCTGAGCCCGGCGATTTGTACTTCGTGCTGGAAGTGGTACTTCCACCGGCCAATACCGACAAGGCGCGTCAGCTTTATGAGGCCATGGCGCGTGACATGCCATTCAATCCACGTCAGACGAGGTAGGAGCATGGCTGAAAACAACGCAGTCAACGGCATCGTACTCGACGAGGCCAGCCTGACACTTGAGGAGTTCGCTCGTGCCTGTGCCGTCGAGCGACAATGGGTAGTGGAAAGGGTCGAGAGCGGCATGCTCGGCGACGGCTCGCACTATGTCTCGCAATGGCGTTTCACCAGTCGCGACCTGACCCGCGCACGACGCCTGCGCCAGATGGAATACGACTTCGACGCCGAGCCGGAATTGGCCGCTCTTGTCGCGGACCTGTTCGAAGAAGTGGATCACCTGAGAAAACGGCTCAGGGCCGCCGGAATCGACACCAATTAAGCCGTTACTGGCTAGCCAGTTGTGGGGCCGAGCTATCGCAATGCAGAAAGGAGGATGTTTTCAGCCACTCGTCATCCGGGTAATAGACGAAGAGATATTGCCCGTCCTTGAGGCTGTCGATCAGTGGCGAGGCGATATTCTCACGCACCGCCGGGCACCCGTGACTGCGCCCCAACCGCCCGGTTTGCGCAATGAAGGCCTTGTCGACGTAATCGGCGCCGTGAATGACGATCGCCCGCTCGAAGGCGTTGTCGTTGACGCCCGGCTCCAGGCCTTCCAGACGCAATGAGTAACCGTTACTGCCCTGGTAGCTGTTCAGGGTCCGGAACAGTCCCAGGCTTGACTGCCAACTATCGGGTACGTTGGAGAATGCCGTTGCACGGGCATTGCCGGAGCCCCGGCCATGCGCGACGAGTTCCTTGAACGTCAGCGTACGTTTCACGAGATCGAAGACCCAGAGCCGGGGCTGGGTGGACGGTAATGAGTAATCGATGACGGCCAGCCGGTCGGCATCCTTCCCGGCACACGAGACGGCGCGTGCTGCCAGGCGCAAAACCCGACGATCCGCCTGGGGAGCCAGCGCAGACAACATGTGGGCCAGTGACTGCGTTTGCGGCGAGTGTGTCGGGACAGTGCTTGCTTGGGCAAGGAACTCCCCGGCTCGTGCTTGCTGCCCCAGCAATGGCAGGACAAGGACCAGCAAGGCGAACAATAGGCTAGGCAACGGGCGACGTAACATGAAAACGGTACCTGTCTGAGCATATGACACAGGATAGTCACCGGGATAGTACCCGAGACATCAAGAATAGGCATGTCCAAAACCAGCGAGACCTTGTAATGCGCTTTCAACTGACGCCAAGAGGCTTTCTGCCCGGCCTGCTTCTATTGCTGACCTGCCTGATGGTGATGGTCGCCGCCTCGGCCCAAGGCGACGACGCGCTCCCCATGGAAGGCATCGAGGCCCTTATCACCGGCCAGGAAGGCGACAGCGACAGCCTGCTCCACCAGGTCTACGAACGGCGTGGTTTCGAGCCCGCCTGGAATGATGAGGCCACGCTTGCCGTGTTCATTGATGCATTGTCTTCCCTGGCTGACGATGGCCTGGATCCGGCCGACTATGCTACGGGCATTCTGCAGGAGGAGTACCGGCAGGTACAGGCGACGGGAACAGCGCTTCAACGCGCGCGCTTCGATGTCAATGCCACCCGTACGTTTCTGCTGGCGCTGCGTCATCTACAGCGTGGCAAGGTCGATCCCTTTGCCATCTATGAGCGCTGGGAAGTACCTATCGCCGAGGTGACGCTGGACCCCATGATGGTATCGAACGCCATCGATACCCGGCAATTTGCCCAGGCCTTTGCCGATGCCCGCCCAGCCTATCCCCCTTACGAACGACTGCGCTCGGCGCTGGCCAAATATCGCCGCATTCAGGCCCTGGGGGGGTGGCCCACGCTGCCATCCCGCGACCAATCGCTGCGGCCGGGCGAGACACATGAAGACATTCTGCTTCTGCGCCAACGGCTGGCCATGATTGGCGAGACCATGCTGTCACCCACCGACGCCCCCGATATGTTGCCTACCCGCTATGACGAGGCCTTGGCGGTGGCAGTTCGTCGGTTCCAGGAGCGCCACCTGTTGCAGGCCGATGGCATCGTTGGCCCGCGTACCCGGGCTGCGCTTAATGTTCCGGTAGAAGCCCGCATCGACCAGATTCGTGCCAATCTCGAGCGGGCCCGCTGGCTGTTGCATGACCTGCCCGACACGTTCGTGCTGGTCGATATCGCCGGTTACCGACTCAGTTACTTTCGTCCCGATGGCCAAATCTGGCGCACCCGTATCGTGGTCGGCCAGCCCTATCGACAGACTCCGTCACTGCGCTCCGAGATAACTCACGTCACGGTCAACCCGACCTGGACCATTCCGCCTACGATCCTGCGCCAGGATGTGCTGCCCCAGGTGCGTCGCGATCCGGGCTACCTGGCCCGGCACCGGATCCAAGTGCTGGATGGTTCGGGGTATCGCCTGGATCCCTTTTCCATCGACTGGACACGTCCCGGCAACGTCATATTGCGCCAGGCGGCTGGCCCCGGTAATGCGCTTGGCCAGGTCGTCATCCGCTTTCCCAACCAGCACCTGGTCTATCTTCACGATACGCCGGCGCAAGCCCTGTTCGCCCAGGAACAGCGCGCCTTCAGTTCGGGCTGCATCCGCGTCCAGCAGGTGCTCGAACTCGTCCAGCATCTGTTCGATGATACCGGTACCGACCAACACCTCGCCTCGCTCATCGCAACCGGAGAGACGCGTAACGTGCCTCTTTCCCGCACAGTCCCGCTTATCCTGAGCTACTGGACCGCCCAGGCGGATGAAGCCGGTTTCGTCACCTTCCGCCCGGATATCTATCAGCGAGACGCTCCCCTGCTTGCGGCTCTGGACCGTCCCTTTTTCTTGCGCGACGAGAGGTAAGGTCAGCATTGCACGCTAACGATCAAGCAGCGAATGACTAGCACAAAAAGCACTGTAACTTTTTGTTACCATCTACTACGCTTTGTTGACAAGCATCATGGTTTTCCACCGCAGGGTTTGAAATGATGCTTTCACGACACAGGAAGCGTCGAAGGAAACGGTGCAGGAAGCATCAGGCCTCAAGGACGCAAGAGGCAGGACGCCTCGAGATGAGACAGGATGATCGGCAGGATGCCGTTTGGCCAGGAGGCCGCCGCAGGGAGCGATTTGGCTACGGCAGGATGCGGACAGATATAAGGGCCTCGACCAGGGACTGGCGAGGCCCTTTCCTCATTTGCAAAAGGTCGTTCACTCGATCATGGGCAGTCCCGATTCGGCTGCCAGCAGCGTTCTTCCTCGGAATAGTGCAGTTCCAGCCGCTGCCCGGCGCCGAACGGGTGTATCTCGTCGCGAAACATGACCCGTTCCGGCCCCACCCAGCTTTCCGGTGCCGTCAGCGTTAGACGATCGCCTTCCAAATCGAGTTCGAGCCAGCAACCACGATAGCGTAACCGCAGATGCAAGCCGCCCAATGCCTCGGGCAGGCAAGGATTGAGCCGCAGCATGCCATCGCGAATTTCCAGCCCGGTGTGGCCGCGCTGGATCAGGTCGACGCTTCCCGCCATGGCGCCCAGGTGGATACCTTCCGGGGTCGTGCCGCCCTGGCTGTCCTCGATATCGCTCTGTAGCACCTGCTGGAACAGCTCCCAGGCTTGAAGACGGTCTGCACGCGCCAGCACCCAGGAAGTCACGACCCGACTGAGTGTCGACCCGTGCGAGGTGCGCTGCTGGTAGTAATCGATGGTGCGCGGAATCAGCTCACCGGAGAATGGATAACCGAGCTGGGCGAAGATGTCGCCCAGCTCCTCGGCGGAAAACAGGTAGAACAGCATCAATACGTCGGCCTGCTTCGACGCCTTGTAGCGATTGACGGTATCGCCTTCCGCCTCGAGTAGCCGGTCCAGACGATGGATATCGCCGTAGCGTTCGCGATAACCGGCCCAGTCGAATTCCTGCAACCCTTCGTAGCCCTCGAACTGACTGGGAACGCCATCGGCATGGAACGGCACGAAGAGCTGCTGGCCAATGCTCATCCACTGGCTGACTTCACGGTCCGAAAGTGCCAGCGCGTCGTTCAGTTCCCCACGCCGCCGCTCGCCGATCAGGTCGTAGACATTCACCGCACGTCCCAGAACCCAGGCCGCCATGACATTGGTATAGGTGTTGTTGTCGAGCCCTGGCGCCTGGG
Organism: Modicisalibacter xianhensis; assembly: GCF_900113605.1. Lineage (GTDB taxonomy): Bacteria > Pseudomonadota > Gammaproteobacteria > Pseudomonadales > Halomonadaceae > Modicisalibacter > Modicisalibacter xianhensis. The sequence goes on from NZ_FOPY01000004.1 coordinate 59,359, forward strand.
CATCGGGGTAACGGTCGTGAAATTCGTCGGGCCCCATCACGCCACGAATGTCGTAACGCTTGCGCTGCGCATTCCAGCTTGCGGCGCTCGCCCAGAATCGAGCGATCTCGAAAAGCATCTCGGCGCCGTAATACGCCAGGAACTCACGATCCTCGGTGACTTCGTAGTAACGCCAGACGTTGTAGGCCACGGCGGCATTGACGTGGCGCTGCAGCGAACTGTTGTCGGGAATCCAGCGACCCGACTTGGGATTGAGATGGACCTGCTGGCTTTCCTCGCGCCCGTCACTCCCGCTTTGCCAAGGATACATGGCGCCCCGGTAACCGGCCTGGCGGGCCAGATGACGGGCCTCGTCCAGGCGCCGGTAGCGATAGCGCAGCAGCGCACGGGTAATCTCGGGAATGCGATAGTTCAGGAACGGAAAGATGAACAACTCGTCCCAGAAAATGTGGCCGCGATAGGCTTCGCCATGCAGCCCGCGGGCCGGCACGCCAACATCCAGGTCGACACTGTGCGGCGAGACCGTCTGCAGCAGATGGAAGATATGCAGGCGCAAAATCATCTGTACTCGCCCACCGCCGTCGAGCCCGATGTCGCAGCGTTGCCAGAGATGCTGCCAGGCTCGCCGATGGCTATCCAGCAACTCGTCGAACGCTCCTGCCCTGGCCACCGCCTGACAAGCGGCGAACCCGGGTTCGGCAATCGCGCGGTCGCGCGACGTATGCAACGCCACGATCTTCTCGACCACGGCTTCGCCGCCTGCCGCAAGTTCGAACGTCATCTCTTGGGCAATGTAGCCAGCCTCCTCGACGGGCTGTCGCTTGCCCTCGATCTCCTGGCCGGCAACGCGCAAGCGCGTGCGCGCCGCCTGAGCGATGCGCAGCTTGGATTGCCGGGTTTCGACCTGAAGACAAATCGTGTCGTCACCCGGTGCATCCGCCGATAGTGGGGCCAGATGGGTGCTGGCCAGTTGCCGATAGCGCGCCACGCCGGCGTTGATCACCCGCCCATCCAGGGCCGACCGCACGGTGATGCGCCCCGCCCAGTTTTCGGGGCGAATGCGCCATTCGATGGCGCCCAGGTGAGGCTGGGCCATATGTACCAGACGCTGCGTGATCAGCGTGGTTTCACGGCCCTGATGGTCACGAAAGAAGAGCTGACGCTTGAGCACACCACTTTCGATATCCAGGCACTGGCGGTAATCGAGCAGTTCCACCGCCATGAGGTTGAACCAGTCGCCGCCTTCAGGCCGGAATGTCAGGCACAGCCAGTTGGGCAGGTTGACCAGGTCCTCGTTTTCGACCACTCGGCCGGCGATTTCCGTCGACAGGCGATTGTAGCCCCCCGCCAGGTAGGCCCCGGGATAGTGAAACTCCCCCGCTTCCGCCTCACCGGCAGCCCCGCGGGTCGCAAAGTAACCGTTGCCCAGCGTGCACAGGGCTTCACGCAACCCTTCCTGGGCTGGATCGAAGCCATGATATTCGAGCGTCCACTCGCTCATGACGTATTGCCCAGCGTAGCGGCAAGCCGGTCGAGAAAGCGCCCGACAGCCTCGGTGTCATCGAGTCGATAGCTGGCGGCCGTTGCCTGCGTGATATCGCCAACGAAAATGCCCAGGCCATTGTGCTCCCGCAACGCCACGAAGGCATCCTCGTCGGTTTCGTCATCGCCGATGTAAAGTGGTATGACGGCATCCTCGGCCACCCCGAGGGCATCAAGCAGCCATAACACGGCCTTGCCCTTGTCCCATGGCAATTGCGGACGCAGTTCGAAGACCTTCTTGCCGCCGGTGCGGCGTAGTTGCGGCTGATGGCCTGCCACGGCCGCGACCGCCGTCTCGACACGTTCCACATCGCCCTCGTCGACCAGCCGGTAATGAACAGCAATGGCGAAGCGCTTGCGCTCGACGAGCACGCCCGATACGTGGCTTAGACGAGTCCGCAGTTGGGTCTCGGCCTCATCGAGGGCCGACAGGAATTCCTCGGCGCGGTCGTGCTGCATGTGCAGGCCATCGGGCCCGGCAATATCGAAGCCGTGGCTGCCGGCATAAACAAGGGTGTCGATGCCGACCAGCTCGGCCACGTTGGCCCGGTCGCGTCCACTGACGATGGCCACGGTGCAGCGTTCGGCCAGCCGCTCGAGCGTGTGGCGCATGGCATCGTCGAGTACGGCCTGTTCCGGACGATCGACGATGGGCGTGAGCGTGCCGTCATAGTCCAGGAACACCATTGGACGCCGCTCTCCCAACTGCTCGGCGAGCCGCTCGAAACCGTCCAGCGCATTTGGTATGGCGCTTTCACTTGCCGCATCGTGCGACATCAGTTCGGCCAGGTCATCCACGACGATGTCGGCGCCATGCGCCAGTAATTCATCGCGTTGCCGGGCCCTGTCGATACCGACCACCAACCCGAAGCCTGCCCTGTCGGCCGCCTCGACGCCCGAGAGTGCATCCTCGACCGCAAGGGCCTCGCCGGGCGGCACCGACAGCAGGCTGGCTGCATGACGGAAAATGTCGGGGTGTGGCTTGCCATGCAGTCCTAGCCGCTCGGCTTCGATACCATCGACCACGGCATCGAACAGATGATCCAAACCGGTCCTGACCAGGATGTCCTGGGCGTTTCTGCTCGACGAGACCAGTGCCGTCTGCAATCCAGACTTGCGTACCGACTCGATGAACGCCACCGACGAGGCGAAAACATCGACCCCCTCTGCCGTCAGAAACTGTTCAAAGTAACGCTGCTTGCGATTGCCCAGCCCGCAAATGGTCTCCTCGTCGGGCAGGTCCTTGGGCGAGCCGAACGGGATCTGGATGCCGCGGGCTTCCAGAAAGCTGCTGACACCGTCATAGCGCGGCTTGCCATCGACGTAACGGCGGTAATCGTTTTCGGGATCGAATGCCTGGAAGGGTTCGCCATGGCGCTCGGCACGCTCGGCCAGGTAACCATCGAAAAGCTTTCGCCATGCCTGGCAATGAATGCGTGCCGTGTTGGTCACGACACCGTCCAGGTCGAACACGGCGGCACGATAATCGGTTGGCGTCATGTCGTGTGGCGAGTGCACTGGTCGTTGCATCGCAAGTCCTTGTGGCAGTCCGTTCGCGAAGTCGTGTCGATAGTGTAGCTGGCTGTCTCAATCCAGCGCCTTTCGAAGCCTCGCCAAGGCGCCGAAAAAAAACGCACAGCCGATGACGACCAGCGCCAGCAATTGTGGCCAGACGATCCCCAGACCGGCTCCGCGAAACAGAATGGCTTGGGCCAGTTCGACGAAGTGGGTGGTCGGCGCAACGAGCATGATGGTCTGCACCAGCTCGGGCATGCTCTCGCGCGGGGTCATACCACCCGACAGGATCTGTAAAGGAATCAGCGCAAGGATGATCAACAGACCCAGTTGCGGCATCGAACGCGCCACCGTTCCCAGGAAGATCCCCATCGACGTAGTCGCAAACAGCAGCAGCGTGGCGCCGAACAAATACAGTGGAAGCGAGCCGTGAAGCGGTACCTTGAGCCAGCCTTCGACAATGACACGCAGCGCGAACACCGAGGCCAGCAGCACGACCAGCCCCATCGACCAGACCTTGGCCAGCATGATCTCGAGCGAGGTGACCGGCATGACCAGCAGATGCTCGATGGTGCCGTGTTCGCGTTCGCGGATCAGCGCTGCCCCGGTCAGGATGATCGACAGCATGGTGATCTGGTTGATGGCCTCATTGATGGCACCGAACCAGCTTCGGTTGAGATTGGGATTGAACTCGGCGCGTACCACCGCCTCGATGGCGCCTTGCGCCGGCTTGCGATAGCCCTGCACAAACGCGGCCACCTCGTCGCCGATGATCCGTTGGATATGCCCGGCGCCGGTGAATGCCTGGCTGATCTGGGTGGCGTCGACGTTCAACTGGATGGTCGGCTGGCCGCCGGCCAGCAGGTCGCGCTGGAAATCGGGGGGAATGTTCAGCGTAAACGTATAACGCCCAGCATCCATGCCACGGTCCATCTCGGCAATGTCGATGAACTCGGGCGGCAGGAAATAGGGTAACTGGAAAGCATTGACGATACGCAACGATGCCTGCGATCGATCTTCGTCGACAATCGCCACACTGGCCCGAAATGGCGCTTCTGGCTCGCCGGTGGCGCTCAGGTAGATCCCCAGGGTAAACGAGTAGACGATCAGCAGCATCAGGGCAGGATCGCGGGAGAGGCTGCGCACTTCCTTGATGCCGAGTTGCAGTATATTGCTTAACCGGGCCATGTCAGCGCTCCTGCTTTCTCAGCCCCGCAACGCTGAGCAGTGTCAGCACGGGAATGGTAACCAGCAGGGCCAGAAAATATGGCGTCAGATCCCCTAGATCGAGCGCCTTGGAAAACACGCCGCGGCTGATGATCAGGAAATGGCTGGTGGGATAGATGTGCCCGATGACCGCCGCGCCCCCCTGCATGGCAGACACCGGGGTAAGCAATCCCGAAAACTGGATGGCAGGTACCAGCGTGGCGATGGCCGTGCCGAAGATGGCGGCAATCTGGCTTTTCAGCACCGAGGACATCAGCAGGCCCATCCCGGTGGAACAGATAACGTAAAGCAGCGCGCCGAGGCTCAATGTCAGCAGACTCCCCTTTACCGGCACGCCGAAGGCCAGCACGGCAAAGGCCACCAGAGTGGCAAAATTGATCATGGCCAGCGCGATGTAAGGCAACTGCTTGCCAAGCAGGAACTCCAGTCGCGAGACCGGTGTGACGTAGAGATTGACGATCGAGCCGAGCTCCTTCTCACGCACGATACCCAGGGCAGTCAGCATCGCCGGGATCAGCATGAGCAACAGCGGGATCATCGCCGGGGCCATGGCCGGCAGGCTCTTCACGTCGGGGTTGTAACGATAGCGAATGGCGATCTCCACCGGAGCCGATACTGCAGGACCTTCGTTCAGGCGGGCCAAGGTATCGGCGTGAATTCCCGCTACGTATCCCTTGATGGTATCGGCCCTGACCGGCATCGAACCGTCGATCCAGTACCCAACCTCGGGCACGTCGCCACGCTTGAGTTGGCGTCCGAATCCCGGCGGTATTTCCACGGCCAGGCTGATCTCGCCGCTGCGCAGGCGTTGCTGCATGTCGCTGTAGTCGATCAGCGGGGCATGTTCGGTGAAGTAACGCGACCCCGACAGATTGAGTGTATACGCCTGGCTGGTGGTAGTCTGGTCACGGTCGAGCACGGCGTAGGCCAGGTTCTCGACATCCATATTGATGCCATACCCCATGATGAACATCAGGATCAGACTGCCGAGCAGCGCCAGCGTGGCACGTACCGGATCACGGCGCAGCTCCAGCGCCTCGCGATGGGTATAGCTGAACAGGCGGCGCAGGCTGATGGCCAGGCGACCGGGATGGGCCGACGGTTTCGGCGCGGCAGACAATGACAACGGTGCTGAAGGCTCGATGTCACTCGAGGCATTGGCTTCTTGCAGGTAAGCAATGAACGTCGCTTCCAGCGTGGCAAGCCCGCGCGACGCCAGCAGCCCTTCGGGCGTATCGGTGGCCAGCACGCGTCCGGCATGCATCAGCGCAATGCGGTCGCAGCGCATTGCCTCGTTCATGAAATGCGTGGAGATGAAGATCGTCACGCCGTCGTCGCGGGCGAGTTGCCCCAACAGCGCCCAGAAGCCGTCACGCGCGACTGGATCGACACCCGACGTGGGCTCGTCGAGGATCAACAGTTCCGGTCGATGAATGATGGCCACCGCCAGTGATAGGCGCTGACGCACGCCCAGCGGCAGCGCGGCCGGCAACGTGTCGGCCATCGGCTCGAGTTCGAAGCGATCCAGCAGCTCTTGCACGCGGGGCCCACGCTCGGCCTCGGGCAGATGGAACAAGCGGGCATGCAGTTCCAGGTTCTGTCGCACCGTCAGCTCGCCATAGAGCGAGAACCCCTGCGACATGTAGCCCACCCGTTGACGCGTGGCGATATCGCGCGGATCGACGAGCTTGCCGAACAGCAGCGCCTGGCCTTCACTGGCGGGCAACAGCCCGGTGAGCATCTTCATGGTGGTGGTCTTGCCACAGCCGTTGGAGCCAAGGAAACCGAAGATCTCGCCGCGCTCGATACGAAAATCGACATGGTCCACGGCGATGAAGTCACCGAATCGCTTGGTCAGGCCGTGCGCCTCGATGGCGATACGTGCATCCGGTTGACGTGGCGCTATCTCGAAGGCCTGGTGCCTGCGCCGCTTGGTCTCGGGCAGCAACACGATGAAAGCTTCCTCGAGCGTGGCACTGCGCGTCGATGCCAGCAGATCACCAGGCGAGCCGGTACTCAGCACCTGTCCATCGTCCATGGCCACCAGCCAGTCGAAACGGCGCGCCTCATCCATGTAGGCGGTAGCAACCAGCACGCTCATGTCGGGGCGGTTACGCCGGATGCGCTCGATCAATTCCCAGAACTGGGCCCGGGACAACGGATCGACGCCGGTGGTCGGCTCGTCGAGAATCAGCAGATCGGGGTCATGAATCAGCGCACAGCACAACCCCAGCTTCTGCTTCATTCCTCCGGAGAGCTTGCCTGCTGGCCGCTCCGTGAACCCAGCCAGCCCGGTGCTGCGCACCAGGTCGGCAATACGGTCGCGACGCTCCTGGCGCCCCTGGCCGAACAACCGACCAAAGAAGTCGAGGTTCTCGAAGACTGTCAGGGTGGGATAAAGGTTCTTGCCCAGCCCCTGGGGCATGTAGGCGATACGTCGGCATACCTGTCGTCGGTGGCTGCCATTAGCCATGTCACCGCCCAGCACGAGCACCCTGCCCTGCTGGATTTTCCGCGCCCCGGCGACCAGCGCCATCAGACTGGACTTGCCGACGCCATCCGGTCCGATCAGACCCACCATGCTACCGGTGGGCACGGCCAGGTCCAGGGCGGAAAGCGCGTTCACCGGGCCATAGCGCAGGCTGACACCTTTCAGCCGTATCACGGGATCGACAGGACTCATGGCGTCACATTGACCTGGAGGTCTTCAGGCCAGTCGAGTGTGTCATCGAGCTTGAGATAGGCCATGCCCGGCAAGCCGGTCTTTACCTTGTCCACGTGCTGCTCCAGCAACTGCGGGTCGATGCGCGCCTTGACCCGGAACATCAGCTTCTCGCGCTCGCTGGCCGTCTCGACGGTCTTGGGCGTGAACTGGGCCACGCTGGAAACGTAGCTGACGCGAGCCGGAATCACGTATTGCGGCACGGCATCCAGTACCAGATGAACGTCGGCGCCCAGCGCGACACGTCCAGCCTGGCGCTCGGGGAGGAAGAAGGTCATGTAGACATCGGTCAGGTCAACGAGATTGAGCACCACACCACCGGCCGCCAGTACCTCACCGGGCTGGGCGACGCGGTATTGCACCCTCGCCACCCGATCGCTGCGCAACTGGCTGTCTTCGAGATCGGCCTCGAGCTTGGCCACGGTCGCCCTGGCCGCCTCGATGGCGGACTGGGACTCGACGACCTGGGAATCGGCCGCCTCGATGGCCGCCTGGGCGGCAAGCACACCTGCCCGCGCCGCCGCCAGTGCGGCTTCGGCACTTTGCAGGCTGGCCAGGTCATCATCGAGTTGCTGTCGCGACAGGGCATTGCGTGCCACCAATGCCCGGGTGCGCTCATAGCGCTTGCGGGCCGCCGTCAGCTCGGCCTGGCGCTGCAATACGCTAGCCTCGGCTGCAGCCTTTTCGCTCTCGCGCTGGGTCACCTGGGCCTGGGCAGTGCGCGTGGCATTCTCGGCCTGGCGCACCTGCGCCCTGGCCTGGCCCAGTTCGGCTTCGAGCACCTTGGTGTCCATGCGGGCCAATAGCTGATCCGGTGCGACCAGTTCCCCCTCGCCAACCAGCACCGCCTCGACACGACCGGCCTGCTGGGTCGCGATATCGATCTCGGTGGCTTCGATCCGCCCGTTACCGCTGGCAAACCCCTCCTCCAGCCCCTCGGGGCGCAACTCCAGCCACGCCAGCGCGCCGGCAACCAACACGACACCGGCCGCAATCAACGCTCGCCAAGCCACCTTGCGCAGCGTGAGGTTCATGGTATGGATTCCTTGTCACTCTAGACGGCGGTAAACAATCGGGAGCAAACGGCATGACTGGCGCGTCAGCGTTCTTTATGCGCATTATGGAATCTACGCGATACGGCGTGATGACATGGATCAACAATGCCTGACTCGGAGCGCTAACATTGGCGACTGGCTGAGTTGATTGGCGACTGGCTGAGTCGCGAACAGGTATAGGCTGCACTACCTTCGGGACAACCCATACATCTACTACTGGTTTTAATCACTTATGGAATTCGCGCTTAGCCTGGCTATCGGTATCGCCCTGCTCACGCTGGGCGGAGAAACGCTGATTCGCGGCGCCATCGCCGCCTCGCGTCGTATCGGTGTCTCCCCGTTGCTGACGGGCCTTGTCATCGTGGGGTTCGGCACCTCATCGCCTGAACTTGTGGTGTCGATCGATGCCGCACTCAATGCCCAGCCGGACCTCGCCGTGGGCAACATTGTCGGCAGCAATATCGGCAATATTCTTCTGATCCTCGGGCTGTGCGCCGTGATCACGCCAATGACCGTCCAGCCCCAAGCCCTGCGTCGCGATGGCCTCGTCGTGGTGATTGCCAGCGCCCTGTTCATCGTGCTGGCATTGAGTGGCGCCCTCGGCCGAGGCGATGCGCTCATTTTTCTTGTCGGCCTGGCCGCTTACCTGGTCTGGGCCTATCGCAGCGAAAGCCGCCAACACATACCGGCCGGCGACATGCATGCCGCCGAAGCCGAAGAAATGACGGCGTTGCCACGCAGTTGGCTAACCATCGGTCTGGCCATCCTGTTCGGTCTCGGTCTGTTGATCGGCGGGTCCAGGCTGCTGCTTCATGGGGCAATCGGCATTGCCGAAGCCATGGGCGTTCCCGAGACTGTCATTGGCCTGACGCTGGTGGCTGTCGGCACGTCACTCCCCGAGATGGCGGTGTCGGTGATCGCCGCCTTGCGCCGACATGCCGATGTCGCCGTGGGAAACATCCTTGGCAGCAACATTTTCAATGTGCTGGGCATCCTCGGCATCTCGGCCATCCTGCAACCCTTGCCGATGGCCGAGCGCATCCTGGTTTTCGATCAGTGGGTCATGTTGGGTTCGGCCGTCGTACTGATGGGCTTTCTTTATACCGGCTTGCGCCTGTCGCGTGTCGAAGGTGCCATTCTGTTAGGTAGCTACGGTGTGTATGTCTGGCTAAGTTTCGTCACGTTTTGATCGCAGCCCAGACGTAAAAAAGCCGGCCCAGGGGGAGTCTGGAGCCGGCGGCACGAAGGTGTTCAAGCGGAACAGGGATGCGTCGAACAACCTCAGTATAGTATTGAGTCAATATTTGTACAGAAATTTGCTCATCCTGGCGATTACGCAACCCCGCCGAGAATGGCCGCCAGGTCGATTCGCCCTTCCTGAGGCCGCAAATCGAGCAAGGCTTCAAGATCGCTCAAGTGCTGGCGCATACGGTCACAGGCTTGCTGTGGCGAGCCCGATTCCAGCAAATTCAGCAGATCGGCATGATCGTGATCCAGATAGCAGGCCTCCATCCCCGCACGCTTGTACAACGCGATGACAATGGAGGTGCGCAGGATCAGGTCGGCGAGCATGCCGCCCAGCACCCGGTTCGGTGACTGATCCGCCAGGTAGCGATGAACCGCCAGCGAGCACTTTACACGCCGGGCTTCGTCGCCCTGCTGATGAGCGTCGTGTTCTTCCGCGATGATACGTTGCAGTTCCTTGTGCTGGGCCGGGGACAGCTTGCCAGCCAGCAGGGCAGCCACCTCCCCCTCGACCAGTCGCCGGGCGGCAAAGATCTCCTTCGTTTCCTCGATGTCCGGCGACGCGACACGAGCGACCTGATTGGGCTGCTGCACGACGACATGATCGGCAACCAGTCGGGTCAGAGCCTTGCGTACTACCGAGCGGCTGACACCGAAGATCTCACCCAAGGTTGCCTCTGGCAGGCGCGTTCCCGGCGGAAGGCGCTGGGAGAGCACCGCATCGCGTATCATGTCGACGATGTACTGGTCACCGATACGCTTACCTGCATGAATATCGTCGATTACCGTGTCCTGCCATGACGTTGGCATAGTCCTGCTCCCTCGCTCGGTCACGAACACCATCGCATGTTCTGGGATCGGCTGCCACCAGTATGCAATTCAGGCCCATAAAGTATGCAAAATCTCATGAACGTTGAATAAATTCACTTCCCTACAGATTGTTTTCTGTTGATAAACACCAGCCAGCCCAGCGATAAATATTTTATCGCCATGCTCACCTGGAGTATAAATCTCCATACACATCAGATGAATAGCTAAATTTTCTTTATTTCGCTTTTTAGCGTCACCCTCTCTGTATACAGCTTGTGAATTGCTATTTTGTATACGCTATTAGAGCAAAAACAGAACAATGATGAATACAAGAGGAATACAATGTCTTTTTCTCGTTTTCTCCCGCAGCCTTTGGCAGCCGCATGCGTATTGGGTCTGGCATGTAGCGCTGCTACCCATGGCGCCTACGCCTGGACCAGCGCCAGCATTTCATTGCTTAAAGGCTGGGATTATGCCGTTGGTGAAGAAGAACGCACTATTGCGACATTCGAGATGGCCAACGGCTGGACTTATGGTGACAATTATTTCTTCTTCGATTACACCAACCTGACGGGTGACCGAGAGGATGGTGACTCCTTGCCGACCATTTACGGTGAATACGCGCCTCGCCTGAGTCTCGGCAAGATGACAGGCGCCGACTTTGCTGTTGGGCCGTTGCAGGACGTATTGCTCGCCGGCCAGCTAGAAATGGGCGAGAACATCAACCGCCGGCTGTACGGCCTGGGCTTCGATCTAGCCGTTCCGGGCATGGATTACTTTCAGCTCAACACCTATGTCCGCGACGATACCGACCTACCAGGCAACAGCTGGCAGGTGACGCTCGTCTGGGGGAGGCAATTCGACATTGGCGAGACCAGTTGGCTCTTCAAGGGCCACTTCGATTATGCCGATGCTGAAACCAATGACATGGAGAGCAATATCAACAGCGCTCCCCAGCTCCTGCTGGATATCGGGGATTTCTGGGGAACCAGCGATACCTTGTACGCTGGCGTGGAATATCAGTACTGGAAAAATAAGTACGGCATCGAGGGGGCCGACGAGCATAACCCTCAGTTGATGGTGACCTGGAAGCTGTAATCCACTTCGCCCTGCAGGCCCGGCCGGTCGGTCAGGGCCTGCGCGACACCACCCCGCACCCCTTGAGAATAATACGACACAGGAAATCGGTGATGTCCTGATAGTCGCTGGCCTCCAGCGCTTCACGCCCGGTAATGCCCAGCACCTGAGCCTCGAAATCAGCATAGTGTTGAGTAGAAGACCAGATCAGGAAGATCAACCAGACCGGATCGACCGGGTCCATCAAGTCTTTTGCCGCCCACTGTTCGAACACCTTGGCCCTTGCGTGAACCCACCCGCGCAGTTCGCCACGCAGGTAGTCCTGAAGGAACGGAGCGCCCTGCAGCACTTCTGCGGCGAACAGTCGCGAGCCTTGCGGGTGAGTTCGGGTCAGCTCCATCTTGCTGCGGATGAAGGCTTCGAGCACCTCGGCAGGGTCATCATCGACACTGATGTCGTCCAGCATCGCATTCCAGCGCTCCATCATGCGCTCGAGCAGCGTGACGTAGAGTTGGCGCTTGCTGCCTACGTAATAGAGCACATTCGACTTGGGCAGCCCGGCCGCTTCGGCAATCGCCTGCACGCTGGCGCCACGGTAGCCATGGCGAGCGAAGACCTGCTCGGCAGCATCGAGAATTGCCCGTTCGTTACGTAGCCGAGTGCGTGTCGCTTCCGGCGCGGTGATCGTCGTCATCGAAGCCATTTCCCCTGCCAAAGCGGCAAGCTTGCCCTAGCTTGGCAAGGGACTCAACGCTACCGACACTGTGGCTGCTTTCGGGAGGCGATTTTTGCGTCCACGTCCTTGCACTACTCGAGGCTTTCGGCCACGCTAGAAAAATATTGACCAATTGGTCAAGTTGCTTGCAGACTCTGCTGGCAGAACCACTGACAACAACGAGCGAACTCCGTGATGATCGACTTCTACCTGAACGGGCAGCGGCAGCAGTGTGCCGACGTCAGCCCGGACACTAGTGCACTGGAATTGCTGCGCCTGTTTCTCGGCAAGACCGGAACCAAGGAAGGCTGTGCCTCAGGCGACTGCGGCGCCTGCACGGTGGCCATCGGCGAGCCGGATGGTCAAGGCGGCCTGGTCTATCACAATGCCAATGCCTGCATCATGCCTGCGCACCAGTTGCATGGGTGCCATCTGGTCACGGTCGAAGGGCTGGCCCGAGGCGATGCACTGCATCCGGTACAGGCCGCCATGGTCGATTGTCACGGCAGTCAGTGTGGCTTCTGCACCCCTGGCATCATCATGTCACTGTTTACCCTTCATGAAGACCAGCGGCATCGGCCGGCTCCCTTGACACAGGAGCGCCTGGAGTCAGCGCTGGGCGGCAATCTCTGTCGCTGTACGGGCTACCGTCCGATTCGCGATGCCGCCCTGAGCATGAATGAATATCCCGATACGCACCCCACCTGGGCGGACGATCCTGACCTGCCCCGTAATGTCGAAACGCTCTTCACCGATGCTACCCAGGCGTCTCGTCCTGCCCCCAGGGAGACGACGGGCTATGCCATGCCACGCGATCTTGCAAGCCTTCGCGAACTGCGTCGACAGCATCCCGGCTCGCGCCTGGTGGCCGGCGGTACCGACCTGTGGCTGGAAGTGACGCAGCAGCTCAAGCCGCTTGAGGATGTCGTCGATGTCCACCAGGTCGCGGAACTCAACACCATCGAGGAAACCGCCGATGGCTGGTGGGTAGGTGCCGCTGTTACCTATCGTCGGCTGGAGCCGCTGTTCGCCGAACACTATCCGGCTTTCGCCCACCTCATGCACCGTTTCGCCTCGTCGCAGATCCGCAACCGGGCGACCATGGGTGGCAACGTGGCCAATGCGTCTCCGATTGGCGATACGCCGCCGGTCCTGCTGGCGCTGGACGCCCGGCTGGCCCTCGATGGCCCCGAAGGGCAACGCGAACTTCCCATTGACTCGTTCTTCCTCGACTACAAGAAGACGGCTCTTCAGGAAGGCGAATTCATCCGCGCCATTTTCCTGCCGCGGCTCGAAGAGCGCCAGCTCAAGGTCTGGAAGCTGTCCAAGCGTCGCGAAGACGATATTTCTGCGGTCCTGGCCGCCTTCTCCTGGCGGCTGGATGATGGCGTGATGAGAGACGTGCATCTCGCCTTTGGGGGCATGGCGGCCATTCCGCGCCGGGCGCCCCAGGCGGAAGCGGCGCTGGAAGGCCAGCCACCGGCCCCCGCCGCGTTCGAGGCCGCCCGGGCGGCGCTGCGTCAGGAGTTCCAACCCCTCGACGACGTGCGGGGCTCCAGCGAATACCGGCTCGTGGCAGCAGCCAATTTGCTCGAGCGCCTGCGCCTGATGCTGCACAAAGAGACACAAACGCGCCACGACAACAACACTGCGGAGGTCTGCCTCGATGCGTACGCTCACTGAACTTTCCCGCGATTCCGCCAATGCGCGTCAGGAACAGGTCGGACGCAACAAGGGCGACGGGCCATTGGCTCGGGATACCGAGAGCGAGACTAGCCGGGGCCGCGCCGGGCAGTCCGCCGCACATGAAAGCGCCATCAAGCATGTCACTGGTCGCGCTGCTTACATCGATGACCTGCCGGCGCCGGCCGATGCCCTGCATGTGGCGATCGGCTTTTCGCCCGTAGCGCATGGCCGCCTGACCCGGCTCGACCTGGACAAGGTCAGGCATGCCCCCGGCGTCATCGACGTGATCACCATCGTCGATGTGCCTGGTCATACCGACATCGGCCCGGTGTTTCCCGGCGACCCGATCTTCGTCGACGACGAGATCAGCTATCTCGGCCAATCGCTGTTTGCCGTCGCCGCAACCAGCTACAAGGCAGCCCGCCTGGCGGTACGGCTGGCCGTGGTGGAAATCGACGAGCAGCCGATCAACCTAGACCCAGTCTCGGCTGCCGAAGCTGGCGACGTGGTACGTCCTACCCATGTCCAGCAGAGTGGCGACTGGCAACGGGCACTGGATAACGCACCGCATGTGCTCGAACGCGAACAATTCGTCGGCGGGCAGGAGCATTTCTATCTCGAAGGCCAGGCCTGCCTGGTCACGCCCACCGAGGACGAGGGTGTGACCGTGTTCACCTCGAACCAGCACCCCAGCGAGACCCAGAAACTGGTCGCCGAAGTGCTGGGGGTGCCCTTTCATGCCGTTACGGTGGAAACCCGCCGCATGGGCGGCGGCTTCGGCGGCAAGGAAACCCAGGCCTCGCCCTGGTCGTGCATTGCCGCCTTGTTCGCCCGACGCACTGGGCGGGCAATCCGGCTGCGCCTGGCACGCGCCGAAGATACGCGCGCCACGGGCAAGCGCCATCCGTTTCACAATCGCTACCGTCTGGGCTTCGATGACCAGGGAGTGCTGACGGGTGGCGATATCACGGTGATCGGCGATTGCGGCTACTCGCCGGACCTGTCCGAGGCGATCGTCGATCGCGCCATGTTCCATGCCGACAATGCCTATTCACTGGGCGAGGCTCGCGTCACCGGTCACCGCGCCCGCACCAATACCGCCTCGAACACCGCGTTTCGCGGCTTCGGTGGCCCACAGGGCATGATGATCATCGAGGCGGCAATGGACGACATTGCGCGCCATGTCGGCGAAGATCCGTTGACAGTGCGCAAGCGCAACCTCTATCGCCCGGGACGTGACGTTACTCATTACGGCCAGAGCGTGGACCAGTATGCGCTGATTCATGAGATCGTCGAGCGCCTGGAAGCCAGCAGCGATTACTGGAACCGCCGCAAGGCAATCAGCGACTTCAACGCCCGCAGCCCGATCGTCAAGAAGGGCCTGGCACTGACCCCGGTGAAGTTCGGCATCTCCTTCACTGCCAAGCATCTCAACCAGGCCGGTGCACTGCTGCACGTGTATACCGACGGCAGCGTGATGATCAATCACGGCGGCACCGAGATGGGCCAGGGCCTGCACACCAAGGTCTGCCAGGTCGTGGCACGCGAATTGGGCCTGGACCTGTCGCAGGTGCGGATCACCGCGACACGTACCGACAAGGTCCCCAACACCTCGCCGACGGCGGCTTCCAGCGGGGCCGACCTCAACGGCATGGCTGCACGCGACGCGGCCAGCCAGATTCGCGAGCGGCTGTTCGACTTCGCTGCCGAACACTATGAGATCGACCGTGAAGGCATGACCATGGAAAATGGCGAACTGGTCGCTTTCAACCGTCGCATCTCGTGGGGCGAGCTGGTCCAGGCCGCCTACCTGTCCCGCATCTCGCTGTCGGCCAAAGGCTTCTACTCCACGCCGCTGATCCACTACGATCGCAATACCGGCAAGGGCCGCCCCTTCTACTATTTTGCCCATGGCGCCGCTGCCGCCGAGGTCGAGGTCGATACCCTGTCCGGCGAATACCGACTGACGCGTGCCGATATCCTGCATGATGTCGGCGATTCACTGAACCCGGCCATCGATATGGGTCAGGTCGAGGGCGGTTTCATTCAGGGCATGGGTTGGCTGACCACCGAGGAACTCAAGTGGAATGCCCAGGGGCGCCTGATTTCCGATGGTCCGGCGACCTACAAGATCCCGGCATTCGGCGACCTGCCGCCGGAATTCAACGTGGAACTGCTGCAGGGCCATCCCAACTCACAGGCCAGCATCTATCGCTCCAAGGCCGTGGGTGAACCGCCTTTCATGCTGGGTATTTCGGTGTGGTCCGCGCTTCGCGACGCATTGGCCAGCCTGGTCGACTATCGACAGGCACCGCGCCTGGATACGCCGGCAACGCCCGAGCGCGTGCTGATGGCCGCCGAAGCGCTGCGCCGTGCCTCTGCCATGGCCTCCTCGGAGGAGACCAGCGATGATTTGGCATGACGCCCTGCATCGTCTGCAGAACGCAGGTACGCCCCACGCCCTGGCCACCGTGGTCGGGGCGGCGGGCTCCACACCGCGTGAACCGGGTGCCAAGATGGTCATCACCGCCGACGAGGTCCACGACACACTGGGTGGCGGTACCTTCGAGTTCCAGGTCATTGATGCCGCCCGTCAGGCCCTGGCAGGTCACGACACTACCACGCGCCTCGAAGCCTTTCCGCTCGGCGGACGTTCCGGCCAATGCTGTGGCGGTTATGTCCATGTACTGATCGAGATCTTCGCAGGTGCCGAAATGACCGTGGCCGTGTTCGGTGCCGGCCATGTGGGACAGGCCCTGGTGCAGTTGCTGGCGCCGTTGCCATGGCGCGTGCTGTGGCATGACAGCCGGCCAGAATCGTTCCCGAGCGATGCCGCAGGGCAAGTGCGACTGGAATGTCGCGACAGCTCGGACAGCGCAGCCAGCGTGACCGCCCTGCCCCCAGGGTCGCATGCGCTTGTCATGACTCATGACCATGCCGAGGACCGTGTTCTGGTCGATGCCCTGTTGAAGCGTGGCGATTGTGCGTCGATCGGCCTGATCGGCTCGCAGAGCAAGTGGGCCAGTTTTCAGCGTCCCCTGCGCGAGGCGGGACACACCCAGGCCTCGCTGTCGCAGGTACGTTGCCCCATCGGCATTGCCGGTGCCCAGGGCAAGCGACCCTACGAGATTGCGCTGGCGGTGAGTGCCGAGTTGCTGACTCTCAAGCCGTCGGGTGAACGTCCCGACCAGCGTGGCATCGAACCCCGAGTCCTGCGCAAGGTATTCGACGCCGACCGCTCCCCGAATTCCAAGCTGGAGAACAGGAAATGACCGACTCCCGTGTGCTGCGCGGCCCGTTGCTCAGTTTCATGAACGATCCGGGCGAGGACGATACGCCGCAGCCGGGCAGCGTGTTGTACCTCGAGGATGGTGCACTGTGGCTCGAGAATGGCCGCATCCGCGCCATGGCCGAGCACCTCAAGCTCGAGCCCGAGTTGCCCGAGGGCATCGAGGTGGTGGATTACCGCGACAAGCTGATGATGCCGGGTTTCATCGATAGCCATGTGCACTACGTGCAGCTCGAGATCATGGCTTCCTATGGGCGACAACTGCTCGACTGGCTCAATGAATACACGTTTCCCGAAGAGTGCCGCTTTGCCGAACGTGCCCATGCCGAAGCCATCGCCGACGCGTTCCTCGACGAGACGCTGCGTGTCGGTACGACGACTGCCCAGGTCTTTTGCACCTCGCACCCGACCTCGGTGGATACGTTCTTCTCCGCTGCCCATCGCCGCGGCCTGCGCATGCTGGCCGGCAAGGTCCTGATGGACCGCCATGCACCGGATGCCCTGGTGGACGACACCTACGGCGGTATTCGCGATACCGAACGCCTGATCGGCGACTGGCATGGCAAGGGCCGACTGGGCTACACGCTGACGCCGCGTTTCGCGCCGACCTCCACCCGCGAGCAGCTCGACGCCACCGGCGGCCTGCTGCGCAATGCACCCGATCTGCACCTGCAGACGCACCTGTCGGAGAACCAGGGCGAGATTGCCTGGGTGGCCGAGCTTTTCCCCGAAGCCAGCGATTATCTCAACGTCTATGAACGCTACGGGCTGGTCGGACCAAAGAGTACCTTCGCTCACGGTATTCACCTGAGCCAGGATGCACGCAACCGCCTGGCCCAGGCCGGTGCCAACATTGCTTTCTGTCCGACCTCGAACCTGTTCCTCGGCAGTGGCCTGTTCGATCGCCTGGCCTGTCGCGAGGCCGGCCTCAATGTCTCGCTGGCCAGCGACATCGGTGGCGGCACGGACCTGTCCGGCTTCGGCACCCTGAAAGCGGCTTATCAGGTCGGCCAGTTGCTCAACCAGCCGTTGACGCCTTGGCAAGGGTTTTACCGCCTGACTCTTGGCAATGCCCGCGCCCTGCATCTGGAAACCCATATCGGCAGCCTGCGGGAAGGTGCCGAAGCGGATATCGTCGTGCTCGACCCCAAGGCGACGCCCCTGCTCGAGCGTCGCATGGCCCGCACCGCCAGCTTGAGCGAGCGTCTTTTCGCACTGATGATCCTGGGCGACGACCGTGCCGTGCATGCGACCTGGGCCAATGGCCAATGCGTGCACCAGCGCGATAAAGCCATGCCCTGACCTCACGACCAGGCGTCCTGCGACGCTTCCCGTGTGACGCCTCCGAGCGCTGTTGGCGGCCCTGTCTTTGGATGGGAGCCGTCTTTTTTCGTTGCTTGCCGAAGCCTGAATCGAGCCCTGCTCGATTATTCGATAGCCAGATTTTTTGTGCCTGGCGTCGTTTGATTATTTGACAGACTGGGCATGCTGGATTTAGATAGACCAGTCTATATAGGAGCTATCACGATGCCAGCGTCCAAGCGTGATCAATTGCTCGCCACGGCCGAGCGACTCTTCTACGAACAAGGCTTCCATGCGACCGGCATCGACCGCATCGTGGCTTCTGCCGGTGTCGTGCGCATGACGCTCTATAACCACTTCCCCTCCAAGGAAGCGTTGGTCATGGCAGTGCTGCAGGCTCGCCATGAACGCTTCATTGCGAGCCTCGATGCAGCCGTGGCCACGGCGCCACTAGGCAAGGCGACACCGGCCCTGGTCGAAGCTCATGGGGATTGGCTGGAAAACTACAGCCAGCATGGTTGCATCATGGCCAAGGCGATGGGCGAATTCGCCGAGCATAGTGCCGAGATTCATGCCCTGGCCGTGGCTGCCAAGGCGGACCTGATGGCCCGCCTCGAGTCGGCGGTGGCACGCGACGGCCTGGGGGATCACACCGGACTGGCACGACGACTCTTCGTGGTACTGGAAGGCAGCAACACGACAGTATCCTTGCTAGACGTACATACGGCGCTGGCCGACACGCGGACAGTCATCGACACTCTCCTTGCAACCGTCCGGAGCGACGCACCATGAAATCCTTGACCCCGCTCGGCATGGCAGCCCTGGGTAGTGGCATTATCGGCATCACCTACGGGTTGGCCCGCTTCGTGTTCGGGCTGTTCTTGCCCTCGATGCGTGAGGAACTGACGATTACTCCGACCATGGCTGGGGTAATCGGCGCCTTGCCCTTCTTGAGCTTCGTCTTTGCGATACTCGCTGCCCCTTGGGTCACGCGAGGTCTCGGAATACGCAACACAGCGGTCGCGGCCGCAGGCTTGGCCGGAATCGGCATGCTAACTATCGCTCAGGCGCCGACATCACTTGTGCTGGCCACCGGCGTGTTGATCTGCGGCATCAGTACCGGGCTATCTTCGCCGGTCATGGCCCAGTCGGTTTACCGGGTGGTGCCTTCTGGCCTGCGCGGGCGGGTCAATGCCGTCATCAATGCAGGGACCAGTCTGGGGATTGCCCTCGCCATGCCTGCCGTGCTGATCTGGGCCGAGGCTTGGCGTAGTGCCTATGTCGCCTTCACCGCCCTGGCGGCCCTTGGCGCCTTGGCTGCGCTCGTTTACCTGCCTCGGGACGAGCGCCCTGCCACGTCCTCCACGTCCCACAAGGCTTCCATAAGCCGTGAACAATGGGTCGGGATCGGCCAGTTGAGTACCCTGGCCGGCCTCATGGGTGTCGTGAGTGCAGCCTACTGGGTATTTGCGCCTGACGCCGTCATCACCGCCGGTGGCCTGGCATCGAGCCAGACAGCCTGGATGTGGCTG
The DNA here is from genome assembly GCF_900113605.1 of Modicisalibacter xianhensis. GTDB lineage: Bacteria > Pseudomonadota > Gammaproteobacteria > Pseudomonadales > Halomonadaceae > Modicisalibacter > Modicisalibacter xianhensis. The sequence continues at coordinate 79,076 of NZ_FOPY01000004.1, forward strand.
GCGGTCGGTCTTGGCGGACTGGCGGGCGGTGGGGCCGGTGATCTCATCACTCGCTTCGGGCCAGCCCTGAGCCATGTCATCGGTCTCACCGTAATGTCCGCGTCGCTGGCGCTACTGGCCATCGATCCCGGTCACTTTCCCTTGGCCCTGGCATCCGCTGCCCTGTTCGGCGTCGGGTACATGACCCTGACCGGCTTTTACCTGGTCAGAAGCACCCAGATCATGGCCGAGGCGCCCGCCCTCGGCCCGGTGCTGCCGTTGCTCGCGACATCGACCGGCCAGGTCGCCGGCTCACCGCTGGCCGGCTGGCTGGTGGGAAGCCAGGGGCATGCCGTCACCTTCGTGCTTTTTGCCGCCCTGGGGCTCGCTGCCGCCTTGCTGGGATCGTGGCTATTGCACAGTCGAGACACCGCCGATTGGCATGCCCTGTGATCGTCAGGCCAGGCAGGAGGGCCAAGGCTAGCTTGGCCCAGTTAGCCGCTGATCAAGCTGCCTGGGAATAGTCCTCCAGCTTGGCCAGCAACACCTGACGGCGCCCCTCATCCATGAACGCTACCTCGATGGCGTTGCGCGCCATGGTGATGAACGTCGCCTTGTCCCAACCGAAGGCCTGTTCGCACGACAGATAGTTATCCAGCACGCCACCGCCGAAATACGCGGGATCGTCGGAGTTGAGAGTCAGTTTGAGGCCGGCATCGAGTAGTGCGGGCAACGGATGATCCTGGATCCGCTCGACGACCTTGAGCCGGACATTGGACAGCGGGCATACGGTCAACGGTATCTGTGTCTCACGCAGCCGGGCGACAAGCTCCTGATCTTCCAGGCAGCGCACCCCGTGGTCGATGCGACACACGTCGAGCACATCCAGTGCCTCACTGATATAGGACGCCGGCCCCTCTTCGCCGGCATGGGCGACGCGTGGTAATCCTAGTGCCTTGGCTCGAGCGAACACCTCGGTAAACTTCGAGGGCGGATTGCCGGACTCGGCGCTATCCAGCCCGACGGCATCGATCAGTTCCAGGTAAGGTTCGGCCTGCTCGAGCACGGCCATGGCATCCTCGGCGGGCTTGTCGCGCAAGAAGCTCATGATCAATGCCGTGGACAGTCCCCATTCACGTTCGGCATGGCGCATGGCCCGGGTCAGCCCCTCGATCTGGACATCGAAGCCGATACCGCGCGACAGATGCGCCTGCGGGTCGAAGGAGAGCTCCACATGCACGACGCCCTCGGCCTGGGCTCGGCGGAAGTAATCGATGGCCAGGTCATTAAAGTCGTCTGTCGTGCGCAAGACCGCCATGCCCTGGTAATACAGGTCCAGGAAGGATTGCAGGTCACTGAAATCGTAAGCGGCACGCACTTCTTTTACCGAGGCATAGGGCAGCGCGATTCCATTACGCTCGGCCAATGCGAACATCAGCTCCGGCTCCAGCGAGCCCTCGATGTGCAGATGCAGTTCGACCTTGGGCAGGGCTTTCAACCAGTCCTTCATCGCGACACTCCTCATCGGGTTTGAACCATCTTGCCGCGACTTGACCGATTGCGCAAAGTCTAGACCAGCCGCCCTTCGCGCAAACGCAGCGATCGGTCGACCCTTGGCAGTACCGACTCGTCGTGCGCCAGATAAATGACCGTGCGTCCATCCAGCCAAGTATCGAGCCGGCCGGCGATACGCGATGCCGTTTCCACATCCAGCCCGGAAAACGGTTCATCGAGAATCAACAAATCTGGCTCGCTTAGCAGCACTCTCGCCAATGCGACACGGCGGGCCTGGCCACCGGAAAGCTGTCGTCCCGACTCGCCCACCCAGGTATCCAGACCCTGGGGCAGTTCACGTGCCCACGCCGCTAGATCGACGATATCCAACACCCCCCACAGCCTGGCGTCATCGGCCTGCGCATCGGCCAATCGCAGGTTGGCTGCCAAGGTGTCATGGAAGAGCTCGGCGTGCTGGGTCAGGTAGCCGATGCGCGAGCGCAGAACGGACAGCGCAATCTCGCGGATACTTCTGCCTCCGACCAGAACCTGCCCTTGCTCGGGTTCGATCAGGCGGGCTGCCAGCTTGGCGATACTCGACTTTCCGGCGCCAGACTCTCCTACCAGGGCAACACGTTCTCCAGGCGTTATGTCGAGCGATACCGCGGCAAGCGCCGGGGCTACACTACGCACTCCTTGGGACGGTCCTGTACCGGCATATTCCAGCGAGACGTTTTCCAGAGCCAACGACAGCGGCCCTGCGGGCAAGTCCAGCGGGGATTGCGGGTCGCGGATCGAACCACGCAGCGCCGCCATGCCATTCAGGCGCTCGGCCGCCGCCAGGGTGCTGCCGAAATGCGTGAAGCCCGTCGGCAACAGCGCCAGCGCTTCGTTCATGGCAAGAACCGCCAAAGGCAACATGACCATCACCGGGCCACCTATCTCACCCGCGGTGAATGCCCTGGCGCCCAGCCACAGGGCCAGCACGGCACTCAATGTCACGCCCATGCTGACCAGGGCGCTACCGAGCGCCTGGTAGCGTCCCAGTCGGCGCTGGTCGTCGTATAGTGCACGCTCTTCAGCGAGCAATGCCTGGCGATGTGCCCCCAGTGTGCCGTAGCACCGCAGCTCGGCCAGCCCCTGCATCTGCTCGATGCTGCGCATACGCAGCCGGTCAAGGGTGGCAATGCGCCTGCGGCTAGCTGCCAGACCCAGGCGGGCCTGCCCCACCACCAGCCATAGCCACAGTCCCAGCAAGGGAATCGTCACGGCAATACCGATGCCCGGTGCAAACAGCCCCAGCAGGACACCGATACCGCCAATCGCCAACAAGGCGACCAACGGCGGCGCGAGCAGTCGCAGATAGAAACTGTCCAGGGCATCAATGTCTGCCGTCAGGCGATTGAGCCATTCGGAAGCCCGCAACTGCCCCATCACGCGCTCGTCCAGGCGAGTCATCACGGCGAACATGCCGGCACGCAGGTCTGCCAGCAGGCGCAGCACCGTATCGTGGTTGTAGATACGTTCCACATATCTGACCACACTACGCCCCACGGCAAAGAAGCGGATACCGGCACCGGGCCGGTAGATATCCAACGTGGCCTGGATACCGGCAGCGAGCAGTGTGCCGGTAATCGCCGTGGCGGTGATGAACCAGCCTGACAGCGCCAGCAGGCCGATCGCAGCAACGACAGTCAGCAACATCAACAGGCCGCCTACCCACAATCGGCGTCGACGCCGGCCAAGCACTTTCAACCAAGGACGAAAGGTAGCAATCAGTGTCGCATCATTGCTCGATTTCATTGCGTCCTCGCCGTTGGGAGTCGATCACCCGTCCCTCGCTCAATGTCAGCACACGATCCGCCAGTGCGATCAATGCCGGATGGTGCGTGGCCAGGATCAAGGTCCTGCCCTGGTCGAGCAGCCACCGCAGCGACTCGATGACCTGCGCTTCGGTCTCGGCATCGAGGCTGGCCGTCGGCTCGTCAAGCAGCACCAACGGCGCCTGGGAGAGGAACACTCGCGCCAGGGCCAGGCGCTGCCCCTGACCGCCCGACAGCCCCAGGCCGCGCTCCCCCAACTGGGTCTCGAGACCCTCAGGCAGGGCATCAACCAGTGGTCCCAGTCCGGCCAGGCGGACGGCTTCACGCAAGCGCTTGTCATCGGCATCGGGCGCGGCCAGGCGCAGATTGTCGGCCAGGCTGCCCTTGACCAGCCAAGGCCGCTGATCCATCCAGGCGATCGGTGATGCTGGTGCCACTTCGCAGTGCCCCTCGTCTACAGAGAGGAACCCGGCCAGCAGGTGCAAGAGCGTCGACTTCCCGGTGCCGGAGGGCCCCACAACGGCCAGGCATTCCCCCGGCTCGACGGCGAGATCCAGCGGCCCGAGTACCCGCCCTCGTTCCGGATAGCTGACACAGGCCCCCACGATGCGGATACGCGTGCCACCGGCCTTCCCAGCATGTTGCTCAGGCGCCTCGACCGGTCCAGTTTCCGCGGGGCAGGGTCTCTTGAGCAACTTCACCAGGTCATCCGCAGCGCCCAGAGCCGCCGCGCGATCATGATAATGCTGCGACAACGTACGTAACGGCTGAAAGAACTCCGGCGCCATGAGCAGGATGAACAAGCCACTGAACAGCGTCAGTTCGTCGGCCGGACCGAACGAGATATAGCCCAGCAACCCGAAGCCGATATAAATGGCCACCACGGCAATCGCGACCGACGCGAAGAACTCGAGTACTGCCGACGATAGAAAGGCAAGACGCAGCGTACGCATGCTGCGCTGACGGTAATCGTCCGCTGCGGTAAATACCTCGTCGATGCTGCGCTCGGCGCGGTTGAACAACTGCAGGGTGGTCACGCCCCGTACCCGGTCGAGGAAATGCCCGGCCAGTCGGGTCACCGCCAGAAACTGCTCACGATTGAGCCGCTCGGCACCCATGCCTACCAAGGCCATGAACAGGGGAATCAGGGGAGCCGCAAGAAGCAGGAACAAGGCGGCCAGCCAGTCGAGCCACAGCACCACGATCAAGATGAATAGCGGCAACAACACAGCCAGGCGAAGCTGGGGAAGGAAACGCGAGAAGTAACCATCCAGCGCCTCGACCTGCTCCACCAGTTGGCCACCCAGGCCGGCACTGTGCCGGTCGCTGAGTCGCTGAGGCCCCAGTGCCGCCAGATGGTCCAGCAATTGATGACGAACGCGCGAGCGCACCCGCCACCCAGCCTCGACACCGGCGCTTTCTTGGCCCCACTGTACGCATGCACGCAGCACCACGACCAGCGTCAATGTCGCGAAGGCCGCGACCAGCTCACCTGCCAGGGCACCATCCACGACCAGCCGGCTGACGATCCAGGCCAGCAGCCCCATCTGCACCACTGTCAGAACGCCATCGAGCATGCCCAGTGCCGAGACCAGGGCCAGCCAGCCACGCACATGACCGGCCTGGCTGCGCAGCCAGCCTCGTGGGGTAAGATCGGACTCCACCATGACGGTCAGTGATACCCCTCACCCGGACGCACCTTGCCCCGAAACACCCAATAGGCCCAGGCGGTATAGCCGAGAATGATGGGGATGACGAACAACGTGCCGATCAGCAGAAACAGCTGTGAACTGGGGGAAGCCGCTGCATCCCATAGCGTATGATTGGGCGGAACGACATAAGGCCAACGACTCACCAGGAGCCCCAGATAGGTGAAGATGAACATGCTCAGGGTGGCAAGGAACGGCAGCCTGTCGCGGCGCTGCCTGACGGACCAGAACAGCAGCGCAGCACTGAGCAACGCCAAGGCCGGCAAGATCCAGATGACACCGATATTGCTGAACCAGCGATCCCAGACGCTAGGGTCGACGTAAGGCGTCCACAAGCTGACGATGGCGAACACTACCAGTACCCCGGCGAGCAGCTTCGGCGCGAGCCGGTAGGCCCACTCCTGGACGGCCCCCTCGGTCTTCATGATGATCCAGGTGGCCCCAAGCAAGGCCAGGCCGGCCATCATGCCCAATCCCGTCATCACGGTGAACGGCGTCAGCCAGTCGAAGGGACCACCGGCAAAGGTGCGACTCTGCGTCTCGAAGCCGAGGATATAGGCGCCCACCACGGCGCCCTGGGCAAATGCCGCCACGGCGGAGCCGCCCGCAAAGGCCAGATTCCACCATTTACGTGAGCGATGCGACTTGAAACGAAGCTCGAATGCCACGCCGCGGAAGATCAGTGCGGCAACCATCAGAAATACGCCGATATAGAGTGCCGGCAAAATGATGGTATAGACCAGCGGAAACGCACCCAGCAGGGTCGTGCCCGCCAGTACCAGCCAGGTTTCGTTGCCATCCCAGATCGGTGCCCCGGTGTTCATCATGACATCGCGAGACTCTTCGTCGGGCGCCAACGGAAAGAGGATGCCCATGCCCAGCACGAAGCCGTCCAACAGCACATACATGATGATGCTGAAGGCAATGATGACGGCCCAGATGATCGATAAAACGTAAGTGTCCATAGCCATTATCCCCTCCCTGGTGCAACGTCATCGTCACTGTCGAACGGCACATGCGAGGCCGACATGGGCCGCATCGGCCGATGGCTTTCTTCAGTGTCCACCGCGTCTTTCTCGATGCCCTTGCGTATCACACGCGTGAGGTAATACAGCCCTGCCCAGAAGATGATGGCGTAGACGGCGATATAGCCCAGCAGGGTGAACAGTACCATGCCCGTACTCAACGACGGCGTGACCCCTTCGGCATGGGTCATCATGCCGTACACCAGCCACGGGGCCCGCCCGGTTTCGGTCGTGATCCAGCCAGCCAGCAAGGCGATGAATGGCGTCACGCTCATCAGGCGCAGTCCCTGCAGGAACCACCGGCTGGTATAGACCTTCCCGCCGCGGCGCAGCACCAGCCCGACCACCGCAAAGGCGATCATCAGCACACCCAGGCCCACCATGATGCGGAAGCCGAAGAAAGTGAACCAGACGGGAGGCTGCTCATCCCTGGGCACCTCGTTGAGGCCGGGCAGTTCGGCAGTGGGATCGTGAGCCAGGATGAGACTGCCCAGCTTGGGGATGCCGACTTCGAAATGGTTGGTCTGATTCTCCTGGTCCGGAATCGCGAAGAGCAGCAGCGGCACGGACTCCTCGGTTTCCCAGATGGCCTCGATCGCCGAGATCTTGGCCGGCTGATGCTCCAGGGTGTTCAAGCCATGAAAATCCCCGATGACGGCCTGGGCCGGTGCCGCGACCAGCAATAGCCATAGCGTCATCGAGAGTGCCTTGCGGTTGGCTTCGACATCGTGCTTGCGGAGCAAATACCACGCGCTTACCCCGGCAACGACGAACCCACCCGCCAGGAAAGACGCCATGACCATGTGTGCCAATCGGTAAGGGAAGGATGGGTTGAAGATGGCATCGAACCAGGACGTGACATGGAATACGCCGTCACGGAACTCGACCCCATCCGGGGTGTGCATCCAACTATTGCCGGCCAGTATCCAGAAGGAGGAAATCAGCGTTCCCAAGGCGACCATGATGGCAGCGAACAGGTGTACCCCTGGGGATACGCGATCGCGGCCGAACAGCAGGACCCCTAGAAAACCTGCCTCGAGGAAGAAAGCGGTGAGCACCTCATAGCTGAGCATGGGGCCGAAGAAATTGGCCGTGGCTTGCGAGAAGTTGCTCCAATTGGTCCCGAACTGGAAGGCCATGACGATGCCCGAGACCACGCCCATGCCGAAGACGACGGCAAATACCTTGGTCCAGAAGATCGACAACCGTTCCCAGGCCTGGTTGCCCGTCGTGACAAAAAGCCCCTGCAGCAAGGCCACGTACGAAGCCATGCCGATGGAAAACGCGGGAAATATCGCGTGAAAAGAGACGACGAAAGCGAACTGCAATCGCGATAAAAGTACCGGATCAAGTTCCATGGCTTCTCCTTGACATCTGTCGTGGTTCAGGGGCAGCCGTCGATGCGTGTTTCGGGGGGTTCCCGGTTGTTGTCACTCGGGCCAAGGCGGCCGTCGCGCATTCGTAAACGACACACAGAGGATAGTCATTCACGCGCTTTATGCAGCGAAACAGACGCGGATATATCCTCTTTCATCATGCTACGCATTCGAGAACGTCGGCTGAAGCGAGTCGCCATTGTGAAGGTGTGTCTCATTGACGCAGTTGGTCGGATTTGCCGCGCGGTGGTTTGCCGCAGGGGGCGTATCGCATGGTTTCAGCCAGTCTGGCCAGCCAGGGCCGACGTAACGAGATAGCCGTTGTAGCCCAGGTAGCTCATGACCAGCAGAGCGGCTTCCGGACGCGAGACGCGCCCCGGACCGCCCCGACCGAGACAGAACAAAACCATGGCCAACGTGAGCGCCGCCATGACCGGCCAATCGCGATAGAGCGCCTCCGATACGGCTTCGATAGGCGCAATGATGCCAGCCAAGCCGACCACACCTAGTGTGTTGTATAGGTTGGACCCCACCACGTTACCGAGCACCATGTCGTGCTGCCCCTTGCGCACGGCGCTGATCGACGAGGCAAGCTCCGGTAGAGACGTTCCGATAGCGACGACAGTAAGGCCGATGACCAGATCGCTGACGCCCATGGCCTCGGCAACGTTCACCGCGCCCCATACCAGCAATCGTGAGCTGATCACGAGCACGATCAACCCGGCCAAGGTCCATGCCAGGCCTTGGCGCAGCGACATGGCGGGAGCGACTGATTCGCTTTCCTCCAGTACGCTGGCGCGTTTTCTGGCTTTCTGGCGTGCCCGGACAATGCTCAGGACAACCACGGAGACCAGCAAAACGAGCAGCAGAGTCGAATCGAGCCGCGATATCGTACCATCGAGCAGCAAACCTCCCGATAGCAGGGTGATCGCCACAAGGACGGGCAACTCCTGGCGCAACAGTTGCCCATGCACCACGAGGGGGCTCATTAGCGCCACGGCCCCGAGTATCAAGCCGATGTTGGCGATATTCGAACCATAGGCGTTGCCCAGCGCCAACCCGGGGCTACCCTGGGCAGCGGCCAGCGCCGACACCACCATCTCCGGTGCCGACGTCCCGAACCCGATGATTAACAGGCCCACCAGTAGCGATGGCATGCCCAAGTGAAAAGCGGTTGCTGCAGCGCCATCAATGAAGCGGTCGGCGCTCCATGCCAGCACGACAAGCCCGATAATGATTGCCACGAGAGGAAGCCACACGTCCCTGTCTCCTCTTGCTGGTTACTGACGGCCATGCCATGCAGGCAACACTTCCTGCACGTGTCTCCACGCCAAACATGGCATGGCTAGAGCGACTCAGGCAGAGATAACGGTATAAATAAGGTAGCCGGTGTAGACGAGATAGGCCATCAACAAGGCAGCGGCTTCGAAACGGTTGATACGCCCCTGCCCTCGCCAGCCAATCCCGAAGATCACCACGGCCAAGGTCAGTGCCGCCATGACAGGCCAGTCGCGATAGAGTGCCTCCGAGACCGAGCTGATCGGCGCGATGACCCCGGCCAGACCCACCACGCCCAAGGTGTTGAAGAGGTTCGAACCGACCACGTTACCCAACACCAGATCATGTTCGTTCTTGCGCACGGCGCTGATCGACGAGGCCAGCTCCGGCAAGGAAGTGCCTACGGCGACCACGGTCAGGCCGATGATCAGGTCCGAGACGCCAAACGTCTGAGCGATATACACCGCTCCCCACACCAGCATTCGCGAGCTGACGATCAGCAGCGCGAGCCCGACCAGTGTCCAGATGACGCCTGCCTTCAGGCTCATGGCATTCTCGGAAATGTCCTGTTCGGTGTTCATGCCGAGGGCATCGCCATTGCCTTGGCGGGCACGCCAGATACTGAAGCCCATAACGACCAATAGCAGCACGATCAGGATCGTCGCATCCAGCCGGGAAATCTCGCCATCCAGAAGGAACCACGCCGAGATCAGCGTAACCAGGCCAAGCAACGGCAATTCCTGCTTGAGGACCTGGGAATGTACCGCCAGTGGGCTCATCAGGGCGACGAAGCCCAGAATCAGGCCGATATTGGTGATGTTCGACCCGTAGGCGTTACCCAATGCCAGCCCGGGGTTGCCCTGGCCGGCGGCCAGGGCCGACACCATCAGCTCGGGTGCCGATGTACCGAACCCGATGACCAGCATACCGATGAGTAGCGTCGGCACGCCCAGATGATTAGCGGTAGCGGCAGCGCCATCCACGAATCGGTCTGCACTCCACACTAATATGATCAGCCCCACGACGATGGCGGCAATGGCCATTAGCACGTTGTTTCTCCCCTCTGGTAAATGTTGCCACAGTGCAGCGAGTCGGTTTGCGTTGTACAAGTGCAAGCGACCTTACGGGCCAGCATGATAGGTGTTACCCGTTAATGGCGCGAGACCGGTTCGTACCGGACAGCCAGTAAGGTTACACTGTTCATACGTCAAGGAACGACGTTTATCCTCATCTGCCGGCAGGAAGCCAAACGTGAGCCTACGTTCAGCATCAATGACTGCGGAGCCTATTGGCCAGGACATGCGCCCGGAGAGTTCCACGCCCCGACAGACACGGCGACGTCTGCGTGTCTGTCACGAATGCGACTGGTTGGTGGCCCTGCCGCCCCTGCGAGCCAAACAGAAAGCGGACTGTCCACGCTGCGGTCATACCCTGGCGACCCGCCATCACCATCCTGCAGAACGTAGTCTGGCCCTGGCCATCGCCGCCCTGGTTGCCCTCGCATTGTCCGTCACGTTCAACTTCGTCAGCTTCGAGGTCAGCGGCGTCAGTAATCGCATCAAACTCCCCCAGACCGCGGCCACATTGATCGGCTTCGACCAGCCCCTGGTCGCCATCAGCGTGGCGCTGACGATCATGGTCTTGCCGGCAGTCTATCTGGCGGGGGTCATCTGGCTGCATGCCGGCCTTGTCCAGCGCGTCACGCTGCCTGCCAGCCGCTATATCGCGCGGGCCCTGGCACATCTTCACCCATGGATGATGGCCGACGTGTTCATCATCGGCGCCCTGGTCAGCCTGATCAAAATCGCCGGGCTGGCCAGCGTTTCCCTTGGCATTTCCTTCTGGGCATACTGCTGTTTCGCCGTGCTGCTGCTGGTCACCACCCAATCCATCGACCGCGACTGGATGTGGTTTTCGCTGGCCGGCGAGCCGCTGGCGCCCGAGGGCAGCCGCACCGGCAACCTGGCGGCCCCACAGGGACTCGGAGGCTGTCCGACGTGCGGTTTGGTCAACCGCCTCGACGCCCATGGCCATGGGCGTTGCCGCCGCTGCGGCGAGCGCCTGCATGCGCGACTTCCGCATAGCCTGCAGCGGACCTGGGCACTCCTGTTCGCCTCTGCCGTGGCATATATCCCGGCCAATGTCCTGCCAATCATGACCACGACCTACCTCGGCAACAGCGATCCACAGACGATCATTGGCGGTGTCGTGGAGCTCTGGCAGGCGGGATCGATCCCCGTGGCCCTGGTCATCTTCATTGCCAGCGTACTGGTTCCTGTCGGCAAGCTGATTGCCCTGGCCTGGCTGTGCATTGCCGCACGCCACAATGCAGGCCATCACCCCGTCACGCGCACGCGTCTCTATCGCCTGACGGAATTCATCGGGCGCTGGTCCATGGTCGATATCTTCGTGGTGGCGATCCTGGCTGCCCTGATCCGCGCCGATGCCCTGATGACCATCACGCCGGGGCCCGCGGCCCTGGCCTTTGCCAGTGTCGTCGTGCTGACCATGCTGGCTGCCATCACCTTCGATCCGCGCCTGCTCTGGGAAACCCCAGTCCCCGAACCGTCAGACAAGGAAGCTCGTCATGCCTGAAGCGCATCGCGCTGAACGCCATCGTCAGTCCCGGCTTTCCCCGATCTGGATCGTGCCGCTGGTCGCCGTGATCATCGGCCTGTGGCTGGTCTACGACAACTATGCCAGGCGAGGCCCCGAGATCACTCTGGAAATGCCCAATGCCGAAGGCATCGAGGCGGGAAAGACCCTGATCAAGACGCGCAACGTGCAGGTGGGTCGCGTCACCGGAGTGCGCTTGTCGGACGACCTGTCGCACACCGTCGTGACTGCGCGCATGGCGGAAGACACCGACCGCCTGCTGAACGAAGGGACCAGTTTCTGGGTCGTCAAGCCGCGCATCGGACGCGAAGGAATAAGTGGCCTGGGTACCGTGCTTTCCGGAGCCTACATCCAGCTCCAACCCGGCAACAGCGACCAGCCACAATATCATTTCGAGGTGCTCGAGCAGCCGCCGGTCGCGCCCCCCAATGCCGAAGGCATCCGCATCAACCTGGTCAGCGAGGTCGGCAGCTCGCTGAATGTCGGCGACCCTGTCACCTACCAGGGCTTTACCGTCGGCCGGGTAGAAAATACCGAGTTCGATCCCGAGGAACGCGAAATGCGCCACCGGCTGTTCATCGAGGCGCCCTACGACGTGCTGGTGACCGAAAGTACGCGATTCTGGACGGCGGCCGCGATCAGCCTGAATCTGGATTCCGAGGGGTTCCGGGTCAGCCTGGAGTCGCTCGAGACACTGGCTGGCGGCGGGGTGACCTTCGGTATCCCGTCGGATGTGCCCATGGGGCCCGAGGCCTCGCCTGACGCCACCTATCGGCTATATCCCGACGAAGAAAGCGCCCTGCAGGGCACCTTCAACCGCTATCTGGAATACGTTCTGCTGATCGACGATACGGTGCGCGGCCTGTCACGCGGCTCGCCCGTGGAATACCGGGGCGTGCGCGTCGGCACGGTGGTCAGCGTGCCCTGGCACTTCAGCGCCCCGCAACCCGACAGCCGACAGCGCTTCGCCATTCCCGTGCTGATTCGCATCGAACCCCAGCGCCTGGGTAGCAATGACGGGGCGCCTGAAACCATCGATCTCGATGCCTGGCGGGAGCGGATCAGTCGCATGTTCGACTATGGGCTGCGTGCCTCGCTCAAGACCGGCAATCTGCTCACGGGCGCCATGTTCGTGGACCTCAACTTCCAGCAGGACGCAGGCGAGTACCAGCGCGAGACATTCGATGGCCAGACCGTGTTTCCCACCACGTCAGGCGGGTTCGCGCAGATCGAGCAGCAGGTCTCCAACCTACTCGAGAAGCTCAACCAGTTGGAGATCGAGCCTATCCTGACAGGACTGGATCAGAATCTGCAGACGTCGCAGCAAGTGCTGAGCGAAGTGCGCGACACGGCGGAATCCCTGCAGGCCCTGCTGAACGACCCGACCACAGGTGACCTGCTGAAGAACATCAACGCCTCGCTGCGAGAACTTCGCCAGACGCTGCAGGGCCTGTCGCCGGAATCGGATGCATACCGCGAGCTGACGGCAACGCTGGAAAGCCTGGATCAATTGCTCCGCGATCTCCAGCCGGTCGCCAGGACACTGAGTGAGCAACCCAGCGCCCTGATTTTCGATCGCAGCGGAGGGGGTGACCCGATTCCCAGGGCGCCCGACCGCCAGGCGAGATAACACAAGGCGCCGGTGCCCGAGGGCACCGGCCATCACACATGAACAAAGGATGACACCACAATGCGAGTTCTGAGCTTATGCCTGCTGGTGATCTGGCTGGCAGGATGCGCCACCGGCGGTGGCGGCTCCTCGTTGGAGCGCTATACGTTGCCACCGGGGGCTTACACGGCCGACGTTACGGAACCTTCCCCTCAGCGAACCCTGATCATCGACGGCGTTCAGGTGGCCAACTACCTCTCGGGCCAGGGTATCGTCCTGCAACGCAACGACGTGCTGTTGCACCAGGCGAGTTCACACCTGTGGGCCGAAGACCTGGGACGCCAGTTGCACCGTGGCTTGCGCCAGCGGCTGGCGGAGCGCCTGCCTGACACGCGGGTCCTTAATGGTGGTAACGCCAGCGATGCCTGGCATCTTCGTGTCGAAGTCGATGAGTTTCAGGGGCGCTACGATGGCATGGCCGTGGCCGGCGGGCGCTGGCAACTGCGCGACGCCGACGGCGACATCCTGGCCATTGAACCCTTCTCGGCCAGCGTTCCCCTCGATAGCGACGGCTATCCGGCCCTGGTCCGCGCCCTCGGCAAGAGCTGGGACGAGGTTGCCCTCGACATGGCCCAACGCATCCGCACCCTATAAGGCCACGCCCGGTCCTACGTGCATCATGACGGCGTTTCTGTCATGATGCACGTCGCGGCTTTTTCGTCCCCCTGTCGCGCCTCCACTGTCACCGTCTTTTCCACGCATTGGCCCGGGACGCACCCATCTGGTGTGCGGCGAGTGCGTTTTATCCGGAGCTTGCATGAGTTTTACCGACCTTGGCCTGCGCGCCGAATTGCTGCGTGCCGTTGAAGAGCAAGGCTATTCCACCCCGACCCCGATCCAGCGACAGGCCATCCCCGCCGTACTCAAGGGTGGTGACCTGCTGGCCAGCGCCCAGACCGGCACCGGCAAGACGGCAGGGTTCACCCTGCCCCTGCTGCAACGCCTGAGTGCCGGTGGCCGCCCCGGCGCCCGCCAGATCCGTGCGCTGGTCCTTACCCCGACCCGCGAGCTCGCCGCCCAGGTCGGTGACAACGTGGCCGCCTACAGCCGCTATCTCAAGCTACGCTCGCATGTGATCTTCGGCGGGGTCGGTGCCCAGCCGCAGATCGATGCCATCCGCCCTGGCCTCGATATCCTCATCGCGACGCCGGGCCGGTTGCTGGACCTGCACCAGCAAGGGCATGTCGACCTGTCGCGTGTCGAGACCCTGGTACTCGATGAAGCCGACCGCATGCTCGACATGGGCTTCATTCATGACATCAAGAAACTGCTGCGCCTGCTGCCTGCCAGCCGGCAGAACCTGCTGTTCTCGGCCACGTTCTCCGACGAGATCCAGCAGTTGGCCAATGGCCTGCTCGACCGGCCTACCATGATCGAAGTCGCGCGCCGCAACACCACGGCCGAGACCGTCGACCAGGCTATCTACCGCGTCGACCGCGAAAAGAAACGTGACCTGCTGGCCCACCTGATCAAGCAGCACCAGTGGTATCAGGTCCTGGTATTCACGCGCACCAAGCATGGCGCCAATCGGCTTGCTGAGCAGCTGGACAAGCAGGCCATTCCCGCCATGGCGATCCATGGCAACAAGAGCCAGTCGGCCCGCACCCGTGCCCTGTCCGCCTTCAAGGACGGCAGTCTCCAGGTGCTGGTAGCCACGGATATTGCCGCGCGCGGCCTCGACATCAACGAGTTACCGCATGTCGTCAATTTCGAGCTGCCCAATGTCGCCGAGGACTACGTGCACCGCATCGGCCGTACTGGCCGTGCCGGCAGCGAAGGCCAGGCGGTATCGCTGGTGTGTGTCGACGAGCACGGACTGCTGCGCAATATCGAGAAGTTGATCAAGCGCGACCTGCCCAAGCATATCGAACCGGGTTTCGAACCCGACCCCAATGCCAAGCCGGAGCCGATCGAGAACGGTCGCCGCGGTGGTCGGCAATCGCCGCGTAACACGCCTCGTCAGGGCAAGACCGAAGGCGGCAACCGCAACGACAACCAGCAGCGTCGCGATGACAAACCTGCCCAGCAGCGTCGCCGCCGCCGTCCGCAGCGCTCTCGGCAAGCCTGAACGAATCGAGCGAATGCCAATACCGGGACCGTCCGGTGTTGGCATTATTGCGTTGAAGCTTAGATAATTCATGCGCCAAGGCATGAATTGTTTCAACTCGCTCAGCCGGGTAACCTATCGCTTGCAAAAGATTGACCTGTCTCACTTTTTATCGAGAGATCCGGTGTGAGTGATTCCGTCGTCGATGACGATCAATACTGCATCGCCCTGCAGCCCGTATGCGATGCCCTCTTCCAGCACATAGGCGATGAACTGCTCTATCGCGCTTCGCCGCAGGCGAAAAACGCGGAGATAGACGATCCCCTGCTAGCCACCGCCAGGGCGTGCAGTGCAGCCATCTACGATATCGGCCTGGAGAAACTGGTCGGTAATCGCTGGTTGTTTCTCAATGTGTCCAGTGAATGGCTCGCCCGACCGGAACTGCTCCCCATGCCGGCCGAGCAGATCATCATCGAAATTACCGACACGGTGCCCGCCGACAGCGACACCGTGCGTGCCATTCAGCTCATCAAGGCTCGTGGGTACCGCGTCTCGTGGACCCTTCAGGGCGACCATGACCGGGCGCGCACGCTGGGTGTACTGGCAGATATCGTCAAGGTCGACACGACCCAGCCCTACGACGAAAAGGCGGTCGAGGCACTAGCCTCTGGCAAACGTACGTTTCTTGCCGAAAAGGTCGACGACCTGTCGGTGTTCGAACGCTACAAGGCACTGGGGTTTACGCTATTCCAAGGCTATTTCTTCGCTCAGCCCAAGACGCACACTTCCAGCCTGAACACGCGGCGAGGCAACCAGAGCATCCAGCTCAAGCTGATCACCGAGCTTTACCGTGACACGGTCAACCTCGACGATATCGCCAAGCTCATTGCTCAGGATCCCTATCTCTACGTCACGGTACTCAAGCGTGCCAACTCGGGATATTTCGGGCAAGGCAAGCAGATTACCCAGCTCAAGCGCAGCCTGCAGTTGCTGGGCCTCATCGAACTGCGCACCCTTGTGGCCACGGTCATGCTGTCACAGAACGGACCGGTGTGCCGACTGACGATGAAGCTGGCATTGACCCGAGCCCTGATGTGCCGGCTGCTGGCCGACCCTTTCCCGGGCATCGACCGGGAAAGCGCCTTCACTGCCGGCCTGTTCTCGCTCATGGACGTGATGCTCGACTTGCCGATGGAAACCCTGCTGCGTGAAGTGCCCTTGCCCGGTGACGTGCTGGCTGCACTGCGTTCGCGTTCCGGCAGTCTCGGGGCATTGCTGATACTGGCCGAGGACTACGAAAAGATGGCCGTCGACGACAGCGACGCTACGGAGCGCGCCGAGTTGCGTCGTTGCTATCTACAGGCCAATGAAGAGGCGGATGCCCTGTTACGGTCGTTCAAGACACCCGATTGATGGAAATGAAAGTGACGCCTGGCCGATCAAGTATCGGCCAGTTTCGCACGCAGTCGCGCCACGGCCTGGCTGTGCAACTGACATACCCGTGATTCGCTGACCCCGAGCACCGCGCCAATTTCCTTGAGGTTCAGCTCTTCCTGATAATACAAGCCAAGCAGCAGTTTCTCGCGCTCGGGCAGACGCTCGATGGCCTCCACCAGACGCTGACGTTGTTCGTTGCCGGCCAAGGCATCGAAAGGCGATTGCGGCGAACGTTCGTCCGCTTCGGGCTCGCCGCCTTCGGCGACGATATCCTCGTAGCCGAGCAGTTGCCCTCCGTTGGTATCCGCCAGGCGCTGACGGTACTCCTCCAGCGTCAGCGACAGGGCTTCCGCAATTTCACGCTCTTCGGCCGGACGCCCCAGCTGTTGTTCCAGGGTGCGAATCGTTTCTTCGATTTCCCGGGCGTTGCGCCGGACGCTGCGCGGGACCCAGTCGCGGCTACGCAGCTCATCGATCATGGCGCCACGAATACGCTGGCTGGCATACGTGGTAAAGCTCGCCCCCTGCGAGGCGTCATAACGCCCCATTGAGTCCAGCAAGCCAACCATGCCCGCCTGAATCAGATCATCGAGTTCGACACTGGCCGGCAGCTTCACCTGAAGCGCCAGCGCCTGCCGCCGCACGATGGGAAGGTATTGATCGAGTAATGCGCGTTGATCGATCTTGCCCTGTGCCGTGTACATTCCACTCGCCTCGAAAAGAGTAAGCGACAGCACATGAACCCATACGCTTGGCTGCCGATAGTTGCATTATTACGTCGTCCCGACAGCGCCCAAGCATCGAAAACCCAGTATTGGCGTGGTTTATTCGTGCTTTAGCAAAATCTGGCAATAACGGTTGCGTTACTGATAATCGACGATGACCTGCAGGCCTTCGACACGAAACGGCCTGTCCGGCTGGCGCCCCTTGGGAAGCCGGAAACGAAAATGCAGCGGCTGGTCCGCCGCCAGGCCGGCCAAGGCCTGACTGGTGCCGCGCGCGCCGCTCAAGCGGGTGCACTCCCGGGAAACGCAAAGCCAGGCTTGCAGATAGGGCTGCCCCGCAGAAACATGGTATTGCCAGTGCACCTGACGAATGAAAGCGCCCTTGGCCAAGGGGCTGCCTGGCTTCAGCGGCTTCGATTCGACAATGCGATCCGCGGTGAACAGTCGTACCCCCTGCCCTGTGCCTACCCAACTACCCGATGCCGCCATGCCAAGGCCCGACACCACTAGGCAGCAGGTCAGCAAAACCAGTCCGAGACTGCGCTTGCCCATGTTCATAGGCGCTTCCTGGGCTTCGTGAAGCCGATCATGACGAGTTGAATGTCAAAGAAGTGGGACGCCGCATCGCGCAGGTTACCCAGCAGGCCAGCCCCCGACAGCAAGGGTGGATGGACCATCAGCAAGCGGCGCGGCGCTGCCGGATGCCGGGCAAGCCCTTTCAAGGTGCGGTAGGCACGTCGAAACCCCTCTGCATCGTCGTCGACCCAAAGGGCCCAGCGCTTTTGCTGGCTGGCCAGAGCCGACAGATGCGGACTTTCCACATCCAGCGCCACCACACGCCAGGCCGAGGGATCGCCAACCCAGGACTGGCCCTGTGCCTGCCAGCGACATAATGCCCTCATGACAGGGGCCACATCGCTGTCTGCCCCTTCGGGCAGCCCCAGCGTCAACAATACGCGAGAAGGCGGCGTTTCATGCACCGGGCCGGGGGCCGGGGCCATGGCTTCGGCCCAGCGACGCAACCCTGCCGCCTGATCCGTCTGACTCACCGTGCTTTCCTCGTCTTTCACTGCGCGCCGGCCAGGCGGAAGGCATCACGCGCTGTCAGCATGTGCATCAGCCCTTCCAGAAGTGCCGTGGACGAGCGTGTCCGGCGCCCTCCCAGCGCGGCCATCACTTGTGTCCTTACGTCCATTGCCCAGTCATTGCGCTCCTGATCAAGCCGCGAAGCCACTGCAGCCAACCCCGAGGCCACCAGAAGCTGCAGCTCGGGATCGAGCGGCGTACGACTCGCCTCGCCGATCAGCCGCCAGGCACGGCGTGTCAACAACGGCAAGTCGTCATGAATCAACTGGGCGACCATGGCCTCGATAGCACATTGCTCATGAGTCTCGTCTTGTGGCGCCAACCAATAACGTTGCCCCAGCGGGCGTCCGGTCTCTGACTCGACCAACGTACCGAACCAGGCATGTAGCCGCTCGCCATCGTCCAGGGCAACGGCCCGACGGGACAACGCGAGACGCGCATCACGTCCGCGATAGCGGCATGCCAGTTGCGTTCGTGCCTCGGCATCGCGGCTCAGATCGGCAAGCGCATGCCGCTCCGATGCCACCATGACCCGGGAATTGGCCTGCGCCATTGCCAGCCACGCCATGCCGAGGTTGGCCAGCGTGTCGCGAGCCAGTCCCCCCGGGCAACTGGGCAACAGATGCCAGGCCGGGCCGAGTTCGGCTTCGGCCCACATCAGGCGTTCTGATTCGCCCGCGGGCTGCAGGTGCGCGAGCCAGGGCATGGCCTGGGCATGACCGGCCGCATTCAGGCTGAGGGCCGGCATGGCCCAATCCGTGCCGTTGACCGGCCTTGTCCGTCCCCACAGCAAGTGATGCATGGCTTCCTGCTGGCCATGCCGCACTCGCCGGTCGATGTCCAGTAATGCCGGAATCCGGGCACGCTGCTGCTCCAGCGGGTAACCCAGCATGGGCCAGGCCTCCTCGAGCAGGGCGAAGCCGGAAACCTGGCGACGCAGGACCGACAGAGACGCAGCCAAGGTGCGCCCTTGCCCCAACAGGCCTCGCGACAACGCCTGGATACGCTGCCCGGGGGATGGGGCTATCGGCATGTCGATGGCAAACGATGATTGTCCCGCGACGCTGAGTGCCTGTTGGACGAGCGTATCCCGCTCTGCCAGGCTCAAGTCCTCCGGCACTTGCTGACCATGTGACAGGTAGTGCAGACACAAGCCATGGCGTATGGCAATGTCCAGCACCGCGCCCAGGCGTGGCGCCTCGTCGACCTTGGTCAGGATCGCACCGTAGAGCGGCGCCCCGGCTGCCAGCGAAGCACGCTGATAGGTCTCGACCACTTCTTCGAGCGTATCGCCATGACTGGCGGCATTGAGCAACAGCAGGCGGCGGATCGGACGGCATTCCGTACCGCTCTGGCTATCGCCAAGCATGGCGATCTGACCTGCCAGGCGCTGGTCGCGCTGGCTCATGCCGACGGTATCGATGATTACCAGGCGCTTGTCGGTCAGCCGGGTCAACAGGTTGCCAAGCGGCGCATCCGCTTCCAGGGCGTGCACTTCCACGCCCAGCAGGCGGGCATAAATCCGCAACTGTTCGTGAGCCCCGATTCGGTAGCTGTCGGTCGTCACCAAGGCGACACCCCTGGCGCCATGGCGCATCACGTAACGTGCGGCCAGCTTGGCGGTGGTGGTCGTCTTGCCGATACCCGTCGGCCCGACCAGGGCAAACACGCCACCGGCATCGAGCAAGCCATCTTCGTCATCGAGCACGGACAAGCGTGACGCGAGCTGCCGGCCTAGCCAGGCCTGGGCCTGCGACTCGTCGGCAGTCAGCAGTTCGGTGGGCGGTGTCTCGAGCAGCTCCTGTGCCAGGCGCACCCCGAACCCCGCCGCATATAAGCGCTGCCGGAGCCGGTCGACGAGACTCTCGCCGGCCGGTGTCGAGGACGTGTGCATCTGAGAGGCCAGCAAGGCCCGCAGGTCCTGCATTTCCCCTAGTACCCGTTCACTGAAGGCGGCGAAGTCGCCCGGTAGTTGCCCACCCGGCTGGGAGACGCTGACGGTGTCGGATACCTTAGGCGGTTCCGGTTCAGAAGATGACTGCGCGCCAGCCCACGCACCCGCCGACGGGGACGGGGAGCGCACCGCGGGCGAGGCCACACCGGTCGGCGCAGTCATCCGCCCATGTTCATCATCCGCCAGCGCCAAAATCTCGACGCCTTCGGGCACCTGGCGATTGGACAATATCAAAGCATCGTCACCCAAGGCTGCACGCACCTGGCGCATGGCCTCTCGACTGTTGATGCCTACGAAGCGCTTGACGCTCATTGACGTCCTCCGATCAGGGTAGTGACCCGCAGGGTACGGTCATCGGGAATTTCCGCCTGGGACAACACCGCGAGCTGGCGCAGGCGACGGCGCAGGAAGCGCGACAGCAGCGGCCGCAGCTCATGCTGGACGACCAGCACAGTCGGTTCGCCACTGGCTTCCTGACGCGCGACGCCGGCTTCCGACTGGGTCATCAGGGTGTCGGCCAGCCCCGGCTCGAGGGCACCGCCGCCGTGTAGCGCCTGGCTCAGGACCTGTTCGAGGTTAGCGTCCAGACCGATCACGTGCAGCTCGTCATGTCCCGGGAACCACTGCTGGGTAATGGCACGGCCCAGGGCAATACGTACCATGGCGGTCAACTCATGCGCGTCGCTCTGCGGCGAGCCATGCTCGGCCAAGGTATCGAGGATGGTACGCAGGTCACGGATCGAGACATCTTCCTCGAGCAGGTTCTGCAGCAGGCGCTGCAACGTGGTCAGCGAGACCAGCTTGGGCACCACGTCCTCGACCAGCGTCTTGCTCTCGTCGGCCAGCTTGTCGAGCAGTTGCTGGACTTCCTGGCGGCCCAGCATTTCACCGGCATGGCGGTGCAGCAGGTGGTTGAGGTGCGTCGCGACCACCGTGCCGGCATCCACCACCGTGTAGCCATAGACCTGGGCGTGCTCGCGCTGGTTGCTGTCGATCCACACCGCCGGCAGGCCGAAGGCGGGATCCTGGGTCGGGGTGCCCTCGAGGTGGCCCGAGACCTGACCGGGATCGATGGCCAGCCATTTGCCGGGATAGGCCTCGGCACGCCCGATCTCGGCGCCCTTGAGGGTAATGACGTAGGTGTTGGGCCCCAGCTCGAGATTGTCGCGAATGTGCACCACGGGCGGCAGGAAACCGACTTCCTGGGCAAACTTCTTGCGTACGCTCTTGATGCGTCCCAGCAATTCACCACCCTGGCGATGATCGACCATGGGAATCAGGCGATGGCCAACCTCGAGCCCCAGGGTATCGACCAGTTGCACATCGTCCCAACTCGCCTCAGGCACTTCCTGCTGCGCCGGCGCGGCTGCCGTATTGATGGTTTCTTCGGCCAGTTTTTCGTCGGCACGACGCATCATCCACCAGGCCAGACCACCCAGCAGGACGGTAAAAAGCAGGAACACGAAGTTGGGCATGCCCGGCACCAGGCCCAGCAGGCCCATGACGCACGCCGCAAGAATCAGCACCTGGGGCTTGTTGAACAGCTGGCCCATCATCTGCTGGCCAACATCCTGCTCGGTGTTGACACGGGATACGGTGACACCGGCCGCAGTGGAGATCACCAACGCAGGGATCTGCGCCACCAGCCCGTCGCCGATGGTCAGCAGCGTATAGGTCCGCGCGGCATCGCCAAAGGCCATGTCGTGCTGCATCACACCGATCAGCAGGCCGCCGATGAGGTTGACCACCATGATGATCAGGCCGGCCACGGCGTCACCGCGCACGAACTTGCTGGCGCCGTCCATGGAACCGTAGAAATCCGATTCCTGGGAAATCTCGCCACGACGGCGCTTGGCGTCTTCCTCGCCGATCAGCCCGGCATTGAGATCGGCATCGATGGCCATCTGCTTGCCCGGCATGGAATCGAGCATGAAGCGCGCGCCGACTTCGGCAATACGCCCGGCACCCTTGGTGATGACCATGAAGTTGATGATGACCAGGATCAGGAACACAACCAGGCCCACGGCGAAGTTGCCACCGATGAGGAATTCACCGAATGCCTCGATGACCTTGCCCGCTGCGTCGCCGCCTTCATCGCCTTCCATCAGTACCACACGGGTCGAGGCGACGTTGAGCGACAGGCGCAGCAGCGTGGTGAACAGCAGCACGGCGGGAAACGCCGCGAAGTCCAGCGGCTTTTCAGTGAACATGCTGACCAGCAGCACCATGATCGACAGCGCGATGTTGAAGGTGAAGAACAGGTCCAGTGCGAACGGCGGCAGGGGCAGGATCATCATCGACAGAATCATGATGATCAGTACCGGACCGGCCAGCAGCTTCATATGGGCATTGCCCAGCAAGTTCTGACGACCCAGAGAATCCAGCAGGTTCATTGAGCATCCTCGGAAGGTGATTCGCGCCGCGTGGCGTCGTCGAGTTCAGCGGGTACCGGCAGATTGCGCGGCGTGTCGGGCATATCGCCGCCTTCACGACGGACTTGCTTGAGGCGAAATGCCCAGGCCAGCACCTCGGCCACGGCGGTATAGAGATCAGCCGGAATTTCCCGGTCGAGATCGACATGACGATACAGGGCACGCGCCAGCGGCGGCGCCTCGAGTCGGGGTACGTTGTGCTCGTCGCCTAGCTCGCGGATGCGCGCCGCCACCGCGTCCACGCCCTTGGCGACGACACGCGGCGCACCCATTTCACCGTCACGGTAACTCAGGGCAACGGCGTAGTGCGTCGGGTTGGTGACGATGACATCCGCCTCGGGCACCTTGCTCATCATTCGCCCACGGGCCATCGCCTGCTGCTGTTGGCGAATACGTCCCTTGACGTGCGGATCGCCCTCGGACTCCTTGTGCTCCTTCTTGATCTCGTCCTTGGTCATGCGCAGCTTCTTGTTGTGACTCCAGAGCTGATAAGGCACATCGATCAGAATGACCACGATCAGCGACAGTACGATCAGGCCACAACACAGCGCGGCCAGCTTGAGCGCATGAAACAGAGCGATCTCGAGCGGCTGGTCCATCAGGGCCAGAAACTCACCGCGCCTGGACCACAAGAAGCCGATCGCCACGCTGCCGGTCAGCAACGATTTGGCAATGGCCTTGAAAAGTTCGGCCAGCGCCTGGGTGGAAAACATCCGCTTGAGACCCTTGAGCGGATTGAGCTTGGAGAACTGAGGCTTCAAGGACTTTCCGGAAATCAGCCAGCCGCCCAGCAGCGCCGGTGCGATCAACGCCACGACGGTCAACAACAAGAACAGCGGGACCAGCGCAATCAGGGTATGTGTCCCGAGCGCCCAGAAATTCGCCAGCATCAAGGCACTATCGAAGGCAATGCTTCGCTCGAACAGAAAGGTCTGTTCCATCATCAGCCCAAGCTGGTCATAGAGCAGCGAGCCCATGGCCCACAGGCTGGCGACACCTGCCATCAACATCATGAAGGTGGCAAGCTCTCGGGAACGGGCAACCTGGCCTTCTTCACGCGCCTTTTCAATGCGTCGTGGCGTTGGCTCTTCGGTCTTGTCTTCCTGGCTGGTCTCGTCGGCCATGGTTCCTGCAGCGAATAGCGGTCAAACGGAGTGGACGCTGGCTATTCTGCGTGGCACAGGCGAGAGACGATCACACAAAAAGCGCGACGAATCGTGCGTTAATTCACGATTGTCGCGCGTAAGCGGGCAAGTCTAGCGAGGGCACAGCGCACCGGAAGGCAGCGATACGCCGTGGAACGAACGGGGTCAGAAACCCAGCGAGTCGAGCAGGTCGTCCACCTGATCCTGACTGCTGACCACATCGGCGCCTTCGGGCTTGATCTGCGGCCCGTTGAGCAGCGACGACTCGCGCTCGGCGTCCATCACTCGACGCAATTCCTTGCGATCGTCACTGTCCGGCACATTATCCAGCAGCACCTGAACCAACTGGTTCTCGATCTGCTTGATGACGTCCATCATCTTCTTGATCACCTGGCCGGTCAGGTCCTGGAAGTCCTGAGCCATCATGATCTCAAGCAACTCGGCATTGGTTGCCTGCGTCTTGGCGGGAACGTCGCCAAGGTAGTTGCGCGTATCGATTACCAGCGCCTTGGCATCGTCGAGCTCCTTGGGCTCGGCGAACCATTCCGCCCAGCGCTTGTCGAGCTCATTGGCCCGCGCCTCGAGGCCCTCCTGGATCGGCTGCGCCCGATCAATGGCATTCAGGGCACGCTCGGCAGCCTGCTCGGTCATCGATGCCACGTAATTCAAGCGGTCGCGCGCATCGGGTATGGCTTCAGCTGCTCGTTCGATTTCCTTGTCGAGGCCCAACTCACGCATGCTGTCACGCAGCATGCGAGTCAGTTGCCCGATTCTCAGGATAAGATCATCGCCGTGATTGACGGCTTGCTGCGCTTCACCGCTCATGGCTGGCCCTCCTCACGGATCATTTGCCCAGTTTTTCGAAAATCTTGTTGAGTTTTTCTTCCAGCGTCGCGGCGGTGAACGGCTTGACCACATAGCCGTTGGCCCCGGCCTGGGCCGCAGCGATGATGTTCTCTTTCTTGGCTTCCGCCGTGACCATCAAAACCGGAAGAGACTTGAGCGCATCGTCGGCGCGGATCTGCTTGAGCATCTCCAGGCCATCGAGGTTGGGCATGTTCCAGTCGGACACGACGAACTCGAAACCACCGGAGCGCAGCTTGCCCAGCGCATCCTGGCCGTCTTCGGCCTCTTCCACATTGGTGTAGCCCAGTTCCTTGAGCAGACTGCGGACAATGCGTCGCATGGTGGGAAAGTCATCTACCACCAGAATGCTCATGTTCTTATCGGCCATCTTTCTTCCTCGTCGTCTAAGTGGCACGCCAAACGGCTATCGTGATTGTCGCAGTGAAAACGCGGGGGCAAAGTAGTGAGTAATCCAGCATTCCCGGCGCATTTCACCGTTGCAGGGCCCTGCTTCGCCAGAAGCGGCACAGGGCGGTGTCGTATAGTCAGGCTCAGAATTCTTCCCAGTCGTCCCCGGCCTCGGCCACCGGCTGGGACTTGACGGCTGCCTTGTTCCGGGCCGCCGGTATCCGGTGTGCGGCGGACTGTTTCGTGGCAGGTGCGGACGGCGAGGCGGTGGCATGCGCCAGCCTGGCGGTCGGCTCGCTGCCCAGCTGGCCATGGCCGGCCAGGCGGAACACGGCAACGGCCTGCTCCAGACGGCTGGCCTGTTCTTCGAGAGAAGCCGCAGCGGCTGCCGCCTGCTGGACGAGCGCCGCATTCTGCTGGGTGACTTCATCCATCTGTGTGATGGCAGTATTGACCTGCTCGATACCGTCGCTCTGCTCCTGAGACGCGGCGGAGATCTCGTCCATGATGTCGGTGACACGACGCACCGCCGCCACCACATCGCGCATCGTGGTGCCCGCCTCCTCGACCAGCGTCGAACCTTCCTGGATCTGCGCTACCGAGTTGTCAATCAGCGCCTTGATCTCCTTGGCGGCCGCAGCGGAACGGCTGGCCAGGTTGCGTACCTCGCCGGCAACCACGGCGAAGCCGCGGCCCTGCTCACCGGCACGCGCCGCTTCGACCGAGGCATTGAGCGCCAGGATATTCGTCTGAAACGCGATGGAGTCGATCACGCCGGTAATGTCGGAAATCTTCTTCGAGCTGCCGGAGATGCCGTGCATCGTGGTAATGACACGCTCCACGACGTCCCCGCCGTGCCCTGCTGTCGATGAGGCATCGTTGGCCAGCGTACTTGCCTGGCGGGCATTGTCGGCGTTCTGACGCACGGTGGCGGTCAGCTGCTCCATGCTCGCCGCGGTTTCTTCGATGGAGGCCGCCTGCTGCTCGGTGCGTGAAGACAGGTCGGCGTTGCCGCTGGCGATCTCGCGCGTGCCGACATGGATCGAACCGCTGCTCTGGCGCACGGTGGCAACGGTCTTGCTCAGCCCTTGCTGCATGTCGCGCATGGACGCGAACAGTTGGCCGATCTCGTTGCGGTTGAAGACCTTGATCTCGTGGGAAAGATCCGCCTTGGCGATGCGCTCGAAATGCTCGCCAGCCTCACGCAGGGGACGGACAACCATGTTCACCAGGCCGAAGCGCACCGCGACTAGCATCAGCAGCGCGAACACGACGACGGCCAGGCCGATGGCCTCGAACAACTGGGTGCGCGCCTGGTACTCGCTCATGCTGGCCTGACCCAGCTCATTCGCGTAACGCACGTATTCGGTCATGGCACTGGCCAGGGGGGCCTCGGCGTTTTCGAGTTCAGGCTTGAACGTGTCATAGCCGGAAATATTATTGCCGGCCAGCGCCTGCTGCTGCAGTTCCAGTAGTCTCAGTACCTCGGCAAAGTGCGTCTCTACAGGATCCGTTAGCGGGTGGATCGCCTCGCTCTTGGGCAAGGCCTGGAATGCTGCGAATCTTGCCTGGGCACGCTCGATGAGGTCTTTCGCTTGTGTCACTTGTGCTTCAGCCAGGTCACTACGCCCCAGGTAAAGCGCTGCCGAGGCGCCTTCAAGACTCAGGCGGGCCCGTAGCTTGAGCACATCGGCGCGACTGATCTCGCTGAGCTGCTTGACGTTGACCTCGTTGAGGGTACCGATCGACTCTTCGGCCGCCCGGTTACCGGTATAGGCCAAGCCGGCCAGCACCAGAAAAAACACGCCGACACACAACAACACCGAGGTCAGCAAGGTATTGATTGAAATGTTTCCGAGCAGGCGCTTCATGGTTCAGTTTCCCTGTGTCGTTAAAAGACTGTTCTTATACCCGCTGGGCCCGTCCCGACGCGGCCACCAAGTGCATGATCTGTCCAGCCATCTGGTCAAGGTCGACGACATCCATGGCACCGCCCAGGGCCACCGCCTCGCGCGGCATGCCATATACCACGCAGGTCGACTCGCTCTGTGCCAGGGTATGCGAGCCGGCTTGACGCATGGCCAACAGCCCGGCTGCGCCATCCTTGCCCATACCGGTCAGAATGACGCCGATGGCATTACGTCCGGCATGCTGGGCCGCTGAGTGAAACAGCACGTCCACCGAGGGGCGGTGACGATTCACCGGCGGGCCGTTGTCCAGTTGAGCCACGTAGTTGGCCCCGCTTCTGCCCAACTTGAGGTGCGCATCGCCCGGTGCAATATACGCATGCCCAGGGAGTACGCGCTCGCCGTCCTCGGCTTCCTTGACGGTGATGCGGCACAGTCGGTTGAGCCGTTCGGCGAACGACCGCGTGAAGCCCCCCGGCATGTGCTGGGTGATCAGGATGGCCGGTGAATTGGCCGGGAGCGGCTCCAGTACACTGCGAATGGCCTCGGTGCCCCCCGTCGATGCCCCGATGATGATGAGCTTCTCGCTCGAGATGAGCGGGGCCTTGATGGCCGCCGGTGGTGGCGTCCCCTCGCGGCGTACGCTGCGTGGGCGCGAACGCGCGGCTGCGCGAAGCTTGTCGGCGATCATGTTGCTGTAATCGAGCATGCCGCTGCGGATGCCCAACTGCGGCTTGGCCACGAAATCGACGGCGCCGAGTTCCAGGGCACGCAAGGTGATTTCCGAGCCGGCCTGGGTCAGCGAGGACACCATCAGGACCGGCATCGGCCGCAGGCGCATCAGGCGCTCGAGGAAATCGAGCCCATCCATGCGCGGCATTTCCACATCCAGGGTCAGCACGTCGGGATTGGTACGCTTGATCAGGTCACGGGCCACGAGCGGATCCGGGGCCGTCGCCACGACTTCCATATCCGGCTGCGAGTTGATGATTTCGGTCATCAGGTCGCGAATCAGTGCGGAATCGTCGACACACAGCACCTTTATCTTGGGTGCACTCAAAGGACACTCTCCTTTCCATCGCGTTGCCGTCCAGCGGCAGCGCAAAAGGACACAATGCTCAGACTATCGGCCATGACCCGGTCGACTTGAGGGTGAATTGGCGATCTCGTAAACCGTCTGGCCACGCAGACGAAAGGCCTGGCTGATATAGGAAAAGTTTTCGGAATGACCCGCGAACAGCAGCCCGTCAGGCTTGAGGAACGGCACGAAACGTTCGAGGATCTTGGCCTGGGTCGCCTTGTCGAAATAGATCATGACATTGCGGCAAAAAATGGCGTCGAAAGGCCCTTTGATTTCCCATTTCGGGGCGAGAAGGTTGAGCGCCTGCAACTCCACCATGGCCGCCAGCTCCGGACGAATCCGAGCCAGCCCCGCTCGTGCCCCGCTGCCCCGCAGGAAAAAGCGTTTGCGGCGCTCTTCGCTCAGCTTGGCAACCTGATCCATGGGATAAACCCCGGCACGCGCCTTGGCCAGCGCATCGGTATCGATGTCGGTGGCCACCACCCGTGCATCGCGCGCCCGCGTGCCCAAGGTTTCCTGTAGCAGCATCGCAATGGAGTAAGGCTCTTCTCCGGTGGACGCCGCGGCACTCCAGATGCGCACGGGCCCGGCACTTTTCATGACGTGGCTTGCCAGCAACGGAAAATGGTGCGCTTCGCGGAAAAATGCCGTCAGATTGGTGGTCAAGGCGTTGGTGAATGCCTCCCACTCCTTGGCATCGGGCTGCCGCTCGAGGCGCGCCAGGTAATCGGTAAAGCGGGTCAGGCGATGCTGACGAAGACGGCGAGCCAGACGGCTGTAAACCATCTCGCGCTTGTGCTCCGCCAGCACGATGCCGGCACGCTCATAGATCAGCTTGCGTACGCGCTCGAAGTCGGCATCGGTCATGACAAGGTCGCGCTCGAGACCGCTGCCCAGGGAAAAGCCGCCCTCAAGACCGGTTTCCCGCTGGGCGTCGCCCTCCAGGACGGACCGATGGATCGTTGTGCTCAAAAGGCCTCCCATTCATCCTCACTGGCCGCGTGCTGCTTGACCTGTTTCTGCACAGGGGGCGTCGCTGCCGACTCTGTTCGAGGCGGGAGCGCACGACGCGCCTCCGCCGCCTTGAAACGCGTCTCCCGGTCGACGGTTTCCTTTCCGCTGCCACTCAGACGCAACACCGCCATGGCCTGGGCCAGCAAGGCAACCTGCTGGTCTAGGCGATGGGCGGCGCGCGCCGAAGTCTGCACCCGTTCGGCATTCTGCTGCGTGACTTCATCCATCTGGGCTATCGCCTGATTGACCTGCTCGATGCCCTGGGACTGCTCATCGGACGCCGACGCGATCTCGCCCATGATGTCGTTGACCTTGGTCACTGAAGCGACAACCTGTTCGATGGAAGCTTCGGCCTGCTTGACAAGCTCGGCGCCACCATCGATCTCCTGGGTGGAACCGTCGATCAGGGCGCGGATCTCGCGTGCGGCATCCGCCGACCGTCCGGCCAGGTTGCGCACTTCGCCGGCCACCACGGCGAACCCTCGCCCCTGCTCTCCGGCACGTGCAGCCTCGACAGAGGCATTGAGCGCCAGGATGTTGGTCTGAAAGGCAATGGAATCGATGACACTGATGATCTCGGCGACCTTGCGCGAGCTGTCGGTAATGCGATCCATGGTGGTCACAACCTGTCCCATCACCTCGCCGCTCTGGCGCACGGCATCGGTCGCCGTGCTGGCCAGGCCACTGGCTTCGCGGGCATTGGCCGCATTCTGGCGAACCGTGCTGGTCATCTGCTCCATGCTCGAGGCGGTCTCCTCGAGCGAAGCAGCCTGCTGCTCGGTGCGCGACGACAGGTCTTCGTTGCCCTCGGCAATGTCGCGCGAGGCCGGCCGCACCACGGAGACGCTGTGATTGACATCGGTCACGATGCTGCCGAGGCTCTTGCGCATGGCATCCAGGGCACGCATCAGTCGCCCCAATTCATCGTCCCGCGCACTGGGCATGGTCGCGCCCAGGTTGCCCGAGGCGATCTGCAGCGTGAACTGCATGGACTCCTTCACGGGGCGACGGATGGCGCGAATGCTGAGAATGCCCATCACGATGAGCAGCACGAGACCGGCCAACAACAGCCCGCTCTGGATCATGAGCATCCGGCGCTTGTCACGGATCGCTTCGCTGGCCAGTAACTGAGCCGCCTCCTGCTTGCTGGCGACCAGGTTGTTGATCACCTCGCTGAGACGATCGCCTTCCGGTTCCAGGACATCCTTGAAGGCCACGAAGCCTTGATAGAAATCACCATCCACCAGACTGGTCGTCACGGCTTTCAAGCCGTCCTCCAGGTAGCCGGAAAGTCCCTCGTCAAAGGTCTCGGCAGCCTCGGTATGGTTGCTTTCGCGAGCCATGAACTCGCCCCAGAGCCGATCGAGGTCGGCAATGATGCCTTCGACCTCGGCCTGCATGGTTTCCATGTCGCCCGACATGGGATTGCTGACCGGCCCTGACACGGCATCCCTTCCGCGCGTCATCAATTGCTCGATACGCTGCAGGCGCGCCACGTCCATCAGTCCGTTGCGATTGAGCGACTCGAGTCGCTCACCGGCCGTCTCCAGCCCATACATGCCCAAGCCGCCACTGGCACCCAACAGCAGCAGGGCCAGCACGATCATGGTCGTCATGCGGCCTTGCAGCGAACGAAATTGCAGCCGCCCCAACCAGCCCCGCAGTCCGCTGCGCTGGATGTGACCTCGCGATAGCCGCACACCCTGCAGCTTGCCCTGCCGAATCCGGGCATAGACCTGTTCGGCATGCTCACAGGCCTCTGGATCGGCCTTGACTCGCACGGAAGCGTAACCCTGGACCTCGCCATGCTCGAAAATCGGCACGACGCTGGCACGCACCCAGTAGTGATCACCATTCTTGCGCCGGTTCTTGACCAGCCCTTCCCAGGATTCTCCCGCCTCGAGGGTTTCCCAGAGATTGGCGAACGCCGCCTCGGGCATGTCGGGATGGCGCACGATGCTGTGCGGCGCCCCGATCAATTCCTCCAGCGTATAGCCACTCACCTCGACAAAGGCCGGGTTGGCATAGGTAATCCGGCCCTTGAGGTCGGTTCGCGAGATCAGGTAATGCTCATCGTCCAGCTGATACTCGCGTTGGGTGACCTGTTGGTGATTGCGCATAACAATGTTCCTTGCTGCTGGTAAATTCCCAGGCGTGCTCTTGTTGTTGTTCTGGTGAAGACGGAAATCAGAACTCTTCCCACTCGTTCTCGGCTGGCGTCCGCGCTTCGGGCAGCCGGGCCTGGCTGTCGGCGGGTGCCTTCAGCGCGGCTCGCGAATCGCGGGACGAAGGTACCGGCAAGGCCTCCTGGCCGGCCTCGGCCTGTTGCGACAGGCGGAACAGCGCCACGGCCTCACGCAGGGCTTCGGCTTCACGCTCGAGTGCCGTGGCGGCAGAGGCGGCTTCCTGCACCAGGCTGGCGTTCTGCTGGGTGACTTGATCCATCTGGGTAATGGCCTGATTTACCTGGCTGATGCCGTTGCTCTGCTCCTGCGATGCGGACGCGATCTCGTCCATGATGTCGTTGACGCGCTGCACTGCAGCGACAATGTCCCCCATGGTGCTGCCTGCCTGATCGACCAATTTCGAACCGGCATCGACACGTTCGACGGAGGCTTCGATCAGTCCACGAATTTCCTTGGCGGCATCGGCCGAACGGCCAGCCAGGTTGCGCACTTCACCGGCGACCACCGCGAATCCCCGCCCTTGCTCGCCGGCACGAGCAGCCTCGACCGAGGCGTTGAGCGCCAGGATATTGGTCTGGAAAGCGATCGAATCGATGACATCGATGATGTCGACGACCTTATGGGAACTGGCACTGATGTCACGCATGGTGTCGACCACCTGCCCGACCACGTTGCCGCCTCGCTCGGCGGTCTGCGATGCGCTCTGCGCCAATTGGCTGGCCTGGCGCGCATTGTCGGCGTTCTGGCTCACGGTAGAGGTCAACTGCTCCATGCTGGACGCGGTCTCTTCGAGAGACGCCGCCTGCTGCTCGGTGCGCGATGACAGGTCGGTATTGCCCTGAGCGATATGGCGCGAGCCGGCGTGAATGCCTTGGCTGCTACGACGCACCCTGCCTACGGTCGTCGAAAGTCCTTCCTGCATACGTGCCAAGGACGAGAACAACTTGCCGATTTCATTGTTGCCGCGCTGCTCGATGCTGGCCGACAGGTCGCCTTCGGCCATGCGCTCGAAATGCTGCACGACCCGTCCCAGGGGACGAATGACATTGACGGTGATGCCCCACAACACGACCAGGATCATGACGATGGAAATCACTACGGCAGCCCCGATGGCGATTTCCAGTATTAATGCAGTATCTTGGAACGTGTCGTATAGTTCCCGGCCATCACCTTCGGCTTCTATAAAGAAATCCACCGCACTGGCATAGAAAGCATCGCTGAGTGCCTGAGCGTTGGCCGCATTTTCACTGAACGTGAACAAGTCCAGATCCTGCAGGGCCGCAATCTGCGGGGCCAATGCACCCTCGACGACAGCGCTGAAATTCTTTTCGACTTCATCGATCAATGCCTGGTGCTCAGGCTGGGCAGGAATCGCCTTGAATTCCGCAAAGGTGCCACGCAGCGTGTCGAGCATGCCGGGCAGTGCATCCATCCGGGATTCCTGATTGCCCCAGCCGGCCCCGTTGAGCTGGGCATATTCGCTCTGAATTGCCAGGCGAAGGTTGAGCAACTGGGTATTGGCCCGGTTGAGCGTGGATTGTTGCTCGACATTGACCTGGTTGAGCGTACCCAAGGCATTCTGGCTATACATCACGGCATAGCCACCCAAGCCACTGACGGTGAACACCAGCACCGTGAACACTGCCAGCACCATCAACCAGCTGGTCTTTACGGTCATGTTATCGATCAGCTTCATAAGAACCCTGCGTCTTATTGAGTGTGAGGCGACTCGATGGATCGTCACCGACGTTTTGCGCTGCCTCTTTTTTTCTTGACGCCATGCTCATGCATGGTCTCGTGCCGCCGCCTCACGGACGCGGAGTACACCCGCAATCGGCAGACGAACGGTGGGCATATGGAAGTTCCCGTATCCGGAAGCCAATCCCGCCCAGTCCCAACCGTTGAAAGAACTATCGGCAGATAGGGAAAAGACTTGATAGTGAACGGCTTGGTAGGGGGTAGCTGGTCTATGAAACCAGCGATGCCGCCCCGGGCGGGGCGGCATCGTCATCGAGGCGGTGACGCAGGCACTTACATGACGCTGTCGTGCGTCAGTGCCTTGGGCTTGGTGAGCGTGGCTTTTCTGGGTGCTCCTACCAGCTTGAACCAGGCCACGATCTCCTCCAACTGGTGCGCCTGGTTCTCCAGAGACGCGGAAGTCACACTAGCTTCCTGAACCAGCGAGGCATTCTGTTGCGTCACCTGATCCATCTGGCCTACGGCCTGGCCGACCTGCTCGATACCGGCACTCTGCTCCTGCGATGCCGAGGCGATCTCACGCATGAGTGCCGACATGCGTGCCACCGAAGACACGACATCGCGGATCGTTTCGCCGGTGCGATCCACCAACCCTGCCCCCGCCTCAACCTGTTCGTTCGAGGCCTGGATCATGGTGCGAATCTCGCGAGCCGCTTCGGCACTACGGCTGGCCAGAGTTCGCACTTCACCGGCAACCACGGCAAAGCCCCGCCCCTGCTCCCCGGCACGTGCCGCCTCGACCGAGGCATTGAGCGCGAGGATATTCGTCTGGAAGGCGATCGAGTCGATCACCCCAATCACTTCATTGACGCGCTGGGTGCTTTCGGAAATGCCGCGCATGGTTGTCACGACATCGCCCATCATCGTACCGCCCTGACGAGCCGTGTTACTGGTCTCCTCGGCGATCGTGCTGGCCTGGCGGGCATTGTCGGCATTCTGGCGCACCGTTTGCGTCAATTCTTCCATACTGGAGGCGGTTTCCTCGATGGAAGCAGCCTGCTGTTCGGTGCGCGCCGAGAGATCCTGATTGCCAGCGGCAATGCGGCTTGCACCGCTATTGATGTGGCCGGCTGCCTGGCGAACCTGTTCCAGCGACGAAGCCAGGCGCTGGCGCATACTTTCAATGGCCGACAAGAGGCTTGACGAGTCTCCTGCCTTCAATTGCAGCTTGTGGGTCAGGTCGCCGCCGGCGATCTGCTGAACAACGTCACGGGCATGGTCCGGATCGCCGCCCAGGCTTTTCAGTACACCACGAATGATCCAGAACATGGCCGCGGTCAGGAACGCCCCCACGATCAGCAGGAGGACTCCCAACCCCAACACACTACGCCAGAACGCCGCTTGGATGTCATTGAGATAAACCCCCGTCGCCAGTTGCCAATCCCATTCGGGAATGCGCAGTACATAGCTCAACTTGGGCTCCTGCACCTTGCTGGCATTTACGGACATGTACTCGACGAATCCTCCGCCACCTGCGGATGTCGCCACGCTGAGAAGTTCACGGTACAAGTACTTCCCAGCATCGTCTTGATACTGACTCATTGACGTTCCCGCATCGCGACGCGGGTGGTAGACAATATTTAGATCGCTATCAAATACGAAAATATAACCGCCATCGCCGAAGCTGAGCGTCGCGATACGTTCAAGCGCCTGTTGCTTCGCAGTATCAATCGCCAGCTCGCCTTGCCCTGCACGCTCGACATAATCCTGAACCATGTCATGCGCACTCGTGATAAAGAGCTGAAGACTTCGCTTACGCTCTTGTAGCAGTGTCTCGCGTTTGTCGAGAGCGGCCCAGCCGACAATCAACATCATCCCAATCCACATAAGGACCAGAAGGGCCCATAACTTTCTACGCATCGTCCAATGTTTCATTAGCAGTCTCGGTAATTTATCAATGACCGTAGTGACGGAGTTGGTTTAACTATCGGCAAGAATTACGAGAACTAAAGAGGACTAGTGTTCTACAAAAACAAAAAAGCATGTGCCATTCCGACACATGCTTTATCTAATTAAATACTAACTAATTTAAAACTCTTCCCACTCTTCCTGAGTTTCCGCATGTACCACCTTGCCGGATTTACCGGATGACTTCTGGCTGGATGGCAGCGCCTTGGCAGACGAGTGACGACGCGCCTCGGCCGCCTTGAAACGCGTTTCCCGCGTCACTGCCTCCTTGCCCTCGCCACTCAGGCGCAGCACGGCCATGGCATTGGCCAGCACCGCCACCTGATGGTTCAGGTCATTGGCTGCCCTCGCCGACGTCTGGACACGCTCGGCATTCTGCTGCGTGACCTCATCCATCTGGGCGATCGCCTGGTTGATCTGCTCGATACCACGCGTTTGCTCATCCGACGCCGAGGCGATTTCCCCCATGATGTCGTTGACCTTGAGTACCGACGCCACGACCTGCCCGATAGAGGATTCCGCTTTCTTGACCAGTTCGGCGCCACCGCCGATTTCCTGGGCGGAACCGTCGATCAGGGCGCGAATCTCGCGTGCGGCATCCGCCGAGCGACCGGCCAGGTTGCGCACTTCGCCGGCCACAACTGCAAAGCCTCGCCCCTGTTCACCGGCGCGCGCCGCCTCGACCGAGGCATTGAGTGCGAGGATGTTCGTCTGGAAGGCAATCGAGTCGATGACACCGATGATCTCGGACACCTTGCGTGAGCTTTCGGTGATGCGATCCATGGTGGTCACGACCTGCCCCATGACCTCGCCGCTTTCGCGCACGGCCCCGGCGGCATTGCTTGCCAGCCCGCTGGCTTCACGCGCGTTGGCCGCGTTCTGCTTCACAGTCGCTGTCATTTCTTCCATGCTCGAGGCAGTTTCCTCGAGCGAGGCCGCCTGCTGCTCGGTACGCGATGACATGTCCTCGTTGCCTGTAGCGATATCGTGCGATGCCGGACGCACCACGCTGACACTGTGATTCACGTCCTTGACGATGCTGCCCAGGCTCTTGCGCATGGTGTTCAAGGCACTCATGAGCTGGCCCAGCTCATCGTTACGCTGGCTGGGCATGTCAGCGCCCAGGTTGCCGGCCGCAATCTGGCGGGTAAACGCTACCGACTCCGTGACCGGCCGCAGGATGGCGCGAATCATCAAGGCCCCCATGAGGATCAGTAGCGTCAGCCCCACCAGCAGCAGAGCCGCCTGAAACAACCACATGCGTTGCTCTTCAGCAGCAGCCTGCTCGGCCAAGGCGCGTGCCTGCGCCTGCTTTTCGGCGATCAGCTTGTTGATCTCCTGCGAAATGGCGTCACCTTCGGTCTGCAATTCACCGATACTGTCCTGCAGGGCCATAAAGGCCTTGAAGGCATCCTCGCCGCGCAGCACGTCGACGGTAGCCTGAAGGTCGTCAGTCAAGTAACCGGACAGTCGATCGGCGAAGGCCTGGGTCAGCGCCGAGTGGTTGTTCGGGCGATCGAATTCGTTCCACCTTGCGGTAATGCGTTCGATCAGGTCCTGCAACTCATCGGCACGCTCGCCGCGAGTGTCGAGCAACTCGAGCCGCTCGCGACGTGCCAGCGACTGGTGGCTCTGCGTTGCCAGTTGATCGATTTTCTGCAGGCGCGCCACGTCTTCCAGCCCATCCTGATTGAGACGCGTGAAACGTTCCCCGGCTTCGTTCAAGGCATACAGGCCCATCCCGCCACTTGCCAGCACCAGCACGGCGGCTGCGCCGATCAGCGTGACCAGGCGAGCGCGCATGGAGCGCACGTTGGTCCGCGCCAGGCGCGCGACAAGGCCACGTCGACGCAACTGGCCGCGATCCAGCCGGTAATGCTTGGTAGTGCCTTCACGAAGCTGTGCATAGGCCTGTTCGGCGCGCTGGCAATCTTCTTCCGTCGCCTTGACGCGTACCGAGGCGTAGCCCTGGATCTCGCCCCCTTCGAAAATGGGCGTGACACTGGCATGAACCCAATAATGATCACTATTCTTGCGGCGATTCTTGACCAGGCCCTCCCAGGAATTCCCGGCCTCGATGGTCTGCCACAAGTCCGCGAAGGCAGCTTCCGGCATGTCGGGATGGCGGACTATGCTGTGCGGCGCCCCGATCAACTCTTCGGCGCTGAAGCCACTGACCTCGATGAAGGCCGGATTCACGTAGGTGATCCGCCCCTTCAAGTCGGTACGCGAAATCAGATAGCTATCATCATCGAGGACATATTCCCGGTGCGTGACCGGCTGGTTGTTTTGCATGGCGCTTCCCCTGTTCCTGGAATCCGGGCCCCCTCTGGCCCCGATATTTCTTATTGTTCCTAACGCTGACCCGACAGGCCCCGCCGGCTGAAAGTCAGCCGCGCGGGGCGCTCCCCATTGTGAGGGTCGTGCAGCGTTACTTGGCTGTACGGTCGACCAGTGCCATTTCCTCACTGGTCAGCAGCTTGTCGATGTCGACCAGCACCAGCATGCGGTCATCCAGGCTACCCAGGCCACTCAGGTAATCGGAGGACAGGGCCACGCCGAATTCCGGCGCCGGCTTGATCTGGTCGGGCGACAGGGTCATGACGTCGGAGACGCCATCGACCACGATGCCCACTACACGCTCGGCGACATTGACCACGATGACGACGGTCTGGCCGCCATACTCGACCTTGTCGAGGTGGAACTTGATGCGCAGGTCGACGATCGGCACGATCACGCCGCGCAGGTTGGTCACGCCCTTGATGAAGTCCGGTGCATTGGCGATACGCGTGACGTTCTCGTAGCCACGGATTTCCTGCACCTTGAGAATATCGACGGCGTATTC
Organism: Modicisalibacter xianhensis; assembly: GCF_900113605.1. Lineage (GTDB taxonomy): Bacteria > Pseudomonadota > Gammaproteobacteria > Pseudomonadales > Halomonadaceae > Modicisalibacter > Modicisalibacter xianhensis. The sequence continues at coordinate 116,824 of NZ_FOPY01000004.1, forward strand.
TTCATCGCCCAGCGAGAAGACAAGAAACTCGCTGCTCTGGGTGTCGAGGGCAGCGGCGCTGGCCTGCTGAAGCTGGTTACTGGCCTGGGAGACGGCGGTCATGACGGAAGTACCTCCTGAACGAGCTGGGGCTGTGGGTCGTTGTTACGGCGCGGCGCCTTGCGCCGGCTGAGGCGATGCAGGTCGGCAATATCGAGGATCAGCGCGACGCTGCCATCGCCAAGGATGGTGGCCGCGGAAATTCCCGGCACCTTGCGATAATTGGTTTCCAGATTCTTGACGACAACCTGCTGCTGCCCGACCAGGTCGTCGACGACCAAGGCATAGCGGCGGCCTTCTCCCTGCACGATGACCACGATGCATTCGGTGAGCTTGGTCCGCGCTCCCTGCACATCCAGTACCTGGTGCAGGGCGATGACCGGCAGGTATTCGTCGCGCACCTTGAGCAGCAGGTCGTTGCCGGCCATGGAATACAGGTCGTCCTCGTTGGGCTGTAGCGATTCGAGTACGGCGCCCAGCGGCAGGATGAACACTTCATCTCCGACCTTGATTGACATGCCGTCGAGAATCGCCAGCGTCAGCGGCAGCACAATGCGGGTCGTCGTTCCCTGGCCTTCGCGAGACACGATTTCGACATGCCCGCCCATCGCCTGGATGTTGCGCTTGACCACGTCCATGCCGACGCCCCGGCCGGACACGTCGCTGACCTTTTCCGCCGTGGAGAAGCCCGGCGCGAAAATCAGTTGCCAGACCTCGTCATCACTCATGCTGTCGGACACCGCCAAGCCGTTGGATTCGGCCTTGGCCAGCAGCTTCTTGCGATTAAGACCAGCACCGTCGTCGATGACTTCGATGAGGATATTGCCGCCCTGGTGCTGGGCAGACAGTGTGAGCTTGCCGGTGCGCGGCTTGCCCGCGGCCTCGCGCTTGTCCGGCGACTCGATACCATGGTCGAGGCTGTTGCGCACCAGGTGGGTCAACGGGTCGATGATGCGCTCGATCAGGCTCTTGTCGAGCTCGGTGGACTTGCCTTCGGTCACCAGTTCCACATCCTTGTCGAGCTTGGCCGCAAGATCGCGCACCAGACGCGGGAAACGACTGAACACGTAGTCCATCGGCATCATGCGAATCGACATGACCGCTTCCTGCAGGTCGCGCGCGTTGCGCTGCAGCAGGTTGAGCCCGTTGTGCAACGCACTGTGCGTCACGCCATCGAATTCGCTGGCCGTCTGATCGAGCATCGATTGGGTGATGATCAACTCACCGACCAGGTTGATGATCTGGTCGACCTTGTCGACGGGCACGCGCAGCGAACTGGACTCACTACCGCTCTTGGCCTTGTTCGACGCAGCCTTGGCAGGTGCCTTGGCCGCCTTGTCGGCAGCGGGTTTGGCCTGCTCGGCCGGGGCCGGGACTTGCGCCTTGGTGGCGGCCGGCTTGCTCTCGACTGCCGGCGCATCGTCCGCCCTGGCCTCGACAGCCGGTGTTGCAGGTGCGGAAGCCGCCCCTACGCTACTGATCTGGAGCTGTTCAGGCTCGACGATGAAGCACATGACGGCTTCGATATCGTCAGTGCTGACGCCGGTCTGCAGGATCACTTCGTAGCGCTTGTCATCGCCGCGCTGCTCGCGAATCTCGCCTAGCTGCCCCAGTTCCTCGACCAGCAGCTCGCGATCCTTGTCATTGACGTTCAACAGCGCCACGCACAGGGCACCGCCTTCGACGGATGCTGTCTCGGCGGCTGACTCCTCGGGCGTCTCGGCTTCCGCTACCGGTTCCGGCTCGGGCGGCGGCGTCGGCTGTGCCGCGGCAGTGGCATTACCGGCACTGTCGCCCATCGACTTGCCCAACTCATCCAGGGCCAGTTGCTTGAGGGTCTTGCAGATGCGCTCAAAGGCTTCCGGATCGGGCTCGGCGCCATTGCGATAGGCGTCCAGCTGGTCGTGCAACATATCCTTGGCTTCCAGAAAGGTGTCGACGATATCGCGGCGCAGCGTGAGTTCTCCACGGCGCGTGTGATCGAGCAGGTTTTCGAGAATGTGAGTGGTTTCCTGCAGCACGAGGAAACCGAACGTTCCCGCGCCACCCTTGATGGAATGTGCTGCACGGAAGATGGCGTTGAGCTGTTCCGGGTCGGGATCGTCGACATCCAGCTCGAGCAGGTGGCGCTCCATGTCGCCCAGAAGCTCCTCCGCCTCCTCGAAGAACGTTTCATAGAATTCAGTAATATCCATGTTCTAATCCACTCAGGTCTCAAGGGGCATTGAGCGCATCGTTGAGCGACTCCAATGCCATATTGGGTATCACCACGGCCGATTCGTCCGGCACGTTAGTGCCTGCCGGCGAGGCAATCTTTGGCGGCGCTTCCGACCAGGTCTGCACGCTCTGGTTGGTGATCGACGTGGCTGCGCGCTTGTCCAGCACGAGGATGCTGATCCGCCGGTTGGCGGCATCGCTGCCGTCTACCTCGTGCAGCGGCACGCGAGCGCCCATGCCGGCAACGCGTAGCAGCTTTTCGGCATCGAGCCCGCCAGCGACCAGCTCTCGCCGCGACGCATTGGCGCGGTCCGCCGACAGTTCCCAGTTGCTGTAGCCCTTCTCACCATTGACGTAGGGCAGGCTATCGGTATGGCCACTCAGGCTGATGCGGTTCGGCAACTCGTTGAGCACCGGCGCAATGGCACGCAGGATGTCGCGCATGTAGGGCGCGACGCGGTCGCTGCCCAGCTCGAACATGGGGCGTTTCTCAGAATCGACGATCTGGATGCGCAGCCCCTCCGGGGTCATCGCCATGCGCAACTGCGAACGCAATTCACGCAGGTTCGGCTTGCTCTCGATCACCGACTCGATACGCTTTTCAAGGTTGATCAGCCGGCGCTGCTCGTCGCTGGGACGCGTTTCCTGGCGGCGGTCGATACGCATCTGCTCGCCGTCGACATGCGCCGGATCGGGCCCACCGCCCGGGATGGCACTGGTACTCGCCGTGTTCTTGTCGCCGCCTGCCATGGCCACCGGCAACGGCGTGCGAAAGTACTCGGAAATACTCTTGAGTTCCGCCGGCGATGCCGTCGATAGCAGCCACAGCACGAGGAACAGCGCCATCAGGGCGGTCATGAAATCGGCATAGGCGATCTTCCAGGCACCACCATGATGCCCGCCCTTGACCGACTTCTTGCGCTTGACGATGACAGGACGATGGGCACCGCTCATGGTCCCCCCACTGAGCTTTTCGAGTTGCGGACGTGATCTTCCAATTCATTGAAGGTCGGACGTTCGGCGGTGTAGAGCGCCTTGCGCCCGAACTCCACGGCCAACTGCGGCGCGTAGCCGTTGAGGCTCGCCATCAACGTGACGCGAATGCAATGCAGCATCTTGACCGCTTCAGCGATCTGCTGATGGATACGCGCCGCCAGGGGGTTGACGAAGCCATACGCCAGCAGGATGCCCAGGAACGTGCCGACGAGCGCGTGGGCAATGAGAATGCCCATCTCCGCCGCGCCCTGGTCGGCCGAGCCGAGTGCATGCACGACCCCCATGACCGCGGCTACGATCCCGAAGGCCGGCAAGCCGTCGCCGACCGTCTGCAACGCATGCGCCGGGACTTCCGCTTCATGCTGGAACGTCTCGATCTCGTGCTCCATCAGTGCATCGATTTCGAAAGGGTCCATGTTGCCGCTGACCATCAAGCGCAGGTAATCGGTCAAGAAGGCCATAACCATGGGATCGGCCAGCAGCTTGGGATAATCCGCGAAAATGGCACTGTTCTGGGGGTCGTCGATGTCGCGCTCTATACCCAGCATGCCGTCGCGACGCGCCTTGGTCAGCAGCTTGTATTGGAGTGCCATCAGCTCCATGTACATGAGCTTGTTGTACTTGGCCGTCCGCTTGAGCTTGGAAAATGTGCGGAACGTTGCCTTGATGGCCTTGCCATTGTTAGAGGCCACGAAAGCGCCGACGGCTGCACCGCCGATCATGACCAGTTCGGCAGGCTGATAGAGTGCGCCCAGATGGCCGCCTACCATCAAGTAACCGCCGAAGACCGACGCGATAACGATGAAATAGCCGATGGGGATTAACACGCGTTCATGTCCTCGTCTTGCAGAATGAGTTACTTATTGGTTGTTATCGGCAACACTGCAGTGACCTTGAGGGCAACGAACCCACAGATTTCGCGCATAAAAAAACCGCAGCGTCATTCAGCTGCGGTTGCGTGGAGGGCGGCTTGTTCAGGCCTGGCGAGCCTGCACCATCGGCAAGGCATCGTCATCGCACTTGGCCCGGCGACCCGCTTCGATCGCCTCGCGACGCTTGCGCGTCTTGCCGGCTCGCGACGGCGGCTGGCAAATGCCGCAGACAAAATCGTGAGAGGGGGTATGCGCATGCACCACGAAGCGGCCACTGCAACTGGTGCATTTGCTCAACTCCAGCATGTCGCTTTCGAAGAAACGCACCAGCGTCCAGGCCCGTGTCAGCCCGAGCACCGGCTCGGCGTCTTCAATCGCAAGTTGTTCGAGATAGAGCCGAAACGCCCTGACGAACGCGCTCATGCGCTCGCAACCGTGGTCGTTCACCAGGCGCTCGTAGATGTTGTAGAACAATGACGAGTGAATGTTCGGCAACCAGGTGATGAACCAGTCGGTGGAGAACGGCAGCATGCCCTTGGGTGGAGACATGCCGCGCACCTCCTTGTACAGCTTGATCAAGCGTGCACGACTCAGGTCGGTTTCCGTTTCGAGTACCTGCAGCCTGGCACCGAGTTCAATCAACTCGATGGCCATCTGGACCTGCTGCATCTCGCTGACCAGACTCTTCTCGGCCATGTCGACTTACCCCGCCTGGAGATTGGAGCGGGTCGGCACGGAGGCCATCAGCAGCGCCGCATGTGTCTGCCCCAGGCCCTGCTCGCGCGGGTCGGTGGTGAGCTTGAGCAACTGTTCGGGATCGTCGAAGCACAGGCGGCACAGCAACTGGTTGGTACGCGACAGTTGGCCCAGTTGCTTTACGGACAACGAAGCCAGCATATCGGCCATGGGTTCGCTGATCTTGAGGCGGAACATGGCAGTGGTACGGTCTTCATTGATGAGGCGCTGTACCAGCAGCAGGTACGAGAGGTTGATGTCCTGGATGTCGTTCAGAAGGCTGTCAGTCAACATGGTTTGTCATTCCCTGCGTTTGCGTAATCGATGGCCTAGGGCCATTCGTTTATTATGAGCCTGTCTCCGATAGACGACTCTTGGTACTTCATTGTGTACCTATTGTGAGACGTTTTTATGAAACGTTGCAACACGCTACGCAGAAGAAATGACTAAAGTTCTAATAAATTTGACGGAACGCAAGAATGCTTGACTAACCTGCTGTATCGCAAAGGATATTTTTCTTTATATACATTTAGTCACAATGTACAAAAGTTAAATTCCCAATGGTTCGTTAAACGTTACAAAACCACTTCAACGCAACGTCACTCTTGCTGAGAATCGATGTCATGTACCCAGGCCAGAAGTTCTGCAATGACCTGATACAATGTAGGCGGAATACGTGCATCCAGATCGACCTGCATCAGCAGGCTGACGAGTTCCGGCGCATCGTGAACGAAAATTCCCTGTGCCTGGGCCTGGCTGACAATGCGCTCTGCCAACTCGCCATACCCCTTGGCCAGCACGGTAGGCGCACGATCGCCCCCCTGATAGGCCAAGGTAACGGCCTGGCGGCGCCTGCTGGGTAACTCTCGTTCCTTGCTCACGGCGCGTCTCCCTCTGATGCCTCGCGGCGGGGCAAGATACTGACCTTGATATCAGACAGGCCACAACGGCCAAGGCGGGTCTCGAGATCCTGGCTTGCTGCCTGCAACGTGGCGAGACTGGCAGTGTCGGCACACTCCAGCGTCATGTTCAACGACGACTCTCTGAGATAGACATTGACACCCAGCGTACCCAAACGAGGTAGCTGTAATGTCAGTTGGCTATGCCAGACAGCCTCTTCGTCGTCGTTTCCCTCACCGCTGGGCTCACCACCCTTTCCTCCCTGCCTATCCATCGCCTCGGGCACGTGAATCGCCAGCGCCATGAACATCCCCGACCAGAGATCGCCCTCCCAGCGAAGCGTTGGCGTGACCATGAGTTCAAGCTGATGCCGCACGATACCCTGTAACGCATCGTCCGCCCGCCCATCGCTGCCCGAAATGGATGGCCGCGGTGATTCCTGCATGGCATCGTCCGCCAGGTTGGCTGTCTGCCCCTGGGCAGGTTGCGATTCTCCTGGCGCCGCCGGGACCTGGGCGCCCTGCATCACGGCGGGAGCGGACGACGATGACGTATAGACCAGCGGGGACTGGGCATGAGGTGGGACCTGGGGCTGAATCCGTCCCGGTGCCCCGCCCAGTTCAAGACGGCTGCCAGCCAGAAGACCTCGATCCTGCCCCTCTACCGGCATGGAAGAAGCGGAGGGCTGCGGTCGCTGCAAGAAAAACTGCATCTGGGGTTCACGTTCCAGCAGCGAGCGTGCCATATCGCCGCGGTGCCATCGGGCCAGATGGGACTCGTAGAACAGGCCTGACGTTTCGATACTCTGGCGCAACCGTGAGGCAAGCTGGGCAGGCTCGACCGACTCGCCGGCTGCCGCCAACGGTGCGGTGGACTTGACCACGGAAGGCGGCGCCGGGAACTTGACCAGAATGTCGGCAATGCTGCGCGCCGCCGCACTGAAATGGGTCCGCGTCGAGGCCGGTGCCAGGGACGAGGAATCCGAACCTGGCAGCGCAGATGGACGGTCGCCTATCGCACTCTGGCGCTGGAGCGCCGCCTGCTCGGCATTGAGCCGGGAGTCACTGTGCACCGCCCGGGGAGCGTGCCCCTGGGAAAGCGGCTTGACCGGCTCCAGCATTTCCCGATGGGCTTGCGTCTCGACACGCTTGCCCAACACCTCATGCAGAAGCGTGTCGAGAATCGGCGTGATGATACCGCTCACCGACGCCCTTGATCGATTGGCGTGGGCTTGCCTGCCACGGATCCATAGGCCCGTGACATGTCACGACGGCGGCGGGTGTCGCCGATGAGTCCACTCAACTCATCCCGGCGGGCTTCCAGGCGCTGACGCACTTCGGCATCCTGCTCCAGGATACGTTCGAGTAGATCGGCCTTCCTTTGCATGTCCGCCCAATCCAGTGTGTAACCTGCTTCCAGGCGCTTCAAGTCCTCGACCGCCACCACATATACGGATTCTTCCTGCACGAGATGCGCCCACTCGCCCTGCCGGGCCCAGTCCAGCATCCGCGCAGAGCGCTGCAGCAGCTTCTCGTAGCCTGCAAGCACCTCGTTTGCCGCCGTCATCAAGCTTAACTCCTTGCCTGCGGGGCGATTTCACGCCAGGCAGAACTAATGTCCTCAAGCAGCTTCGCCGCCTCGTCGAGACGCTGCTCGTCATTGCGTAGATTGGCCTGTAGAAGTAAGCGGCTAATGTAATCATAGAGCGAGCCGAGATTGTCGGCGATATCGCCGCCCTTCTCCCGATCCAGCGCCGCCAGCAATCCGTTATTGACGATATCGATCGCCTTGGAGAGCGCCTTGCCCTTCTCCGTCACATTACCCGCCTGCATATGCAGCTTGGCCGCCCGAATCGATGCCTGGGCACCCTCGAACAGCATGACGATCAACTGATGGGGCGATGCCGACATTACTGCAGACTCGACCCCTACCCGGGCATAAGCACCGGCACCACGCATGGAATTCATTTCACGCCTCCCTTACTGGCCCAACTGGGCATTCATGGCCTCGAATTGCTGACTCAGGTAACTTGTCGTCGAGTTCATCTGAGCAACAAGAGAATCCATTGCCGCAAATTGCTTTCGGTAACGCTCGATGGTGGCATTGATACTGCTTTCCACCCTGTCGTAACGTTCGCCTAGGGAGTCAATACTCTTTTCCAGCCCGCTAGTTGCCGTATCGAGAATCCCGTCGCTTTTCAGCATGGGCTCCATAACAGCATCAAGCTTATCCGCAAAACCATCAGTCACTTCATCGCCACTGAAGAATTGGCTCAGGCTTGCCGGACTACTAGCCAGCAAGCCGTTAAGTTTATCCGCATCAAGCTCGAGGCTCCCATCGAGCTTCAGGTCGATACCGATGTCGGAGAGCCGTTGTAGCGTACCCGTACCCAGCGAGTCACTCATGGCACTCCGGAGTCGGTTGTCAATACTTCGAGTAGTGGAATCGCCAAGTAGAGTCCCTGCACTGTCGCTAGCAGCGTTATATGCCGTTAACGTATCCAAGGTCTTTTGCAGGGAGTTGTAACTATCAACGAAGGCCTGAACGTCAGCAGTGATGGTTTCACTGTCTTGCACGACATTGATCGTAGAGGTGCTACCTTCACTCACCAAGTTCAGCGTCACGCCTTGAATGGCTTCTTCTAGCTGATTCGACTGGCTAGTGATGGCCAGTCCATTGACTGTTAACTCCGCGTCCTGTGCCGCAACTGTTTCTGTTAGACGAGAACTGGTTGTACTATGGTGCAGCAGATCATCCAGCGCTGTATTGTCTGTCGAGCTAATCTCCATCGTGGATGTTGTTCCGGTTTCCTTGGAAGACAGCACCAAGCGATGTGGCTTATCCCCTCCTACATTGACTATCGAGGCGGTAACGCCAATTCCTTCACCATTGATCGCATCACGGATGTCCTCGAGCGAGCTGGCGCCATCCGCAACACTGATGTTGTGTGTGGTTCCATTTTGGGTGATGGAAATCGTTCCCGCGCCGGTACCAATCTGAGCAGTCTTATCCGCAACGCCTCCAGTCGCCAGTGATTGCGCCTTGGCCAGCTTGGCCACATTTACAGTATAACTACCCGGCACTGCATCCGTGCCGGCCGCAGCAGTTACCCCATCGCCTGTAACACTACTGGTCACGGCCTGGAATGTATCGGCCTTGTTGAGTTTCTTGGTGGCTTCTTGAAATTCTGTCAGAGCGGACTCCAACTTGCCATAAGCGGATATCTTTGCCTGGTAGCTTTTCTGCTGTTGGACGATCGGGGTCAGTTTTTGCCTTTCAGCAGACTGCAACTGATTGAGCAGGCCATTCAGGTCCAGCCCTGTACCGATACCCAGTGAAGCAATACTCGCCATGCGACTCCCCTATTCATGAGGCCTTTTTACCAGCCCATGGAGAACCCGACGTCTCGAAAAGGCTGGCGATAGCTATTCATTTCACTGTATCGGCGAAAATGGACTGGGCTTTAGGGTAAAAGCAGGGGTCAGTGACAGAGCTAACGCTGTGCGCCATCATAGGGGCTTTTCGTGGCGCGACCGAGCCAGGCCGATGCCCATTGCAGAACAGACACCAAGGAAGCCGTCATGGATTCGACCAACCTGTTTGCCGACTACCGCCGCTGGCAGACATTCCAACGCCAAGACAAGCTGCAGCGCGAACATGCCGCCGCACTGCGCAAGCTGGCCGACTCGGGCGCCATGGCCAGCCGTGTCACTGAAGCCTACCGCAGCATGGCTGACAAGGGTGCCAAGGAAAACGCCTGTTATCGCACGCTTTTCGAGCGCAAGCGCGACAACGGCGAGTCGCTTGCCTGCGAAGGCTGGCTGTTCGTGCGCCGTGTCCTCGCCGAGGGGGGCACGACACGTGTCCGCGCCACCCTGCTGGAATCCTTCACGCTCGAGGATGGCGCCATCGAGCCAGGCAGCAAGCCTGCCAGCAAAGTCACACTGGAAATCTTCGATGAAATCCTCGTCAAGCGCAGCATGACCATGGGATGCCGAATCGACCGCCACGACCAGCCGCAAGACATTCGCTTCGTGACCTTCTTGGATAGCGTGCGTGGCGATCTGGCCAAACTGATGAAGCAATGAATATCCCACTGACTTTCGCGGCGCTTCGCTTCGGACACAACTGAATGGGACTCGCAGGCTGGCTGACACGCAAAAAGCACGTCTCGCTGTGGGTCGTCAAGCAAATCGACGACGGCTTGCTGCATGTTTGCGGCAAGGGCAGCGTAATGGCCGACAGTAAGCTCAGTGAAACGCTTCGCCAGCTGCGTGAAGGCAACTTTCAGGGGCCGGTGCGCATGGGGGGCAATGATGCCGTACTTAATTCGGCACAGTTCGCCACGTTGATTCCCGAGGAGGAGTTTCGCCTCGTCAACGACAACGAAGCCCTGTGGCAGAATCGCCCCTGGCAGCTTGCGTGGGTGCCCCAGCGCTGCTGGCTTCACGAGGGGCGTCTGACCAGCCAGCCGGTCGACTTCCAGGGTCAAACCCGCCGAATCAGTGTGGAAGACACCAGCCAGATTCGCGCCAAGGCCGAAGCGCCGCGGACCAGAAGCGAGTTCGTTTCTATCGAGCCACTCGGCCATACCACACCCGGGTGGCAATTGGTCGATAGGGATGACGACTCATCTCATTCATAAGGACTGCAATGACAGCACCCATTAACTGGCGCCAGCTCGCGCCTTTTCTGGCATTGATGATTCTGGTGGCGCTCAACCTGCGCCCGGCGCTGTCTTCCATGGCGCCGATGCTGGTACGCATCCAGCAGGATATTGGCCTATCGGCCATGGCGATCGGCGCTCTGACTACGCTACCCGTGCTTTGCCTGGGCATCTTCGCCCCGCTCGCCCCATGGCTTATCCAGCGCGTTGGCGCAGAGCGCACGCTCAGTCTGGCCTTGCTGTTGCTAGGCTGCGCGCTCGTACTGCGTGCCAATAATCAGCCTTTTCTACTCTACACAGGTACTTTGCTCGTCGGCGCCGCGATCGGCATCGCGGGGACGCTGCTACCCGCCCTGGTCAAACGCGAACTACCCCAGGGGGCCGATATCGTCACCGGCGTTTACACCATGGCGCTGTGCCTGGGTGGCTCGCTTGGCGCGGGACTCAGCATTCCGCTGGCCAATGCCTTGGGGAGCTGGCAACTCGGGCTGGGGAGTTGGGCCCTGCTGGCTTTCCTCGCCTTGGTTGCCTGGCGATTGCGCATGCCGCACCCTCGCCCAACCCGCCCCACCACGACCACACCGGCCATGCCCAAGGTACGCCTGCTGCGCAACCCGCTTGCCTGGCAGGTCACTGGCTACATGGGCAGCCAGTCGGCGCTAGCCTATATCGTGTTCGGTTGGCTGCCCGTGCTGTTGCAGCGCCGCGGCCTCGGCGAGGCCGAAGCGGGCTGGCTGCTCGCCGCCTCCGTCATGGGTCAGCTGATCACAGCGCTCGCCGCGCCCTGGCTGGCGCGCCTGGGTCGCGATCAACGCCCGACGATCTTGTTGCTGCTCAGTTGCACGGCGGCAGGCATCGTGATTCTTCTTCAAGCCCCACTCGCCTGGCGCTGGCCGGGTGTCATTCTGCTTGGCCTGGGCCAGGGCGGCAGCTTCAGCATGGCCTTGACACTGATCGTGCTGCGCAGCGCCAACTCCCGCCTGGCCGGCAAGCTATCCGGCATGGCCCAAGGGATTGGCTACAGTCTCGCCGCCACCGGCCCACTACTGGTCGGCATCCTGCTGGAATACAGTACCGGCCTCGATACACTGACTGGCGTGCTGCTGGCGTTTGTCGCTGCCGCCATGGCCTGTTCGCTACTGGCTGGCCGACAGCGTCAGCTCGACTTGGACGAGCAAGGACGGCTGATCACTGTTCACCGGTAAGCCTATGGCCTTTGACCTGACAAAGAAGGTGGCAAAATGCCACCTTGCGCGCCATAATGCGCCAAATAGCGTGAGGACCCACCATGGCTATCAGTATCAAGCTATCCGATGAACTCGTTGATCAGGCACGCCGCTATGGTCACGTTTTCCAGCGTTCGACACCCAAGCAAATCGAGTACTGGTCTCGTATCGGCCAGATTGCCGAGGAAAATCCCGACCTACCCTACGCCTTCATCAAGGAAATACTGCTGGCTGATCAGGAAGCCAAGGACGGCCAGCTCACCTCTTACGAGTTCGGCCCCAACGAACGATGAAGGTGATGCAAACGCCCCGTTTCCAGCGGGCCGCCAAGAAACTCAAGCGTAGTCAAAAAGCGGACCTGGATAACGCGATTCGCTGCCTGATCGAAGAGCCTGACATTGGCGACGTCAAGGTAGGCGACCTGGCAGGCATTCGTGTCTACAAATTCAAGATGACCGGCCAGCTCACCTTGTTAGCCTATCGCTACGACGATGGCGAACTTACCTTGACGCTGCTCATGTTAGGCAGCCATGAAAACTTCTATCGCGACCTAAAACGCTAATGAGCACAGCCCCAGCCCCTATTCTTGTCATCTATGCCGGCGGTACGCTGGGCATGGTACCGGGTGAACGAGGCCTTGTTCCGGGCCGAGATATCGAGTCGCGGCTGCGCAAGGCACTGGCGCAATTACCCCCAGATCGCCAGGCCTCGCTGCCCGAGTTTCGGATACACGAAACCACCCGGCCGATCGACTCCAGCGCCGCCACACCCGCCGACTGGCAACAGCTGGCACGGGATATTGTTGAGCACTACTCCTCCGCCGATTACGCCGGGTTCGTCATCCTTCACGGCACGGACACCCTGGCCTGGACGGCCTCTAGCCTGGCATATCAACTGCAGGGCATCGACCGTCCCGTCGTCGTCACCGGCGCGCAACGCCCCCTTGAAGCCGAAGACAGCGACGCCTTGGCCAATATCGAAGCGGCCTTGCGCTTCGCCGCGCAGCCAACACTTCAGGAAGTCGCGGTATGCTTCGCGGGTAAGCTGATGCGCGGCGTCTGCACACGCAAGTGGGATACCCATCAGTTCGATGGCTTTACCAGCCCCAATTACCCGCTGCTGGGCGAGATGGTGGATGGCGCGGCGATCCTCTACCCGTCCCGCGGGCTCGAAGCCCAGCAACGCGGCCTGCCACGTTTCGAACTGCCCGACTATGCTGCCCTGGGTGATTCACCGGTCGTGCGTGTCGCCCTGTGGCCAGGCATGCCGGCGCGTCTGCTTGCCGCCTGGCTGCTCGACGACAGCGTTCACGGTGCCTTGCTGGAGGTGTGGGGCAGCGGAAACATCCCCGATGACCCGGCACTGATCGGCGTACTCGCCCAGGCCACCGGCGAGGGTAAACTCATCGCAGCCATCAGCCAGTGTCCGCACGGGCCGGTAGCTATCAGTACCTACGCCGCGGGCCAAGGGCTGGTCGAAGCCGGTGTGTTATCAGGCGATGCCATGACACCCGAATCCGCCATGACCAAGCTGATTCATCTGACTGCCCAGCCGCTGCCCTTGGAAGAAAAGCGCAGGCGCTTCGTCACCTCGTTGGTGGGCGAACGCTAAGCCCTGCCTCACATCAGCCCTGCCTCAGCTCGGCAATCGACTCAAATCGCCCGTCGTCGGTAAAGACGAGCCGAAAGACCCCTTTGACCCCATCGCGGCGCAGGATGCGCCGCAGCGCCCTGGCAGGAAACAGTACGCGTCGCCCATCGAGGCTATAGGCGTACACCTGCTGTACTTCTCCCCGGTAATGCCTGAGACACTCACTCGCCGACAGCTGAACGTCCACATCGATACTTGGCATGCGCCATTACCCGCCTTCTTCAAAAAAATCGCATTTGACCCTAAAGCATTTTTCGCCAGCGACGATATACAGGGTAACGGCCAACGGCGCCGTTGTGGCGAGAGGGGCAAACAGAGCCTACCCGCCACTGGAGCCCCCAAGACCTAGATAGGTTTCGAAAGAAGGAATACACAAATGTCAGTGATCAATACCAACATTACCGCTCTGATTGGTCAGAACAACCTGAGCAAAGCCCAAGACGCTCAGCAGACTGCCATGGAACGCCTGTCTTCCGGTCTGCGCATCAACAGCGCCAAGGATGATGCGGCCGGTCAGGCCATCGCCAACCGTATGACTGCCCAAATTCGCGGTCTGGATCAGGCAGCACGTAACGCCAACGACGGTATTTCTGTAGCTCAAACTGCCGAAGGCGCATTGAACCAGATTAATGATAACCTGCAGCGTGTGCGAGAGCTGACTGTTCAAGCATCCAACAGTTCTAATTCTGATTCTGACATGGCTTCGATTAGCAAAGAAATCGAGGCTCGTATGAATGAGATTGATCGGGTCGTTAAAGATTCTAAATTCAATAACACTCAAATTTTTGGTACAGATGGTACTGGTAAGGACTTCATGATCCAGGTCGGCGCTGATTCTGGCTCCGACCGAATTAATATTGCTGCAATAGATGCTACGGCATTCAGTGCGGACCCGCTTGGCGACGATAGTAATTCAGGAACTCTCGGTGCCTTTGTTGGTACTACCTTTGCAGCGATTACTGGCGCTGCAGATAGTACAGCCAGAGCTACTGCCTCTGATGCAGCTCTGACTGCTCTTGATACTGCAATAGGCGCAGTTGATACAGCTCGTAGTGGCCTAGGTGCGACTCAGAATCGGCTTGAATCTGCTATTGACAACATCACCTCTACTTCTACCAACCTTTCTGCAGCTCGTTCACGTATTGAAGACGCCGACTACGCTGTCGAAGTCTCCAACATGACTCGCGCCGGCATCCTGCAGCAGGCCGGCACTTCCGTCCTTGCCCAGGCTAACCAGGTGCCGCAGGGCGTCCTGTCTCTGCTGGGTTAATCCCACGCATCGCGGTACACGCACCATCCGCAGTACCGGGCGGGGCTTCGGCCCTGCCCACCTCAAAACAGGCTCTCGATTCGGGGGCCTGTCTTTTTAGGAAGTAACCATGCTGGCTAGCATTGATCACGTCACCGCCAAGTGTCTTCTTGACGACGTCCTCCCCAAGCTCAAAGCCGTGGAAGATCTCGCCTACAATACACTCTCTCAGCTCATCGCTCAGGCAACGAGCGATGAGGTTCGACAACGTCACGAACTGCTCCAGCAGGAATTCGAGCTGGAAATCACCATGATCCGCATGAACCTGGACCACCTGACGACCCGCTATGCCAAGGAGCTACACGATGCAGCAACCGGCAGCGGTAACGTATCGCTGACGCTGGATCGCCATGAGCAACTTGCCATTCACAGCGCCAACACGCTTTATGATCGCGCCCGCGCCATACAAACCGGTGGATAATAAATGAGCGAGCCAGCAAAAGCCGATCACACGCTCGATGTAGAGGATTGTCAGCATATCCTCAGCGAACTGGAGTCGGTAATCAGCGATGCCAAGGCGCTGATGGCGCGTTTCGAGGCTGCCGGCTTCGACGAGTCCCAGCCTGATGACTACTTCGCCTTGCACGAGTTGTATACCCGTTCGGTCAAGGAGCAGCAGAAATACACGCAAATTCTGCTCGACCTGTAACCTTCCCGCTTTCGACGATCAAGTTTCCCCTCGCCCCGCCGATAGAACGCTAAAGTGTCTCCAGTATTAGCGATTCAAGAAGGCGTCTCCCATGCCCTACCGGCTGTTCACTCGACCTCGTAGTCTTCTGGCCTTGCTTGGTGCCGCCCTGCTTGGCGGCTGTGGTTTCAACAACACCCAGGTCCCCATGGCAGCGACCTACCCCTACAGCGAACAGCGCAAGATGCAGGCGGCGCATCACTGGGAGGTGCTGGCCGCCTACGAAGCCGAGCGGATCACGCGCAGTGCGCGCCTCGAGGGGCAAGCCCTGTTCGTATCGCAGGCCAGTCAGGACTCGCCCTTTGCCAAAGGGTTCAGTTCGATGCTCGTCACGCATTTGGTCGCCAACGGCGCCCTGGTGCGTACCGACCCGATCGGTGCCGCCCAGGTCGATTACCAGGTGCAGGTCGTGGAACACGACGATCGCGATTTCATCCGTCCGCCCCGTGGCGCGTTGACGACGATCGCCACCGGCATTGCCGTGGCAACCTGGCCGATCAATCACTGGAGCGAACCGGCGTTGGCCCTGGTGCCGGCAGCCGCCGGTGTCGATGCCTTCAGTGGTGGCTGGGCAGGTGTGACCGACAAGGAGGTGATCATCACCACCCAGGTCATCGATGTAAATCGCGTGCTCTATTCTTCGTCCAACGTGTACTACATCAATCCGGAAGACGAAGCGCATTACCGCGACGAATCAACGTTCCTCAAGACGATTCCCATAACCAATCGCTGGTAAAAAGGAGCCGCGAGACATGACGACCCCGCTTTGGCGCAACCGTTTTCTGGCCTTGGCCCTGTCCGGCATGCTGGGGCTCTCCCTGGCAGGCTGTGCCACACACGATCCCGCGCCCCTGATCGTCAAGACACCGGAAACGCACATGATCGAACTGGTCGAGGAAGCCTCAGCCACTCTGCTGGCGAATACACGGGGTATATCACCTGACAAGCCGATCATCGCAGCCACGTTCGTCGATATCGACGACCTGCAGCGCTCTTCGACGCTGGGCCGTACCCTGTCGGAACTCTTTACATCGGGCCTTGTTCAGGCTGGCCTGACCGTCATCGAAGTGAAGATGCGCAACAGTCTATTCATCGAACAGAACACCGGTGAGCTGATGCTCTCCCGTGATGTGCAACGTCTTTCCCTGGCGCATGATGCCCAGGCCGTGCTCATCGGCACCTATGCGCAAGCGGAGCGTTCCGCCTACGTGAACGTACGCATCGTGCGAGCGCGGGATAACGTCATCCTTGGCGCCACCTCGATCAGGTTGCCGCTGGACCGGGACATTCGTGCGCTACTGCCTACCGCCTGGTAACCAGGCCCGCTAAATTTTGCGGCACGCTTGCCGATAACGATGGTTAAGACAGGGTCCTGCCTGCGATGCCGCTGAGGCAGCGCAGGCATGTTCGATAACGACAACAACTCACGGTACGCACAATGACACTTTCCCAGGCGCTGGAGGCATCGGCTCACCATCCGTTCACCGGGGCACTCGACACTGCCGTGCACTCGCTCATCGACAGGGACCGCTACCTGCTCGGGAACGCCAGGGTCAACGAGCGAGCCCTGTCCTTTCGCCTTGCGCTTCACCTGCAGGCGCAACTGCCCGACTGGGATGTGGATTGCGAATACAACGGCTGGAATACGCCGTGTCATGCCATGAAGCATGTAGTGACGCCCACGCATGCCGCAGCCACCGAGGCGCGCACTATTTACCCCGATATCGCCGTGCATCGGCGCGACACCGGGCACAACCTGGCGCTGATCGAGGTCGTCAAGAGCGAAAGCCGTTTTGGCCACCATCAGGACGTGAAAAAACTGAAGGCCTACAAGGCCCAGATGGGTTACGAATTTGCCCTGCTGCTGACACTCGGCGTCGGAGTCGATGCCGGCACGCATCATGTTGAAGTCATCGTGTGAGCGCAGGCGCTCGAACGGTTTCACCTTCCACGCAAGCCATGTAGGGATCGTATGACGTCGTCACTCATCGAGGCTGCCGCCATGTCAGTCACACCAGACACCTCGGCCACGCCATCCTCCGTCGCGAGACTGACGCCCCACCAGCGTTTGGAAAGCGTACTCGCTCACTTGCCAGTTCCGTCGGGCAGTCTCGCTACCGAGCAGGTCAATGCCAGCGACGCTGCCGCGGAATCCTATTATCGTCAACTGCTCGAGCCGGTGCAGCGAATCAACGACGTCATGCGCAACTACGGCGTCGAGTTTCAGTTGCATGAATTTTCGCAGGGCCAGCGCGTGGTGACACGTATCGTCGACCGTGACAGTGGCGAGATTATCAGGCAGATTCCCAGCGAAGAAGTGCTGCGGATTGCCGAATCGCTCGAGCAGATGCAGGGGCGATTGATACAGTTGAAAGCATGAGCCCGCACATTCAGGTAAGACTGAACGAGGCCTACGGTTTTTCCGCAAGTTGCCGATAACCATAAACAGGAAAACCGATTGGAAATTACGTTCTGCCTGAAAAATCGGCGAGCGATAGCCAGACAAGGCAAAATTGACGAAAGATGGACCGGGCTCGCGCTCGAGTTTACGAGGATAAATGAGCATCTTGAGCCAATTTTTAACGCTGTATGGGTTAGCGCAGACATTTTTAGACAGAACGTAGATAAGGCTGCATGGAAGACACCAGACCGGGCAAACCAATGACACAACAGGACACGCCACCTAACAGCAGCGCTCGGCACCGGGCGGGTGTTCAGGACAGCCTGCGTCTTGCTGCACTGCAGTCGACCGGCCTGCTCGACACACCGCAAGAGTCGCGCTTCGATGCATTGACGCAGTTGGCTTGCCGGCTTTTCGACGTGCCTATCGCCCTGGTCAGCCTGGTCGATAACAAACGGCAGTGGTTCAAGTCCCGTTGCGGCCTGGACGCCGAAGAAACGCCCGTGGAACAGGCCTTCTGCGCGCACGCCATCGAGTCGAACGTCTTGCTGGTAATCAACGACGCCACGCAAGACGAACGCTTCCAGGACAACCCGCTGGTTACCGGCCCGCCGCATATCCGTTTTTATGCGGGTGCGCCCATCTATGGGCGCAGCAACATGCCGCTCGGCACGTTCTGCATCATCAGCGATACGCCCCGTGAACTCAGCGACAGCGAAACCGAGACACTACGCAGCCTGGCCCGCCTGGTGACCATCGAGATCGCCCATGGCATGGAGTTTCCCCTCCTGGCGCCCTCATCGCAGGGCGAAGCTGCCTTGCGCCCGACGGTCGAGGCGTTGATCAACCGAGCGGAACAGCGCCATCTCGCTGGCACGCCGCCGCGCCTGGCACTGCTCGAGTTGCTCGACGACCTGCTGCGCCTGCTGCAATGCCAGTATGGGCTCGTCGGTGAGGTGCAGCACATCGAAACGACGCCAATACTGGAGATCATTGGTATGTCGTTTGGCGATGTCACCGAAAAGATGCATGAGTTCTTCATGCACGGCAGACGCCGCTTGAGTCTGCCCCTCATCGATGCCATCACTGGCGGGCGTTTCGCGAAATCGGAGATCCAGGTGTTCGATGGCTGCGATTTTGCCGCCATCATGGAGAAGCTGCCGGCCAATCATCCCCCGCTCGATAATGCGCTGATGATCCCCTTCGTCTCGGGTGACAGAAACATTGGCGTGATGCTGCTAGCCAACCGCGATGGAGGATTCGACAGTATCAGCATGCAGTGGCTGCTCAAGCCGCTGATGGATGTGGGCAGCCGATTGTTGCTGTCGCTGCAGGAAGAACAGGAAAAGGCGGCGCTGCACTCCACCCTCGAGGAGTTTCGCGCCACGCTGGATGCCACACTGGACCTGATCCTGATCTTCGACGAGCAGACGCAGCGTTTCACCTACTGCAATCAGGGCGCGCTGGAGCACTTGGGATACACTCATCAGGAGTTTCAGGCCATGGCGCCGGCAGAGCTGCTGGATGCGCATAATGCCGAGGGGCTGACCAGCCGCCTGGCTCCGCTCAAGCAACACATGCGCTCCATCAGGCTGACCACCACCCTGCGTTGCCGCAATGGCGATACCCTGCCCGTGCAAGCCGTGGTCCAGCGCATCGAGCACCCGGGCTCGGGCAGAACCAACTATGTGATTGTCGCCCGGGACCTGCGCGAATCGCTCAAGGCCCAGCAGGAAATCGACTGGATCACCTACCACGACCCCTTGACGCGTCAGCTCAACCGAGCGGGATTTCTGCACTCGCTTGCGGACAACACGCCACATGCCAACGACCTGGCGCCGCTTCAAATGGTGCTGGTGTGCGGCATCGACCGCTTCAAGCGGCTCAACGATGCACATGGCACGGCCGTAGCCGACAAGGTACTGTGCGAGCTGGCCGAGTCCCTGGCCAGTGCGCTGGCCAGTTATCCCAATGCCCTGCTCGGGCGCTTGGGCGGTGATGAGTTCGCCATCAGCGTCAACCTGCCGCACGACAGCAACGCGGTGCATCTCGCCGACTGGCTGCGCCAGCAGGTCGAACAGTATCGGTTCTCGATAGTCGATGGACTGCAACTGACAGTCAGCGCCGGACTCGCCACCTCCACGGGCGGCAAGGTGCAACCCGAGGAACTGCTGCGCCGCGCCAATGCCGCACTGGTGCGGGCCAAACGGCAAGGGCGCAACCGGGTACGCCAGTACATCAGCGGCATGCTCGACGAGGCCAGCCGACACCAGACGATCGAACGGCGCCTGTCGGGGGCCTTTGCACGCGGCGACTTCCACCTGTTCTTCCAGCCGCAATGGCTATTGTCGGACCTGTCCGCGCCCATCGGTGCGGAGGTTCTGCTGCGCTGGCGGGATGCCGAGCTGGATTCCATCGGCCCCGATGTGTTCATTCCGATTCTCGAGGAAAGCGGCATGATGGTCGAGGTCGGGCGCTGGATCATCGACCAGGCGCTGGATCACCTGAAGGCCAACCGGGAGCGCCTGCCGGAGGACTTTTTCCTCAGTGTCAATGTCAGTGCCATCCAGTTGATGGACGATGCACACTTGGCGGACCATGTCATCGAGGCCCTGCAGCGTCGCAACCTGCCGACGAGCGTGCTCGAGCTGGAAATCACCGAGACGGCGCTGATCCAGTCGCCCCACTGGGTCGGTCAGCAACTGCAAGCACTGTACGAACAGGGTATCTGTATCGCCCTGGACGATTTCGGCACCGGCTTCTCGTCGCTCTCGCACCTGAAGCAATTCCCGTTCGATACGGTCAAGATCGACAAGTCGTTCATCGCCGGCCTGCCCGATTCCGCTGAAGACCGCGCCATCATCGAGTCGCTGCTGACGCTTTGCCGTGGTTTCGGCCGCGATGTCTGCGCCGAAGGCATCGAAACCCATGCCCAGCTCGATTTCCTGCGCCGCCTCAACTGCGCTCGCGCCCAAGGCTACCTGCTCGCCCGCCCCAGCCCCGAGCTTCCCTACAATCTGCCGGTAAAAGAACTCGACCTTTGAACGCCCAAACAAAATCGCCAGTGCTCTTTCGAACACTGGCGGTTTGGCAGAAAAGTCGGAAGTCGATCATTATGAGCAGTGCTCAATCGCTTAGCTCAGGTCTTATTCGAAAAGGCGCCGAGCGACGCTTGGTACAAGGCGAAAAAAGCCGCAAGGGCGGAGTTTACATGTCGTAAATGAGCACCTTAAGGCTGTTTTCAACGCCGTAGCAGCGAGCGCAGGCCCTTTTCGGAAAGACCCTACACCTGCATGTTCATGATGTCCTTGTACGCCGTCACCAGCCGGTTCCTTGTCTGCACCCCCATCTGAAACCCGACGCTGGCTTTCTGCATGTCGACCATCACGTCATTCAGCGCCACGCCCGGGTCACCCGACTGGAACGCCTTGAGCTTGGCATCTGCCGTCTGCTGCAGGCGATTGATGCGCTGGATCGAGGACTGCAATTCACTGGCGAAACCGCCCTGACCGACGGCCGTCGCGACGTGTTGCCCTTTTGCCGCCTGGCCGGCGGCTTGCGTGGCCAGACTCTGCATCTGGTTCAGAGCGGATTGAATGGCAGGTGTCGACATGCAATGGCTTCCTGGCGG
The DNA here is from genome assembly GCF_900113605.1 of Modicisalibacter xianhensis. Lineage (GTDB taxonomy): Bacteria > Pseudomonadota > Gammaproteobacteria > Pseudomonadales > Halomonadaceae > Modicisalibacter > Modicisalibacter xianhensis. The sequence continues at coordinate 138,154 of NZ_FOPY01000004.1, forward strand.
ATTACGAATGATGGCAAGCCTACCAAGCCCCCGGAATCGTCATGTCGGTAAATGATAGAGAAAAAAGGGGCTTTTCTTCCCTTTAGCCTTGCCGTCCCTACGCATAATGGCACCCATCACCCGACCGCCCATGCCTGACACCCCCGTTAGCGGGACAACCTGACAGGCGCAGGGCGATGAACCGAGACGGATGCTGGAGCCGGACACCGAATGCACTCTGGACCGACCCGCGGCTACCGGGCCGACATCGTTACCACCGCCCAGACGGGCTTCATTGATTTCGCCGGGAGGCGCGCATGACCGACGCCGTTTCGGCCAGCCAGACGACACCCCCGCAAAACGGACGTGACAAGGCGGCCAACACCAAGGGGGGGCAAATGTCAGGCGTCATGTCTTCATTGCGCAGTAACCCCCGCATTCCCTTGCTCATTGCCGGGGCGGCAGCGATTGCCATCGTTGCAGCGTTGTTGCTGTGGGCCCGTGCCCCCGACTACCGCGTGCTGTACAGCAACCTCAGCGACGCCGATGGCGGGCGTATCGTCAACGAGCTGGATACGCGTGGCATTCCCTATCGCTTCACCGAAGGCGGTGGAGCCTTGCTGGTTCCCGGCGACCAGGTACATGCGCTGCGCCTGCAATTGGCAGAGCAAGGCTTGCCCCAGGCAGGCGATGTCGGTTTCGAGCTGATGGACAACCAAGCGTTCGGGATCAGCCAGTTCGCCGAGCAGATCAACTACCAGCGCGGCCTTGAAGGCGAGCTGGCACGCTCCATGGAATCACTGGGGCCGGTCGCCCACGCGCGCATTCATCTGGCCATGGCCAAGCAGTCGGTCTTCGTACGGGAAAACGAACCAGCCAAGGCCTCGGTCGTGCTCACCCTGCACCCCGGTCGCACGTTAAGCGATGGTCAGATCAGCTCTATCGTTCACATGGTTTCCAGCAGCGTACCGGAGCTGTCCGCCGACGCGGTGACCGTCGTCGACCAGGCCGGCCGTTTGCTTTCGCAGAGCGGCGGTAGCCTGGGCAGCCTGAACGGCACGCAACTGGATTATGTGCAGGAAATCGAGCGCTCCTACCAGATGCGTATCGAGCGCATCCTGGCGCCGATTTTGGGCGCCACCAACATCCGTGCCCAGGTGGCCGCCGATGTCGATTTCTCCACCCGCGAACAGACCGCCGAACGGTATGGCCCCAACCAGGGCAACAACGCCGCTGCCGTGCGCAGCCGTCAGCTCAACGAGAACTATACCGGTGGCGACGAGCTGGCCATGGGCGTACCGGGTGCGCTGACCAATACCCCGCCGGGCGTCGCGCCGTCACCCATCGACGAAGGCCAACCGGCCGAAGGCGAGGACGCTGCCGAAGGCAATACGGAAACTACGCAAGCGACCACTCCCCCGAGTCGTCTGAACCGTGGCGACGTGGTCAATTATGAAGTCGACCGCAGCGTCGAGCATATCCAATACCAGCGCGGCCAGGTCGAGCGCCTGTCTGCCGCGGTGGTCATCAACTACCGCGATACCGTCAACGACGAAGGCAAGCCGGTACGCGCGCCGCTCAGCGAGGCGGAACTGGAGCAGATCGAGCGCCTGATCAAGCAGGCCATGGGCTTCTCCGAAGCGCGCGGCGATGAGCTGGCACTGGTCAACAGCGCCTTTGCACAGAACGCGACTGGCGCCGAGCCGCTGCCGTGGTGGCAGACACCGCAGGCCATCGAGCTGGGCATGACCCTGGGCCGTTACCTGCTGGTCGCACTCGCTGCCCTGTTCCTGTGGTTCATGGTACTGCGCCCGATGGTCAAGCGTTACAGCCAGCCGGCAACCGCGTCCAGCCTGGCAATGGACAACCTGTCCAACGCCCCGGCGACCGCTATCGGCACGTCAGATGAGGATGATGAGGATAACATCGAGGAGAGCTCACCCCGTCGCCGTCGCAAGGCCAACGCCTACGAGCAGCACCTCAAGCAAGCCCGTGAAATGGCCCTGGAAGACCCCCGTATGGTCGCCATCGTTGTCAAGAGCTGGATGAACGAAAATGAGTAAGATGAGCGGCGTCCGCCGCAGCGCGATCCTGCTGCTGTCACTGGACGAGGACAGCGCAGCCGAAGTCTTCCGCCACCTTTCTACCAAGGAGGTGTCGGCGATCAGCCGCGAGATGGCGACCATCGACCAGATCTCTCATGAAGAGATGCGCCTGGTGCTCGACGAGTTCCATGACGAGGCCGAACAGTTCGCTGCGCTCAACCTGCACTCCAGCGACCATATCCGCGCGGTGCTGACCAAGGCGCTGGGGACCGAGCGGGCCTCGAGCCTGCTCGACGAGATTCTCGATGCCCAGGGCGCCAATACCGGTATCGAGTCGCTCAACCTGATGGAAGCCTCGATGGTGGCTGAACTGATCCGCGACGAGCATCCGCAGATCATCGCCACGATTCTGGTGCACCTCGAGCGCCACCAGGCCGCGGATATTCTCGAACTGTTCGACGACAAGCTGCGCAACGATGTCGTGCTGCGCATCGCCACGTTCAGTGGTGTACAGCCGGCGGCACTGCAGGAACTGACCGAAGTTCTCGGCGGTATGCTCGATGGCCAGAACCTTCGCCGTAGCAAGATGGGTGGCGTGAGAACGGCCGCCGAAATCCTCAACCTGATGAACTCGTCGCAGGAAGAAGCCGTCATCGAGACCGTACGGGCCCACAACGAGGACCTGGCGCAGAAGATCATCGACGAGATGTTCCTGTTCGAGAACATCGTCGACATCGACGATCGCGGCATCCAGCTCATTCTCAAGGAGGTCGACACCAATTCCCTGGTGGTGGCGCTCAAGGGTGCCCCGGATGCGCTGCTCGAGAAGTTCATGGCGAACATGTCCCAGCGCGCAGCCCAGTTGCTGCAGGAAGATCTCGAGGCGCGCGGCCCGATCCGGGTTTCCCAGGTCGAGGCCGAGCAGAAATCCATCCTGCAGATCGTGCGCCGTCTGGCGGACAGCGGCGAGATTGTCATAGGCGGTGGAGACGATAGTTATGTCTGAGCGTCTGGTCATTCCTGAGCATGATGTCGGCGACTGGCGTCGCTGGGAAATGGACGAACTCGGCACCCCCGAGCGAGAGCAACGCCGCCAGCGCGAGCGTTCGCGTCAGGAAGCCATTCGCCAGCAACTTTTCAAGCGCAATGCCGAACTCGAGGCCCTGCGCGAGAAGGCTCGCCAGGAGGCCTACGACGCCGCCTACAAGGCAGGTTTCGAGGAAGGCCGACAGGCCGGCTACGAGAAGGGACTGGAAGAAGGCCGCGTGGCGGGCGAGCAGGAACTGCAGCGCCAGACCCAGCAGGCCCTGGCCCCGCTGCTGCCCCTGGCCGAAGGCTACCGCGAGGCGCTCGATGCCCTGGACGGCGACGTCGCGGAGCGTCTGGTCGACCTGGCGCTGACCACTGGCAGACAGCTTGCCGGCGAGGCCCTCGACGCCCATCCCGAGGTCATTCTCGATATCGTGCGCGAATTGCTGCATGCCGAACCGTCCCTGTCGGGCCGGCCCAGGCTGTGGCTACACCCGGCCGACCTGACACTGGTCAAGGGTCACCTGGGGGCGGAATTCGACGCCGCCGGCTGGCAACTGCAGCCCGACGACACCATCAGTCGTGGCGGTTGTCGCGCCACCAGCGCCAGCGGCGAGCTGGATGCCACGCTGGAATCGCGTTGGGAGAGCATTTCCCGCCAGGTTCGTCGTCGTCACAATGACGGCCATGACGAGGGTCAGGCATGAGCATGGCAACGACCGCCGGCGACCTGCACCGGCAACGCTGGCAAGACGCCATTGGCGGCGTGCAGCGCCGCGTTGCCGGCGTGGCCTCCTACCGCACCAGTGGACGTATCGTGCGCGCGACCGGCCTGGTTCTCGAAGCGGTGGGACTGCGTGTACCGCTGGGCAGTGCCTGCCGCATCGAGCTCTCCCCCCACCCGGTGACGGGCCTTCCGGGCTCGGAGCAGCCGCGTTTCGCCGAAGCGGAGGTCGTCGGGTTCTCGGGGGAGAAGCTGTTTCTGATGCCGCTGGAAGAAATCAGTGGCCTGCTGCCCGGCTCGCGCGTCTTTCCCTTGGGCGAAGGCAGCGAGCACAGCAGCGCCAGACGTTTTCCGCTGGGCGATAGCCTGCTCGGCCGTGTTGTCGATGGTAACGGTCGCCCGCTGGACGGTAAGGGTGAGTTGACCGATGCTCCCCACGCTCCACTTGCCACTCCCCCGCTCAATCCGCTGTCACGCGCACCGATCGACACCCAGATCGACGTCGGCATCCGTGCCATCAACGGCCTGTTGAGTGTCGGTCGCGGTCAGCGCATGGGCCTGTTTGCCGGCTCCGGCGTGGGCAAGTCGGTATTGCTTGGCATGATGGCCCGCTATACCGAGGCCGACGTGATCGTCGTCGGTCTGATCGGCGAGCGCGGACGCGAAGTTCAGGATTTCATTCATAATATTCTCGGTGCCGAAGGCCGCCGCCGCTCGGTGGTCGTCGCCGCACCTGCCGACACGTCACCGCTGCAGCGTCTGCAGGGTGCCGCCTACGCCACACGACTGGCTGAGGGGTTCCGCGATGCAGGGCGCAACGTGCTGCTGATCATGGACTCGCTGACGCGCTATGCCATGGCGCAGCGCGAGATCGCACTGGCCATCGGCGAACCCCCGGCCACCAAGGGCTACCCGCCCTCGGTATTCGCCAAGCTGCCGAGCCTGGTCGAGCGTGCCGGCAACGGCATGCAGGGCGGCGGCTCGATTACGGCATTCTATACCGTGCTGACCGAGGGCGATGACCAGCAGGACCCCATCGCCGACTCGGCACGCGCCATTCTCGATGGGCATATCGTGCTGTCTCGCTCCCTGGCCGAAAGCGGGCATTATCCGGCCATCGACATCGAGGCCTCGATCAGTCGTGTCATGACAGCCGTCGTCAGCGGCGACCAGCTGCGCCAGGCCCAGCGCTTCAAGCAGATGGTGTCGCGCTACCAGCGCAACCGCGACTTGATCAGCGTAGGGGCCTATACCCCGGGTCACGACCCGCAGCTCGACCAGGCAGTGGCAATGTACCCGAGACTCGAGCAGTTCTTGCAGCAACGCATCGACGAACGCGCCGACATGCCACAGACGCACCAGGTTCTCAGCGCCCTGGTGCCGCCGGGACATTGAGAGCCTTGACTCGTCAGGGCACGAATTCGATGAGAAAGCGACGTTTCCCCCCAGTATCCGTCGCTTTGCTGCAGCGGGGCATACGCAACAATGCTATGACGCCGCTGCTGCGGCTTGGCCGAAGTCTACCCAGAAGGAACGATCCCGTGGCCCAAGCAACGACACCGTTGGATACGTTGATTTCCCTGACACGCGACTCGCGAGACAGCGCCAGCATCGAGCTGGGAAACTCGCGTCGCGACCTGCAGAATGCCAAGTCCCAGCTCGAGACCCTGACCCGATATCGCCTGGAATACCGCCAACGTCTCCAGCAGGCGATGGAATCGGGCATCGGGCCCGATAGCTGGCGTAACTATCAACAGTTTCTCGCGTCGCTGGACGCCGCCATCGCCCGAGCCCGACAGACCCTCGGCGAGCGCGAGACACGCGTGAACCAGGGCCAGAAACGCTGGCAGAACGAGCAGCGCAAGCTATCCGCCTACGACACCCTGGCGACCCGCCGGGACACCGCAGCACAGCAGCGCGCCAACCGCCAGGAACAGCGCCTGGCCGATGAGATGGCAGCCGGCCTCGTCCTGCGTCGCCAGCGTCAAGACACGAATTCCGAATCCAGTCACTGAGGCAGCCCGCTTCCATGGAACTCTCTCAACTGCTCGCCGGTAGCAACGCCGCCGCCTCACTGCCCCAGACCCATGCCGACGGCAAGACCGGCAGCAAGGGCGATGCCGAGTTCGCCCGGCTTTTCAAGCAGGCCGGTGAGGCGGGCAAGGGCAAGACAACCGATGCGCCGACGCTGGCGTCTGCCACCGGAAAAACCCTGCTTACCGAGGCCAACACCGAAGCCGGTGTGACGACCAGCCCCCCGTCCGTGCGGGGCGATGCCAAGGAGACTGACCCGGCAGAATTGAGCGATACGCTCCTGACCCAGCCGGGTGAGCTGGCACCGTTGGCTCAGCAGGTTAACCAGGCCATCGAAGGCAACTTGGCGGAAAACGCCCAGAATGAGCAACTTTCGCAAGACGCATGGCGCCAGGGTCAGGCCGAGCCTGGCGATCCTGTGCTGGGCACACTTGCGCCGATGCCGGGTAGCGGTGATCTTGCCGATATTCGTCAGCGCCTGGACATGATCGCCAGTGCACAGCGCGGTGATGCGTTGCCTGCTCAGCCGGGCGCAGCTCTTGCCACCAACGCAGCGCAACTGATGACTCAAGTGGATGCGAGGAACGCATCCGGTGAGCGAGTCATGGCAACCGCCGACGCACAAGCCGCCGGGCTGAGGCACCAGCAACTGACAGCCCAGGGCATGCATACATTGACGCAGCAGGATGCCCCTGTGCAGCCGCTGACGCCGGCCGCGCCCAACTTCACCGACGCCATCGCCGCGGTTGCCGCTGACGAACCCGCCCTGCTCTCCCGACATGGCCCCGACCCAGCGACCAACCTGGGCATGCCTGCTGCGACATCACCGCTGGGCAGCACGGCCAACGGCGGCAATGGTATCGCTCCTAACGCCATGCCAGCCACACCAACCCTGGCAGCGCCCCTGGCCTCGGCCCAGTGGCAGCAAGGACTGGGGCAACAGTTGGTAGCCTTGCACCAGCGTGGCGGACAGCAGGTCGAGCTTCATCTGCACCCTGCGGAACTGGGACCGCTGTCCATCAGCCTCAAGGTCGATGACCAGTTGGCCCAGGCCCAGTTCTTCTCGGCCAATCCACAGGTACGTGCCGCGGTAGAACAGGCCATCCCCCAGCTACGTGAGGCGCTCGAAGAGAGCGGCATTCAACTGGGCGAAGCGATGGTGGGCGAGCACCAGCAGCGTGACGAGAGTCGCGACCAGTCCCGGGGCGAGCGTGCCATGGCCGGCCGGACCGGTGACTCGCGGCTGACGTCGGCAGACGAATCAGCGACAGCCCCCCGGACGACGACGATCGTCCTGGATGACAACGCGATCGACCTGTACGCCTGACGCTACCCTTCAAGAATGGCCAACGCGGCCGATACCCAGTAGAGCCTGCACGCATATCGCGTCAGGCTCTACCGCTGTCTGGAGCGCAACGCGTTCAGCCTTCGGACAAAGCCTAGAGATAAGCGTGTATCGGCAGCTTTTTCCATCCTTGCCGGAGACAAGGCTGCTTGCATAATCCCCACAGAATCATCGACCAAAGACGGCGTGAGCAATGGCCAAGAACCCCAACGCAGGAACGAGTCGCAAGCCCTGGTGGCTGCTAGGAATCATCCTCATCGTGCTTTCGATGGCCAGTTCGGCTGGCGTGTACTTTCTGCTCGATTCCAAGAGCGAGGCAAGTACCGAGACAGCCGAGGAGCCAGCCGAGCCCATCAAGCCGGAGCCGCCGATCTTCGTGACCGTCTCGCCGTTCACAGTCAACCTGCAAAGCGACCAGTACGAGCAGCGCCTGCTGTATATCGGCCTGTCGTTCAAGGTGGGCGATGAAACAACGCGCGAGATGCTCGAGCAGAACATGCCCCAGTTGCGTAGCCGGTTGCTGTTGCTGTTCTCCAGCCAGCATGCCGAAGGCCTGACGACACCTGAAGGCAAGCAGGCACTGTCACAGCAGATCCTGGCGCTTTTCGACGAGCCGTTCAGCGACCCCCAGCCCGAACTGGCGGTCAACGACGTCCTCTACACCGACTTCATCGTGCAATAGGGACACCATGTCTCAAGACGATCTGCTCTCGCAGGACGAGATCGACGCCCTCCTCAAGGGCGTCAGTGGCGAAGACGATGCGAGTTCCGGCAGCGACAACGCTGGCGACTCACGCATTCGCCCTTACGATCCGGCGACCCAGCACCGGATCATCCGGGAACGTCTGCATGCGCTGGACATCATCAACGAACGCTTCGCTCGCCAGTTCCGCATGAGCCTGTTCAACCTGTTGCGGCGCAGTGCCGACATCACGGTGGATAGCGTGCGTTACCAGAGCTATAGCGAGTTCTCGCGCCACATTCCGGTGCCGACCAACGTCAACCTGATCTCGATGAAGCCGCTGCGCGGGACCGCCCTGGTGGTCTTTCCACCCAGCCTGGTGTTCATGGTGGTCGACAACCTGTTCGGCGGTGACGGCCGCTTCCTGACCAAATCGGAAGGTCGCGAGTTCACGCATACCGAGCAGCGTATCATCCAGCGCCTGCTGCACCTGGCTATCGATGCCTATCAGGATGCCTGGAAGTCGGTCTTCCCGCTGGAGATCGACTATACCCGCTCCGAGATGCAGCTGCGGTTCGCCAATGTCACCAGCTCGCCCAACGAGATCGTGGTGACAAGCACGTTCCATCTGGAAGTGGGCAACCTGGCCAGCGATTTCCAGGTTTGCATGCCCTACTCGATGATCGAGCCGATTCGCGACCTGCTGTCGGGCCCGTTGACCGACAACCATGCCGACGAGGAAAGCCAGTGGGGCCAGCGCATGGCGGGCGAGATCAAGCAGTCGCACGTCGAGCTGGTCGCAGATTTCGTCGACCTGGAAACCAGCCTCGGCCGGGTCATGTCGCTCAAGGTCGGTGACGTGCTTCCGCTGGAACTGCCGGAAATCGTGACCGCGCGCGTCGATGGCGTGCCGGTCATGGAGTGCGAATTCGGCAGCCAGCAAGGCCAGCGAGCCCTGCGTGTGCGCCACCTGATCGACCATGTCGCCAACAACGCCAAGTTCAAGTTCACCCCCGGGCTGTTGAAGCAAGCCAAGGAATCCGACAATGACTGACCCCAAGAAACCCGAACAGAACAGTACCGACGACGCTTGGGCGGACGCCATGGCCGAACAGGGGGCCGGCGCACCATCAGCCGACGAGGACGATCCGTGGGCGGCCGCGTTTGCCGAGCAGGCCGAGGTCGAGGCCGAATTGCAGGTCGAAGTGGCCGGCAGCCAGGCCACCGCCGCCGGCGACCAGGTCTTCAAGCCGTTGGATTCCAGTGCCAGCAGCGGTACCATGCGCGACCTGGAAATGATCATGGACATCCCGGTCAAGTTGACCGTGGAGCTGGGCCGCACGCGTATTACCATCAAGCAGTTGCTGGAGCTGGCACAGGGCTCGGTGATCGAGCTCGATGGCCTCGCCGGCGAGCCCATGGACATCCTGATCAACGGCTATCTGATTGCCCAGGGCGAAGTCGTCGTGGTCGATGACAAGTACGGTATTCGTATTACCGAAATCATTACACCGTCAGAGCGCGTGCAGAAACTCAACCGATGAGCCAAGGTTCCGCGACACAAGGCACCGCCGAGGCATTGAGCGGTGCCCAGGGAGACACCCTGCTGGGTCTGGCCACACTGGGCAAGACGGCACTGGCGCTTGCGCTGGTGATCGGCGTGATCCTGTTGTGCAGCGCGTTGCTCAAGCGTGTCGGCCCGGGCCGCACCGGACATAACCGCCATCTCAAACTGGTAGCCAGTACCGCCGTGGGCCAGCGCGAGCGCGTGGTCATCGTCGAGGTCGAGGGTACCTGGCTGGTGCTTGGTGTGGGTGGCGGCGAAGTCACGCGGCTGCATGAGATGCCGGCCCCCGAGCCGCACGAGCCCGCTGGCCCTGCTGCCGACGCCGATGGCTTTGCGGCACGCTTCGCCACGGCCATGCGCCACAATGCACGCAACAAGTTCACGCGTAGCGACAAGCGTAGCGGAGAGGATGTGTGAGGTTGCCAGTCTCCTGCCCACCAAGCGTTGCGGCCCTGCGCCTTGCTCGCCACTTCCTGATGCCGACACTGATCGCCGCGGTCGTCCTCGTGTTCTTGTGGCCCCAGGCCAGTTGGGCGCAGGCAACCATCCCCGGGCTCGTCACGCGCCCACTGGACGATGGTGGCCAACAATGGTCGTTGAGTCTGCAGACACTGCTTCTGCTCAGCTCGATGGCATTCCTGCCAGCCGTGCTGCTGATGATGACCAGTTTCACTCGCATCATCATCGTGCTCGGCCTGCTGCGTACCGCCATGGGCACCCAATCGGCACCGCCGAATCAAGTCCTGCTGGGGCTGGCCCTGTTTCTGACGTTTTTCATCATGTCGCCGGTGCTCAACGAGGCCTACGAGGTTGCCTGGCAGCCGTTTTCGGACCAGCAGATCAATTTCGATGAGTTCCTGCAGCTAGCCAGCCAGCCGTTCCGCGAATTCATGCTGGCCCAGACCCGCGAGCCGGACATCGCCCTGTTCGGACGCCTGGCGGAGGCCGGCACGTTCCAGGGGCCTGAAGACGTGCCGATGCGCGTCCTGCTGCCGGCCTTCGTAACCAGCGAGCTGAAGACCGCATTCCAGATCGGCTTTACTATCTTCATTCCGTTTCTGATCATCGATCTTGTCGTCGCCAGCGTTCTCATGGCGCTGGGCATGATGATGGTCCCCCCGGCAACGATATCCCTGCCCTTCAAGCTGATGCTGTTCGTGCTGGTGGATGGATGGCAGTTGCTGATCGGCTCACTGGCCGAAAGTTTCTACATCTAGGTGCCGTTCGACTCCCGGCGGCGGCAAGCACATTCGCGAGGTAACCGACCATGACACCCGAAATGGTCATGAGCATGGCATATCAGGGCATGAAGGTGACGCTGTTCCTTGCCGGCCCCCTGCTTATCACGGCACTGCTGATCGGTCTGCTGGTCAGCCTGTTCCAGGCGGCCACCCAGATCAACGAGATGACGCTGTCGTTCATTCCCAAGATCCTGGGTGTCTTTGGTGCCCTGGTACTGGCCGGCCCGTGGTTGATTCAGCTGATCACCAACTTCACTACCGAGCTGTTTCGCAACATCCCGCTGATGCTGGGCTGACATGGTCGAGGTCACTTTCGATCAGTTGCAGGCATGGCTGGTCGCCTTCCTGTGGCCTTTCGTTCGCCTGACGGCCTTCATCATGGCCGCCCCGTTATGGGGCCATACCAGCATTCCCCGTCAGGTGAAGATCGGCTTCGCCGCGGTACTCGCCTTCGTCATCGCGCCAACCCTGCCGCCCCTTCCCGACGTCCCCATCGTTTCCTGGCCCAGCCTGGGCATCATGGTCGAACAGATGCTGATCGGGGTGGCCATCGGCCTGGTGATGCGCGTGACCCTGGCGGTGGTGATGGCAGCCGGGGAATACATTGGCCTGCAGATGGGCCTGGCCTTCGCTACGTTCTTCTCGCCGGACATCGGTGCGCAGAGTATGGTGCTCTCGCGCTTTCTGTACATGATCACGCTGCTGATGCTGCTGGCCTTCAATGGCCACCTGATCGTCATCGAGATTCTGGCCGGTTCCTTCGATACCCTGCCCATCGGCTATGCCAGTCTCAACCCGAACGCCTTCGACATGCTGGCCCGCTATGGCAGCACGATCTTCACGGCCGGCCTGCTGCTGTCCCTGCCGGTTGTCGCCGCATTGTTGATCATCAACCTGTCACTGGGCATTCTCAACCGGGCAGCGCCGCAATTGACGATTTTCTCCGTCGGCTTTCCGCTGACCCTGACCGTGGGGCTGGTCCTGCTGATGGTATTGATGACCGACTACGCCAGCTTTCTCGAGCGCCTGTTCGCCAACGGCTTCCAGTTTATCCAGCGCCTCATCGAGACGCTGGCAGGCTAGACCGGTGCAACATCAGCATGCGAGAAGCACCAAGGGCGCCATCGGCGCCCTTGGTGTCGTTAGGTGATAGCGGTCACAGCTGATCGAACAGTGACATCCCCTGGATATCGACAAAGGCTTTCTGCGAGGCCTGCAGCCCCACCTGGCGCAGCGTGTAGTCGGAAATTGCCCGCGCATAGTCCAGGTCGACCAGATCGGACAGGGTCTGCTCATAGTTCAGGGAGCGGTTGCCACCGACCGTGTCCAGGGTATCCAGTTCGTTGAGTCGGGCACCGACCGAGGCACGCACGGTAAGCACGTTGTCCAGGCCGTTGTCGAGCTGACGGCTTGTCGTGGACAGCGTGTTCTGCAGGGCGGCCTTGGCAGCGTCGGTCTCGGTCGTGCTATTGAGAGCCTTGATAGCGTTCTCCAGCGTGGAGAAGATATTCTGGTCCTGAGCCTTCGCCATGCTGAGGGTATCGCCGGCAACAGGTTCGCCTTCGAGAGTCAGCGATACCCCACCGAATGATAGTGTTTTGCCGCTTTCGTAAGCCGCATCCTCAATGACGGGCGTATTCGTCGTTGTGTTGGTCACTGTGTAGGTAGGATTGCCGCCGGCATCCTCACCAAAGACCACTGTATAGCTATCCCCGTAACCGGGGTCACTGGCATTGGATCTCGTCGGACCAGTAAACGTGACGCTCCCGGTATTGCTCTCTGCCGCTTTTGCCACATAGCCCGTACCGCTATGTACACTGGCGAAGATTTCCGAGCCATTGTTGCCCACCGGCATCAGGCGCGAGGAATCGACCTTCTGCTGCCTGACACCGGTATCGCCCTGATAGGACACACGGCCATCGGCATCCTTGACGAACGGCGGTGCATCGTCCTGATACCCACCGAACAGATAGGTGCCATTGCCGTTGGTGACATTGGCCTGGCCGAGCAGGTTCTCGTAGATACCCTGAAGCTCGCTGGCGATGGAGGCCCGGTCGGCATCGCTCAGGGTGCCGTTCTGCGCCTGGACGATCAGCGTCTTGGCACTGGCGATACTGTCACTGACGCTATTAAGGACACTCTCTTCCTGCGACAGCGCATTGCGTGCCGATACACGGGCATCGGCGTACTGCTGGCTGACGGCCATGGACTGCGATACGGCCACGGCACGAGACGCCGCCTGGGGATCGTCGGATGGATTGACCACGCGACGCCCACTGGCGATCTGCTGGCCGACTTTCATGAAGTCGCTCTGTTGCCGGTTCATCGACGACAGGCTGGATTCGAACATGGTGACGGTGCTGATGCGCATGATGTCGTCCCGTTATTGATGCTTAGCGCAGGCCAAGAATGGTGTCGAGCACGGTCGTGCCGATCTCGATCACCTTGGCGTTGGCCTGGTAATACTGCTGGAAGCGAATGAGGTTGGCCGCCTCTTCGTCGAGATTGACGCCCGACTCGGACTGCTGCACGGCGGTCAGCTGCTGGGTCAGTCCTTCCTGAGCGGACAGGTTCACCTTGACGACATTGGTACGGTTACCCACGTCACTGACCAAGGACGAATACGCTTCGCTCAGACTGGCCTTGCTACCCACGAGGTCAACGTTCTGCAGCTCCTGCAGGGCAAGCGCATTGCGATTGTCGCCCGATGCGTTGGTTTCACCAGCAGCGATCTTCGCAGTATCGCTGACAAGGTTCTCGAATTGCCCGGCAAGGTTGCGTGTGGGCTGCAGTTGGTACTTGTCCCCAGCCGCAGGTGTGCCATTAACGGTCAAGGTCACGCCTTCAAACGCCAGTGTCGTGTTTCCTGCCCCGTCGGTGCCCGCCGTAAACGTCACGCTGTCGCCGGAATCCGCCCGTTTGACCGTGTAGTCGGTACCATCGAAGCGGATATCGTAATCGCTCGTGGTGACTTGCAAGGCGTTGCTGAATTCAGCCGTAATGACCGCTGTACTGACATTGCGCTCATTGGCGAAAACGGTCGGCGAGCCGATGGAAAAGAACGCCTCGCCTGTATCGCCATTCAAGTCGATGCCCTGCGCATGCTGCTCATTGAAACCTGCTGCCAGCGCCAGGGCCATCTGACCGATCTGGTTCTGGGTCTTGTCCAGGGTTTCGCGACGGAAGGTCATCAAGCCACCCAGCGTACCACTGTCGAAAGTGGACTCCTTGAGCTCGATGGCATTGCCCCCCGCATCGTGGTAGGCAACCACGGTGCGCGACGGATCGGTCGCGGAGCTGACGGCTTCCAAGGCGAAGCTACGACTGCCGGCCACCAGGGGCTGGCCGTTGCCGATCGTCAGGTTGTAGGTGCCGTTGTCCTGAACGATCAGGTCGACACCGATGCGCTCGCTGATTTCCGCCACCAGTTGGTCGCGTTGATTGAGCAAGCTGTTCGGGGCCTCGCCGGTCTTGGCCTTGGCCAGGGCGATTTCCTTGTTGAGCTTGGCCATCTGGTCGGCCGCATTGTTGATCTGCGTGACTTCGTCACGGAACTGGCCGTTGATGCCCGATTGCATGTCGTCCAGGTAACTGTCGAAGGCACGGAACTGCGCGGTGAGCGTATCGGCGGTCCCGATCACACCCTGGCGAGCCGCCGGGTCCGAGGGGGCACCGGCCAGGTCTTCCAGCGAGGAAAAGAAGCTTTGCATCAGCGGCGCCAGCCCGGCATCACGATCGGCCAGCAGGTTGTCGATCTGGCTGACCTGGGTGGCATACGCCTCGAGGGCACTGGCACTCGAGGTGGCGTTGTTCAACTGCGAAGCAATGTAATGGTTGAACTGGCGCTGCACGTCGTTGACCTGCACGCCGTTGGCACCGCTACTGCTTTCGCCCAGCAGGGTGAGCTGGCGGTTATAGCCCGGTGTATAGACGTTGCTGATGTTACTGCCAGTGGTTTGCAGGGCGGTCTGGGCCGCACTCAGGCCGCTGAGGCCGATGGAAAAGAGGCTCATGAGTCCGTTCCGATGTAGCGATTGTTAGGGTTATCGGCATGAAACCGGCAAACTTGAAGGCGAACAACGCTCATGGGGCCGTTGTTCGCCTTGCTGGCCTCACAGCCCGAGACCGCTGACGAGCGGTGCATGGCCGGCCTGCGCCACACTGCGCTCCTTGCTGCCGAGGGAATTCATCACGGCGATCAGCTTATCGGCATAGGCCGGGTCGGTAGCGTAGCCTCCCGATTGCAATGCCCGGGCAGCAGAGGCGGCATCCGGTGCGGCAACCACGCCTGCGTAGCGCGGATTGTCACCGATCAGGCGAGCGTAGTCGGTGAAGGCCTCCTCGAAGGAACCGTAGACGCGGAAACGATCGACCTGCTTGACCGGACGGCCGTTGACGTACTCGGTGGTGGTGATGTCGGTAGTGTCACCCTGCCAGCGGCTGCCCGCCTTGATCCCGAACAGGTTATGGCTGTTACCGCCATCGCGAGTGGGGATCTCGTGGCGCCCCCAACCGGTTTCGAGCGCCGCCTGCGCCAGGATCAGCTCGGCGGGCACGCCAGTCTTGCGGCTGGCTGCCTGGGCGGGCCTCTCCAGGCGATCCAGGAATCGCGTCACATGATCGGCGCGCTCGCCGCGTACCGGCGAGATCGTTGCACTGGCATCCGGCGCGTCAGGCGTTACCGAAGCGCCATAGCCGCCCTGCCCGCCTTGCGGTCGCAGATCGAGTTCCTGGCTCAGCAGCGAGCCGAACTCACTGGGTGCCGGGGTTGGCTCGGTGCGCTTGGCAAGAGGTTCAAGGGCACCATCGGCATTCAAACCGTCATGCAACAAGCGAGGCGTACCGCGCGGGATACCGGCAATCAGATCCTCGGTCGCGCTGCTGCCCTGGGGCACCAGCCCACGCCCCTCCAACTGGTTGATGAGCTGTTCGGCCAAGCCGATACCGTGACCGGACAGATGTTGCGACCACTGCTTGTCGAGCATTTCGGTATAGAACTTGGTCTGCTGGCTATCGAGCAGCCCCGACTCGGGCACAGCCTCGCGCATGCTCTTGAGCATCATCTGCAGGAAGATCGCCTCGAATTGCTTGGCCGCCTCTTCCAGCCCCTGGCTGGGGTCGCTGCCGGCCGTGCGCTTGAGGCGCTGCAGCCCCTGCAGGTCAAGGGCAAATTGCCCGCTCAGGTTCTCGACTGCCATTACATGATCTCCAGCTCAGCCCGCAGCGAGCCGGCTTCCTTGAGCGCCTGAAGAATCGACATCAGATCCTGCGGCGTTGCACCCAGTGCATTCAAAGCCCGCACGACCTC
The DNA here is from genome assembly GCF_900113605.1 of Modicisalibacter xianhensis. Taxonomy (GTDB): domain Bacteria; phylum Pseudomonadota; class Gammaproteobacteria; order Pseudomonadales; family Halomonadaceae; genus Modicisalibacter; species Modicisalibacter xianhensis. The sequence continues at coordinate 154,108 of NZ_FOPY01000004.1, forward strand.
AGCCAGGTCGGCGCTGGTTTCCAGCATCTGCAAAGCGCCCCCCTGCTGGGCTACGGTGATGTCGGCATTGGGCACGACCACGGTTTCGCCTTCCGAGAACGGATTGGGCTGGCTGACCTGCGGGTTGGAATCGATGGTGATCGACAGGTTGCCATGCGCCACGGCAGCCCGGCGCAGGGTCACGGCGCTGGTCAGCACCACTGAGCCGGTCCGCGAGTTGACGATGACCCGCGCCGGCCCTTCGCCCAGCGCCAGGTCGATGTTCTGGACGCGTGCCATGAAGCGCACGCGCTCGTTGCTGTCCATGGGCGCTTCCAGACGGATCACCCGACCATCCAGCGCTGTGGCCACCGGCATGCCGAACTCGCTGTTGATGGCGGTCACGGCACGCTGGACGGTATCGAAGTCGTAGTTGTCGAGCTGAAGATCGAGCGTGCCATCGGCCCCCAGCACCAGCGGCACTTCCATCTCCACGGTCGCGCCACCGCTGATCCGGCCAACCGCCTGGTGATTGACCTGCACGCTGCTGCCACCGGCCTGTGCGCCCACGCCACCCACCAGGACATTACCCTGGGCGAGCGCATAGATTTGCCCATCGGCCCCTTTTAGTGGCGCCATCAACAGGGTACCGCCACGAAGACTCCGGGCATTGCCGACCGACGAGACCACGACGTCGATTTCCTGGCCGGGGCGCGCGAACGGGGGCAGCACGGCGGTAATCATGACGGCTGCCACGTTCTTGAGCTGCATGTTGGTTCCCTGGGGCACGGTAATGCCCAACTGGGACAGCATGTTGGTCAGGCTTTGGGTGGTGAACGGCGCCTGGGTTGTCTGGTCCCCGGTCCCATCGAGGCCGACGACCAGGCCATAACCGACCAGCGAGTTTTCGCGCACCCCGGCAAAGGAAGCCAGATCGCGGATTCGCTCGGCCTGGGCCGGGAGCGTCATCCCCAGCCACAGCAGAACTACTACGCACAGACGCACAGCCAGCACTGAGGAGAAGCGACAGGAAACCATCTTCATCGACCTGTTGTTCCGACGCCGATCAGAACGGCGACACGTTGAGGAAGAAGCGTTGCAGCCAGCCCATGGTCTGCGCCTCGTTGATATAACCATTACCCACATATTCGATACGCGCATCGGCAACCAGGGTCGACGGCACGGTATTCTGCGCCGTGATGGTGCGCGGGTTCACGACACCAGAGAAACGGATGAACTCGGTACCCTGATTGATGATGATCTGCTTTTCGCCGCGCACCCGCAGGTTGCCGTTGTAGAGTACGTCCATCACCGTGACGGTAATGGTGCCGGTAAAGGAGTTGGAGGCCTCGGCCCCACCGCTACCGGAGAAATCGTTATTGCCTTCCACATCGAAGCCGTACTCGGCTAGCTGGTCCAGGGCATCGGGCAGCGTCGCCAAATCAAGCCCCGCCGAGCCGCTACGCCCGGCGTTCGCCGATGCGTTCTTGCTGGCGCTGACCTCTTCGTCCAGGACAATGGTCAGGATGTCGCCGATCATGCGCGGGCGGCGATCCTCGAACAGCGGCTGGTAACCGCGAGCGGGCTGAAATATCGACCCATTGGGTACCGGTGATGGCGGCTCTACGATGACGATGCGCTCCTGCTCACCGACCACAGAGGGCTGAGGCAACTGGGCGCAGCCGCCCAGCACCAGTAAGGCCACCATTGCCAGCACCCAACGCATGAAACGCCCTTGGCCGTTACCTTCTCGCCGTCTCATATACACATTGTCCATGCTTTCGGAACTCACATTACAACTGGGTCAGACGAGCCAGCATTTCATCGGACGTCTGGACGGCCTTGCTGTTGATCTCGTAGGCCCGTTGGGTCTGGATCATGCTGACCATCTCCTCGACCACATTGACGTTAGATGTCTCTACGTAACCTTGGTAGAGCCTACCGGCGCCATTCAGGCCGGGCACGCTGTCATTGCGCGGGCCGGAGGCGTTGGTTTCGAGATAGAGGTTCTCGCCGATACTTTCCAGGCCGGTCGGGTTGGTGAACGTCGACAGCAGAATCTGTCCCACTTCGTTGGACTCGGAAGACCCCGGCTGGGTCACCGAGACCACACCGTCCTGACCGATCGAGATCGACAGAGCGTTCTGGGGAATAAATACCGCCGGCTCGACGGGGTAACCACTGGCGGTAACCATCTGACCGTTCTGGTTGACCTGGAAGCTGCCATCGCGGGTATAGGCCGTGGTGCCATCGGGACGCAGCACCTGGAAGAAACCCTTGCCATTGATCGCCAGGTCACGCGAGTTTTCGGTATTCTCGAGCCCCCCCTGATTATGCAGGCGCTCGGTAGCCACGGGACGCACACCGCTACCGATCTGCATGCCTGAGGGCAGGTTGTCCTGGACGGTATTCTGTGCGCCCGGCTGGCGCATGTTCTGGTACAACAGATCCTCGAACACGGCACGCGAGCGCTTGAAGCCATTGGTGCTGACGTTGGCCAGGTTGTTGGCGATAACGTCCATCTGCATCTGCTGGGATTCGAGGCCGGTCTTGGCCGTCCACAGCGATCTGATCATGGTTGGTTTCCTCGAAAGTCTTGTCCGGTACCGATGGCGCTATCAGCCAGTCACGGAGAGCAGGTTATTGGCACGCTGGTCGTTTTCATCGACGTTCTCGATGGTCTTCATCTGCATGTCGTAGCGCCGCGCGCTGTCGATCATGGCGACCATGGCCTCGGTCACGCTGACGTTGCTGCCCTCCAGCGCACCACTGACCACACGCACGTTGTCATCGGCCTGCAGTGCGGGGATATTGCCGTCGGCATTCGGTGCCGGACGAAACAGACCGTCAATGCCACGCTGCAGGCTGCCCGGTTCGGGGTTGACCAGCTTGAGGCGCCCTGCCGGCCCGCGGGCTGTCGGGTCGGTGCCCGGCACCAGTGCGCTCAGGGTGCCATCGCTACCGATACTGATGTCGGCGCCCAGCGGCACGACGATCGGACCGCCATCCCCCATGACCGGGCGTCCCATGCTGGTAAGCACGCCATTGGCATCGATCTGCAGGTCACCACGGCGGGTATAGGCTTCACCGTCCGGCGTCTGCACGGCCAGCCAGCCGTTACCGTCGATGGCCACGTCCAGCTCGCGGCCAGTGGTACTGATCGCACCATGGCTGAAGTCGCTGCCCGGCGTGGACGCAGCCACTACCGTTCGCGTGGGCAGCCCTTCGCCATTGACCGGTACGGCACGCATGGCCTGCAGCTCGGCGCGAAACCCGGGGGTCGCGGCATTCGCCAGGTTGTGGTTGATGACCGCCTGCAGGTCCATGCTCTGCCTGGCCCCACTCATGGCGGTATAGAGGATGCGATCCATAGTCGTTGGCTCTCGCTCTCCGGTATCTGTGAAAACCCGGTTCAACGATGCCGGGAGACTCTCCCGGCATCAGATGGCATTAGCGCAGGTTGACGGCACTCTGCAGGACTTCGTCCTGCACCTTGATGGTCTGCGAGTTGGCCTGGTAGTTGCGCTGCGCGATGATCAGATCGACCAGTTCCGCCGTGAGATCGACGTTGGATGTTTCCACCACGCCGGACTCGATGGTGCCGAACACCCCGCCACCCGCCTGACCCAGCAAAGCCTGACCGGATGTGCTGGTTTCAGCCCAGGCGTTGTCACCAATCGGCTGCAGTCCTTCCGGGTTGCGGAAGTTGGCCAGAGTGATGGTGCCAAGGACCTGCGACTGCTCGTTGGAGTAGTTGCCGACGATGTTGCCTGCGTCATCGATCGTGATACCGACAAGACTACCCGAGCTGTAGCCGTTCTGATTCAGTGAACTGAGCTCGAAATCGTTGCCAAACTGAGTGGTACCAGTGAAGTCAACGGCATAGTTGAGAGCGGCCGCGCCGCCACCCGGCGTAAAGGAGAAAGCGCTACCCGTCGTCGAGGCCAAGGTACCGTTCGCGTTGAAGCTCATGGTCCCGGTATTGACGGCATCGACGGTGCCATCCATGGACTGCTTGACTTCCCATTGGTTGTCGGCAGTCTTGGTGAAGTACATGGTGACGTTGTGGGATACGCCCAGCGAGTCGTAGACTGTTGCGCTGTTGGCGTAGGAGTACGTATCCGGGTTGGTAGCGTCAAACGCAACGGTACCGCGATCGACGATGTCAGTAGACGCATCCAGATTCAGGCTGGCATCGATTTCCGAGGTTGGCGTCGCCATCAGCGCACCAGACGGCACCTGCAGGGTCTGCGGCTGACCGCCGGCGCCGACACCGGTCGGATAACCGGTCAGACGCGCGCCCTGGGCATTCTCAAGATAACCGTCACTGGTCATGGTCAGCTGACCATTACGCGAATAGACGACCTGATCGTTCTGGACCATGCGGAAGAAGCCAGTGCCGCTGACGGCCAGGTCGAGGTTGCGGTTGGTGGTTTCCAGCGTACCGTCGCTGAAGTTCTGAAGTACCGCGGAAACGCGGGTACCCAGGCCGACCTTGGCGCCGGCGTAGACATCGGAGAACTGAGCACTGGAGCCCTTGAAACCGACGGTCTGCGAGTTGGCGATATTGTTGCCGACCACATCGAGATTGGTGGCCGCGGCGTTGAGACCACTAAGAGCTTGTGAGAAACCCATGGTTTGACTCCCTGCGCGTTACAGAATTCGTTTAATGATTTTGGCTATTCATATGCGTCAGAGAATCTGGCGCACGTCGCTCAATGCCACGGGATCGAGCGTGGCCCCGAGATCCAGTTGCGGGCCGCTGGCCGTCTTCACGACGCCACCCACCTGGGCATAGTTAAGCGCCGTCACGGTGACGGGCTTGTCATCCAGCGTCGCTGCAATGTTGACCCGATAGGAGCCCGACGGCGCCATGGTCTGGCCATCGCTCAAGGTGCCATCCCAAGTGAAGGATTCGACACCGGCATCCAGCGCACCCACGTCGAAGGTACGCACGACCTCACCAGCCTCGTTGGTGATAGTGATCTTGACCTGATCGGCGGCACTGTCCAATTCGACACCGAACGGCGTGGTTGCCACACCATCGACCTCGTCACTACCCTGCCCGACAAGAACGCGATCCCCCGGCACCAGCACCCCCTGGCCGATCAACGCTGCTGCCTGCAGCGTCTGGCCGGCATCGATCTGCCCGGTGATGCCCTCTAGCGTACTGTTGAGATCCTGGATGCCGTTGACGGTATTGATCTGTGCCAGTTGCGAAGTCATTTCCGCGTTTTCCATCGGCTTCAAGGGATCCTGGTTCTTCAACTGCGTCACCAGCAGGGTCATGAAGCTGTCGCTCAACTCCTGACTCGTACCCTGCGTCTGCTTGGCAGCAGCGCCGAGGTTCATGTTGCTGAGGACGCTGTTATCGATAGTGTTGGCCATGCCTGTCTCCGTGCGCTACCTATCAGTTTTCGCCCAGCGTCAGTGTCTTGAGCATCAGCGTCTTGCTGGTGTTCATGACTTCGACGTTGGCCTGGTACGAGCGTGATGCCGCAATCATGTTGACCATCTCGTTGACTGGCTCCACGTTGGGCATCGTCACGTAGCCGTTTTCATCGGCCAGGGGATGCTCGGGGCGGTATTCGGTGCGCATCGGCGAAGGATCGTCGAGGACCTGGGAGACACGCACCCCACCGACGCCGCTGGCGGTCTGCGACTGGGTCTCGAACATGACCTGCTTGGCCCGGTAGGCCTCACCATCGGGCCCCGCCACACTGTCAGCGTTAGCCATGTTGCTGGCGGTGACGTTCATGCGCTGCGCCTGGGCGCTCATGGCCGAGGCGGAAATATCGAAAACGCTAAACATGGACACGTGGCATTACTCCGACTGCATGGCCGTTTTCAGCCCTTGGATCTTGCGATTGAGGATAGTCAGGCCGGCTTGATAGCGGACCGCATTGTCGGCAAACTGCGCGCGCTCGCGGTCCATGTCCACGGTATTGCCGTCCAGGCTCGGCTGGTCGGGCACCCGATAGAGCAGCTCGCGCCCCATCGAGGCCGGGGCCTGTGCAGGGATATGGCGACTGGATGTCGTGGCCAGACTCAACCCGTTTCGGTCACCCCGCCCCTGGTCCATGGCCCTCGACAGTTCGCTGGAAAAGTCGAAGTCACGCGCTTTGTAGTTGGGCGTATCGGCATTGGCGATATTGCTGGCCAGTACTTTCTGGCGTTCGGCGCGCAGGTTGAGCACTTCCTGGTGAAAGTTGAGTGACCCGGCAAGCTTGTCGATCATCATCGAGCCCCTTGGCTTGGATGGGGAAAGATTCAGCGTGGAGAATAGACGCCCCCCTGTCTGCCCAAAGGCAAAAACAGGCCCTGGTTTGGCCATCATTTCGACATTTGATTTTTTCAGTTGGCTCTTAGAATCGGCGACTGTCGAGATGGGAGGTGGCTGATGCGTATGCGTTCACATGCCGATTTGCAAAGACAGCCAAGCCAGATGATGGCGAGGTTCGTGTCAGGACTTCTATTAGCGTTTGGCTTGTGGCTGGTTTCCGCGTCAGCATCCTGGGCAGCGACCGACAGTCACTCATTGGCGGAGTCTCGAGTCACGGCATTTCTTCTCGAGCAGGCAGCGGGCCTGGGACGTGACATCGGGATTACCGTGCATCCGGCGTCGGCCCGCTTGCCTGACTGTATCGATCCGCAGCCCTTCCTTACCAATCCCGGACAGCGCCTTTACGGGCGGGTTTCGGTTGGCCTGCGTTGCGGTGAACAAGGCCAGCAGACACGCTATCTACAGGCCAGCGTTTCCGTGCTCGTCGATCATGTCGTGGTCGCTCGCGATATCGACGCGGGAAGCCTGATTACCGCCGGCGACTTGATGCTGGAGGAAGCACGGCTGGAACGCCTGCCCCGTCATGCCCTGCTGGGCATCGATGATGCCTTGGGCATGACTGCGGCACGCCCGTTACGTGCCGGGACGACACTGCAGACGCATTACCTTCGTCGTCCGGAATTGGTGTCGCGGGGAGCCCACGTGACCGTGACGGCTCACGGAGCGGGTTTCTCGATCAGTCGCAAGGCCAAGGCGCTCGATAGCGGTGCCCTGGGAGACACGGTCCGCTTGAGCACCGACAATGGCGAACAATTAATCGCCACCGTAACGGGCCCCGACCAACTGAAGATTACGCTCTAGCACGCCGCCGCCCGATAGACAGAGGAAGGCCAACGAGCAGGAACCTAAATTCCCGGCTGGGGACTAAAGTATTCGTGGCCAACGCCGATAGACAGGGAAAGCGACCTATCGTGAGGATGTTTGCGTGAAAATCGACAGTTCTCAGCCCCTGAACCCGATTGCCCAGGGCGAAACCGGCAAGAAGCCGCAAGCCGATGCGGCAGAATCGGTAAAGAGCAAGACTCAACCGGCGACCGTCACCCACTTGAGTGACAGTGCCAAGGACGCCAGCCAGGATGTCGATGCGGCGCGTGTCGCCGAGATTCGCCAGGCGATCAGCGAAGGACGTCTCGATATTCGCGCCGAGCGTATCGCCGACGGCTTGATCGACAGCGTCCGGGACCTGCTCGGTGACAAGTCGTCCTGAAACGTAGTGGAGTACTGACCATGAGCCTGGCCCAGCATATTGCCCGTCAACGAACTTACCTCGAGACCCTGATTGCACTGCTCGAAACCGAGCGTGAATCCCTGGCTCATGGTCAGGTCGACGGGCAACGTCTTTCGCAACTCGCCAAGGACAAGCAGCAGGCCATTGCCCAGCTCGAGCAACTCGAGTCCCAGCGTATCAGTGCACAGCGCAAGCTGGGTTATGGCGAGGGCCGGTTGGGAGCAGAGCGTGCCGCACAGGACGCTGGCTGCGCGCGGGACTGGCAGGCGTTCCGTGAACGGGCCCAGCATGCCAAGCAACTCAACCAGCTCAATGGTGTACTCGTCGGCTCTCGCCTGACCCAAAATCAGCGAATCCTGGATTTCCTCAACGAAGCGGCCGGCAAGTCACTGTATGGACCCGATGGCCAGTCGCGTCGACGCGGTTTTGGCGGAGTCGCCTCTAGCGCATAAATGTAAACGCAACGTAAAATTTACGTATATTTTCGGTAAGCAATTTGTCTTGACCTGCAGTTAACAATCCGCTGTTATAGTGTGATCGACGGTTATATGCCTTCACTATAAGGATATAATGATGCGCTCGGTCGTTATAGCATCTGTTTTCTGTAGCACCAGCCTGCAGCCAGCGGAGAGGCGTCATCGGAGGGCGATTGCTTGATTTCCGATGCACTGCGCCAGTCCCTGGCCGCCTGCCCCAACCTGCCTTCGCTGCCCGCTGCCGTACTCAAGGTCATCGAACTGGCGCGTGATCCTGACGTCAAGCTTCAGCCTCTGGTCGAAGCGTTGAATCACGACCCTGCCCTGACTGCCAGGCTGATTTCGCTGGCCAACACCGTCTACTACACCCAAGCCGGCCGTCCTGCCAATACGCTACGTGAAGCCGTGGAGCGACTGGGGCTGGACATGTCCGTCTCGCTGGCACTGGGGTTCAGTCTGGCCAAGGGATATGGCAACCGGGCCCAGGCCAATGGGCTGGATCTGCATAGGTACTGGCAGCGCTCACTGACCAGTGCAGTGGCTGCGCGTGAACTGGCTCGTCATGTGCCCGTCAGCCTGGATAGCGACACCATCTTTACTGCAGCGCTGTTACAGGATATCGGCATGCTGGCGCTGGACGCCGTGGAAGGCCCAATCTATGCCGATACGCTGCATGGCACCCTCCAGCACGATGACATCAGCCTGCGTGAGCGAATCGACCTGGGGGCGGATCACACCGAAATTGGTGCCTGGCTGGCGGCTTCCTGGGGATTATCGCCCTTGAGCTGCGAGTGGATACGCTATAGCCACGACTGCCCCGTCAACCGACAAGCGCTGAGCGGGAGCGAGTGCGTGATGTTGTCGGGACGCCTGGCAGACATCTGGCTTGCCCCGGATGGCCACAAGACGTTGGCGTTGCTTGAACCCTGGCTGGGCAACGACAAGTTTCGTGGAGAGTTGCTAAGCAGCATCCAGGAACAGTTACCAGTCATTGCCGAACTGTTCGATGTCGATGCGCCGGGTAAGATCGATCCCCACCAGCTCTTGTTCGAAAGCAAGCAACTGCTGTTGGAGCGCAGCCTCAATCTGCACGAGCAGCTACAGGCGCAGGAAAGGGAACTCGCCCAGCTACGTGAGAGCAATGCCAAGCTCAATGAAGCCATCCGTTTCGATCCGCTGACGCGGCTATTCAACCGCCAGTATCTGGTACAGATGTTCGAGGACTGCTTCTGCGAAGCGCAACACGATGACCTGCCGCTTTCCCTGGTGTTCATCGACCTGGATCACTTCAAGCAGATCAACGATGAACATGGCCACCACTTTGGCGACGAAGTGCTACGCGCCTTCGCCAGCCTGCTCCAACGCAGCTGCGAACCCGGTACCATCGTGGGGCGGTACGGCGGCGAGGAGTTTCTTGCCATCCTCAAGAACAGCACGCACGCAGAAGCCTCGGCCTTTGCCGACGCGCTATGCGCCAAGCTACGTGCCCAACCCTTGCTACAGCGTGCCGGTGCCCCTATCTTCATCACGGCATCCGTGGGGGTGGTCAGCCTGAGTGACGGCAACTTCTCGCTGCCCAAGGAAATGATTCATGTGGCCGATCAACGCATGTATCTTTCGAAACGCCAGGGACGCAACCGAATAACCGCACAGTGACCCGGCTATAGCCGGGCCTCGATTCGCTCGAGTATCTGCTGGCTGACCTTGTTGGCGATGGGCTGGGCCGCCTTGTTGACCGCCTTTTCCAGCAGCCGGTTGCGGATCTGGTAGTCCACGGTCAAGGTCACACGGGTGCCCTCGGGAACGGACTCGAGCAGGTAACGTCCATGGTTGCGCACCCCATCTACCGATTCCCAGGCCAGGACAGTGGGCGCACGCCGCTCCGTAATCTGTACGTCGAAGCTCCAATCCATGCCAATGGCATGGATATGCCAGCGATAGCGGGAATCGCCAAGCGGCTCGATCGATTCGATCATGTCCGAATAATCGGCAAAGCGTTCGACCTGCTCCAGCAGGGCAAACACCCGCTCGCGCTCCGCATGGACAATCGCACTATGCTCAATGGTCGCCATTCACAACTCTCGCTGGTTCGCTGAACTGCTTTCGAGGGTAACGTCAGCCAACCCGAATCGCCAGTCGGGAACACTGGCCGAGGGCATATCCAACAGGTAAGATGACGCCCGCTCGCGACGCGAGCAGTCAACAGCGATGAGCGCTTCGCTTATCGTCCGGACACCCGGATCCCGGACTTCGTCAACGACGAACCAACAAATTCTCCGGCAGGATCAACATGACTGCATTATTCAGCGATGCCACTGGCATCACTTCCCGCAAGGCCGTCGTCATCTATTCCGGCGGCATGGATTCCTACACCGTTCTCCATAAGTCCCTGCGCGAAGGCTTCGAGGTCCACGCCCTCTCCTTCCACTATGGCCAGCGCCACGCCAGGGAACTCAAGGTTGCCGAGCAGGTTTGTCTCGACCTGGACATCCCCCACCGTCTCATCGACATACGCGCCATCCATTCGCTCATGGATGGATCCGCCCTGACGGATACCGAGCGCGCCATGCCCCAGGGCGAGTATGGCCAGGACAACCTGACTGCCACCATGGTCCCCAACCGAAACATGGTACTGCTGTCGCTTGCGATCGCTCATGCGGTGAATATCGGCGCCAGCATCTGCTTCTACGGTGCGCATGGTGGCGACCATGTGCTGTATCCCGATTGTCGTCCTGAGTTCGTCGATAAGATGAACGATGTGGCCGCCATCGCCAACTTCGATCCTGTGCGAATCGAAGCCCCCTATCTGCATTCGGACAAGGCAAGCATCCTGGCCGATGGGCTGAGCATGGGGCTCGACTATGCGCGAACCTGGACCTGCTATCTCGGCGAGGAACTCGCTTGCGGGCAGTGCGGCAGTTGTCGCGAACGCCTGGCAGCCTTTGCAGCCAACAGACTCACCGACCCGTTGCGGTATGCCGCCCATGTATAGTGTCAAGGAAGCGTTTTACTCGCTTCAGGGCGAAGGGGCTCGCGCCGGAAGAGCGGGGGTTTTCTGCCGGTTTTCGGGATGCAACCTGTGGTCGGGGCGCGAACGCGACCGGGCCTCGAGTCTGTGCCGTTTCTGCGACACGGACTTCGTCGGGATCGATGGCCAGAATGGGGGGCGGTTTGCTACCGCAGATGCTCTGGCGGAACATCTGGCAGCGCTTTGGCCTTCCTCCTTGGGGGAAGCGGCCACTCCCTATGTCATCTTCACGGGCGGTGAGCCCTTGCTGCAACTCGATGGCACTCTCATCGACGTCATGCACGATCATGGCTTCGAAGTCGCTGTGGAAACGAATGGCACCCTGCCTCCCCCCGCCGGCATCGACTGGCTTTGCGTAAGCCCCAAGGGGCAGGCCCCACTGGCGCTACACCAAGGGAACGAACTCAAGCTGGTCTACCCCCAGCCGGACGCCATGCCACAACGTTTCAGCGCCCTGGATTTCGAACACTTCTTCTTGCAGCCCATGGACCGTCAGCCTCAGGGGCTCGAGGGAACCACACTGGCGGAGACGGTCGATTATTGCCTGACCCATCCCCAATGGCGCCTCTCCATGCAACTGCATAAATTGGCGGGAATCGATTGATGACACTCTTCGTTAACAACCTGACCCACCTGGATGCCTCGCTATGGTGTCCCCGGCGGGGCCTGATCGGTGCCAGCTGGCACGTCGACGTCGAGCTTGATGGACAGCTTGGCGATGATGGCATGCTTTTCGACTTCGGCGAGGTCAAACCCTGGCTGAAAGCCCATCTCGATGACGGGCCGGATCATACCTTGCTGATTCCGCTGGAAAGCCCGGGCCTCAGCGTACAGGCTTGCCGTGAAGGGCTCTGCATAAGGGCCCAGGCCCCGTATGCCATGGAGGTCCGCGGGCCACGCCAGGCCTTTACGCTATTGCCCTGGCGTGAGATCACTCCGCAGCGTCTCGCTGAACACTACAGCAACCTGCTGAGCCGACGCCCCCCGCCCCGGGTCGATGCCATCCGCCTGCGGCTTCACGAGGAAGCGATTGACGGCGCCGCCTTCACTTACAGCCACGGACTGAAGCGACACGTCGGCAATTGTCAGCGCATCGCACACGGCCACCGCTCACGCTTGTGCCTGTGGGAGAATGGCTCCCGGCAGCCCCTGCTGGAAGCGGCTTGGGCCAAACGCCTCCAGGATCGCTACCTCGTGAGCGAAGAGGACATCAGCGATCCCGGACTGCCGGGACCGCGAGGCCAACTCACGGTGCGATACCAGGCTGGCCAGGGCCAGTTTATGCTCCGCCTGCCGCGGGATCGCTGTATCGTGATGCCAACACCGACCACCATCGAACACATCGCAGCCTGGCTTGCGGCCCGCATCTTGCACGAGACGGGCCGTGAGGTGCGCGTGCAAGCTTTCGAGGGTATCGGCAAAGGCGCTTTCTCGGGTATGTCCCCGTTAACCCGTCACGACTGACAGAATTCATCCCAGGATTCGGCGTCGACAGGGTGTTCTTCTAGGCTAGAGACATGCGAACGCGGAGCCAGCCTCCGCGTAGTCATTTAGCCGATGGAGACAAAGAAATGTATTGGCTCGAACGTCAATTCGGTACTGCGTTATCGAGTTGGACCCTGGCTCTGGCGCTGCTGTTGATCGCTGCCACGGTGTCTTTCGCCCTGCGCCAGTTGCATCGTCGCGTACAGTCCAGCACCTCTTCTCATCTACGTTTGCTACGCGTACTTGGGCAAGCCGTCTATCTGCCGATACAGCTTCTGATCTGGTTATATGGCCCTGCCATTTCGCTGGTCATACTGCTACCCGAGGTCCCGGCAAGAATGGTGCTGATCGTCGCTGCACATACGCTCGGGGCCATTCTCGGTATCTGGCTGTTCCTGCGTCTTGCCAGACGCATGATTGCCTACCTGGACCGCTGGTCACAACGCCGCAGCAACGCCCTTGACAAGTACTTCTTTCCCTTTCTGGCGCGCTGTTGCGCCGTGCTGCTGCCCGTCTTCCTGCTTTTCTCGCTATTGCCGCTGGTCACGAACTCCCCGGGCCTGGAAACCGCGCTACACAACTTGGCCAGCCTGGTGCTCATCGGCGGGATTGCTGCTGTCCTCATGTACATGGTGGGCATTGGCGAAAATATTCTGCATGCGCGCTTTCGTACCGACGTTGCCGACAATCTACGTGCACGACAGGTACACACTCAGGTAGCCATGCTGCGCAAACTGACCAATTTCATCATCGTCGTGCTGGCCATTGCCTCGATGCTGATGGTCTTCGACAAGGTGCGCCAGTTGGGGGCCAGCATCCTGGCTTCGGCTGGGATCATCGGGGTTGTCGTCGGCTTTGCCGCACAGAAGGTATTGGGTAACCTGCTCGCAGGTATACAGATCGCCCTCACCCAGCCCATACGACTCGATGACGCCGTCGTTGTCGAGGGTGAATGGGGCCGTGTCGAGGAGCTGACATTGACCTATGTCGTCATACGCATCTGGGACTTGCGACGCCTGGTCCTGCCGATCAATTACTTCATCGACAACCCCTTCCAGAACTGGACACGCAGCAGCGCCGACCTGATCGGAACCGTGTTCATCTATGCCGATTATACCTTGCCCCTCGATCCGGTCAGAGAGGAGCTGGCCCGGATCCTCGCCGCTTCCAGATACTGGGACGGCAAGGTCAGTGTGGTGCAGGCCACCGATTTCAGTGAGCGTACCATGCAGGTTCGCATTCTCGTCAGTGCCGGGAGTGGTGGCGATGCCTTCGACCTTCGCTGCGAAGTCCGCGAAAAGTTGATCGCCTATATCAATACCCATTATCCCGATGCCCTGCCAAGGCTGCGCGCAGAAACGGGGGAACTGGCACCAGTGCCCCAGCGAAACTCGACAAGCGGTTTCGCGCAACGGCTCGGCGAAGAAGTATGAATGACGTAGACTCCCCCACTGGAATTCGTGGGTGGAGTCTTTCAATGTCGTGTCGTGCCGGTTGCGGTGCCTGCTGTATCGCGCCCTCCATCAGCTCTCCGATTCCGGGCATGCCGCAAGGTAAACCGGCCGGAACGCGCTGTGTGCAGCTCGATGAGCATAACCTGTGCCGCTTATTCGGCGACCCGCGCCGCCCGCTGGTCTGCCATCGTTTCGATTACGATCCCGACCTGTGCGGCGCTAATCGCTCGGAGGCCTTGGAAAATATTGCCATTCTGGAAGCTTCGACGTAAGAGAACCAAGCTAACGGTATAATTATCTAACTGAGACAACACCGCTGCCAGAGTGATTCCAGCTCTTCTACTTCAGGAAGGGTTTCACCTATCAGTTCGACACGCGAATCGCTGCGCCACACGGTATGTTCCAGCGACAGGCAGCCCTGACTGCGATTGAGCGTTTTCCAGCCTGACGACGTATGCCATATACCTTTGAGCCGCACCCCGCTGGGCAGGCTGTCGATGACACATGTCAGGCGATCTAGATCGAACATATCGCTGGGATGCCAGCGCCAGCCCAGGCTTGTATAGCCGAGCGATTCGCCCTGATCGCGTATCGGCTTGCCCGGCTCGGGCTGGCGATACTCGAACGTTTCCAGCACCACAGCGGGTTGTTCGATGAGCCGGTGTGATCCAGGACGTGCCACCTCACTCTGCCCATGGCTCTCAGGCTCAAGGAACTCTTCCATGGACATACGTTGACTTTCGCGTACCCAGCGCTTGGCCGGCCACAAAGTCGCGACATGCTCCCGTGCCGCCTGCAACTGCTGCGGCGAGGCAACATCGGTCATCGAGAGCAAGACACCATCGGCCAGTGACAGCTGGTCTCGAAACGTTTCGTGCTGTAGCGCCCTGTCATCCTCCATGCGCCGCGGATCAAGAAGCGTGATGACCTCGCTGACCTTCAGGGTGGCCTCGAAGGCCTCGCTACGCAGTAGATCGAGCAACCCAGTAGGATGACCAAGCCCCGAGGGCTCGATCAGTAGCCGGTCCGGCTGACTGCGATGCAGAAGGTTGACCAGTCCCGCTTGTAGAACAAAGGCCAACTGACAACAGAGGCAGCCACCAGGCAACCCCTTGATCACCACATCATCGCGCGTTTCGAAGAGCGCCTGATCGATGCCTACCTGGCCGAATTCGTTGATCAGGATTGCCCAGCGCTCTCCGGGCGGTTTCTGGCGTATCAATGACTTGATGAAGCTGGTCTTGCCGCTGCCGAGAAAGCCCGTGATGATATGAACGGGAATGGGTTGGCCGAGGGGCCGGCCGGCGTGTGTACGTGGCATGCTGCCTCCATATTGTTACTATATAACAATACCAGACACTGCCCCGCCCGTCTGCAGCGACGCCGCCGTGCCATTCAAATGATAAAAAGGCGCAGTCTGCGCTGCGCCTTTTCATTACCTGGCAAGCCTCATTACCGGGTCGTCATAACCGCTCGATTTCCGCACTGTCGCGCAAGTTCTCGAGCAGTCCTTGTACCGCCGCCTGGGCACGCAAGCGCTCGGCCATCTGCACGATGAAGGCATCGACCTGCCCTTCGGTGGCGGTATCGCCAGCCTCCACCCGGGTCAAGGCAATCAAGGCCACGCCCTGCGAAGTCGCAGCCTGGCCATAGACAGGCTGATTGCCTTCGGGTCTGGGCAGTCGGAACGCCTGTTGCAGAATCGGTTGAGGAACATCGGTTTGCTGCTGTCGTGAAATGCTATCGACCTCCTGCCAGTCGAGTTCCAGCGATTCACCATTACGCAGGGCCTGTGCCATGTCAGCCGCTCTTTCGCGCAATGCCTCACGAACCTTTTCCTGCTCGACTGCGTTGCGTACCTGGTCTTGCACTTCATCCAAGGACAGCGTTGCCGCCTCGCGATGGTCAATGACACGCAGCACCATGCGACGCTGCTCGTCGAGTTCGATGACCTCGCTGTTATACCCTTCTTCCAGCACATCCGGCTCGAACGCGGCCGCCATGACGCCGGGCTCGGCCAGAACGCCTTCGGCCCCCTCCCGGGAAAGCCAGTCGCTTTGCTGCAATGTCAGGCCAAGGTCTTCCGCGATGCTAGCCAGATCATCGGCAGCAAAGCTTTCATCGATCAGGCGCTGGGCACGCTCATTGAAGACATCCTGCGCTTTT
This sequence comes from Modicisalibacter xianhensis, assembly GCF_900113605.1. Classification (GTDB taxonomy): domain Bacteria; phylum Pseudomonadota; class Gammaproteobacteria; order Pseudomonadales; family Halomonadaceae; genus Modicisalibacter; species Modicisalibacter xianhensis. The sequence goes on from NZ_FOPY01000004.1 coordinate 170,267, forward strand.
TCCATGGCGACATCGTCACGCAGCGTGTCACGCATTTCCTCGAATGACGGAATATCCAGATCAGTCACCTTGACGAGATGCAAGCCATTGTCGGTTTCGACGATATCCGACACCTGACCGGGCTCCAGGGAAAATGCCGCGTCTTCGAAAGCTTCACCGAAGAATCCCCGGTTGATGAAGCCCAGATCGCCTTGGCTATCGGCGGTGGTCTCATCGTCTGAGTAGTCAGCCGCCAATTCCGCAAAGCTTTCCCCTGCCGCCAACTTGTCCTTTACCTCCTGCAACCGTGCTCGGGCCTCCTCACGGGACCGCTCGTCGCCAAAGGTCACCATGATATGGGATACCCGCCGACTGGCCTCGCGGGCACGCTCCTCGTAAGCGCTTCGTAGCGCGTCGTCATCTACCTGAATGTCATCGGCCAGGTTCGCCTGATCGAGGATCACATAGGCGAGGCGGACCTGCTCAGGCCGGCGGAACTGATCCTGGTTGGCATCGTAATAGGACTGCAACGCGTCCTGAGACACAGCAATGTCCTGCTGCAGGTCAGCTTGCGTCAGCACATGATAACGAAAACTGCGCGTCTGCCGTTGCAACTCGACGAAGCGCTCACGCTCGCTGTCCAGCATGAACTCACTAGTAGCCAGCCCTTGTTGAACTTGTTGCCGAATCAGATCCTCGCGCAACTGCTGACGGAAAGACAGCGGGGTGTAACCGGCACTGGCCAGGCGGTTGCGAAAGATTTCCTTCGAGAAGTCACCGTTTTGATCCTGGAACTCCTCGAGGTTGACGATCAATTGATCGATCTGGGTCTCGGAAGCATACAGGCCGCCTTCCTCGGCATACTGATCGAGCACCTCACGCGACACCAATTGCTCAATTACCTGATTCCGCAACTCCCGCTCCTGCTCGGGGGGCACCTGACCGGAGCGAATGGCGCGCTGAACCTCGATCTCGACCTGCTGGCGAGTGATCGGCTCGCCATTGACCTCGGCAACATTATCACTGCTCGAGGTAAACAGGCCGACCAACGACTCGATACCGAACAGCGCGAGAGCGACGATGACCGCACCAACGATGACCTTGGCGATCATGCTTTGGGAGCGGTCCCGGATTTGTTGCAGCATGCTGGCCTCAAATGCTGTTTGTTGAAATAAAAAAGCGCATCGCTTACGCGATGCGCCTGGCAGCAGGGACATGGTTGGCAGCTAACCGGCAAGGTGGGGTGACCAATCACATGGGTTGATCATCAGCGCCCTGATGTCACTGCCAGGCCCCGCGTCTATACCCGGGACGTCAGGAAATCAGTTGACCGAATCCTTGAGCGCCTTGCCAGCCTTGAAGCTGGGCACCTTGGCTGCGCTGATGTTGATCGGCTCACCAGTCTGGGGGTTGCGGCCAGTGCGTGCAGCGCGCTCCTTGACGGTAAAGGTACCGAAGCCGACCAAGGCAACGGAGTCGCCCTTCTTCAGGCTATCGGTAACGGACTCGATCATCGCATCCAACGCGCGGCTTGCAGCTGCCTTGGGAATGTCGGCAGATGCAGCGATGGCTTCGATCAGCTCGGATTTATTCACACTTCACCCCTTGACTGTTTCGGAAATTACTGAAAATCGGCGCTTCTTTAGGGCGGCTTACGCGATCACAGCAAAGCGCAATTTATAGCAATGCGACAAAACTTCTGTCAAGCAACCTTCGGCGCCAAGCCCCGCCATAACGGGGTTTACACCCCATTATGGCGCATTAAAACCCGTTAGTGCGTGCTGACCATCGTATGCGAAGAAGCCGCTTCATCGGGACGATTATCATCACTGGACACGTCGGAAGGATCAACCAACGCTATATCGAGAACTTCATCAATCCAACGCACGGGACGAATGTCCAAGGCACTGGTGATGTTGTCGGGAACTTCCTTGAGATCGCGGCGGTTCTCTTCAGGAATAAGTACGATCTTTATACCACCCCGCCTTGCCGCCAGCAATTTCTCCTTTAGCCCACCGATCGGCAACACTTCACCGCGCAGGTTGACTTCACCGGTCATGGCGACATCGCAACGCACCGGACGTTCGGTGTAGGCAGAGACCATGGCAGTGACCATGGCAATGCCTGCACTGGGGCCATCCTTGGGGGTGGCGCCCTCGGGGACGTGAATGTGCAGATCCTCCTTTTCGAAGCGTTCGGGATCGATGCCCATGGGAACCGCACGTGCACGCACCACGGTGTGCGCTGCATCAACCGATTCCTTCATCACGTTGCCCAGAGACCCCGTCTTGTTCAGGCGTCCCTTGCCCGGCGTGACTACCGATTCGATATTGAGCAATTCGCCGCCGACCGATGTCCAGGCCAGGCCGGTCACCCGCCCCACTTGATGCTCCTGGTCGGCCAGGCCATAGCTATAGCGTCTGACACCTGCATAGGACTCGATATCGTCGGCCGCCAGCGTCTGCGCGGCCTGGGCGCCTTGCTTGCTCTCCGCCTCGACACGCTCGCGGAGCACCTTGCGGCACACCTTGGCGATCTGTCGCTCGAGCTCGCGTACCCCCGCCTCGCGGGTATAGTAGCGGATGAGCTCAAGTATCGCCTCATCGGACATCGCCAGCTCATCGTCCTTGAGACCATTGGCCTTGAGCTGCTTGGGCAGCAGGTAGCGCTTGGCGATGGCGAGCTTCTCGTCCTCGGTATAGCCGGGCAGGCGGATGATCTCCATGCGATCGAGCAGCGGACCGGGAATGTTCATCGAGTTGGCGGTACAGATGAACATCACATCGGAAAGGTCGTAGTCGAGCTCAAGATAATGATCGCTGAACTTGTCGTTCTGCTCGGGGTCGAGCACTTCGAGCAGCGCCGATGCCGGGTCGCCACGATGATCCATGCCGATCTTGTCGACTTCGTCGAGCAGGAACAATGGGTTTTTCACGCCGGCCTTGCTCATGCGCTGGATCAGCTTGCCCGGTAGTGAACCGATGTAGGTACGACGATGACCGCGGATTTCCGACTCGTCCCTGACACCGCCCAAGGCCAGACGCACATACTTGCGATTGGTCGCGCGCGCGATCGACTGCCCCAGTGACGTCTTGCCGACCCCCGGGGGGCCGACAAGGCAAAGCACCGGCCCCTTGAGCTTCTTGACACGTTTCTGCACGGCCAGGTACTCGAGAATGCGCTCCTTGACCTCTTCAAGGCCATAGTGATCCTCGTCGAGTACCGACACGGCATGCGGCAGGTCGTGCTTGACACGCGTGCGCTTCTTCCATGGCACCGACACCAACCAGTCCAGGTAAGAACGTACGACGGTCGCCTCGGCCGAGGTCGGTGCCATCATCTTGAGCTTGCTCAGCTCCTGATTGGCTTTTTCGGCCGCCTCGGCAGGCATGCCGGATTCCTTGATCAGCTTCTCGTACTTGTCGGCCTCGTTGGGAACATTCTCGAGCTCCCCCATCTCCTTCTGGATGGCCTTCATCTGCTCGTTCAGGTAGTACTCGCGCTGCGACTTTTCCATCTGGTCCTTGACGCGCGAGCGGATCCGCTTTTCCACCTGAAGCAGGTCGATTTCGGATTCGATCAATGCCATCAGATGCTCGATGCGGTCACGCACGCGATCCATCTCGAGCAGTTCCTGCTTGTCGCCGATCTTGAGCGACAGATGGGCACAGATGGTATCGACGAGCCGACTGGGATCCTCGATACCCTGCAAGGAGCTGAGCACCTCGTTGGGGACTTTCTTGGACAGCTTGACGTACTGCTCGAACTGGTTGAGCAATACACGCACCAGCGATTCCTGCTCGCGCTCGGAAAGCGGCTGGCTCTCGCGCATGACGATATCGGCGACGCTATATCCCGACTCGGCAAGGCCCACATGACGCACGTCGGCACGCGACGTCCCTTCGATGAGTACCTTGACAGTACCGTCAGGCAACTTGAGCAGTTGCACGATTTCCGCCACGGTGCCGACCGAGAACAGATCTTCCGTGCCAGGATCGTCCTGCCCGGCCTCACGCTGGGCTACCAGCAGCACACGCTTGTCGGCATCCATGGCCGCTTCGAGGGCCTGGATGGACTTTTCACGCCCTACGAAGAGGGGAATGACCATCTGCGGGTAGACGACAACATCCCGCAATGGGAGAAGGGGCAGACTCAGTGTCTGTTCGGCGTTCTGCTGCATCGCAGACAGTTCCTCACGATTCGAATGTTTGGACACCAGGGCAACCTGGCTTGGCGGTTCGCAGCCGGCGAGAACGAAGGGACAGGACACTGATCGGTCCTGACCGGGTATACCGACCCAGATGCGTATCAGCCGGAACCGAGTAAAACGATCTCCTCAGTCAGCCAGGTCAGGATCTCCTAGCGCAGCAATCAACTATTGAGACAAGATGTGGGGGCGAAAGTGTCACTTTACAACCGCCGAGTGACGATGGCTTCCCGCTGCCTAACATACGAAAAGGGGGCCATGACGGCCCCCTCCCGAACGGGATGAGCTTCAACCATCCTTGTTCGCGACCTTGCTCTCTTCCTGGGTGGAATAGATGAGCAGCGGATCGCTTTCACCGGAGATCACCGACTCGTCGATGACCACCTTGGTGACGCCTTCCAGCGAAGGCACTTCATACATTGTGTCGAGCAGCACGGACTCGAGAATCGAACGCAGGCCACGAGCCCCGGTCTTGCGAGCCATAGCCTTGCGGGCAACGGCACGCAACGCATCCTCGCGGAAGTCGAGTTCGACGTTCTCCATTTCGAAGAGCTTCGCGTACTGCTTGACCAGCGAATTCTTGGGCTCGGTCAGAATCTGAACGAGCGCTTCCTCGCTGAGTTCTGTCAGGGTGGCAATAACCGGCAGGCGACCAACGAACTCTGGAATCAGGCCGAACTTGACCAGATCCTCGGGTTCGACGTCGGCCAACACATCACCCACACCCTTGTTGGAGTCCTTGCTCTTGACGGTGGCATTGAAGCCGATACCGCCCTTCTCGGCGCGATCGCGAATCACCTTGTCCAGCCCGGCGAAAGCCCCGCCGACGATGAACAGGATATTGCCGGTATCGACCTGCAGGAACTCCTGCTGCGGGTGCTTTCGGCCACCTTGCGGCGGTACCGATGCCGTAGTGCCCTCGATCAGTTTGAGCAGCGCCTGCTGTACACCCTCGCCCGAGACGTCTCGAGTGATCGACGGGTTGTCGGACTTGCGCGAAATCTTGTCGATCTCATCGATGTAGACGATGCCGCGCTGCGCCTTCTCGACATCGTAGTCGCACTTCTGCAGCAGCTTCTGAATGATGTTCTCGACATCCTCGCCGACATAACCCGCTTCCGTCAGGGTCGTTGCATCGGCGATGGTGAAGGGCACATTGAGCAGGCGAGCCAAGGTTTCGGCCAGCAACGTCTTGCCGCTGCCGGTCGGCCCGATCAGCAGGATGTTGGACTTGCCCAACTCGACCTCGTCACCCTTCACACCAGCGCGCAGGCGCTTGTAGTGGTTGTACACCGCTACGGACAACACCATCTTGGCGCGATCCTGCCCGATCACGTAGTCGTCGAGTGTGTCGCGAATCTCGCGCGGGGCCGGCAGGCGATCCTCGTCGCCTTCAGCGTCGGCCTCCAGGACTTCCTCGCGAATGATGTCGTTGCACAAGTCGACACACTCGTCGCAGATATAGACGGAAGGACCTGCGATCAGCTTGCGCACCTCGTTCTGGTTCTTGCCGCAGAACGAGCAGTACAGCAGCTTACCCTCGTCTTTGCCTTTGCCGTCGGCCATTCGCGTACCTCTTTCCAAAGGCGACCTTGACGGCCGCCAGGATATGCATGGTTTACAATTACGCTATCAGGATGCCGGGCGCTTATCCAGCACGGCATCGATGAGGCCATATTCCACTGCCTGATTGCCGTCCATGAAGTTGTCACGGTCGGTATCCTTGGCAATCGTCTCGATGTCCTGTCCAGTATGATCGGCCAGAATCCGATTCAGTTTATGGCGGATATTGAGAATCTCTCGAGTATGGATCTCGATATCCGAGGCCTGCCCCTGGTATCCGCCAAGCGGCTGGTGAATCATCATCCGTGAATTGGGCAGACAGAAGCGCTTGTCCTTCGCACCGCCAGCCAATAGCAGCGCACCCATGCTGGCCGCTTGACCGATGCAAACAGTCGAGACATCGGGCTTGACGAACTGCATGGTGTCATAGATGGACATGCCCGCCGTCACGGAGCCACCGGGCGAGTTGATGTACAGGTGGATGTCCTTGTCCGGATTTTCGGACTCGAGGAACAACAGCTGCGCCACGACCAGGTTGGCCATGTAGTCTTCCACCGGACCCACCAGGAAGATCACACGTTCCTTGAGCAGGCGCGAGTAAATATCGTAGGCCCGCTCACCGCGTGCGCTCTGCTCGACCACCATGGGGACCAGACCGCCGGCGTTTTGAATATCGAACTCGTTGCCCATTGCGTGACTACCTTAATCCGGTGATTTGTAACGTGATGCCTTGCTTACCTAGCCAGGCACATGACTATCGACCCGGCCGGAGCCGGGTCGTTCAGTCAACCTGCAGGACGCTGTATCAGGCTTGCTGTGAAGCCGCCTCATCCTCATCGGCGTCTTCCTCGGCACCCTGCTGCTGAGCTGCCTGCAGCGCCTGCTCGTAGGACATCTCGACGTCTTTAACCTGTGCCTGCTCGAGAAGCTTGTCAACCGCCTTCTCTTCGAGAACGGCAGACTTGACCTGATTCTTCATCTGCTCGTCCTTGAGGTAATACTCGATCACCTGCTCGGGCTGCTGGTACTGCTGAGCGAGTTCTTCGACCTTGGCCTTGATCTCATCGTCGCTGGCGTCCAGTTCGTTCACCTTGATGACCTCGGCCAGCAGCAGTCCGACCTGAACACGACTCTTGGCCTGATCCGCAAAAAGCTCGTCGGGCAGTTGCGACACGTCGAAGTCATCCCCCAGGCCAAACTGCTGGGCAGCCTGACGCTTGAGCGCGTCGGTTTCCTGGCTGATCAGGGAAGCCGGCACCGGAATGTCATTGGCCTGCTTCAGGGCGTCCAGGGCCTGTTGCTTGACGCGGTTGTCGACCGCCTGCTTGACCTCACGCTCCATGTTCTTGCGCACTTCGGCACGGAACTTGTCGAGGTCGCCATCCTCGACACCGAATTGCTTGACGAACTCGGCATCGATTTCCGGCAACTGCTGGGCGTTTACCTGATGCACCTTGACCTTGAACGTCGCTTCCTGACCGGCCAAATGCTCGGCCTGGTAGTCTTCCGGGAAAGTGACCTTGATTTCGCTCTCGTCACCGGCCTTGACGCCGACCAGCTGGTCCTCGAAGCCAGGAATGAAGCTATTGGAGCCGAGGACGAGCTCGTGCCCTTCGGCTTCGCCGCCTTCAAACGGCTCATCGCCCAGGAAGCCCTTGAAATCGATCTTGACCTGATCGCCGGATTCCGCAGCGCGGTCAACTACTTCCCACTTAGCATTCTGCTTGCGCAGGGTCTCGATCATCTGATCGATATCCGCATCGTTGACGCTGGCCACCGGACGCTCGATCTCGCTACCCTCAATGGATGCCAGGTCGAACTCCGGATAGACTTCCAGCGTAGCAACGAACTCGAGATCCTTGCCCGTCTCGTTGACGGTCGGCTCGATCGAGGGGTAACCCGCCGGATTCAGGCTCTGCTCGGTGATTGCCCTGACGTAGTGCTGACGCATCAGTTCGCCCACCACTTCATTACGCACGTCGCGACCGTAGCGCTGCTTCACCACTGCCATCGGCACCCGCCCCTGGCGGAAGCCGTTGAGACGAATGTTCTTGGCGGTGTCCTTGAGACGGGCGGCGACGGCCTCATCGACTTCATTGGACGGCACCTGCACGGTGACGCGGCGCTCGATCTGTGAAGTCGTTTCGACGGAAACTTGCATGAAAGGTCCTCTACCGACTGGGGGCGTTTGAAAATGCGTTCAAAGGGGAGGATTTTAAGAATCCCGGCACGCGCTGGCAAGCACGTCATGCGGCTGTATATGGGGACACCCGAAGGATTTACAAGAGCAACGACAAAAACCACACTGCAGCAACGCTGTTAGCGTCGAAAACGGTTGCACTGCAACAGCGGCAGCAAGCCAAGCGAGCGAGGCAAGACGAGAAAACGACCACCAAATGGCAGCGGTAAGCACAAGAGGGAATAATAGAGGAGAAACAAGATCGAAGAAATGGGGTGGATGATGGGGATCGAACCCACGACCACCGGAGCCACAATCCGGGGCTCTACCACTGAGCTACATCCACCACTTCTTCAAAAAAACAAGGCAGGCGACATGGGGTGGATGATGGGGATCGAACCCACGACCACCGGAGCCACAATCCGGGGCTCTACCACTGAGCTACATCCACCATATCGTACTGCTACTGACGGCATTCGCCTTGCCGACCTGACCAGCATGCACTGGCATGCGGCTTGGCGCGCCCAGCAGGACTCGAACCTGCAACCTACGGCTTAGAAGGCCGTTGCTCTATCCGGTTGAGCTATAGGCGCATACTGTCTCTACGGGAGAGTCATGTTACGGCCCCAAGCTTCTCACCACAACCCTACTGTAGACAAAAACACTTGCCAAACAATAGGTTGGTCGGGGTAGAGGGATTTGAACCCCCGACATCCTGCTCCCAAAGCAGGCGCGCTACCAGACTGCGCTATACCCCGCCGTTCGACGCTACGGCCATGACGTCACCGCTCGGGCCCCGTCAAGCGCTGCGTATTCTACGCAACTTCTTCGCGAGGTCAACCCCTTAGCTGATCTCGCTGCACAGTAGCGCTTTGACAGTCGCCTAGGACATGCGAAAATCTCGCCTCTTCTTCTTCCGCAGCGCTTCTGCTCGACAGTACCAAAGGAATCTTTGATGTCAGCCCAACTAATCGACGGCAAGGCCATTGCCGCGCAAGTCCGCCAACAAGTCGCTCGCCAGGTGAAGACGCGTCATGAGACAGGCAAGCGCATTCCCGGACTTGCCGTGGTACTGGTTGGTGAAGACCCCGCGTCCGAAGTCTACGTACGCAACAAGCACCTTGCCTGCGAACAGGCCGGCATCCTCTCCTTTCGCCATCAACTGACCGAAGATACGAGCCAGGAAGCGCTGGAAGACCTCGTCGACGAACTGAATGCTGACCCGACCGTCGATGGAATCCTGGTACAGCTTCCCTTACCGGAGCATCTCGATGCCCGCCCGATTCTCGAGCGTATCCATCCCGACAAGGACGTGGACGGCTTTCACCCCTACAATCTGGGCCGCCTTGCCCAGCGCCTGCCGGTGCTTCGTCCCTGCACACCCAAGGGCATCATGACCCTGCTCCAGGAAACCGGCATCCCGGTGCGCGGTCTCGACGCGACCATCGTCGGCGCTTCCAACATCGTGGGACGCCCCATGGCGCTCGAACTATTGCTGGCCGGCTGCACGACGACGATCTGCCACCGCTTCACCCAGGATCTGGAGACTCATGTCCGCGATGCCGACCTGCTGGTCGTCGCGGTGGGCAAGCCGGGCGTGGTCAAGGGCGAATGGGTCAAGGATGGGGCCATTGTGATCGATGTCGGCATTAACCGCCTGAACAGCGGTCAACTGATTGGCGACCTGGAATTCGAACCTGCCGCCGCCCGTGCCAGCTATATCACGCCAGTGCCTGGTGGCGTAGGTCCGATGACGGTCGCTTCGCTATTGGAAAACACGCTATACGCTGCCGAACTGCACGATGCCATGCACAACTGAGTCCTGGCACGTATAATTCTTGCCCTTTTCATGTCCGCAGCCCCGGGCCAACGATCAACGACGTCGGAGAGTGGGATGAACGACCAGAAGCCAATGAACGTCGAGAGCTTCAACCTGGACCACACCAAGGTCAAGGCACCTTACGTACGCCTGGCCGGCATCAAGACCGGCGATAATGGCGACCAGATCCATAAGTACGACATGCGCATCTGCCAGCCCAACCGGGAACACATGGAGATGCCCGCCCTGCACTCGCTGGAACATTTGATGGCTGAGCTGTCGCGCAATCACAGCGACAAGGTCGTCGACATCAGCCCGATGGGCTGCCAGACCGGCTTCTATGTCGCCATGATCAATCATGACGACTATGACGACGTGCTCGAGCTGTTGGCCAAGACCTTGGAAGACGTTCTCGAAGCCAAGGAAGTGCCAGCCTGCAACGAAATGCAGTGCGGCTGGGCCGCCAGCCACAGCCTGGAAGGCGCTCAGGAACTGGCGCGCAACTTCCTGGCCAAGCGCAACGAGTGGAACCAGGTATTCGCCTGATGCAGAGAATCGGAATCATCGGCGCCATGGCAGAGGAAGTCGCCCTGCTCGCATCGCGCCTGGAAAATTGCAAGACCCGCGAGCATGTGGGTTCCACCTTCCATGTTGGCCGATTGCATGGTGTCGATGTGGTTATCCTTCAGTCAGGCATCGGCAAGGTCAATGCCGCTGTCGGCACCACCCTGCTGCTCGACATGTACCAGCCCGAGGCCGTGATTAACACCGGCTCGGCGGGCGGTTTCGGCAGCGACTTACAGGTCGGCGACGTGGTCGTTTCCACGGAGGTGCGCCACCATGACGTGGATGCCGTCGTCTTCGGCTACGAGCATGGTCAGGTACCTCGCATGCCAGCCGCCTACCTGCCAGATGAGCGCCTGGTGAAAGTCGCTCGAGACTGCATCGAAAGCCTCGGCCACCTGCGTGTATATGAGGGCCTGATCGCCACCGGCGATGCCTTCATGGCTTGCCCCGATGCCGTGCAGCGTACCCGCGAGCGCTTCCCGACCATGCTGGCCGCGGAGATGGAGGCGGCTGCCATAGCCCAGACCTGCCACCTGTACGGCTGCCCTTTCGTGGTCATTCGCGCCCTGTCGGATATCGCCGGTAAGGAGTCCAACCTTTCTTTCCAGCAGTTCATCGACCAGGCCGCCACGCATTCGGCCGAGATGGTCGAAGCCATGGTAAAGCGCCTGGGCACGCCCCGCGAGGCCACCGTCGAGGCCTGAGCTGTCAGCCCGCGGCACCGAAACGAAAAAACCCGCGATAGTTGAAATATCGCGGGTTTTCTTCAAGCCAAGACAAGCTATTTTTCGAATACCCAGTTCGTCCCCTCGCGGGAGTCCTTGAGCACGATCCCCATGGCAGCCAGTTCGTCACGAATACGGTCGGCCTCGGCAAAGTCGCGCTGTGCCTTGGCATCGGCCCGCGCGGCAATACGTGCCTCGATTTCGGATTCGGTGATCGGCAGGCTTGCCGCCCCCGCCTTGAGAAAGACAGACGGCTCCTGACCGAACAGCCCCAGGATACCGCCCAGGCGCTTGAGCTCGTACGCCAGGGCGGGTGCCCGCTCGGGTGCCTCCTTGCGCGCCCGGTTCAGGTCGCGAACCAGCTCGAACAAGACAGCGAGCGCCTCGGCGGTATTGAAGTCATCGTCCATCGCCTCGGTGAAGCGTACCCGGTAACCCTCTTCCACTTCGCCCTTGACCGGCTCCAGGCCATCGAGCGCATTGTAGAAGCGCTCCAGGGAACGCCGCGCCTCATCGAGCGCATCGGGTGCGTAGTTGATAGGGCTGCGGTAGTGGCTGGACAGCAACAGGTAGCGCACCACCTCGGGATCATGCACTTCAAGCACTTCCCGGATGGTAAAGAAGTTGCCCAGCGACTTGGACATCTTCTGCTGGTCGACCCGGACCGCGCCGGCATGCATCCAGGTGTTGACATAGGGCTTGCCGGTCGCCGCTTCGCTCTGGGCAATCTCGTTCTCGTGATGCGGAAAGGTCAAATCCGGCCCGCCGCCATGAATATCGAACGTCTCGCCCAGGCAGCAGGTCGACATGGCGGAACACTCGATGTGCCAGCCGGGACGCCCATTCCCCCAGGGGGACGGCCAACTGGCCTCATCCGGCTTCGCCGCTTTCCAGAGCACGAAGTCGAGCGGATCCTCCTTGTGGGTGTCGACCTCGACACGTGCACCGGCTCGCATCTCGTCGAGGTTGCGGTTATTGAGCTTGCCGTAATCGGTGAACTTGCGCACCCGGTAGTAGACATCACCGTTATCGGCACGATACGCGTACCCCTTGTCGATGAGCTGCTCGATCATCGCGATGATGTCATCGATGTGCGCGGTTGCCCGGGGCTCATGGTCGGGACGAAGCACGCCCAGACGTCCCTCGTCCTCATGCATGGCCGCGATCATGCGCTCGGTGAGGCTGACGATGGTTTCGCCATTCTCGTCGGCCCGCTTGAGGATCTTGTCGTCGATATCGGTGATGTTGCGCACATAGGTCACGTCGTAACCGCGCTCGCGCAGGTAGCGGGTGATCACGTCGAACGCGACCATGACCCGGGCATGACCGATGTGGCAATAGTCATAGACCGTGATGCCGCACACGTACATGCGCACCTTGCCCGGCTCGATGGGATTGAAGGGCTCCTTGCGCCGGGTCAGGGTATTGTAGATCTGCATGCCCGCTCACCCCTTCTTCTGGATCTTGGCCCAGGTATCCTTGAGACCGACGGTACGGTTGAAGACACGCTTGCCCTCGGCTGCAGCATGCCGGTCGGCACAGAAGTACCCCACCCGCTCGAACTGGAAGCGATCCTCGGGCTTGATCTCGGCCAGGCTCGGTTCGCCATAGCCTTGCACCACGCTCAGTGACTGCTCATTGAGGTGCTCGAGGAAATCCACGTCGCGGTCGCGATCGGGAGCCTCGACCTGGAACAGGTTGTCATACAGACGTACCTCGACCGGCACGGCATGCGCCGCACTGACCCAGTGGATCACGCCCTTGACCTTGCGCCCTTCGGGATTCTTGCCGAGCGTGTCGAAATCCACCGAGCAGCGCAACTCCTCAATGTCGCCAGAGGCGTTCTTCACTACCTCATCGCAGCGGATCACGTAGGCATTGCGCAGGCGGACCTCCTTGCCCGGCGCCAGGCGGAAGAACTTCTTGGGTGGCTCTTCCATGAAGTCATCGGCATCGATCCAGATCTCGCGACTCAGCGGCAGCTTGCGCACGCCCATGTCGTCGCGTGCCGGGTGTCCCGGCACTTCGAAGACTTCGTCATGATCCTCGGCGACATTGGTCAGCACCACCTTGAGCGGCTTGAGCACGCACATGGCCCGCGGTGCATTGTCCTCGAGGTCCGAGCGGATGGCATGATAGAGCATGGCGATATCGACCATTCCGCCCTCGGCACGGGTAACCCCGATCATGTCGCAGAACTTGCGGATCGAACTCGCCGTGTAGCCGCGCCGTCGCATCCCCGAGATGGTCGGCATGCGCGGGTCGTCCCAGCCATCGACAATGCCCTTGTCCACCAGCAGCTTGAGCTTGCGCTTGGACGTCACCGTGTAGTTGAGGTTCAGGCGTGCGAACTCGATCTGACGGGGGCGAGACGGCACCGGCAGGTTCTCGAGGAACCAGTCGTACAGCGGGCGGTGATCCTCGAACTCCAACGTGCACAGCGAGTGAGTCACGCCCTCGATGGCATCCGATTGGCCATGGGCGAAATCGTAGGAGGGATAGATCTTCCACTTGTCGCCGGTCTGGTGGTGACTGGCATGGCGGATGCGATACAGCACCGGGTCGCGAAGATTGATGTTGGGTGATGCCATGTCGATCTTGGCGCGCAGTACCTTCCCGCCTTCGGCGAACTCCCCGGTGCGCATGCGCTCGAGCAGGTCAAGGTTCTCCGCGACCGGCCGGTCGCGGTAAGGGCTCGGGCGTCCGGGCTCGGTCAGCGTGCCGCGGTATTCACGAATCTCCTCGGCGGACAAATCGTCGACATATGCCTTGTCCTCGCGAATGAGATGCTGTGCCCAGGCATAGAGCTGGTCGAAATAGTCCGAGGCATAGCGAACGTTACCGGCCCACTGGAATCCCAGCCACTCGACGTCGGCCTTGATCGCGTCGATGTACGCCTGCTCTTCCTTGGCCGGGTTGGTATCGTCGAAACGCAGATTACAACCACCGCCGAACTGCTCGGCAATCCCGAAATTCAGGCATATCGACTTGGCATGGCCGATATGCAGAAATCCATTGGGCTCCGGCGGAAAACGGGTGACGACGGTATCGACGGAGCCCGCTTCGATCTCTTCCCTGACCTGGTTGCGAATGAAATTCGGGGCGCTGGTACTCTCGGTGGTCATATGATGTCCATGAACCTCTGGGATCGCGAATGACGAAGGGGATTCACCCGGCTTCGCGCGTAGAACGAAAGACGCTATTATAGCGCGACGCTCAAGCGCTTCGCCAAGGCGCACCATTTCTGACAGTTGGGAATTCTTCCATGATCGTCCTGCATACCAACCACGGCGAGATCCATATCAAGCTCGATCACGATAACGCCCCCAAGACGGCAGCCAACTTCGAGCAGTACGTGCGCGATGGCCATTACGACAACACGCTGTTCCATCGCGTCATCAATGGCTTCATGATTCAGGGCGGCGGCTTCGACCTCGACTTCGAACAGAAGCCCACCCGCGAGCCGATCGAAAACGAAGCCGACAACGGCCTGAAGAATCGCAAGGGCACGCTTGCCATGGCGCGCACCCAGGATCCCCATTCGGCCACCGCCCAGTTCTTCATCAACGTAGCCGACAATGATTTTCTCGATCACCGCGGCAAGAACCTGCAGGGCTGGGGTTACTGCGTCTTCGGTGAGGTGGTGGAAGGCATGGATGTGGTCGAAAATATCAAGGGCGTACAGACGACACGCCGCGGCATGCATGCCGATGTGCCTGCCCAAGACGTGATCATCAAGCGCGCGGAAATCGTCGACTGACATCCTGATGCCTTGCTGAAACGGCCCGCTACGGCGGGCCGTTTCACGACCGGCTCTCCGCGCTTGGCAGCGCCGTGACAAGCCCCATCACATGACGGTAGGCACGCATGACGATACGACTGATTTCCGACCTGCACCTGCATGCCGGCGCACCCGAGATCGCCGAGAACTTCCTTCGCTATCTCGATGAGCGCGGCCGCCATGCCGAGGCACTCTACATCCTCGGCGATTTCTTCGAAGCCTGGATTGGCGATGATTACCTGGGAGAGTTCGAGACGCGCATCATGGCGGCGCTCCGGAAGGTGAGCGACAGCGGTACGCGGCTCTACTTCATGCATGGCAATCGTGACTTCCTGATCGGAGAGGGCTTCGCCCAGGCAACGGGCGTCACCCTCCTGCCCGATCCCAGCGTCGTGACGCTGGGCGACCAATGCGTTCTGCTGATGCATGGCGATAGCCTGTGTACTCGTGACGAGGCCTACATGCAGTTTCGCGGCATGGCTCGCGATCCCCAGTGGCAGGCACAGATCCTCGCCATGCCGGTCGAGCAGCGGCTCGAGCTGGCCCGCAATCTGCGCAGCCAGTCAGGCGAGGCCAACTCCAACAAGGCGGAAGACATCATGGATGTCACGCCCGACGAAGTGGTGCGAGAGATGACTCAGCATGGCGTATACACGCTGATCCACGGGCACACGCACCGCCCCGCCGTACATGAACTGGACATCGATGGCGAGCCGGCACGGCGCATCGTGCTGGGAGACTGGCAGCCACACCAGGGCTGGGAAATTCTCATCGAAGCGAACGGGACACCGGC
The DNA here is from genome assembly GCF_900113605.1 of Modicisalibacter xianhensis. Lineage (GTDB taxonomy): Bacteria > Pseudomonadota > Gammaproteobacteria > Pseudomonadales > Halomonadaceae > Modicisalibacter > Modicisalibacter xianhensis. The sequence continues at coordinate 185,880 of NZ_FOPY01000004.1, forward strand.
GTTGACCCGACTCGACTTCTAGCCCAGGCTCCGCGGAACATCCGCTCCGGAACGACCAGCGCCAGTCCCTCACGAGGCGTCGCCTGCACGGTGACGCCTCGTGTTTCCCCGGGCGCGAATCGCGGCCGGACTCAGTCGGCGTTGATGGCCCGAAACGTGACCGAGCCACTCGACTGGCACTGATCAAGCAAGTTGCGCCAGCGCACCAGCACCGGTGCATCGCTCTGTGACACCTCGCCGAGCAGCCGACGCAAGGCCTCCCGTGCATCCACGTCGCTAGGGTCGACGATATCCAGCCAGAGTTCGAGCGCATAGAGCTGGTGATGGACGTTTTCGTGCTCGCGAGCCTGCTCCAAGGCCTGTTTGGCCAGCTTGCGAATCGCTTCTCGAGGGCGACCCAATTCGTGGTAAACCCTGGCAAGCTGGACTGAAAGCTCCGGAACGTAGAGGGAATTGCGCTCGCGCGCCATCATCAGGCGTTGATCGAGATAATCTTCCGCCCGCAACAGTTCCCCGAGGAACAGACAGGCGTCCACATACCACAGTACGGGGCGCTGATACTGGTCGCGCCCAACCAGTTCGGCGAACTCCTCCAGCCCCGCCTCGATCATGGCCAGTCCCGCCCGGTCGCCGGTCAGGGCCTTGTGCCACCCCAATGCGCACTGGGCCGTCATGTGCCAGAGATGCAGATCCGGCGTCTGAGTCAACTCGAAAACCCGCTCCGCCCTGGCACCGGCCAGGTGTACATGCCCAAGCTGCCGGTACAGCGATGCCGCAAACATCAGGGACATGGCCAATGAGCCGGGATGATTGAAGCGTTCTGCCAGCCGAATCGCAGCCTCGATCTGCACCTCGGCGTTGTGGTAATCGCCACGCAGGCATAATGCCCAGCCCTGATAGCAGGCCGCCGCCACCTGGGGATGATCGGAGAAAGGCAACCACTCCAGCATCATCGATTGGTTGAGGGGATCGATCTCCTGAAGGTGATCGTGAGCCTGGCGGATGCGCCCTGCCCAGTATTCACAATGTGCCTGGGCATATTCTGCCAAACGACGGTAGCGGAGATCGGGCAATTGCTGGGCCAAGGCCGCCATGCGCGATGCCAATGAAAAGGCGTCGGCATTGGCGTCACGCTGGCTGCAGCCCACCCAGAGCCCCCACTTGACCAGGAATCTCTGCTCGAGCTCGGTCTCTTCATCGGCGCAAGGCGAACACTCGATCAACTCGCGTGCCTTGACGAAACTTTCATGGGCGGTCGGCGAACCATGGCCCTCCAGCGCAAAGGCTGCCTGCCCCTTCACGGTCAGCAGGCTGATCTCGCGCTCCACCTGGTTTTCAACCTGGCGCAGGCTGGCCAGGCCGGCGTCGGCCATGCGCAGCGCCGTGCGGTTGGCACTGACCTTGAGCGCCTCTCGGGCTGCCAGCTCGAAGTAACGAGCACCACGCGCGAAGTGGCCACTACGCCGTAGATGCGCGGCAAAATCTCCAGGGTTGCGGCTGATCCACATCGGAAAGCGCTCCTCGATCAGCCCAACGACCTGCTGATGGATGCGCACCCGAACGTCCTTGGGGCAGGAAAGGTATGCCGCTTCCTGCAACAGCGGGTGGGTGAACTGATATTCGAATTCGCTGCCGGCGTCGCAATTCTCGATGATTTCCAGGCGTGACATTTGTTCCAGTGCCTGCCGGAGCCTAACTTCCTCGATGCCGCAGCACTCGCGGAGAAAATCGAGACGGAACTGACGACCGAGCACCGCTGCGGCATGGGCGACATGGCGGTCAGCATCGAGTTGGTCGATGCGGCTGGCCAGCAGCCCCAGCAGACCATGCGGCAACTCGTCGACCTGAACGCTACGGCCTTCCCGGCGGTCCATGTCCAGTCGCCGGCAGATTTCCTGCAGATAGAGCGGAACGCCATCGCAGCGCTCGATCAATTGACTACGCAGGCGTGGGCTAAGGTGCAAGCGGTAACGTCGTGCCAATTGCGACAGCAGTCGCGACGATTGGGTGGCATCGAGGCGACCCAACGCGATCAACTGGTCCCAATGCAGCTTGACCGCTAGCGACTCGCGCCCGTGATAGCTGCTGACCAGCAGGAAGGGGCAATTGATGGGCAGGCGCGCCTGGAGACCGGACAGCACCTTCAGCGAGGGCTCGTCGATCCACTGCAGGTCGTCGACCATGAGCACCAGCGGCCTGTCCTTCGTGATCCGTTCGATCAGGCCGTGCAGCATGCGAACCACCAGGTCCACGGCCTCGCCATTCTGGGTCACTGCAATGTGTTCTTCGGGCGCCTCGAAACCCAGCGCCTGATGCAGCAGGCGGCAACGGACCTCATCTGCAAGCAGCGATGTCTCCCCTTGAGCCGCCAGCATGGCCTCCAACCGATCGCGGCTCAGCTCGCCCTGCCAGTGCCAGCGCAGTAGCGATCGGGCAACGCCATACGGCTCTTGCATCGACATGCGGGTGGTCGAGATCCAGCACAGCGCAGCATCCTGGCTCTGCTCCAGTTGGCGAAAGCCGACCATCAATGCCGACTTGCCCATGCCCGACGCGCCTTGCACCAGAACGCTCTGGCGCAGACCGATACCGGCCCGGGCCAAGGCGTCCCGCATCTTGCGCAGCGCGCTTTCGCGACCGACCAGAGCCGGCGGCAGCGCCCCGCGCGCCCCCTCGCCGCTTCCCAGCACCAGCGCGCGCAAGCGTATCTTGCCGTCGCTGGCCACGAGTCGCGACGCCAGGCGAGGCTGCAAATCCAGTGCAGGCGGCATGTGCTGGCTGGCCTCCTGTGAAATGACCAGCTCACTGCCCTCGGCCGCACTCATCAACTCCAGAGAACGCTGCGTCACCTGCCCAAGCGGATCGATCAGCTGCCGCTCGGGCAGATAGACGACGCGACCGCTATGCAGTCCCGCCGTCAGGGTAAACCGGGGTGCCTCCTTGTCACCGCTCCACAGGCGCGCCGTTTCCTCCGGCAAGGCACGGCGGCAATGCTCGTAGAGCGCTACCAGCTCGGCCAGCTGGTGGGCCGGGCCATGGGTACCGAAGCAGGCCAGGCCCAGCCCCCCGGTTGCCCCGGGCAGCCAGAAGCCGCCCAGATGATGACATTGGCGCTCCAGCCAGCGCAGCAGCTCGATCTGCAGCGACAGGCAGGCCCGCACCTCACTGCGCTCCTCCCAGTCGCCATGCAGGCTCAGTCGGATCGCCATGACCGAGAGCTGGCGATGATCGATCTCCTCGTCGCACAGCGGCTGGCTATCCATGCTGAGCACACGCGAATAGGCGCCCTGCGGCGTGGTCGGCTGGGGCTCGACCGGCGTGTCCGACCAAAAGCGCGCGAGTTGAAGGATACCGGGATCGGGTTGCTGCCCCGACAGGGCGAGGAGTTGCAGATAAGCATTGTATTCTTCGTGGGCGGCGGCCGACTGACCCTGGTCGATCAGTTGCCTGATCAGCCGTTCATGGAACGGCGCATATCCGGAGAAACGACTGACCAATGTACGCAGCAAGCCATCGGGAATGTCCGAGGTCGAGGTCACGACCTGCTCGGCATAGGCAATCACCCGCTGACGCCATTCCCCGCGAATTCTGACCAGCCAGCGCTGATACTCGGCACATTGGGTCAGTTGGAGTTCTTCCACCAGGTCGCCCCGGTAAAGCCCAAGCAGTCGCTCGAGCCGCTCGACATCGGGTGGCTCGGCCAGCAAGGCCTCGACCTGATGCAGGTCGAACTGCCACTGTTCCGGCAACTGGAAAGCGATTGTCTGCCGGGAAACCGCCAACACGCGCTCGGCGTCGTCGCCTAGACTCTGGCGCAGGCAATGCAGGGCATGGCGTAGATTGGTTCGCCCTGAGGACAACCCCTGGTCGGGCCACAGCAGTTCGGCCAGTGTGGCTCGATTCACCGGCTGGCCTTGCAGCAGCAGATGCACCAGCAGTGCCTTGACCTTGTCGTAGCTGAACTGGGTGAGCGTGTCGCCACCCAGGCTCAAGGAAAAATGACCGAACAGCGTTAACTGGGCATTTACGGAATCGGTCCGCATCATTGTTTTCAGTTCCTGCGTTGTTCTGTCGACGACTGCAAGGCGTCTCCGCCCAGCCCCCTGCTTGCCTCAGGCTGCGGCGGGCAAGCCGCTGTGGAAACGGAAGACAGTATCTGGCGCCTCGATCAGATCACGCTCGCGAGCAGCGAAAAAGTCGATGCGCTCATCGATGGGTTCCGCAGCGAAATGTCGAGCCAACATTAAGTAATCTTCGTAATGACGCCCTTCCGACTTAACCAGAGTGCGGTAGAACTTGGCAAGCTCGTCATCGAGTCGCGGAATTAGCCGGGCGAAACGTTCGCAGCTGCGCGCTTCGATGAACGCCCCGACAATCAGGATATCAATGAGCCGGTCGGGATCGTCGCGACGCACATGGCTGCGCAACCCTTCGGCATAGCGCGATGCACTGATGTGGTGATAGGCAACGCCACGTGACTCCATCAACTTGACCACTTGCTCGAAATGTAGGAGCTCCTCACGGGCCAGCTGGGACATTTTTGTCAACAATAACGGGCGATCGACATAGCGATACATCAGACTCATGGCAGTCGACGCCGCCTTCTTCTCGCACTGCGCATGGTCGATCAGCAGCAATTCCTGATTGGCAAGGGCGGCATCACACCAAGCCTCGGGCGTGGCACAAAGCAGGAAATCGAGCAGTTCGGCAGGCAGCAGCGCCTCTACGGTATCGGGCATGGTCGTCATCATGTTGGTTGATCGAGTCGCTGTTCCTGGCTGCGCTGCTGCGCATGCTCCAGCAGGGCCAGGCTGATCGACTCATACAATTCATCGGCAGAAAGCGGCAAACCTTTACCGGCCGGTTGCAGGCCATAGCGAGACAGGTCGACGATTCGGGTCCGTCCGACACGCAACAGCTCGACCGCCCTGGAAAGGGGTGGCTGCCGGTCGCGAAAACGAATGCGATGACGGACGAGTTGCGACGCGAGCATGTCTTCATCGGTGACTCGCAGAAACTCGCCGGCAACCGCCTCGCGCAGGCGGTCCAGCTCGTCCATGCGCTGCCGTCTTTCCTGTTCGTCATAACCGAACCAGTCACGTATCTCAATGTCGCTGCGCTGGCACCCCCGGCAGGCAGTATCCCCCACCGTGGTGGAGCACAGCCCGACACAGGGCGAAGCGATACGTTGCGTCATGGCAGTTCCTCTTTCGAGACGCCATGGTAACGCGACAAATTCACATCAGCGATAGCGAAAACAGCGGATCTTGTCGTGACACTACATCGCGCCGACCAAAGTGCAACGCCGTACGGCCGGGGTCCGCTTAACATTGTCGACATTCTCGCGTAGAATCGCCGCGATCTATCAGCGGTCGGGCCTGCCTGCCCCCGAGGCATTTCCTATCGACTCTTGTCGGTGCCCTTGCCTCCGGCCGCTCATGGAATCCGAAAAAATAGATGAGGATCCCCAACGTGCTTGAAGCCTACCGTCAACATGTCGAGGAGCGCGCTGCCGAGGGCGTGCCGCCGAAGCCGCTTAATGCCGAGCAGACCGCCGCGCTGGTCGATCTCCTCAAGACCCCGCCGACGGGCGAGGAGCAGTTCCTCCTCGAGTTGATCACCGATCGCGTCCCCCCCGGTGTCGATGAAGCCGCTTACGTGAAGGCCGGTTTCCTTACCGCCATCGCCAAGGGCGAGACCGAATCGCCGCTGATCGACAAGGTTCATGCGGTCAAGCTGTTGGGTACCATGCAGGGTGGCTACAACATCGCCACGCTGGTCGAGTTGCTCGACGACGAGAGCCTGGCCAAGGACGCCGGCGAACAGCTCAAGCACACCCTGCTGATGTTCGATGCCTTCCATGACGTCGCCGACCGTGCCAAGGCCGGCAATGCCGTGGCCAAGGATGTCCTGCAGTCCTGGGCAGATGCCGAGTGGTTCCTGGCCAAGCCCAAGCTGGAAGACAAGATCACCCTGAGCGTGTTCAAGGTTCCCGGCGAGACCAACACCGACGACCTGTCCCCGGCGCCTGACGCCTGGTCGCGCCCGGACATTCCGCTGCATGCCAATGCCATGCTCAAGAACGAGCGTGACGGCATCCAGCCTGAGGTGCCCGGCACCAAGGGACCGCTGGCTCAGATCGAGGACGTCAAGGCCAAGGGCTACCCGGTCGCCTATGTCGGCGACGTGGTCGGCACCGGTTCCTCGCGCAAGTCCGCCACCAACTCCGTGCTGTGGTTCTTCGGTGACGACATTCCATTCGTGCCCAACAAGCGCGCCGGTGGCTTCTGCTTCGGCGGCAAGATCGCCCCGATCTTCTTCAACACCATGGAAGATGCCGGCGCCCTGCCCGTCGAGATGGACGTTTCCCAGATGGCCATGGGTGATGTCATCGACGTCTACCCCTACGAAGGCAAGGTGTGTCGCCATGGCACCGATGAAGTGCTGACCACCTTCGAACTCAAGACCCGCGTGATCCTCGACGAAGTGCGTGCCGGCGGCCGCATCCCGCTGATCATCGGCCGCGGCCTGACCGACAAGGCGCGCAGCGAACTCGGCCTGGGTCCGTCCGACGTGTTCAAGACGCCGGAGCAGCCGGCCGACAGCGGCAAGGGTTTCACCCTGGCCCAGAAGATGGTCGGCAAGGCCTGCGGCATGGACGGTGTGCGCCCCGGCATGTACTGCGAGCCGAAGATGACCACTGTCGGTTCCCAGGACACCACCGGCCCGATGACCCGGGACGAACTGAAGGACCTCGCCTGCCTGGGCTTCCAGGCCGACCTGGTCATGCAGTCGTTCTGCCATACCAGCGCCTACCCCAAGCCGGTCGATGTGGAAACCCACCACACCCTGCCCGACTTCATCATGAACCGTGGCGGCGTATCGCTGCGTCCGGGCGACGGTATCATCCACTCGTGGCTGAACCGCATGCTGCTGCCTGACACCGTGGGCACCGGTGGCGACTCGCACACTCGTTTCCCAATGGGCATTTCGTTCCCGGCAGGTTCCGGCCTGGTGGCCTTTGCCGCCGCTACCGGCGTCATGCCGCTGGATATGCCGGAATCGGTCCTGGTGCGCTTCAAGGGCGAGCGCCAGCCCGGCATTACTCTGCGTGACCTGGTGCATGCGATCCCGCTGTACGCCATCAAGCAGGGGCTGCTGACCGTCGAGAAGTCCGGCAAGAAGAACGCCTTCTCCGGTCGCATCCTGGAAATCGAAGGTCTCGAGGAGCTCACCGTCGAGCAAGCCTTCGAGCTGTCCGACGCCTCTGCCGAGCGCAGTGCCGCGGGCTGCACCATCACCCTGTCCGAAGACAGCGTGAGCGAGTACCTGAAGTCGAACATCACACTGCTCAAATGGATGATCGCCAACGGCTACGGCGACGTGCGCACCCTCGAGCGCCGCATCCTGGCCATGGAAGAGTGGCTGGCCAACCCGAGCCTGATGCGCGCCGACCAGGACGCCGAATATGCCGAGGTCATCGAGATCGACCTCAGCGAGATCACCGAGCCCGTACTCTGTGCCCCCAACGACCCCGACGATGCCCGTCTGCTCTCCGATGTCGCCGGCGAGACCATCGACGAGGTGTTCATCGGTTCGTGCATGACCAACATCGGCCACTTCCGTGCCGCCGGCAAGCTGTTGGAAAAACAGCCGGCCGGTAGCCTGAAGACCCGCCTGTGGCTGGCACCGCCGACCAAGATGGACCAGCATCAGTTGACCGAAGAAGGCTATTACGGCATTTATGGGCGTGCCGGGGCACGCATGGAAATGCCGGGCTGTTCGCTGTGCATGGGTAACCAGGCACGTGTCGCCCCCAAGTCCACCGTGGTTTCGACATCGACACGCAACTTCCCCAACCGCCTGGGCGACGGCGCCAACGTCTACCTGGCGTCCGCCGAGCTGGCTGCGGTGGCTGCCGTGGTCGGCCGCCTGCCGACGGTCGAGGAATACATGGGCTACATGGGCGAGTTCAATGCCATGGCCGGTGAAATCTACCGGTACATGAACTTCCACGAAATCGAGGAGTACCAGAAGACCGCCTCGAACGTGATTCCTGTCGCCCAGGAAGCCTGATTTCTTTGGTTCCGATGCTCGCAACATCGCTGGGGTGCTAGTCGCCCTAGAATCGAAGACCGAAGCGCCCCGCCCATGCGGGGCGCTTTTTTATACAAAAAACTACATTATGGTAACTTGGCATTCCTTGATATCGAACACTGTTCGCCTTAGATTTCTAGACGCAATCAAACGGTCGTTACATCGCGTGCAATGCGGCAGGACGTCGCCCCAGAACCTCTGCCGGCATCGCCTTAGCGCCATGCCGGTGATCACAAGGAGAACCACCGTGAAGCTCAAGTCCCTGTTTACCGTCACTCTGGCCTCTTCCGCCCTGTGCGTCGCTGCGTCGTCCGCCATGGCGGCCCCCAAAGGGGAAGGACTCTACCTCGGCGCTGGTACTGGCTTCAGTTCCTTGAAGAATGACAGTGACGAAGTCGATGACTTCATCGAGTCCGGCTCGGAGGACTTTGATATCGACGACGACGACAATTCCTTCAAGGGATTTGTCGGCTATGAGTACAATCCCTATTTTGCCACCGAGTTGTTCTACGCCGACCTGGGCAAGACCCGCCTGGAAGGCAACGATATCGCCAGCACCGACTTGGAGTCGGACGCCTACGGGCTGAGCGTGGTCGGCCAGTTACCGATTACCTCCTGGTTTACTGCCTTTGCCAAGGCAGGGATCGCCAAGTGGGAAACCGATGTCGACGGCAATCTGGGCAATGCCGATCTTGACCTGGAAGATCAGGATGGCATCGACCCGGTCTACGGCGTCGGCGCCCAGCTGAACTTCAGTCCCCTCTTCGTGCGCGCCGAATACGAGCGTTACGATTTTGATAGCGACTACCAGATCGACAGCTTTAGCGCATCTGCCGGGTTCCGCTTCTAAGCGGTAACTTCCAAGCGGTAAATAGTACAGACCTCTCGATAAAGGCTGCCCATCGAATCTGGTGAGCAGTCTTTTTTACTTCTTGGACATGCAACAGAAGTTACCCCCCGTAACTCAGCCGCTCTTGTCGATTGCCGTTGTCCGGCTTACTTTTAAAGCACATCTGTTTTCCGCCTCATTCACAACGGCGTCGGGCATGCATGCTTTAGCGACTGGCGACCGTGATGATAAGGACTTGTCGCCTCACAGGGAGATTTCCCGTGCAGACTTGGACATTGCTCAGCCTCATCCTGAGCTCCGCCTTCCTTGGCCTGACCACCATGGCAGTGCCAGTCTCGGCAGACTCGAAGGACAACCTTTTCGTAGGTACCGGGGTCGGCACCCAAGGCAACAGTGGCCAAACCTCAATGGACGAAGCGCTTGCCTCTCGACCTGACCGGCCTGCCTTCAAGGACGACCAGAATGTTTTCAAGGGATTCGTAGGATACGATTTCACACCTTACTTTGCTGCCGAGATGTTTTACACTTATCTGGGCCGGATCCGCTTCGAGGATAGCGCTGGCGCCAGCAGCGATTTCGAATCCAGTGCCTACGGCATGAGCGCTGTCGGCCAGATGGCACTTTCTCCTTGGCTAACGGCCTTCGCCAAGGCAGGACTCGCCCGCTGGGATAGCCGCCTCGAAGGCAATCTCGACGATGGCACTCGCTTCGAGCTCGAGGGCCATGAAGGTACCAACCCCGTCTATGGCATCGGGGCGCAACTCGATTTCTCCCCGTTTCTGCTACGCACCGAATACGAGTATTACGATGTCGACAGCGATTACCGTGTCGATACCTTCACGGCCTCGGCCGGCTTCCGTTTCTGAAGCCGCCGGCGCTTTCTCGAACGTTCTCGCGTAACTCTCTTTGTCGTTCTCCTACACGCCCTGCTGCCAACGCAGGGTTTTCTTGTCGCAGTTGTATGGCACCATCGCCATGTTCACTCAGGAGACTCGACATGAACCATATCGTGACACCGGACATCTGCGACGCCCATCCCGACGTGCAGATCCTCGACCCCGTATTTGCCAACTTTGGTGGCGTGGAAGCCTTCTGCGGTCCTGTACGTACCGTCAAATGCTTCGAGGACAATTCCCGCGTAAAGGAGGCGGTCGCCGAACCCGGCGAGGGTGCCGTTCTGGTGGTCGATGGTGGTGGCTCGCTGCGCTGCGCCCTGCTGGGCGACATGCTGGCGGAAAAGGCCGCCGACAATGGCTGGGCTGGTGTCATCGTCTATGGGTGCGTACGCGATGTCGATGTCCTGGCCGACACGGAGCTGGGCGTCCAGGCGTTGGGGGCCCACCCACGCCGTAGCGAGAAACACGGCGAGGGCCAGCGTGACATTACGGTCACTTTCGCAGGAGTGACGCTGCGTCCCGGACAGTGGCTCTATGCCGACAATAACGGCATCCTGGTCGCCGAAACTCGCTTGACCCTGGACGTCTAGCATACAGGCCCGCTTGCCTTGGTAGCGACAAGCGGGCCTGTTGGCACTTTTGCTAATTAAGTGCAACGCTGGGAGCATGTCTGAAAAAAGCTCCTCTTCATTGACGTTGCACCGCCTGTTCGCCGATGTGATGGCGACACTGCATGACCATTGGCGCCCTCTGGTCGCCTATCACCTGTTCTTCACACTGCTCGCTGCCACGTTGTTACTGCCGGCCTCGGCCAGTACTTTGGCAGCCTTGCTCAGACGTATCGGGCGACCGGTACTGACCAACGACCAGCTACTGGACATCGTTCTCTCTCCGGCGGGACTGGTCTGGGCACTTGCCGTGGTTGCCTTTACCTTCCTGATCCTGTTTCTCCAGCAGGCCGGCATGCTGCTTATCACGGCTCACCCTGGCGGCAATCGTTACCGGATGGCACTCGACGTCTCCTGGGGCGTGGTCCAGCGTTTTCTGGCGCTATGCGTACTCACCTTGGTGAAGGTAGGTACGCAACTGTTGCTCGCCCTACCTTTCTTGCTGGTGCTGGTCTGGCTTCACGGGACCCTGCTGGGCCACTATGAAAGCTACTATGTTGTCCAGGCCAAGCCGCAGGAACTGTGGTGGTTTCTCACCCTTGCCGGCCTGCTGGTCATGCTCTGGCTGTGGTTGGCTTCACGGTTCTACCTGCGCTGGGCGCTGGCATTGCCGGTACTGATGCTCGAGAGCGTACCGGTCCGCCAGGCATTGGCTCGCAGCCATCAATTGACAAACGGTATCAAGGCCCGGCTGAGCGTCCCGGTTGCCATCCCCCTCGTTGCGATCCTGCTGCTGCCAACGCTGATCACGGCACTGTTCGATACGCTCGTCACTCCACTACTGCAGTGGCTGCCAGAGCGCGTCGGCGTGCTGATTCCAGCCATGCTGCTCTACCTGACACTCTATGGCTTGCTCGCACTGGCGGGCACCTTCGTAGGACTGGCGTTCAACAGCATGCTGGTAGGCTGCCTCTACCTGCGCCTGGCCCACCGTCAGCCCAAGCCCCCATCCCCTCGCAAGGGCAGCCATCCCGGCTGGGTCGCCTGGGGCGCCGAAGCGCTGGTGCTGATCTTCGCGCTCTATCAGGCATCATCGATACTCAACAGTTTCGAGATTCACGATCGTGTGCTTGTCACGGCCCATCGCGGCAGCTCGATGAAAGCCCCCGAAAATACCTTGGCAGCCATCGAGGAAGCCATCGCCGATGGAGCGGATTACGTAGAAATCGATGTGCGACTGACAGCCGACGGGACGGTCGTGCTTTCCCACGATAACAGCTTGCGACGGCTGACCGGCCTGGACCGGGATATCGACGAAATGACCTTGGAAGAAGTCAAGGAGGTGGACGTCGGTAGCTGGTTCGGCGAGGTATTTGCCGGCCAGCCCATCCCGACGCTCGACGAGGTGCTACGCCTGACCCGTGACCGTATCAAGCTCTATATCGAACTCAAGCCGGCCCCAGGCGACATGCAGTCGCTGGTGGCTGCAGTCATCGAGCGCTTGCCGGAAGCACGTCATGACGACGTGATCGTCGCCTCGCTTTCCCCACAGGTGATCCGCGAAGTCAAACGGCAGGCCCCCCAACTGAGGACGACCCTGTTTGCACAGTTCGTGGTCCGGGGCGGCCTGGATACCAGCATCATCGATGCCCTGGGCTTGCGACACAACCGGGTGACACCGGAAAGCGCTGCAGTCGCGCATCGGTTGGGCTATCAGTTGCACGCCTGGACAGTGAACAGCCGTAGCGAAATGTCGCGAATGATCGACTTGGGTGTCGACAATATCATCACCGACCGCCCGGATGTCCTGGCCGAGGTACTGGCCGAACGAGACACGTTGAATGACGGGGAACTATTGCTAGTGAAGCTGCGCAACTGGCTCCATTCTTGAGCCAGAGGTTGTGTTGACGGTTGGTGGTATTAACCCGCCCAAAAAACACGGCGCCCGGCTCGAGCCGGGCGCCGTTGGCTGGGCCTACATGCTGTACGTTAGCCCAGCGTTTCCCCGGCCAGCATGAACCAGGTTTCAAGAACGGCATCGGGATTGAGCGAGACCGAATCGATCCCCTGCTCCATCAGCCATTTGGCGAGTTCGGGATGATCCGACGGCCCCTGGCCACAAATGCCGACGTACTTGCCCTGTGCCTTGCAGGCCTGGATAGCCATGGACAGCAGCTTTTTGACGGCGGGATCACGCTCATCGAAGAGGTGAGCGATGATGCCGGAATCGCGATCCAGGCCCAGGGTCAGCTGGGTCAGGTCGTTGGACCCGATCGAGAAGCCATCGAAGTGTTCGAGGAACTCATCGGCCAGCAGCGCGTTGGACGGCAGCTCGCACATCATGATGATCTTGAGCCCATTGTCGCCGCTCTTGAGGCCGTTGGCATTGAGCAGCTTGACGACCTCCTTCCCTTCGGCCGGTGTCCGCACGAACGGCACCATGATCTCGATATTATCGAGCCCCATCTCGTCGCGAACGCGCTTGAGCGCCTTGCACTCCAATTCGAAGCAGGGACGGAAGGTGTCCGAGATGTAGCGAGACGCACCGCGGAAGCCAAGCATGGGATTTTCTTCGCCAGGCTCGTAGTTTTTGCCACCGATCAGGTTTTCATACTCGTTGGACTTGAAGTCCGACATGCGCACGATGACGCGCTTGGGATAAAACGCCGCCGCCAGGGTCGAGATGCCTTCGACCAGCTTGTCGACATAGAACGTGACCGGATCGGCATAGCCCGCCGTGCGCACGTCGATGATCTGCTGCAGGTCGGCAGGCAACTTGTCATATTCCATCAGTGCCTTGGGGTGCACACCGATCATGCGATTGATGATGAACTCCAGGCGTGCCAGCCCCACCCCGGCATTGGGCAACGAGGCGAAGTTGAAGGCGCGGTCCGGGTTACCAACGTTCATCATGATCTTGAACGGCAGATCCGGCATGCTGTCGACGCTGGTGGTGTTGCAGTCGTAATCGAGCAGGCCGTCGTAGACATGGCCGGTGTCGCCTTCGGAACATGACACGGTGACCTCGCGACCGTCCTCGAGCAGGTCAGTGGCGTCACCGCAGCCGACGACGGCCGGAATCCCCAGCTCGCGGGCAATGATGGCTGCGTGGCAGGTACGTCCACCACGGTTGGTAACGATAGCCGAAGCACGCTTCATCACCGGCTCCCAGTCGGGGTCGGTCATGTCAGTGACCAGCACGTCGCCGTTCTGGATCTTGCTCATCTGCTCGGGCGTCTCGACCACCTTGACGGCTCCGCGCCCGATCCGCTGGCCGATGGCGCGGCCCGAAACCAGCAGGCGCCCCTTCTCCTTGAGCTGAAAACGCTCGAGCTTGCCGCCTTCCTGATTGGACACCACGGTCTCGGGGCGCGCCTGAACGATATACAGCTTGCCGTCATCGCCGTCGCGGGCCCACTCGATGTCCATCGGGCGACCATAATGCTGCTCGATGATCACCGCCTGGCGCGCCAGTGCCATGACGTCATCGTCGCTGATACAGAAGCGGGCGCGGTCAGCGATCGGGACATCGACAGTCTGGACCGACTTGCCGGCCGAGGCATCTTCGGTATAAGTCATCTTGATCAGCTTGGAACCGAGCGTACGGCGCAACACGGCCGGCCGGCCGGCGGCCAGGGTCGGCTTGTGCACGTAGAACTCGTCGGGGTTGACCGCCCCCTGCACGACAGTCTCGCCCAGCCCCCAGGAGCCGGTGATGAACACGGCATCACGGTAGCCGGATTCGGTATCGAGGGTGAACATGACCCCGGACGCGCCGGTTTCCGAGCGCACCATCTTCTGGACGCCGGCCGACAGCGCTACCTGATCGTGGGCGAAGCCGCGATGCACACGATAGGAAATCGCGCGGTCATTGAAGAGCGAGGCGAATACCTCATGGACGGCGCGCTTGACGTTATCGAAGCCTTCGATGTTGAGGAAGGTCTCCTGCTGGCCGGCAAACGAGGCATCGGGCAGGTCTTCTGCAGTTGCCGAGGAGCGCACCGCCACCTTCAGGTTGGCGTGTCGGGACTCGAGTTCGCGATAGGCATCGCTCAGCGCAGCCTCGAACTGCGGCGGCAAGGGGGTATCGATGACCCACTGGCGAACCTGGGCGCCGACCCGGGCCAGTTCGTCCGTGTCGTCCACATCAAGGCGCGACAGCGCTTCGTCGATGCGCTCCTTGAGCCCTTCATGGGCCAGGAATTCCCGGTAGGCAAATGCCGTGGTGGCAAAGCCGCCCGGGACGGTGACCCCGGCATCCGCCAGGTTGGAAATCATTTCACCCAGCGATGCATTCTTGCCGCCAACCCGCTCGACGTCATCCATGCCCAGGCGGTCGAACCATTCGATATAGTTTTCCAAGAGACCTCCCAATCCTTATGCGGTGCGCGCAGCGCGGCGCCAGTCTCGACTGGCTTCGAAAGATGTTACTCACCCTAACAATCGTTGCGCTTATTAGCCATTAGTCTAATAGCGAAGTCACTGGAGTATTTTTACAACACTGGGCACTTTTCCCGAAGTTATGTAGTCGGCATGCGGTTGCCGCTCACGAAGCGACGCGGGACAATGTCGAGACGCATACGCCTCATCCACCAGGAGACACGGCATGGCCCGCACCGCCTTTTTCATTTCCGACGGCACCGGCATCACCGCCGAGACCCTGGGACGCAGCCTGTTGGCGCAGTTCGAGAACAGCAATATCCAGATGATCACCAAGCCCTACATCGATTCCCGCGAGAAGGCGCAGAATCTGGCGGCCGTCATCGAAGCCACGGCGGTTCGCGACGGTGAGCGCCCTATCATCATCGATACCATCGTCGACCAGACGATTCGGGAAATCATCACGCGTGCGCCGGGCTTCAAGGTTGATATCTTCACCACCTTCCTCGCCCCGCTGGAGGAAGAACTGAATACCCACTCCAGCTATTCGGTAGGCCGCACCCACGCCATCGGCCAGGACGATGTCTACATGCAGCGCATCGACTCGGTCCAGTTTGCGCTCGACAACGATGATGGAGCCCGGGTGCACCAGTACGACAAGGCGGACATCATCTTGGTTGGCGTATCACGTTGCGGCAAGACGCCCACCTCGCTCTATCTGGCGCTGCAGTTCGGCATCCGTGCCGCCAATTACCCCTTCACCGAGGACGATCTCGACGAGGACGGCATTCTCAAGATGCCCAAGGCGCTGGTGCCTTATCGTCACAAGTTGTTCGGACTGACCATCGATCCACGACGCCTGGCGGCAATCCGCACCGAGCGCCGTCCCAATAGTCGCTACTGTTCGATCGACCAGTGCCTGCAGGAGATCCACCAGGCCGAATCGCTGTTCAAGCGCTTCCATATCCCTTACATCGACACCACACGCTTCTCCATCGAGGAAATCTCCACCCGCATGATCGCCGAGACCGGTCTGCAGCGGCGTATTCGCCCCCGATAAGCGGCGGTTGTCATACACCCAGCCGCTGGCGCAGCGCCGACCGTATCTGTCGCCATGCAATCACGGCCATGATCAGGTTGGCAGCGAGCATGCCCGCGAAGATGCCCATCGGCCCTGCCAGGTGACCACCCAGCCAGGCCAGCGGCACATACAGCACGAACAGGCGAATCACCGACAGCACCAGGGCCCGACGCGGCCGATGCAGGGCGTTGAACGAGGAGTTGGTCAGGATCACAATGCCCTGCGCCCCCAGACCCAGCGGCACCAACCAGAGGAACGTACGCAGCACCTCGCCGACGTCAGGGGTCTGGGCATAGCTTTGCGTCAACCACGGTGCCAGCCCCTGAAGTACACCCCAGATCAGCAACTGCCAGACCAGCACGAAGACGAAACATCCCAGGATTGCCCGCTTGACGCGCTCCGGCTGGTCGGCGCCCTGATTCTGGCTGATGAAAGGCGACAGCGTCATCGACAAGGCCAGCACGACGATCTGAGCAATGGCATCGATGCGCGTGCCCACCCCGAACGCCGCTACCGCGGCATGGCCATAATCGGCAACGATACGTGTCACCAGTGCCATGGCGACCGGCGTGAACACGCTAGTGATGGCCGCCGGCAGGGCAATCTTTCCCAATTCTCCCCAGGATGCCATCAGCGCCGGCAGGCTCAGTCCTTGCCAGTCGATCAACGCCCTGAGGTCACGCTGGGCGAAAAGGCCCAAGGTCATGACGCCCCAGCTGATTACCGTGGCCAGCGCGGCCCCACTGACCCCCAGCCCGGATATGGGCCCCAGGCCAAAGATCAGCAACGGATCGAGCAGCGCATTGAGCAAGGCGGCCCCACCCATCATCAACCCGGGCACCAGCGTGTTGCCCTGGGCACGCAATACACTGTTGAGCACGCGCGGCGCAATCACGAACGCTGCACCGAAGTACCACACGCCCATGTAGTCATGGATGTGTGGCATCAACGTCGGATCGGCGCCCAGCGCCGTGAACAGGGGCGTCAGGGTCGCCAGACCCACCACGGTAACCGCGACACCCACCAGCAGCGATAGCAGAAAGGCATCCGTGGCCCGGCGGCGAACGGTATCCACCTCACCTCGGCCCAGCCGGCGCCCGACGACCGCCGAAGTACCGATGCCCAGGCCAATGGCCAGGCTGATCGCTGCAAAGGATACCGGGAACGTGAACGAGACGGCGGCCAGTTGCGTGGTTCCCAGGCGAGACACGAACCAGGCATCGACGAGATTGAACAGCATCATCGCGACCATGCCGCCGATGACGGGTAATGATTTGCGAAACAGGGTAAGGGCAATCGGCCCCGTCAGCAGATCATTGACGGGGGCGTGGCGATCCATATGCGTGTCAGAGGCAAGGTGCGGGGCCGCGCGTTCGCTGGATGGCATGCTTGGGCTCCTGGCTCGGGGAGGCCCATTGTGCCCAAGCCGAGCCGGGAGCCCAAGCGAATCAGCAGTGACGCTCCGACGAGGCGACATCCACCAGCAGCCCTTCGGCGATACGCGCCTCGGTCTCCTCGTCGACCAGCAACCCCACCAGGTGCAAGGCAAATGCCATGGCAGTCGCCGGCCCCTGGCTGGTCACCATGCGACGGTCCTCGACCACGCAGCGCTGGCTGAGATGGCCACCGGCATCGGCGAGCGGTGCCTGGAAAGCGGGATAACCGGTCACGTCATGCCCACGCACCAGATCGTGCGCAGCCAGTACGACCCCGGGGGCAGCACAGATCGCAGCAATCCAGCGCTGGGCCTCGCGCTGCTGGATCAGACGCTGCTTGAGCGTTTCGCTATCGCGCAGTCGGGACGCCCCGGGCATGCCACCAGGCAAGACGATGGCATCGAATTCCCGGGACTCTTCAATGGCGTCCAGCGTGACATCCGCCGTCAACAACGTGCCGCGCGCCAAGGTGACGTCCACCTCGCGCATGACCGAGGCCACCAGGACGTCGACCTCGGCACGACGCAACACATCAATCACGGTGACCGTTTCGATATCCTCGCTGCCGTCGGCGACGGGCAAAAGTACCTTGGCCATATCACCCCCAAGTATGCAATGGCTAACCCCTCAAAGCGTAGTCAAGAGTGTCACTGGCGTATGCATGGCGGCACGCTCATTCCGGCATATCGCTACGATACAGCCGCTGGATGCTGGAGAAATCCAGCCGACCGTTGCCTTGGGCCGCATGCAGCGCAAACAGGTTGCGTGCCTCCGACCCCATAGGGACTGCAGCCTTTGAATCCAGCGCCAGGTCCCAGGCCAGGCCGAGGTCCTTCATCATCAGATCGACCAGGAAACCGCCCTGGTAATCCTTGGAGGCCGGCGCGTTCTCCATTACTCCCGGCCACGGATTGTAAACATTTAATGCCCAGTTACCGCCGGAGCTCTGTTTCATGATCTCTGACAGCGTGGCCGGGTCGAGCCCGTTCCTGACGCCCAGCGCCAGGGCTTCCGCCGTACCGCTCATCAGGATGCCCAGCAGCATGTTGTTGCATATCTTGGCGACCTGTCCGGCCCCGGCCTCTCCGGCAAGAAAGATGTTCTTGCCCATGGCCTCGAGCACCGGACGCGCTTGCTGAAAGGCAGCCTCAGGCCCACCGACAATGAAGGTCAATGTGCCGGCCTTGGCGCCGCCGACGCCACCGGAAACCGGCGCATCGAGAAACTCAATGCCGCGCTGCCGTGCCGCCTCGGCAACAATCCGGGCGTCCTCGGGCGCGATGGTGGATGCATCGATAATCAAGGGCTGGCCGTCGATCTGGTCAAGCAGCCCTGCCTGCCCTTCCCGACCAAGATAGAGCCCACGAACGTGAACTCCGGCCGGTAGCATCGATACGATGACCTCGGCGCCATGGACAGCCTCCATGGCCGAACTCGCCGACCGCGCGCCCTCGGACTCGAGTTGACGCATGGAGGATTCGACGAGATCGAACACGGTCACATCATGCCCGGCCTTGACCAGGTTGATCGCCATGGGGGAGCCCATGTTCCCCAGGCCGATGAAAGCGATATGCATGTGAGCAGCTCCTTGTTGTTGTTGAATGACTGCGTTCAAAGGTCACGCAGCGGATGCGACTGTGCAGGCCACAACGGGGTAAAGAATGCGTCGATGTCCTCGTCGGGCACACTGGCCACGTCGGCATGACGCCAGCGCGGCGACTTGTCCTTGTCGATCAGCAAAGCGCGCACGCCTTCGGCGAGATCCCCTTGCCGACAACATTGGACCGACAGGTTGAGTTCTTCACGAAACGCCTGCGCCAGGCTGCCATGCCGGTGCCGTTCCAGCATGCGCCAGGCAAGGTGCGCAGTGAGCGGGCATCCCGCCGCCAGGCGTTGACGATTGGCTGCCAGCCACTCGTCGGCCCGGTTGTCGCCGACGATGCGTTTGACGGCCTCGGTGGCGCTGGCAGCGTCGACCAGTGACTGAATGGCATCGAGGTGCAGCATCACCTGCCCCTGCGGGGCCCGCGCACGCTCCTCGTAGTCGTGCAGCACCATTCGCACGGTGGCCTCGGGTGCGTCGAACGAGGCCCTGGCCAACGCCTTCATGACCTCATTGCGGTATTCATGGGGAATCAACCGATCGGCCAGACCCAGGTCGATGGCGTCGCGGGCGTTGAGCTGAGCCCCGGTCAAGGCCAGATAGGGACCGACTCCGGTAGGCATGCGATTGAGAAACCAACTGGCACCGATATCCGGATACAAGCCAATAGTGATCTCGGGCATGGCGATGCGCGTGGTTTCGGTCGCGACCCGGTGGCCGCCACCAGCCATCAGGCCCAGGCCGCCACCCATGACGATACCGTTGCCCCAGATGATCAGCGGCTTGGGATAAGTGTGCAGGGTATAATCCAGGCGATACTCGGCAGTGAAATAACGCGCGGGGAAGTCGTCATCGCCCGACGCACCGGTGATCGCACGGTAGAGCCCGACGACATCCCCACCGGCACAGAATGCCTTGTCACCGGCACCCTCTAGCCACACGACAACGATCTCGGGATCCGCGGCCCAGTCGGCCAGCTTGTCGCTCAGCAGGTCGATCATTTCCAACGACAAGGCATTGAGTGACCTGGGAGCATTCAACGTGGCCACGCCGATGCGCCGTTCATCATTGGTGGCAAGCGTCTCAAACTTGATGGGCAATTCGGCCATGCTCAGCGCCCCCTGTCGACCGGCGTCCATTGCGGTTCGCGCTTCTCAAGGAAGGCATTGACGCCCTCGCGCTGGTTGGGATCATCGAACAGATCGACGAACAGCTCGCGCTCGAGACGGAAACCGTCCGACATGCCCCGCTCCCGGCCGCTCATGATCAGTGTCTTGCAGTGCTCGAGGGCCGCCGGACTCTGGCGGGCAACCCCCTCGGCCAAGGCCATGGCACGCTCCAGCGCCTTGCCGGTATCGACGACCTCCTCGACAAGCCCGATGCGCTCGGCCGTGTCGGCATCAACCTGCTCTCCGCACAGGATCATGCGCTTGGCCCAGCCCTCGCCCACCAGGCGAGTAAGATGCTGGGTACCGCAACCGCACGGCAACAGGCCGACTCGCGCCTCGGGTAAGGCCAGCCTGGCCTGACGTTCGACAATACGCACATCGCAGGCCAGCGCGCATTCCAGGCCACCACCCATGGCATAGCCATTGATCGCCGCAATACTAACGCCCCGATAGTTGGCCAGGCGCTCGAAGGCATGGCCAAAACGCACCGCCATGGTAGCTGCCATGCCCTTGTCGCCATCGGCAAACGTCTTGAGGTCTGCGCCTGCCGAGAAGAACTTGTCCCCGTCGCCGGTAATCACGAGGGCCGTGATGTCGGCATCCGCTTCCAACGCTTCGACCAGGGCTTCCAGTTCAATCAGCGAATCGTGTGTCCAGGTATTGGCAGGCGGATTGCTGATCGTCACGAGGGCGATATGCCTGTCCTTCTCCAGCTTCAGGGTGCGGCTCATCGTTTGACTCCTTGCCTTCGGGTACCATTGACTCGTTATTGTTGCAGGGCTTCGACCACGCCATCGTCGAACAGGCGACGCGAGGCGATCAGGCGCATGATCTCGTTGGTGCCCTCCAGAATCTGGTGAACGCGTGTGTCGCGAACCAGACGCTCAAGGGGGTACTCCTTGATGTAGCCATATCCCCCGTACAGTTGCAGCGCCTCGTTGCAGACATGGAAACCGATATCGGTCGCCAGCCGCTTGGCCATGGCGCAATGCGCCGGCGCCTGGGGATCGTTCCGGTCGAGACGCCACGCAGCATGACGCACCATCAACCGTGCACTGACCAACTCCGTGGCCATATCGGCAAACTTGAACTGCAATGCCTGGAACGAGGCCAGCGTCTTGCCGAATTGCTTACGTTCGTGAAGATAGTCGCGCGCCAGTTCCAGCGCATGTTGCGCTGCACCCAGCGAGCAACTGGCAATATTGAGGCGGCCACCGTCGAGCCCCTTCATGGCGAGCTTGAACCCTTCGCCCTCTTCACCCAGGCGATGTCCGGCCGGAACACGGACATCATCGAAGCTGACCAGCCGCGTAGGCTGGCTTTTCCAGCCCATCTTGTCCTCGTTCTTGCCATACTCGATACCGGCGCTGTCGGCCGGCACGAGGAAAGTCGATATGCCACCGGCCCCGGAGTCCGGTGCACCGGTACGCGCCATCACCACCAGCACATCGGTGGACCCGGCACCGGAAATGAACATCTTGCTACCGGTAATGACGTAGTCGTCACCATCACGAACGGCACGGGTACGCAGGCTGGCGGCATCCGAACCGGCACCCGGCTCGGTCAGGCAATAGGAGGCCAGGCGCTCACCACTGATCAGCGAGGGCAGCCAGGCATCGCGCAGCGCTTCGCTTCCCCAACGGGCGATCATCCAACTGGCCATGTTATGGATGGTGAGATAGGCCGTGGTCGACACGCAGCCCTGTGCGAGCTGTTCGAAGATCAGCGAAGCATCCAGGCGCGACAAGCCCAGGCCGCCGTGCGCTTCATCGAGGTAGATTGCCAGGAATCCCGCCTCCCCGGCCCGCTTGATGACGTCGACGGGAAAATGCGACGTCGCATCCCATCCAGCCGCATGAGGGGCCAGCTCGGCCCGGGCGAAATCGGCTGCGGCCTGCTGTAGTGCGCGCTGATCGTCACTGAGAGCGAAATCCATCACTGCGTCCTCACGATATGCCTGACGTGACGGTCGGCATCCATCGTGCCAACCCATCGTTCAACCTAGCATTTGCTCGGCTGCAAGGAAGCTATCGCTTGGTCTACTTTACGTTAACGTAAACCTGATCTAGCCTAGGCACACGGGACGCTGAACGCCTGGTTCCATGCGTCCAGGACAGTGAGGAAAGCACCATGCCAGACGCCCCCCAGCCCGTCGCCGAAGCTCCCCAGGAGGGCGCACGCTCGCGACGGACCTACACGATCGGCGAGCTCGCCAAGCTCTTCGAAGTCACTCCGCGAACGATCCGATTCTATGAACAGGAAGGACTGCTGGAACCAGAGCGTCGTGGCCAGACACGCATCTACCATGACAAGGACCGCGTGCGGCTCAAGCTGACGCTACGCGGCAAGCGCCTGGGGTTTTCGCTGGCGGAAATACGTGAAGTCATCCAGCTTTACGACCATGCGCCCGATGGGGACGAACGCCAGTTGCGCCGCATGCTCGATATCCTGGCCGACAAGCGCGCCGCCATGCAGCAGCAACTGGAAGATATCCGCATTCTTCAGCACGAACTGGATGACGTCGAGTCCCGCTGCCAAGCCTCCCTGCAGGCCCTGACCCGCCAACGCGCCAAGGGCTGATGGCAATACCAACGGCAACGCTTTCACAACAACAAGCAGGATGTTCCATGATACGCCACGCCACAACGACAACGGCTCCGCTGCACCGTCTCGACAGCTATGTCAGCGGCATCAGTGAATTGCCTCTCAAGGGGCAGACCATTGGTGACTGCTTCGACGCCACGGTCGCCAACCATGCCGACCGCGACGCTCTGATCAGCCGGCACCAGAATCAGCGCTACACCTGGCGCCAATTGCAGGAAGTGGTCGACCGCACCGCGCGCGCCCTGCTCGCCATTGGCGTGACCAAGGGGGAGCGCGTCGGCATCTGGTCACCCAACTGTGCGGAATGGACCATTACCCAGTTTGCCACCGCCAAGATCGGCGCCGTGCTGGTCAATATCAATCCAAGTTACCGCACGCATGAACTCGAATACGCCCTTCGTCAATCGGGCACCTCAACATTAGTGCTTCAGGGCGCCTTCAAGAGTTCCAATTACGTCGACATGCTTGCCGAACTGGTGCCGGAAATCGACTCTGCCACACCGGAAAGCCTGGCCAGCGCACGGTTGCCGGCGCTCCAGCGCGTCATCTGCCTGGATGCCGAACGCGCCCGTCCGGCCATGCTGACCTGGAGGAGCCTGCAAGCCCATGCCGAGGCTATCGATGCCGCCCAGCTGGCCGAGTTGCAAGCCACCCTGCAGTTCGATGAGCCCATCAACATCCAGTACACCTCGGGCACGACTGGCGCCCCCAAAGGGGCGACGCTGTCCCATCACAACATTCTCAATAATGGTTTCTTCGTCGCCGAACGCATCGGCCTGACCTGCGAGGATCGCATGGTGATCCCGGTGCCGCTCTACCACTGCTTCGGCATGGTGATGGGCAACCTGGGTTGCATGACCCATGGCGCCGCGATGATCTATCCGGGCGACGGTTTCGATGCCTTGGCGACGTTACGTGCCGTCAGCGAGGAACGTGCCACGGCGCTGTACGGCGTTCCCACCATGTTTATCGCCGAACTGGAACATCCCGATTTCGAGCAGTTCGACCTTGGCTCGCTGCGTACCGGGATCATGGCGGGCTCGATCTGCCCCATCGAAGTGATGCGCCAGGTCATCGACAAGATGCACATGCGCGAGGTCAGTATCTGCTACGGCATGACAGAGACCAGCCCGGTCAGCCTGCAGACGCAGACCGACGCGCCCCTGGACAAGCGGGTAACGACGGTAGGCACCATCCATCCGCATACCGAGGTCAAGCTGGTCGACCCGAGCTCCGGCGCGGTCGTGCCGCGTGGCGAGAAAGGCGAGCTGTGTACTCGCGGCTACAGCGTGATGCTCGGTTACTGGAACAATCCCGAAGCCACCGACAAGGCCATCGACAGTGGCGGCTGGATGCATACCGGCGACCTGGCCACCATGGATGAGGAAGGCTATGTAGCCATTGTCGGACGCATCAAGGATATGATCATCCGCGGCGGCGAGAACATCTACCCGCGCGAGATCGAGGACTTTCTCTACACCCATCCCGCCATTTCCGACGTGCAGGTCATTGGCGTGCCCGACGAGAAGTACGGCGAGGAGGTCATGGCCTGGGTCAAGCTGGTCGAGGGCGAAAGCCTGGATGAGGAAGGCCTGCGTGCGTTCTGCCAGGGCCAGATCGCTCATTACAAGGTGCCGCGTTACGTGAAGTTCGTCGACGCCTTTCCGATGACCGTGACCGGCAAGATCCAGAAATACAAGATGCGCGAGGAAGCGACCCACGAGTTGGGCCTGTAAACTCGCGATGAGGCGCAGCTGTGTCAGGCATGACAGTCTGGCACAGCCACGTGACAATCAATCCAGCATCGCCTCGATTACTCGCTGGATGCGTCCAATGCCCGCCGCAATCACCGCCTCGATATCGGCCAGGTTGACTTCACCCTCGGCCACACCGGCGGCAGGATTGACCACCAGCGCCAGGCAGGCGTAATCGATCGCCAACTCGCGAGCCAGTGAGGCTTCGGGCATGCCGGTCATCCCCACCATGCGGCAACCATCCATGGCCATACGGGCAATCTCCGCCGCCGTTTCCAGGCGAGGCCCTTGGGTACAACCATAGACACCACCATCTTCCAGCGCTTCACTGGCTTTCTTACCCGCATTGAGCAGTTCGGCCCGCAACGACGCCGTGTAAGGCCAGGAAAAATCGATATGCTTGAGCGGCTTGAAACGCCCATCGAAATAGGTGCATTCGCGCCCGACCGTGTAATCGATCACTTGATCGGGCACCACCAGTCGCCCCGGGGCGAGCGACGGATCAATGCCACCCACGACATTGACCCCGACGGCGCGCGTCGCGCCGGCCTGTTTCAATGCCCACAGGTTGGCGCGGTAATTGATGCGGTGTGGCGGCAGCTTGTGCGGATGGCCATGGCGAGCCAGGAACAGGATGTCACGGCCATGAAGCGTGCCATGCACCACACCGGCCGATGCCGCGCCTAGCGGCGTTTCCGCCGAGTGCCGCTTGATCACGTCCAGCCCAGCCATGGTCGTCAGCCCAGTCCCGCCGATGATTGCCAGCATGCCCTCTCACTTCCATCGCGACAAAGAAAGACTCAGCCCGCGATCACATGCCCTTGGGGGCAAAAATCCCGGGCGCATTGCGCCAGTAACCCTTGTAGTCCATGCCGAAGCCAAACACGTAGCGATCCTCGACTTCGAGACTGCAGTAATCCGCCTTGAGATCGGGGCTGGCCTTGCGATCGTGACGCTTGTCGACCAGCACTGCAGTCGAGATGCTGGCAGCCCCCGCTTCCTTACAATAGTCGAGGATGGCTGACAGCGTCGCGCCTTCATCGAGGATATCGTCGACGATGACCACGTGGCGCCCTGCCATGGGGACTTCCGGCGAGACACGCCAGAACAGCTCACCGCCTCGGGTGGCCCCGCGATAACGGGTGGCATGCAGGTAATCGACTTCCAGGGGAAAGCCAAGGCGTGTCAGCAGGTGACCGGTGGTAATCAGGCCACCGTTCATTACGCAATAGAATACCGGCAGCTTGTCACCGAGGTTTTCGGTGATCTGTTCGGCCATGCGATCCAGGGCGCGCTCGACCTCGGCCTGGGAGATCAGGCAGTCGGCGTTTTCCATGATCTCACGCATGGTGGCTAGCGATTCGTGATAGGCAGGGTCAAGCTTGGGCATTGGAATCCTGATACTTTCAATGTCTGTCGGATCACATGCCGCCACGCCGGGCTGTTGGCGCGACGACCGATACGTTGAGTTGTGCGGTGATGAGTGAAGTGCAGCCCGGCTGCCGTTATACAGTACCCGCCAGCGCCTCCAGCCGGGCATGGATACGCCGCCAGCGACTGAGCGCCGGCAAGGTGTCGAGTCCCGGCCTTGCCCGACCGTAACGCAGCTTGGCCTGGCGTTTCGACGCCCGTCCCTGGCAGGACTCGACAACAGCCAGCGCAGCCTCGCGATCGTTGCATACCAGCACCATGTCGCACCCGGCATTCAGCGCCGCCTGGGCTCGGGCGTCAGGCCCGCCGGCGACATGCGCGCCCGCCATGGACAGGTCGTCCGAGAAGATGGCGCCCTTGAAGCCCAGCTCTTCACGCAGCATGCCGAGCCAACTGGGCGAAAAGCCTGCCGGGCGTTCATCGAACGCCTTGTAAATGACATGTGCCGGCATGATGCCATCAAGACGGCTGGCCAACTGGGCGAACGGTACCAGATCGTGCGCACGCAACGTCTGCAGAGGACGCTCGTCGACGGGTAGTTCATGGTGCGAATCGGCCATGACCCCGCCATGGCCCGGGAAATGCTTGCCGACGGCGACCATGCCTGCCTCGTGCAAGCCATCGATGAAGGCCCCCGCCAGGGCGGTGACGGCCTGGGGGTCACTGGCAAAGCTGCGATCGCCGATCACCTTGGACTGACCGACGTCGACATCCAGTACCGGCGCGAAGGTCAGATCCAGCCCACAGGCGGCCATTTCCATTCCCAACAGCCATCCCGCATCGTGACATAGCTGCAGGCAGTCCTGAGGCGCTTCGCCATAGGCACTGCCCAGCTTGCCCATCGACGGCAGACGGGTTACCCCATCCTTCAAGCGCTGGACACGCCCCCCTTCCTGATCGATCCCCAGCAACAGGTCCGGCCGGATTCGGCGAATCGAAGCACACAGCTCACTTACCTGACCGGCATCGACGATATTGCGGGCAAACAGAATCACCCCACCGACTTCCGGACGCGCCAGTAACTTGCGCTCCGCACGGGTCAGTGCAGTACCTTCGAGATCCAGCATTACCGGTCCGAGCGGTTGGGTCATGATCGGGTTCCTTGGCCTTGAAGGGGGCCGATTCTAGACCAATGGACGAGGGGACGACAGACGGAATTCATGAATTCGTCTCCCGCGAGCCCTCATGCAACTCTCGGGAGCGCCGCTCCAGCATTGCAATCAACTATAGTTCATCACCCGTCAGCGCTCTGCCCCGCGAGGTCAGGAAACCGTTTTTGCCGGTTCCGGCAAGGGCGCGTTCATGCCGGCAACGACCACGGGCCTCAAGCGACGGATGAGATCACGCACACTGACATGCTCGCCGTAATCCTTCTCGGCAATGTCACGCAACGCATCGAGTCCCGACAGGGTAAAGATGACAGTGCCGAGCATGAAATGCAGACGCCAGAAACGCTCGGCATCCGGCAGGTCCGGTGTGGCCCGGCGTACAAGCTCGGCAAAGCGAGTGAACACACTGCCATAATGCGCCTGGATGAAACGGCGCAAATGCCCCTGCGCCTGGGTATAGGCCAGCCCCAAAAGGCGCATGAAGACCTTGAGGCTGTTACGCTCGGCCGGCACCTCGAGTACCGTGCGTGCCATGCTCTCGAGCAGCACTTCCAGGGGAATGGGACGATCGACGTACTCGCTCTCGAGCTCGTCCAGTGCCGTGTGGAAACGCTCGGTAAAGGGATCGAGATAACGTGCAAAGACAGCCTGGATCAACGCCTTCTTTGAACCGAAGTGATAGTTGACCGCAGCCAGGTTGACCTTGGCCTTGCTGGTAATATTGCGGAGGGACGTTTCCGCGAACCCGCGTTCAGCAAACAGCACCTCCGCAGTATCGAGAATACGCGTCACGGTATCGGTCTGGGCCATGCAGTGCCTCTGATTATAAACGGCTGTTTAAAACATAGCTGAAATATTACGCAAGTTGCGCGGACACGACAAACAGTTCGATTCAAACGCAAGCGAGCCTGCGGCTGCGTTTGCATGAAACCGATTACTGGATACAATGCCAGGCTGTATACTTGAACAACGCCACGACTGTTTTTCCTATCGAGCGCAACCGCGGAGGCACCATGACTCGTCCCCTCACCCCGCGCCAGCAGAATGTCTATGACTTCATCGTCAAGACCATGAACGAGCTGGGCTACCCTCCGACCCGCGCCGAGATTGCCCGCGCCCTGGGCTTCCGCTCCCCCAATGCCGCCGAGGAGCATCTTCGTGCGTTGAGCAAGAAAGGCGTGATTCGCATGATTCCCGGTACCTCGCGCGGAATTCGCCTGCCCTCGCAGGAACTCGAAGAGACCACTGGCACAAGCGCTGGCGAACCCCACAATGGGCTGCCCATCATCGGCGAGGTCGCTGCCGGTAGCCCTATCCTGGCCGCAGCGCATATCGACCGATACTGCCCCCTGGCGCCGGACTATTTCACACCTCGTGCCGACTATCTGCTGCGGGTTCGCGGGTTGTCGATGCGCGACATCGGGATTCTGGAAGGCGACTTGCTCGCGGTACATCGCACCAATCGAGTCCGTGACGGCCAGATCGTGGTGGCACGACTTGACGATGAAGTCACGGTGAAGCGTTTCCGGCGCGATGGGCATACTGTCTGGCTACTCCCCGAAAACGAGGAGTTCACACCCATCGAGATTGACCTTCGCCAGCAGGAACTCGAGATCGAAGGCGTCGGGGTCGGCGTCATTCGAGGCGGCAACGGGCAATCCCTGCACTAAGTCAGCGAGCCGCATGCGCAAGATCCTGCATGCCGATTGCGACTGCTTCTACGCAGCCGTGGAAATGCGTGACGATCCACGGCTGCGCGACGTTCCACTCGCCATCGGTGGCAGCGCCGAGCGGCGGGGCGTGGTTGCCACCTGCAATTACCCGGCGCGCCGTTATGGCATACGCTCCGCCATGCCCACGGCCCATGCACTACGTCTCTGCCCCGGACTCACGGTTCTCCCCCCCGACTTTCCCCGTTATCGCGCCGTCTCGGAGCAGATCCAGGCGATATTCCATGAATTGACGCCGCTGGTCGAGCCGCTATCTCTCGACGAGGCCTTTCTCGATGTCAGCGGCGTGACACGTTTCAAGGGTAGCGCGACATGGATGGCCCGCTGGATCAAGCAGGAAGCCATCAGACGTACGGGAATCACCGTCTCGGTGGGCGTGGCACCCAGCAAGTTTCTCGCCAAGATCGCCAGCGACTGGGACAAGCCGGATGGGCTGCATGTCATTACGCCCGAGGAGGTCGACACCTTCGTTGCCTCGCTGCCAGTCAACAGGCTGCATGGCGTCGGGCCGGCCAATGCCGCCAAGCTCGAGGCCATGAATATCAGGACCTGCACGGACCTGCGGCAATGGCCACTCGACAAGCTGCTGGAGCGGTTCGGCAAGTTCGGCCATCGCCTCTACGGCTTGGCCCGAGGTATCGACGAACGCCCGGTCAAGGTCGAACGCGAGCGCAAGTCGGTCAGCGCCGAGAACACTTTCCATCAGGACCTACCCGACCTGGACGCCTGTCGCGCCGCCCTTCCGGCACTCATCGCAAGGCTCGACGAGCGCCTCGACCGTCATGGTCGCCCTCGTGTCAGAGGGCTGTTCGTCAAGGTCCGTTTCAACGACTTCACGTTGACGACACTCGAATATGCCGGTTGGCAACCGGACCCTGCACGGTTTCTGCTGCTGCTCGAAGAGGCCTGGGCCCGGGGCGCACGCCCGGTGCGCCTGCTCGGAGTCGGAGTGCGCCTGGCCACGCCAGACAGTACGCGACAACTGGAGCTGTTCGGCGAGTCGAACTGACCCGCTCGCCGAGGTTACTTGGTGTCGATATAACGGTGGCTATCGAAGGTCAGCACCCAATGCGGATGATAGACCAGCAAGAGACTCAGCAGCATGCCGGTAATGAAGGCTTCCGACGGCATGAGTAGTGGCAGGAAGAGCGCGTAGTCATGAACCAGGCGTAGCACCTCGGGGTTCGTCGCGCCGAGCAGGACCAGGCCCACGGCGCACAGGCCGCTGGCCAGCGTGGCCAGTGCGGCTCCGAAGAAGCCGCAGACGAAAAGATACACGAACAGATTGTCAGGTAGGCGTCGATCCACCAGCCGCCAGATCCCCACCGTGACCAGGGCCGGCACCACACCGGTAACCAGAAGATTGACCCCGAGGAGTGGCCAGGCCACCTTGCCCAGCACGATCATCGCCACGTTCACCAGGCCATTGGCCAGCAGGGCCAATGGCGCGGTAAAGACCAGCGTCAACAAGACGGTCAGCATCAGGTGCAAGCTCAGCCAGTCGACGGCTTGGGCGCGAAGCTGCCAGAGCAAGGCGACGCACAGCGTGGCGCCGAGCAAGCGATGCTGCAGGGGATGGTCCGTTTCCAGCCGTCGCCAGGGGAACAACCACCAGGCTCGCCCCACGATACCCAGACTAAGCGCAGCGCAGGCGATCAACACCCATGACTCGAGCACCACGGAAGCAAAGGACATAGCGATACTCGCTTGGCATCCGGTACGGCACAGCTTGGCATAGGTCCGGTCAGGCGAACACTACCGTCTTGTTGCCATGGATCAGGACCCGATCCTGGAGATGCCAACGCAGTCCTCGCGCCAGCACGGCCTTTTCAACGTCGCGGCCGAAACGCACCAGATCGTCCGGGGTATGGCAATGGGAGACGCGATGGATATCCTGCTCGATGATCGGCCCGGCATCGAGTTCCTCGGTCACATAGTGACAAGTGGCCCCGATCAGCTTGACGCCCCGCTCGTAGGCCTGGTGATAAGGCCTCGCCCCAGCGAACGATGGCAAGAAACTGTGATGAATGTTGATGATCCGCCCAGCATAACGCTCGCATAGTCGCGGCGGCAGGATCTGCATGTAGCGTGCCAACACCACGCAATCTGCTTCAGCCTCGTCGACGAGACGCTCCACCTCGGCAAAGTCCGTTTCCTTGTCGTCCACCCTGACCGGCACGTGCTGAAAGGGAATACCATGCCAATCCGCAAGTGGCTTGAGATCCTCGTGGTTGGAAACGATCAGGGGAATCTCGCAATCCAACTCCCCTGCCTTCCAGCGATACAAAAGATCCACCAGGCAATGCGACGCCTTGGAAACCATCAGCACGACACGCTTGCGACGCGATGCATCATGCAGCGCCCAATCCATCTCGAAGCGCTGGGCAATGGGCCGGAATGCCTGCCTCAGTACCTCTGCACGCGACGCATCGGTATCCATTTGAATTTCATAACGCATGAAGAAACGTCCGGTGGCCAGGTCCGAGTGTTGGTTGGCCTCAGTGATGGACCCGCCCTGACTGGCAATGAAGCCGGACACCTGGGCCACGATACCTAGGCGATCGGGACAGGAAACGACCAGACGAAAAAGATGCGACATGTTGATCCGCTCGGACTTTGTAGAGGATGAAAACACAAGCGTGCTGCACCAGCACAGGCCGGCTATTGTAGCGAATTCAGAGACTTTCGGTAACGCGCATTGTGACGATTGCCTACGATCACGTATATTGAGCGATTACATGTCCATACCCTGCCGATGATGTCACAACCACGCGTACAGCTTCGTCCACGCCGCCGCCCGCCGTTGCACTTCCTGCCACTGGGAGGGTGTGGCGAGATTGGCATGAATCTGACTCTATACGGCTACGACAGGGACTGGCTCGTCGTGGACTGCGGCATGATGATTCGCCAGGACCTGCCTGACAGCCCTCTGCAGGTCCCCAACATCGAAGAACTGCCACGGTTGGGCATCACGCCGCGGGCAGTGGTGATCACGCACGGTCACGAAGACCACATTGGCGCCCTGGCCTGGCTGTGGCCCCAGTGGCAATGCGATATCTACGCCACGCCTCTCGCTGCCGGGCTGTTACGCGCCAAGTTCGACGAGCGCGGCCTGGCCACGGATAGTATCCGCATCGTCGAGCCTGGCGAGGCCATGGAGTGTGGCGCCTTCTTGATACGCTACCTGCCGTTGACTCACTCGATTCCGGAAAGCTGTGCCTTGCTGTTGAACACCCCTGCGCATCGCGTGCTGCACACCGGGGACTGGAAGCTCGATCCCGAGCCACTGATCGGCGCGCCAGTCGATGAAGAGCTGTTCCGATCGCTTGCGCCGATCGACCTGGTGGTGGGTGATTCGACCAATGCTCCCCTGCCGGGCAAGTCGCGCAGCGAAGGCGAAGTGGCCCGCGCACTGCTGCGCACCCTGAGCGACTGTCGCGGGCGAGTCGTCGTCACCTGCTTCGCCAGTAACCTGGCCCGCGTGCTTGCCCTGGGCAAGGCGGCCATGCAGTGCGGCCGTCGCGTCAGCCTGATGGGGCGCTCCATGGAGCGCATGGTGCGGATTGCCAGAGGCCTTGGCTACCTGGATGACTTTCCTCCCCTGGTACCCGTCAGCGATCTTGGCTACCTTCCGGCCGATGAGGTACTGGTGATCGCGACCGGCAGCCAGGGCGAACCGAGAGCGGCACTTTCCCGACTCGCTCAGGGGCGCCATGCCGATTTCGAATTACAGGCTGGCGATACGGTGATATTTTCCGCCAAGGCCATCCCGGGCAACGAGCGGCATATCGAACGGCTTCACCATGCACTACGTCAGCGGGACGTGCGCATCCTGGAAGAAACGCACCACCCGGAACTGCACGCGTCGGGTCATCCTGCACAGGACGAACTGAACCGCTTCTACGACTGGATCAGGCCGCGCTATCTGCTACCCGTTCATGGTGAACAACGCCACCAGCTTGCCCACCGGGAACTGGCAGAGGCACGTGGAATAACCGCCCCGCTGTCACCGTCCAATGGCGAGCTTATCCGCTTCGATGAAACGGGGCTTTGTGTCGAAGCCCGGTATGTCCAGAGACCTCGCATCGTCAGTCAAGATAGTGTCCGTGCATTGGAGGGCCTGGCTGCACCCAAGGGGGAACACCGCGAACGTCATGGCGATCTGTTCCTGTGGCTCGCCGTCACGCCAGCAGAAACGGGATGGGCACGCATCGGACGCCTTATCGTTGATTCCAGGGCCAGTTCAGCGCTGGACGAAACCAGTCTTTCCGATTGGCTGGACGATACGCTTTCCCAGGTAACCGCGGAGACCCTGGCGCAATTGCGTGTCCAGTTACAGCCTAGATTGATGCAGTGGCTTTCTGACCATCTTCGCCATTTACCGGCAGTGCACCTGCAATTGTCTGCCGCCGAAGTCGACTCCCTTCCCTGACTTGTAGTCCGGGGAATGCCACAAAGAAAAACGGCGCCTGGCGCCGTTTCCCTGCGGGACGATAACTGTCGCTTCATGTCTCCCGAATCACGCTTGCTTTAACCCAGCCGGGACGCACATCGCGAAGCTAGGCTTCCTTTTTCTTGGGTGGGCGACCACGACGGCGTTTGGGCTGCTCGCCGACAAGATCGTCAAGGGACAGGCCGGCATCGTTGATCGCTTCTCGAATTTCTGCCAGCTTGCGTGCCTTGTCGCTTTCCTCAGCCTGGCGCCGACTCTCCTCTTCCTGCTTCTGCTCGATAACTTCGCTAATGACCTCGGACAATTTATGCAGCTGTTCCATACTCAGCTGGCGGGCAGCCGCACGAGCGACATTCTTGTTTCGGGCAATTCTTTCCAAAGACTCGGTAGACATGATCTCCTCCGTACTGAAGGTCTAGTTATCTTTTTATCGCCTGTTTATCGTAAAAGTATATGCTCGAAGGGTTAGTTGGCAAGTCGCGACAAAAAATAACCCGCTACGGGTAGCGGGCTGGAAAGACTAAGTTTTTATAGCTCGAGAGAGCGATAACTCTCGCCTGATAATTTACCGCTCATCCGCCCGTCATATTCATGAATCTTACGACTTGGACATCGCCGTCCGTCGTAAAATGGTGTTTTTCCGGCTTGAGTCCCATGGCCCCGATGATGCGCGACTTGAGCGCCTCGATATCTCCGGGGTAGCGGCGCAGAACCTCCCTGAGATCCACGGAATGCTCGTTGCCCAGACACAGCAATAGCCGACCTTCAACCGTGACCCTCACACGATTGCAGGTCGAGCAGAAATTGTGACTGTGCGGAGAGATGAACCCAACGCGGGTTTCACTGTCCGGCATGCGGAAATAGCGTGACGGCCCCAGCGTGGTTTCAGTGGTGGGCAGCAGTTGGTACCGGGACTCGATGACCGATTGCAC
Source organism: Modicisalibacter xianhensis (assembly GCF_900113605.1). Lineage (GTDB taxonomy): Bacteria > Pseudomonadota > Gammaproteobacteria > Pseudomonadales > Halomonadaceae > Modicisalibacter > Modicisalibacter xianhensis. The sequence continues at coordinate 220,013 of NZ_FOPY01000004.1, forward strand.
GTCATCACTCGAGCAATAGGTCTCGTCGCGAGAGTGGTCGGAAACGTCACCCAGCGGCATTTCCTCAATGAAACTGATATCCACCCCCTCGTGGCGGGCAAAGTCCACCAGCGGCAGAATTTCGTCGTCATTCCTGCCCTTGAGAATGACTGCATTCAGCTTGATACGCTCGAAGCCCGCCTCCTTTGCAGCGTGAATACCCTCGATGACCTTGTGCAGCTTTCCCGTGCGGGTCAGTTTCCTGAAACGCGCCTCATCGAGGGAGTCGATGCTGATATTGAGGCGCTGCAATCCTCCCTGACGGAGCCGACGGGCATGCTTGCCGAGTCCGGCACCGTTGGTGGTCATCGCGAAGTCCCTGAGCCCTTCCAGGCGACCGATATCATCCACCAGATCCTCGATGCCACGCCTGACCAGAGGCTCGCCGCCGGTCAGGCGAATCTTCTCGACCCCAAGTTCGGTAAAGGCCCTCGCGACCAGCGCCAGTTCTTCCAACGTCAGCACCTGCTCACGGGGCAGGAATGTCATGTCTTCGCTCATGCAGTAGACACAGCGAAAATCACAACGATCGGTGACCGAAATCCTCACATAGCGCACGACACGCTGAAAATTGTCGACCAGTTGCGTCATGTCGCCTCCCAGCGTTTTGCATCCTCGATATCCGTATCGCGTTCAGCCACCCAGTATTGGCCACTGACGGTATGTTCCTTTTTCCAGAACGGAGCGCGTGTCTTGAGATAGTCCATGATGAAATCGCAGGCCTCGAAGGCATGCCGTCGGTGGGCACTGGCCACGGCGACCATGACAATCGGATCGCCGGGTTCGAGCCGCCCAACGCGGTGGATCAGCCGCACGCCCTGCAGGCTCCAGCGCCCTTCGGCCTCGCTCACGATATCCTGCAATGCACGCTCGGTCATGCCCGGGTAATGCTCCAGCGTCAGGGCATGGACATCGGGCTTTTCGTTGAAGTCGCGTACCAGTCCCGTGAAACACACCACGGCACCGATATCGGTGCGCTCCTGTGTCAGCGCCTGCTGCTCGGTACCGACATCGAATGGCGCTGTCTGGACACTGATCATGCTTATCCTCCGGTTACCGGCGGAAAGAAGGCCACTTCGTCGCCGTCGGTCAGCGACATGTCATCGGCACTCATTACCTGATTCACTGCACATAGCACGCGTCGTTCGCCCAGCAGTGAAAAGCGTTCGTCATATGCCTCAAGCGCCTGCTTGAGCCCGGCGACAGTAGGCGATGTCAGGGACTCGAAAGGAATATCGACATCGCTGATGCCCAGGCGTTCACGCAGTTCCGCCAGAAACTTGACCTGAATGCATGGCTGTTCGTTGCGAGGCGCAATGCTGATATGCCCTTCTGGTGATTCTCCGGTGATCATGGGCATCTCATGATGCGTAGCGGCGCCAACGGGGGGCTCCATGGGCGAGGCTGCCGCTTGCGTCGACTCGAGATCAGTGACCCTACCACGCCGGTAGTCACCCGACTTGCCCCCCGTCTTGGCGAGCAGGCAGATCCCATCGATACGCATGTCCTTGTCGACGGCCTTGCACATGTCGTACAGCGTCAGACAGGCAACCGATACGGCGGTGAGCGCTTCCATCTCCACACCGGTTCGCCCCGTCAGACGGCAGGTCGCCGTAACATCGACACAGGCATTGGGCGTGTCGAGTTCGAAGCCGACTTCCACCTTGCTGAGGGCCAGGGCGTGACACAGCGGAATCAGCTCGTGGGTTCTCTTGGCAGCCTGGATGGCGGCGATGCGTGCCGTCGCCAATACGTCGCCCTTGGGCAGGCCACCTTCGGCAAGCAATGCCAAGGTGTCAGGGCGCATATGGATCCGACCGCAAGCAGTTGCCTCGCGGCGAGTTTCGGCCTTGTCGCCGACATCGACCATGTGGGCTTCGCCACGCGAATTGAGATGGGTCAGGCTCATGTCAGCTCTCGAATGGTTGAATCGTTACGGTCTCGCCCGGCGCAACCGCGCTCCTGGACGGGTCAATTTCGATCAGGCAATTGGCAGCCACCATGGATGTCAGCATGCCCGAGCCCTGCTGTCCGGTGCTGCGTACATGCAAGCGGCCCCGGTCGTCGCCGACGTAGATACCGCGCAGATAATCCGTGCGTCCCTCTCGGCTGGACAATGCCTCATCGGCGATGGCCTTGAGGCGCAGTTGTCGCCAGTTCGTCTCTCCCTGCAAGGCACGCAGCCATGGCTGGACAAATTGAAGAAAGGCCACCATGGCGGCAACCGGGTTGCCTGGCAGTCCAAAGAAAGGCACGGTGCGCTCGCCCAGCAAGCCGAACGCCAGGGGCTTGCCGGGCCGCATGGCAATACGCCAGAAGCATAACCGCCCACTGCTACGGAGCGCATGCCGAACCCAGTCCGCCTGCCCCACCGACACACCACCACTGGTCAGCACCATATCGGCTTCGCCAGCAGCCAAGGCCAGCGCCTGCTCGACACTCCCCGGCTCGTCGGCCAGTATTCCCAGATCCTGCACCTCGCAACCCAGTGTGGCCAGAAGCCCCAGCAATGAGAAACGGTTGGCGTCGTAAATGCCATCCCGGGGCAAGGGCTGGCCTGGCGCCGTGACTTCGTTACCAGTGGAGAAGAGCGCGACTTTCGGCCGTCGATGCACCTCAGCGTCTGTATGTCCCAGTGAGGCCAGCAAGCCGAGGTGTTGCGACTTGAGACGCGTCCCGGCCTGTATCGCCGTTGCGCCCTGGGCGATGTCTTCCCCCGCATGGCGGACGTTCTGCCCTCGCCTTACCGCCTGGGGACGTGGGATCGCGACCCAGGGGCTCCCGCCATCACCGCCAAACTCGAGCTGTTCCTGCATGATGACCGTGTCCGTCCCGGCAGGCAGTGGCGCCCCAGTCGTGATACGCACGGCGTGACCGTCGGCGACCAGGCCATCGTGACGGCAGCCGGCCAGGGACTCACCAACGATGTCGAAGCGCGACCGCTCAGGCCCAGACCAGGCCAGGGCAACGCCATCCAGCGCGGCATTAGTGTTCTGCGGCACGTCGATCGGCGATCGAATATCGGTTGCCAACACACGCCCCAGCAACGAGGCCAAGGGCAGGCGTTCGCTAGCCATGGGAGAAGGAAACAGCTTGCGCAGTGCCGCGGCCGCTTCATCGACACCGAGCAGACGCTCATCATGATCGAAGCAGGAAGCATCCATTAACCGACCTCCCCGCGAGGCTGCCGGGATTGTTGCCAGCGTGCCGGCCAGGCAGCCACATGATCGACCAGCGAGGCAATGTCATTGAGTTCCAGCGCTACCACACCGCTCGGCAATGCCACCGGCTGGTCGCTGGCGACAGCATGTATCCAAGGATCGTCATGGGCCAATAATGGCTTGCCCAGCACCGGTCGATGCAGTTCGAGCTTGGGTAGAGGCCACTGCTTGAAGCCTTCGATAAGCACCAGTTCGGGGCGTTGCGGGCGAACCTGATCGATGAGCATGGGCAACTGCGGCTCCTGCTCGCCAGGGGTTTCCATCATCAGTGCAAAACGTTCCCTGGATGCCACCAGAATCGGACTGGCGCCGGCTTCGCGCAGCCGGTAGCTGTCCTTGCCCGGCTGATCGATGTCAAAGCTGTGGTGTGCATGCTTGATCACCGCGACGCGCAGGCCTCGCTGTGCCAGCTCAGGCAACAGTCTTGCGAGCAGGGTCGTCTTCCCCGTTCCGCTCCAGGCGGCAATGCCCAGTAGCGGTAACGATTCGTTGGCAAGGTCGAGTGTCATGGGGGCCTGGTGCTGGTTCGCGGAAACGTCGTTATATGTCATGTAGCGTAACGTGATCATGGCATGACTGCGAAGGAACAGGAGCGACAGACTGTCCTCAAAGGTGCTCCTCATTGTACCGGCGCGCCAGAACCGCACTGTCATCGGGTGTATTGAGATTAGCAAACGCCTCGGGGCAGTCACTGAAGTCGACCGTGCATAGCGCGTGACGCGCATACCAGCGCTGGACCTTGCGCTCGCCGTCAGATAGAGCCTCTCCGAGATCGCCAGCCAGGCAGCGCCGCATGAGCGCGACCACCGGATGTGCACGTTCGCCGTCATGGGCCATGGCAATATCATTCCCGGCGATGCCGGACAACATGCGCGGAATCAGGTCGGCAGGCAGCGCCGGGCTATCGCATGGCACGACCAGCACCCAAGGTGTCGATGCGGCACACAGCCCACTCCATATTCCCATGAGCGGGCCCTGATACCCCTCTTCGCGATCGGTCACCACTTCGGCCCCCAGTTCACGATACGCTGCCAGGGATCGATTGGCGCTGATCAGGACCTGACTCACCTGTTGCTGGTAACGTCTCAGGACATGCTCGATCAAGGGCCGTCCGGCCAACGACAGCCATCCCTTGTCTACGCCGCCCATGCGTCGACCTTGTCCTCCCGCCAGAATCAACAGCGAGACGTGTTCGCGATCCATGAATTCCCTTGATTGTTGACTACTCAGACAAAATAACGAAAACGTGTCGTGGCATCACCCACCGCAACGCATCGGCAATGTGCCTGTCGATAAAGACTGCATCTCGATCAGACCAATGGTATATAGCCTAACGCAGTCAATCAGCGGGCTCATTGATTGGACGCAAGCCGTGGAGGCGGCATTTTTCGCCTGGGGAGGAACGCGTTATCATGCCGTCAAGTATGTTCAACAAGGGAAAGAAATGAGTGGATTCGATGTCGGGGCACGGCTAAAGCAACTGCGTCAGAAACGAGGGCTGTCCCAGCGTGAACTGGCCAAGCGTGCTGGTGTCACCAACAGTACGATATCACTGATCGAACAGAACAGTGTCAGCCCATCCGTCAGCTCGTTGAAGAAGATACTGGACGCCCTGCCCGTCTCGATCAGTGAATTCTTTGCCGGCGAGGAATTCACCCAGGAAAAGGTCTTCTATCGCGCCAGCGAATTGACCGAGATCGGCGATGGCAAGCTGTCCTGGCGCCTGGTCGGTGCTCGCCGACCCAATCGCAGCATGTCGATCATCCACGAGTATTATCCCCCGGGCGCCGATACCGGCGAAGACATGCTCGAGCACGAAGGCGAAGAAGGCGGCGTGGTTGTGTCGGGCACCATCGAACTATCCGTCAATGGCGAGGCGCAATTGCTGACTGCCGGGGACGCCTACTATTTCGACTCACGGCTTCCGCATCGCTTTCGCAACGTCAGCGACAGTGACTGCGTCATCGTCAGCGCCAATAACCCTCCCAGTTTCTCCGAAGGAGGAACGGAAAAGCATCACCACTAGAGCGCGGGGGAAAGCGAACGTTCGCGCTTTCCCCCGATGAGCTCAGTGCTCGGTGTCCTTGGCCGGCGGCAACACCAGGTTCAGTACGATACCTACCAACGCCGCCAGGCTGACGCCCTGCAGCACGAACTGGCCGCCGCCAACCTGCATGCCTCCGATACCGAAGACCAGGATCAGCGAAACGACCACCAGGTTGCGCGGCACGGTGAGTGCCTGCCCCGCCCTGACCAGGGTATTCATGCCCACTACGGCAATCGAGCCGAACAACAAGGTCATGATGCCCCCCATGACCGGAGCGGGAATCGTCTGTAGCAATGCGCCAAGCTTGGCCACGAACGCCAGGATGATCGCGACGAAGGCAGCAACGATCATGATCCGCGGATTGAAATTGCGCGTCAGCGTCACCGCCCCGGTCACCTCGGAGTATGTGGTGTTGGGTGGGCCTCCGAACAGCGCAGCCACCGACGTCGCCAAGCCGTCGCCCAACAGGGTGCGGTGCAGCCCCGGCTTTTCAAGATAGTTCTTGCGGGTCACCGAGCCGATGGCAATCATGTCGCCGATGTGCTCCACCGCCGGTGCAATCGCCACCGGAATCATGAACAGGATGGCCGACAGATGGAACGTCGGTGCCACGAAGTTCGGCAACTCGAGCCAGCCGGCGTCCCTCACCGGCGTCATATCGACCACGCCCATGGCCAGGCCGAGTGAATATCCGACCAGAATGCCTCCCATGATCGGCACGAGACGCAGCAGGCCTCGTCCGAATACGGCCAGGATCAACGTGACAAGCAAACTGAGCATCGACAGCGTGATCGCCTGACCGTAGCTGATGGTGTCGCTGGTCGCCCCGGTCGCCATGTTCACGGCCACCGGCGCCAGTGCCAGGCCGATCACCATGATCACCGGGCCGACCACGACCGGCGGTAACAGGCGATGCAACCAGGCAGTCCCCTTTAGCCGCACGACTTGGGAAATCGCCACGTAGACCAGGCCCGCAGCGAACAGCCCCCCCAATGTGGCCGGGATGCCGAAATTGGCGACCGAGCCCTGGATCGGCGCAATGAAGGCAAACGACGAAGCCAGGAACACCGGCACGCTCTGCCGCGTGACGGCATGAAACACCAGTGTCCCCGCTCCGGCGGTAAACAGCGCCACACTGGGATCGAGCCCGGTGAGCAGGGGTACCAGCACCAGCGCACCAAAGGCGACGAAGAGCATCTGCGCCCCGGTCAGCAAGGTACGTGGCAGGGACTCGGCCGGCATGGGGGCGGCCGATGAATTATCGGTCATGAGAGAGACTCCAGAGATTTCATCGGGCAATTCGCAACGCGCGGCATTCTACCAGCCCCGGGACGGGTTGGGTTCCACGTCGTACCATGATCATCCAACGTTGCCGGTCGCCTCCGCCTCTCGGAGAGTCAACGCATCAGGCCTTCTCGTCCAGGCTGTCCGGAATCAGCGAGCCGGTCGAGGCCAGGTACTCGTCCAGCCGCGCCTGGGCCTGGTCGCCAAACAAGAGTTGGCAGGCTTCGCGCAATCCCGGCGAGGCCCGGATGACCTCCTCGCGTACCACCAGGGATATTTTCGAGCGCCGACGGAGAAAGTCCTCCAGTCGGGTGACCATCTCGTGTCGCCGAGCCAGTTTCAGTTCACCACGTAAGTATTCCGTTCCCTCGATTAATACCTCCCCCTGGCGCGGATCCTGTCGAATGTCCTCGAGAACTTCCATGGCCTGGGCGCCATAGCGCCGCCACAGACGCTGGCTCAGGGGCTCCGAGGCCGACTCGGCGGTCATATCGTCGAGATGCATCAGGCGCGCCTGGTGCAGGAAAGCATCGCGTACGGCGCGGTCAGGCTCGCCATACCAGCGATACGAGGGATAGGCGAGTTCCACGCCAAGCCGGCGCACCTCGGCGGCGACCTCCTCGCCCACGTTCAGGCAGTCCGTCAGCTTGCCGCCAAAGATGCTGAGGTGCCGGGCCTGCCTGTCGACATCGATGGCATGCTTGCGCGACAACTTGAGGAAGTCCCGCTTCTCTCCGCCACTGGGCTTGACGGCCAGCGGCCTGACGCCGCAGCGGATCGAGATGATGTCGGACACCGTGAGCGGCCTGTCCAGCGCCAGCCGCGAGTTGATGTTCTCCAGTACGAAACGGATGTCATCATCGGTCGCCACGACCTCTGGTCGCTCCACTCGGGTGTCGGTGGTGCCGATGCAGGTTCGCGCGCCCATGGGGATGACAAAGAATAGCCGTCCATCATCCGCAAAGAAGGCCAGCACCCGGCGACTGCCGGTCAGGCGTGGCACGATCAGGTGAATGCCCTTGGAAAAGACATGGCGATGGGCAGTCCGTTGTCCCGATAGCGTATTGTGCTCGTCGACCCAGGGCCCGCTGGCATTGATCAGCACGCGGGCGCGAATGTCGAACCTCGTATCGGCCTCACGATCATGCGCCGTGACGACCCAGCCTCCCTGCTCGTGCCGCGCTCCCACCGACTCGACGTAGTTGGCGGCTACCGTGCCGAAATCCAGCGCATTGCGCACGAAATTGAAGACGAAACGCGCATCGTTGTCATGCAGATAAGCATCGGAATACTCGAATCCGCCAGTGGCACGACGAATGTCGATGATCGATTCGCGGGCCTTGATGGCACGCGTGCTCAGGAAGTGGGGACGTTGGGTGAAACCGTTCCCCATCAACCAGTAAAGCCAGGCCCCCGCCCAAGGATAAAGTGGGTGATACCGAAAACCCTCATGAATGGTGGTCAGAAAGCGGATTTCCTGCACCGTGGAGGGGTAGCTCCTGATCAAGTGATTGCGGCTCTTGCATAGCTTGCGCACTAGCGCAAAATCCCCGCTCTCCATGTACTTGATGCCGCCCCAGACCAGATTCGAGGAGTGCATGCTGGTGCTGCTGGCAAAGTCTCCGCGGTCGATCAGGGCCACCCTGGCGCCCTTGCCGCTCAGCGCTGCGGCCGCCGAGGCCCCATTGATACCTGCCCCGACCACGAGGACATCGAAGACCTCGCCGGTAAGCTTCTTGATGTTGTTCTCTCGCAGTTGCATCTTGAACCCTTTCTGAAGGCAAAGAGCCCCGCTCGGTCATGCCGAGCGGGGCTCTCAGTCCCGTTCAGGCAACCGTTCACACGTTACCGTTCGCCCCGCCTTTCCTTGCCTGGTTCGGCGGAACACGATGCTTTCTCACGGGTTCAGCGTGTACCGGCAGCCATCCACTGCTTCATCAACTCGTCGTAGGGCACCGTGGTTCCCTGAGGCATCTCGTTGTCCAGCTTGGCTTTCGGGGCTCCCGGCTGGGACAGCCAATACTCGGGATCGCGCTCTTCGTTGAGATTGGGTGCATAAGTTTCGAAGACCTTGGCCCGGGCCAGACGCGCCATGATGCTATCCAGGTCGCCCGCCAGGTTGTCGAGCGCCTCCTGGGGAGAGATGTCGCCACTCACTGCCGGAGACAGGTTCTGCCACCATAGCGGTGCCATGCGTGGATAATCCGGCACGTTGGTACTCGACGGTGTCCACTGGGACTCGTTGGGACTGCGATAGAATTCGACCAGGCCGCCAAGCTTGGGTGCCATTTCGGTCATCTGGTCGGAGAAGACATCGGATTTACGGATCGGCGTGAGACCGGCCATCAGTTTTTCGAGCGATACGCTCTTGGACACGGTGAACTGAGCGAAAAGCCAGGCTGCCGTGCGCCGGTCTTCGGGCGTGGAGTCGAAGAAGGTCCAGGCCCCCACGTCCTGATAGCCGACCTTCATGCCCTCTTCCCAGTAAGGACCGGTCGGCGATGGCGCCATGCGCCACTTGGGTGTGCCGTCTTCCTCGGTCACCGGCAGCCCCGGATCGGTCATGTCGGCAGTAAATGCGGTGTACCAGAAGATCTGCTGGGCGACATTGCCCTGTGCCGGGACCGGTCCGGCCTCGCCAAAAGTCATCCCGCTGGCCTCGGGTGGTGCATATTTCTTCAGCCAGTCGACCATCTTGGTCACGGCAAAGATCGAGGCCGGCGAGTTGGTGGCACCGCCTCGACTCACACTGGCCCCCACCGGCTGGCTCTGCTCGTTGACGCGAATCCCCCAGTCATCGACGGGATTGCCGAATGGCACTCCCGGGCTACCCATGCCGGCCATCGACAGCCAGGAATCGTGAAAACGCCACCCCAGCGAGGGATCGCGGCGGCCGTAGTCCATGTGTCCATAAACCTTGGTGCCATCGATTTCACCGACATGTTCCGTAAAGAACTCCGCAATGTCCTGGTATGCCGTCCAGTTGGTGGGTACGCCCAGGTCATAGCCATAGATATCACGGAACTGCTTCTGTAGATCCTCGCGCTGGAACCAGTCGTACCGGAACCAGTAAAGGTTGGCGAACTGCTGGTCGGGCAATTGATAGAGATTGCCGTCCGGGCCGGTGCCGTACTGAATACCGATGAAGTCATCCAGGTCCAGACTCGGCAGCGTGTAGTCCGCCCATTCGTTCTTCATGGCCTCGGAGAGATTGACGGTGCTGCCGTAGCGAATATGCGTTCCTATGGAGTCCGTATCATTGATGTAGCCATCGTAGATGTTGCGCCCGGACTGCATCTGCGTCTGCATGTTGTTGACCACATCACCCTCGCCGATGATGTTGTGCGTCACGTTGATGCCGGTCAGTTCACTAAATGCTTCGGCGAGCACATCGCGCTCATAGATATGCGTGGTCAGCCCTTCGGCAACCGTATTGATATCCATGCCGCGGAAAGGTTCGGCCGCCTTGGCGAACCATAACAATTCCTCGATTTGCTGTTCGCGTGTCAGCGTCGAATCCTGGAAATGCTCGTCTATCAAACGCTCGGCGATGGCACGGGCATCATGGTTGTCGGCGTGCAACGTCCCACTGGCCAGCATGACACCGGCAGCGAGCAGAGAGAGTCGTATTCTTGTCGATTTCATAATGACCTCTTCGTTTGTGGTAGTTCGTCCATGAACCAGCAGTTCCATGTCGTTGTCAGCCCCAGCGCAACAGCACCAGAATCCAGAGAATGGACAACCCCAGGGCTATCCAGATACTCAGTGGCGTAAACCCCACCACCAGCAGATGGATGTAGGCGGCGGAAAGCAGCCCGATGAAGAGCCGATCCCCCCGTGTAGTCGCAAGCGGCAGAAAGCCCCTGCGCTCGATGGTCGGTGAGGCAATCTCCCAGGCCGTCATGCCGACCAGCATGGCTGCGATGACAGAAAAGAAGATCGCGGTAGGTGTGGTCCAGACCATCCATTCCATAGCGTGACTCCTCAGGTCCGTCCCAGGGCAAAACCCTTGGCAATGTGATTGCGCACGAAGTAAACGACGACGATACCCGGCAGAATGGTCAGTGCACCTGCGGCGGCCAGCGTTCCCCAGTCGATGCCGGATGCACCCTTGGTCTGGGTCATGACCGAGGCAATCGGCTGCGCATTTGTCGCGGTCAGTGTGCTTGCCAGGAGCAATTCGACCCAGGAGAACATGAACAGGAAAAACAGCGTGACACCAATACCTGAGCTGATCATGGGAATGAAAATCTTCACGAAGAAGCGCGGAAAGCTGTAGCCGTCGATGAATGCCGTCTCGTCGATTTCCTTGGGCACGGAGCTCATGAACCCTTCGAGGATCCACACCGCCAGTGGGATATTGAACAGACAGTGCGCCAGCGCCACGGCAATATGGGTATCGAACAGGCCCACCGTGTAATACAGCTGGAAGTACGGCAGCAGGAAAACCGCAGGCGGTGCCATCAGGTTGGTCAGCAACCAGAAGAACAGGTGCTTGTCGCCGATGAACTGGTAACGGCTGAAGGCATAGGCTGCCGGCAGTGCCACAAGGATGCTGATGACCATGTTCATCAGCACGTAGGCAATGGAGTTCAGGTATCCCATGTACCAGCTTGGGCTGGTGAATATCTTCACGTAATGCTCCGTCGTGAAGCTCTCCGGCCACAATGTGAGTCCACCGAGTATCTCGTTATTGGACTGGAAGGACATGTTGAGCAGCCAATAGATGGGCAGGAGCACGAACACGATGTAGGCCGCCATCAGGCCTCGGCGCCGCCACTGCGCCAGGGCCGAACGCGATTTGCGACGCCGTCGGGCAGCCGCTTGTGCCGCGTGCTTGCGTACGGCGTCGGGGGTACTGACCAGCGAGTCGGTCATCTCAGGCCTCCTCATTCTTCTTGTCTTTTTGCATGTTCATGATCGCCGTGTAGAAGACCCAACTGACGAGCAGAATGATCAGGAAGTAGATCAGGGAAAAGGCTGCCGATGGGCCCAGGTCCTGCTGACCGATGGCCATGGTGGTCAACGACTGGCTGAGGAAGGTCGTTGAACTCCCCGGCCCGCCCCCTGTCAGCACGAAGGGCTCGGCATAGATCATGAAGGAGTGCATGAATCGCAACAGCACGCCGATGACCAGGACATTGGTCAACTTGGGCAGCTGGATATAGCGGAACACGGCCCACCGGGATGCCCGATCAATGCGTGCTGCCTGGTAGTAGGCATCCGGAATCGAGCGCAGGCCACTGAAGCAGAGCAAAGCGATGAGCGGCGTCCAGTGCCATACATCCATCAGGATGATGGTTGCCCAGGCATCCACGGGATTCGCCGTGATGTTGTAACCGTACCCGAGTTCACGCAGGCTCCAGCCCATGAGCCCGATGTCACCGCGGGTGAATATCTGCCAGATACTTCCCACCACGTTCCAGGGAATCAGCAGCGGCATGGTAACCAGGATCAGCACGGCCGAGGCCTGCCATCCCCGCTTGGGCATGATCAGGGCAATGCCAATTCCCAGCGGCACCTCGATGGCCAGTACCGTGAGCGAGAAGGCGAACTGGCGCAGCAACGCAGCCTGCAACGCCGGATCATTGAGCATTTCCTTGAACCACTCGGTGCCCGTGAAGAAACGTGTATTGGCATCGAAGACATCCTGTACCGAGTAGTTGACCACGGTCATCAACGGGATGATGGCAGAGAAGGCCACCAACAGCAGCATCGGCAGGATCAACCACCAGGCACGGTTGTTCTGAATCTTGTTCATGAAGCAATCTCCACGCGGAACTCATCGACATACAGACCGATCCACTTGCCAGGGAAGCGCAGATAGGCCTTGCCGCTGGGCGTCGGCTGTTCTTCCTCGATGCGCGCCTTGAGCGTGGTATCGCCGAGCCTGAGATAGAGAATGGAGTAGGTTCCCAAATCCTGGGCATGGATGATGTCTGCCACCATGCTGCCCTCGACGTGGGCGTCGTGGACCTCGATGAATTCGGGGCGAATGCCCAGCTTGACGTTCGTCGAGCGGATCTCACCCAGCGCATCGGCAAACTCCCGGCCGACAGCCAGCTCCGTCGTGCCTGACACGACGTGTCCATCGCGCAGCGAGACCTCGAGGAAGTTCATGCCGGGGCTACCGATGAAGTAGCCGACAAAGGTGTGGTTCGGTGCCTCGAAGAGTTCGCGTGGCGTTCCGAACTGAACGACCTGGCCCTCATACATCACCGCGATCTTGTCAGCGAAGGTAGAGGCCTCCAGCTGATCATGAGTTACGTAGACCATTGTGATCTCGAAGCGCTGGTGGATTTCCTTGAGCTTGCGCCGTAGCTTCCACTTGAGGTGGGGATCGATCACCGTAAGCGGTTCGTCGAAGAGAATCGCGGACACGTCGTCACGCACCAGCCCGCGCCCCATGGACACTTTCTGCTTTTCATCGGCCGTCAGGTTCTTGGCCTTGCGCTTCAACTGCGAGGTCAATTCCAGCGCATCGGCGACTTCCATGACTCGTTCATGAACCCGGTCTTCGGGTGTCTTCACGTTGCGCAGGGGGAAAGCCAGGTTGTCATAGACGGTCATGGTGTCGTAGACGACCGGAAACTGGAAAACCTGCGCAATGTTGCGCAACTCGGGAGGCAGCGCATTGACACGTTCACCATCGAACAGGACATCGCCACTGGAGGGTTCCAGCAATCCTGAAATGATGTTGAGCAGGGTCGACTTGCCACAGCCCGAGGGGCCAAGCAGTGCATAGGCGCCCCCCTGCTGCCAGACATGATTCATCTCGCGGATGGCATAGTCTCCCGGTGACTCCGGGTTGGACAGGTAGCTGTGAGCCAACGATTTCAAAGCAATCTCAGCCATCTCACAGGCCTCCCAGATGAGTCGGAATGTGCACCACGGCACCCTGTCGATCGAAGGCGTAGATCCGGTGTGTCGGAAAGTAGAGAGTGACCGGTGCCCCGCCATTGAAGCCATGCACGCCACCCAGGTGCACCGACAGATGAAACAGGTCGTTGTGTGCGTGCAGGAAGGTCTCTGAACCGCTGATTTCCGCCATGTCGACGATCATCGGCACCTCGATATCGTCACCGGCACGCGGCGTCAGGGAGATATGCGATGCGCGAACACCGAAACGGTAATCACCGGGCGGTAGTGAACGCAGGTCCTCGTTCACCGGGAAATGCAACCGATTGTCGAAAGTCACCTCGGTGCCGGAGATGGTGCCGTGCAGGATGTTGATCGGTGGCTCGGAAAACATTTCGGCCGTCTGGATATCGCGCGGACGATGGTAGACATCCTCGGTACGGCCATACTGCAGCAGGCGCCCTTCATGAAGAACGGCAGTATTGCCTCCCAGCGCCAAGGCCTCGGCCGGTTCGGTCGTCGCATAGACGGCAATACAGCGACGTTCGCTGAATACCGAGCGCAGCTCCTCGCGAAATTCCTCACGAAGCTTGTAATCCAGGTTGACCAACGGCTCGTCGAAGAGAACGATATCCGCATCCTTCACCAACGCTCGCCCCATCGCGGTGCGTTGCTGCTGGCCACCGGACAGTTCCAGGGGCAAGCGGTTTAGAAAGGGGTCGATATGCAGCATTTCGGCGATGCTGCGAACGCGACGATCGATCTCGCCACGACTGACCTTGGCCAGTTTCAGAGGTGACGCAATGTTGTCGTAGACGGTAAGACCCGGGTAATTAATGAACTGCTGATAGACCATGGAGACGTTGCGCTTGCGAACCGGAACGCCAGTGACATCCTGGCCATTCATCAGCACCCGCCCTCGTGTCGGGGTATCGAGACCAGCCATGAGGCGCATGAGCGATGTCTTGCCCGCCAGCGTGCGCCCCAGAAGAACATTGAACGAGCCGGGTTCCAGCTCGAGGTCGATGCCCTCGATGTGGGTTTCTCCGCCAACCACACGCTCGAGGTTTTCAAGAATCAAAGACATACTGTGCTCGGTTGTTCGTTGTTATCGAGTATTCGTAAGCGGCTAGTTTGAACACTAGTCGAGATTCGAATACAAACACAAATGTCCACAACCGAAAAAAACCAGCAGCGCGTTAAAAATGCGTCAGAAGCGCATTTAATTTACTGTTTTAAAAAGATTAAAATTGGACATTAAACTTTTGACCAAGACGATCGAAAAAGCTGGCGGGAAAGCAAAAGCTTATGTCATGTTCGGTATTGGTCGATTCCGAACATCAGCAGAATAGACAACGAAAAGAAGGGAAGGTCGACGTAAGGACCGAACGGGGCCCGGCTGGCCGACGAGCGGCTAGCCGGGCCGTGGCCCTCAGCGAGTCCCGAAAATCTTGTCTCCGGCATCCCCGAGGCCCGGCACGATATACCCCTTCTCGTCGAGCCGCTCGTCAATGGCAGCGGTATAAATCTCCACGTCGGGGTGTGCTTCCTGCACCCGGCGGATGCCTTCCGGCGCAGCGACCAGCACGATGACCTTCATCAGCGGACAGCCACGGTCCTTGAGCATGTCCAGCGTGGCGACCATCGATCCGCCCGTTGCCAGCATCGGGTCGATGACGATGGCCAGGCGCTCCTCGATGTCGTTCGCGAACTTCTCGAAGTAAGGCACCGGCTCGAGCGTTTCCTCGTTGCGATACAGCCCAACCACACTAATGCGGGCACTGGGAATCAGGTCGGTCACTCCTTCGAGCATCCCCAGACCGGCCCGCAGGATCGGCACTATGGTCACCTTCTTGCCCTTGAGGTGCTCCACTTGGATAGGCTGACCATTCCAGCCCGGAATGGTCACCGACTCCACTTCAAGGTCCTGAGTCGCTTCATAGGTCAACAGCTTGGCGACTTCGCCAGCCAGTTCACGAAAGCTCTTGGTACTGATATCGGCGGTGCGCATCAGGCCCAGCTTATGCTTGACCAGCGGATGATCGATGGCGTGTACGCTCATGGCGAGACCCCTTGAAGGCGGTGAAAGGAGGGACGGGCTAGGCCCGAAAATCGCGCGCAATTCTATCGCGACCTGCCCGCCGGGTTAAGGGCCAATCTCGGCCAGGCCCATCATGCCGGGACGGACGGCAATTGCCAGTCGATCGGACCCCGCCCTTTTGCTTCGAGAAAGTCGTTGGCACGAGAAAAGTGGCGCTGCCCGAAGAACCCTCGATGGGCGGACAACGGTGAGGGGTGAGGTGCGTGGAGCACCAGATGCCGCTCACGATCCACGAACGAGGCCTTTTTCTGGGCATAGCTGCCCCATAACAGAAACACCACATTCCTGCAGTGTTCATTGATGGACTGGATGGCCCGGTCGGTAAACGTTTCCCACCCCCGGTTGCGATGCGCACCGGCGTTGCCCTGCTCGACGGTCAGTACGCTGTTGAGCAGCAGCACCCCCTGTCTCGCCCAGCTCTCAAGAAAACCGTGGTCGACCGAAGTGAAGCCGACATCCTGCACCAACTCCTTGTAGATGTTCTGCAACGAGGGGGGTGCAGGCACACCCGGGCGAACCGAAAAGCACAGCCCATGGGCCTGGCCCGGACCGTGATAGGGGTCCTGGCCGAGAATCACGACCCGAACCTGGTCCAGCGGCGTCAGCTCGAAAGCCCGGAACCAGTTCGAGGAGTGCGGATAAATGACCTTGCGTGCCTGCTTTTCCGCCGCCAGGAAGTCTCGCAGCGAGTGCATGTAGGGCGCCTCGAACTCGGCACCCAGAAAACGATCCCAGCTTTCGGGTAGCGGCGATACCATGGTGCGTCCTTAGCCTAGCTATCCTGACCGCGCATCTGATCCACCAAGGGTTCGACATAGGCAATCCCCATGTCCCAGGGGAACTGGATCCAGCAGCCCTGGGCCACTTCGGTAAGGTACTGGTCGACCAGCGGCTTACCCTCCGGCTTGGCATAGACGGTCACGAAATGTGCCTTGGGCAACATGTCACGAACGGCACGCGCCGTCTTGCCGGTATCGACGAGATCATCCACCAGTAGCCAGCCATCACCGTCATGATCGACGCCTTTCATGACATCCAGGCCGCCCTGTTCCATGTGGTCATAGCTCTTGATGCAGACCGTATCGATCAGCCGCACGTTCAGTTCGCGGGCGATCAGTGCCGCAGGGATCAGACCTCCACGAGTGATGGCCACGATACCCTTGAAATCGCGCTCGACGAGCTGATGGCACAGGGCTCGCACATCGCGATGCAGTTGATCCCAGGAGACGGTGAAGTGCTGGTGGTAACGATTGGCGCTCATGGACGATTTCCCTGGTGTGTTACGACTCAATCGTCGTCTTCCGAGAAGGAGCAGACCGCAAATACGCTATGCCCTTCTTCGCGAATTTTCTGCGACCCCCCAAGTTCGGGAAGGTCGATGATCGAGGCCGTCTCGACGACCAGACCGCCGCTGCGCTGGATCAACTTGGCGGCAGCCAGCATGGTCCCGCCAGTGGCAATCAGGTCGTCCATCACCAGAATGCGGTCGCCCTCGCGGAATGCATCGGAATGCAACTCCACAGTCGCCTCGCCGTACTCCAGCGTGTAGGTCTCGCTGATGGTCCTGAACGGCAGCTTGCCCTTCTTGCGCACCGGCACGAAGCTGCATCCCAGTTCATAGGCAACCGGGGCACCGATGATGAATCCACGCGCATCGATGGCGGCAATCGCATCGAGATTCATGTCCTGATAACGATGCACGAAACTGTCGATCAGCTTGCGAAAAGCCGACCGGTTCTGCAGCACAGGTGTAATATCTCGGAAATTGACGCCCGGCTGAGGCCAGTCGGGCACGGTACGTATCACGGACTTGATGTAGTCGCCGTAGATGCTCATGGATTTCCTCAGTCAAGGAACAGGTATTTCAAGGCAAACAGAATCGCCAGTACGGTGACGGCCGGGCTGAGCTCCCTGAAGCGCCCGGACAGCGCCTTGATGGCGGCGTAGCTGATGAAGCCCAACGCGATGCCATTGGCGATCGAGTAGGTCAGCGGCATGGACAACGCAGCTACCAGCACCGGCGCGGCCTCGGTCACGTCGTCCCAGTCGGCGCGCGCCAGGCTGCCACACATCAGCACTGCGACGTAGAGCAGCGCACCAGCCGTCGCATAGACAGGAATCGACCCTGCCAAGGGGGCGAAGAACAGGCTGATCAGGAACAATCCGGCGACCACGACTGCCGTCAGCCCCGTGCGGCCTCCAGACGTGATGCCTGAAGCACTTTCAATATAGCTGGTCGTCGACGAGGTCCCCAGCAACGCCCCGGTCATGGTTGCCGTGCTGTCGGCCATCAGCGCCTTGTTCAGGCGGGGCAGCTTGCCATCCTTGTCGAGCAGGCCGCCACGCTGTGCCACACCGACAAGCGTGCCGGCCGTATCGAAGAGATCGACGAACAGGAACGCGAACACCACGCTGATCATGCTGATGTCCAGTGCCCCGGCGATATCGAGCTGCAGGAAGACCGGGCCCATCGAGGGCGGCATCGACACGACACCACCGAACTCACTATGGCCAAGCAGGATGGAGATGACCGTCACTCCGAGGATGCCGATCATTACCGCGCCCATCACACGCAGATGTGCCAGCGCGGCAATGACGAAGAACCCGCCCAGGGTATATAACGCAGCCGGCTGAGCGATATCGCCGATCGTCAGAAGCGTCGCGGGATGATCGACGACGATACCGGCATTCTGCAGGGCAATGATCGCCAGGAACAGGCCGATCCCGGCCGCAATGCCCAGGCGCAAAGAGATGGGAATGGAGTTGATGATCCACTCTCGAATACGGAAGATGCTCAGCAACAGGAAGATCACGCCTGACAGGAACACGGCACCGAGTGCGGCCTGCCAAGTATAGCCCATGCCCAGCACCACGCCGAAGGTGAAGAAGGCATTGAGACCCATGCCAGGCGCCAGCGCAATCGGGTAATTGGCCAGCAGCCCCATGATAAGACATCCGATGGCCGCTGCCAGGCAGGTTGCGACGAATACGGCGCCCTGGTCCATGCCGGCCTGCGCCAGCACGCTCGGATTGACGAAGATGATGTACGCCATCGTCAGGAACGTGGTGAGTCCCGCGACGATTTCGGTGCGGATCGAGGTCTGGTGTTCTTCCAGCTTGAAGAAGCTGTTCAGTTGTCGTTTTAGCATTTAGGGGCCTGCGTACCTGGAACGGAATCCTTGGGAAGCGGGAAAAGCCGCACATGGTACCCAATGGCCTAACGATACGCGAGAGACACTGAGTACCGGCGGCCTTGGCTCGTCGGTCATGAGCAAGCTTACTGCCACAAGCCGCAGCGCATCCCAACGCAAGTTGACGACGCGGTCAACGCACTGGATCGTTGCGGCTGGCCAGGACACGCTCGACGGTCTCGACAATGGCCTGCGTTTGAGGATCGATCTCGATGTTGACCCGATCGCCAGGGGCACGATCGCTCAGGGTGGTTCGCGCCAGGGTCTCGGGGATCAGGTTGACGCTGAAGCGTGCCCCACGGACATCGCCGATGGTCAGGCTGATACCATCGACCCCGACATAGCCCTTCTCGAAGAGAAAGCGTGCATACTCGGCGGGCAGTTCGAACCACAAGCGACGGTTGTCAGGAGCCTCGTCGATTTCGACCAGTTCGGCCATGCAAATGACATGGCCGGACATGGCATGTCCACCAATCTCATCCCCGAAGCGTGCAGCCCGCTCGATATTGACCCGATCACCGACCTTGAGGCCGCCCAGGTTGGTCAGGCGCAGCGTTTCACGCATCAGGTCGAAACTGACCCGCTCGCCCTCGATGCGCGTCACGGTAAGGCAGCACCCGTTGTGGGCCACCGATGCCCCGATCTCGAGCCCCTTACGCATGACATCGTCCATGTCGAGCACATGGGTGCGAAACTCGTTTCTTTCCTCGACCGACACCAGTTCGGCCGTACCCTGCACGATTCCGGTAAACATCACGCTCCCCCTTGCTGAGGTCGCCAGTCTAGCCAAGAGGCAGAAGGATCGTCCACGCTTTGGTGAGTGGGCGGCACGCCCAACAGGATAAAGCTCCGAAAACACGCCGTATTACAAAAATAATTTCTATATATAAGCGGCAAACATTCGCACATATTCCAGGGCGATTGACACGTTTCATCTTACTCCCTAGAATCCAGCGCACATCATTCAGGCGCCGATTTGTACCCGGATTGCGGGCGCCTCCGGAGCCTTGTGTTCCGGAAAGTGCAGCTAAAAGGGTGTGTCCAGCGTTGATGGCCACCCACCAGGGTGGCCTTTTTTTTTGCGAGTCCGCTACCCTCCTGCTGTTCGAGCATCATCCCGCCCGCATATGCCGATACGTCCTGCCCTCTTCCCGGCGGGCCGGTGGGACAGTATCGCCACTAGCGTACGTTGGCGCCGCGTTTCGACCAGGACCATGATCACACTCGAGAACGTCTCCAAAACCTATGGCAGCGGCCCACAGGCGGTCCATGCCCTCAAACCGACCGACCTGCACGTGGCGCAAGGAGAGATCTATGGCGTCATCGGCCTGTCCGGTGCCGGCAAATCGACGCTGATTCGCTGCGTCAACCTGCTCGAGCGCCCCACTACCGGTCGTGTTGTCGTCGATGGCCAGGAACTCACTTCGCTCGGGCGCCAGGCGCTCAATCACGCGCGCCATCGTATCGGCATGATCTTCCAGCACTTCAACCTGCTGTCGTCGCGTACGGTCTTCGATAATGTCGCCCTGCCCCTGGAACTGATGGGCGTAGCCAAGCGCGAGATACGCGAACGTGTTCAGCCCCTGCTGGACCTGACCGGGCTGAGCGACAAGCATGACAAGTACCCGGCCGAGTTATCCGGTGGCCAGAAGCAGCGCGTAGCCATTGCCCGCGCCCTGGCCAGCCGACCCAAGGTACTGCTGTGCGACGAAGCGACCTCGGCCCTCGATCCGCAGACCACGCAGTCGATTCTCGACCTGCTGAAGGACATCAACCGCAAGCTTGGGCTGACCATCCTGCTGATCACGCACGAAATGGAAGTGGTCAAGTCGATCTGCCACAAGGTCGGCCTGATCTCCGCTGGCAAGCTGGTCGAGGAAGCCGATGTCGGCGACTTCTTCACCTCGCCGAGCACGCGCCTGGGACGTGAGTTCCTCAATGCCTTTCTGGAA
The DNA here is from genome assembly GCF_900113605.1 of Modicisalibacter xianhensis. GTDB lineage: Bacteria > Pseudomonadota > Gammaproteobacteria > Pseudomonadales > Halomonadaceae > Modicisalibacter > Modicisalibacter xianhensis. The sequence goes on from NZ_FOPY01000004.1 coordinate 240,706, forward strand.
CTCGATCCGCCACAGGCGTTGATCGACCGCATGGAAGCCAAGCCCGGCCCGCAGACTCACCCTGTGGTACGCCTGGCATTTACCGGCGATGCCGTATCCACACCGCTGATTTCCCGCCTCGCTCGCGACTGCAATGTCGATGTCAGCATCCTCGAAGCCAAGGTCGAGTCGATCCAGGACCGTACCCTGGGGCTGATGATCGCCGAGTTGATCGGCCCTCAGGAGAAGACCCAGCAGGCACTCGCCTACCTCAAGTCACACGATTTGCAAGTGGAGGTGCTCGGTCATGTCCGGCGCAATGCTTGAACTGATACTGATGGCCACCCTCGACACCCTCTACATGGTGGGTATCTCGGGCCTCGTCGCCGCTGCCCTGGGCGTACCGCTGGGCGTTCTGCTCTACGTGACTCGACCCGGGCAGATACTGGCCCGCCCCGCCCTGAACGGGATTCTCGGCATCGTCACAAATATCGGTCGCTCGATTCCGTTCATCATTCTGATGGTCGCCATCATTCCCTTTACCCGGCTGGTCGTCGGCAGCTCGATCGGCACCAACGCCGCCATCGTACCGCTGACCATTGCGGCGATTCCCTTCGTGGCACGCCTGGTCGAAGGCGCTCTCAACGAAGTCTCGCCCGGCCTGATCGAGGCAGCACAATCCATGGGAGCCACCCCCTACCAGATCATCACCAAGGTGCTGCTGCCCGAAGCGCGCGGCGGCATCATTACTGGATTGACGATCACCGTGGTCACGCTGGTCAGCTATTCGGCCATGGCCGGTGCCGTTGGCGGCGGTGGCCTGGGCGATCTGGGCATCCGCTATGGTTATAACCGCTTCAACCCCGTGGTGATGCTGATCACGGTCGCCATCCTGGTCGTCATGGTGCAAGGCTTCCAGAGTCTCGGCGACACCCTGGTACGCAAGGCGGACCACAAATAGCCCGTTACGACTTGAAACACCGGCCGGCCGCCATCATGAAGGCAGGCTATCGCCATCACCTGCAAGGAGATATCGAATGACACCGACCCTGTCGCACCGTTTCAGCCCCGTCCGCCTGCTGGGCGCGGCAGCCCTGCTCGGCAGCGCCCTGCTCGCCGGCTGCGGCGGTAACGACGATGCCGAATCGTCCTCGATCAAGGTCGGCACCGTGGCCGGTCCCGAAACCGAGGTCATGCAGGTCGCCAAGCAACTGGCCAAGGAAAACTACGACCTGGATGTCGAGATCGTGGAGTTCACCGACTACGTCTCGCCCAACGCCGCACTGGCTGATGGTAGCCTGGATGCCAATGCCTATCAGCACGAGCCCTACATGCGCAGCATGGTCGAGGACCGCGGCTACGATTTCGCCATTGCCGGGCGCACCTTCGTCTACCCGATCGGTGCCTATTCCGAGAAATACGACAGCATCGATGCCCTGCCCGACGGCGCCACCATCGCGCTGCCCAACGATCCGTCCAATGAGGGCCGTGCACTGATCCTGATGCACAACGAAGGCCTGATCGAGCTCAAGGACCCGACCAACCTCGAGGCCACGCCGATCGACATTGCCAAGAACCCGCACAACTTCGAGTTCCGCGAGATCGAGGCCGCCCAGTTGCCACGCGTGCTGCCTGACGTCGACATGGCATTCATCAATAACACCTTTGCCCAGCCGGCCGGCCTGAGCCTGGACGACGCATTGATCCGTGAAGGGCCTGAATCGCCCTACGTGAATCTGATCGTGGTACGCGAGGGTGACGAGGACCGCGAGGCGATCCAGCAACTCGTCGACGCCTACCAGAGCGAGGAAGTCGCTGCCAAGGCACAGGAACTGTTCAAGGGCGCGGCCGTACCGGGCTGGGAGTAATCCCGTCCAGGCAAACGCCACACGTCGAGGCCAGCCGCTGTGCTGGCCTTTTTCATGCTTTGTGACTCGAGGACATGGCCATGACCGATTATGCCTTGTTGACCCGCCAACTTGATGCCCTGCTAGATACCCGCGACTGGCTGACCAATGCTGCCCAGACCTGCGCGTTCCTCATGCAGGAACTCGACGACCTGAACTGGGCCGGCTTCTATCTGTACCGCCAGCCCGAAACCCTGGTACTCGGCCCGTTCCAGGGCAAGCCGGCCTGCAATCCCATTCCTTTCAGCAAGGGTGTCTGCGGAGCTGCAGCTCGCTCACGTCAGACTCAGCGCGTCGAGGACGTACATGCCGTGGCCGACCACATCGCTTGCGATACCGCGTCACGCTCGGAACTGGTCGTCCCTATCATGGTCGACGATAGCGTCTGGGGTGTGCTCGATCTGGACAGCCCACGCCTGGCCCGCTTCAGCGAAGCGGACAGGCAAGGCATCGAGCGGTTGGTCGAGGTCTTCATCAAGGCCAGCGAACTTTCTCCACTGGCCGACGGATAAGCGACCTGAAACGAAAATGCCCCGAGGAAAAACCTCGGGGCATGAATCTGGTAGGACCAAGCGGATTTGAACCGCTGACCTCCACGATGTCAACGTGGCGCTCTAACCAACTGAGCTATGGTCCTGCAATGTGACGACCTGCTGGTAGGACCGAGCGGATTTGAACCGCTGACCTCCACGATGTCAACGTGGCGCTCTAACCAACTGAGCTACGGTCCTTCAGGCGCTTTCCGCGATCACCTCGCGGCAACGGATGCGTATTCTACGCAATTTCTTGCAGATTGCAAGCTTGCGCACGAAAAAACGTGGATGATCAAGCAAGTGAGCCGCCTCCTCGTTACTCGATGGCAACGGAGAGATGCTTGAACGTAAAACGAATGGCACCATGAACAAGAATATGGCGACACACTGGACAGTGTCGTCTCGTTTCGCCTTGGCCAGGAGGCACATTGCAATGCTCGATATCGGACTGGGCATCATCGCCGCAGGACTACTGATCGCGACACTCGTCCCCTTCCTCCACATTCGCTACTGGTGGGTCCGCGGTTTCGATTTCCCTCGCCTGCAACTCGCGTCGCTGGCCGTGATCGTTGGCGCCGCCCACTGGTTCTGGGGCACGGCCGACTGGCGCTGGTGGTCGATCGCTGCCTGCATAGCGGTAGCCGTCATCCAGGCGGCGCACATTCTGCCCTGGACTCCGCTGTGGCCCAAGCCGGTAAGGACAGCGACCAGCAACCGGGAGATGCGTTACCTTACGCTGATGGTATCCAATGTGCTGACCCCCAACCGCAACGCCCAGGGCCTGCTCGAACAGATTCATGAGCACCAGCCGGAGGTCGTGCTGACGCTGGAATCCGACGAGTGGTGGGGTGAGCAGCTCGAAGCCTCACTCGGTGAAGAATGGCCACATAGCGTACGCATCCCTCTCGATAACCTCTACGGCATGCATCTCTACTCCCGGATTCCGCTAGAAGAGACCGAGGTCAAGTGGTTGATCCAGAGCGATATTCCATCGATCCACACCTGGCTGCGGATGCCCTGCGGTGCCCGGATTCGTTTTCACGCCTTGCATCCTCGCCCTCCTGCCCCCAGCGAGAGCGAGCAATCGCTATGGCGCGACGCCGAGCTGCTTCTGGTCGGCAAGGGAATCCACCGTCATGAACAGCCCACACTACTGGCAGGCGATCTCAATGATGTCGCCTGGTCACGTACTACGCGGCGTTTCTGCCGGGTTAGCGGCATGCTCGATCCACGTCGAGGCCGGGGCATGTTCAGCACCTTCCACGCCAGCTACCCATTGATACGCTGGCCGCTGGATCACATCTTCATCAGCGAACACTTCACTCTGGTCAACATGCAGCGCCTGAAAGCCTTCGGCTCGGATCACTTTCCAATCATTGCCACGTTGTGCTATCGCCCGGCACGCGCCGACGAGAACGAGACGCCCGAGGCCGACCGCCAAGAACGCCGGGAAGCTGCAGAGACGATCGACAAGGCGCGCAAGGAAGGCGATGGCGAGGCCTGAGCCCCGCCATCGACAGGAGGGAGAACTACTCGGGAATGCCTCCCCGGGTGAGCTGGGCCGGATCTAGCAGGCGTTCGAGCTCTTCCCGGCTGAGGTCGGTTTCCTCTTCGGCTACATCCACGATTGGCCGCCCGGCCTGGTAGGCTTTCTTGGCAACGGCTGCCGCCGCATTGTAACCGATGACCGAATTCAGGGCCGTGACCAGGATCGGATTGCGCGACAGCGGCGCGTCGATATTGTCGCGGCGCACCTTGAAGGTGGCGATGGCGCGATCGGCCAGCAAGCGACTGGTATTGGTCAGCAGCGTGATCGAGGTCAGTAGATTGTTGGCAACCAGCGGCAACATCACGTTGAGCTGGAAATTGCCGCTCTGCCCAGCCACGGTCACGGCACTGTCGAGCCCGATGACCTGCGCGGCAACCTGGGCGGCCGACTCTGGAATCACTGGGTTGACCTTGCCGGGCATGATCGAACTCCCCGGTTGCAAGGCTTCAAGCTCGATCTCGCCCAGGCCGGCCAGCGGCCCCGAGTTCATCCAGCGCAGGTCATTGCTGATCTTCATCACGGCGCAGGCATAGGTGCGCAAATGGCCGGACAATTCGACGGCGGCGTCCTGAGAGCCCAGGCTGGCAAAGAAACTGTCGTTGGGCCGCAGTTCGAGCCCGGTCTGGGTCGCCAGCGCCCTGGCCATGCGTTCGGCGAATTCGGGATGCGCGTTGATGCCGGTACCGACCGCCGTCCCCCCCTGCGCCAGCCGCCCCAGGCGCTGCTGCCCGTCCTTCAGGCGCTCGATGGCCTGACCCACCTGGCTCGACCAGGCCCCTAGCTCCTGGCTCATGCGCACCGGCATGGCATCCATCAGGTGGGTGCGTCCGGTCTTGACGACGTCGTCGAGTTCGCCGGCCTTGCGCTCGATGGTCGCCTTCAGATATTCCATGGCCGGCAGCAGGCGCTCCTTGACCTCCAATGCAGCGGCTAGATGAATGGCAGTGGGAATCACGTCGTTGCTCGACTGCCCCATGTTGACGTGATCGTTGGGACCGACTTCCGCCCCCTCCTGCGATGCCAGGTGCGCGATCACCTCGTTGACATTCATGTTGCTGGACGTCCCCGAGCCGGTCTGAAACACATCGATGGGAAACTGGTCGACATGCTGCCCATCCACCAGTTGTCGAGCGGCATCGACGATGGCCGTTGCCCGTGCGTCGTCCAGCAGTCCAAGATCGCGGTTGACCTCGGCAGCCGCCAGCTTGATACGGGCAATGGCTCGGATGAAGGCTGCCGGCATCGGCTGCCCGCTGACCGGAAAATTATTGACGGCACGCTGGGTCTGGGCCCCGTAAAGCGCCTTGGCGGGGACTTCCAGTTCACCCATGCTGTCGCGTTCGATTCGTGTGTCGCTCATAGCACTCTCCTATCCTTCATGATCAGCGGTTGGCCGAGGAGAACTGCGTAACCCCCAGCATCGTCACCCTCTTGTTTCGCGACGCCGCTTGCAAGCGGGCCCAACGCATCGCAACCATAGCGTTGGCTTATCGGTTGCCGTTTCGACCAGTCTTTGTAGACTGCTTCAGAAGATAGCCCCCGTGCCACAAGCCACAAGGAAACGTGTCATGAAACGATGGATTTCCGTTGCCCTGATTGGCAGCTTGCTTGCCGGATGCCAATTCATCGGCACCGATCGAGGCGATACCGCCCCGCCTGAAATCGAGGACCTCGGCGCGCCGGCCCCCGGTGTTCCCGAGCGTGCCGAACGCCAGGTAGCCTTTCCCGAAGGTGAATACGCCAAGTTAGAAAAAAATGGCAACGCGGTGCTCACCGGTCAACTTTTCGTCACGACGCCGTCGGGCCAGACGGTCTATGGCGCGAACGAAACCGTCTCGGTAGCGCCGGCAACGACTTATACGGCCGAGGCCGCCGAAGCCGCACTGGCCGGCAAGGTACTGGAAAAACAGGACCCCCGCGCCCAGGAATACACGCATTACGCCAAGACCGACGATCGAGGTTACTTCAAGGTGACGGGGTTACCCTCGGGCGTCTTCTACGTTGGCGGCCGGGTCAGTGTTCCCGGAGGCAAGCGCTATGTCATTATCGACCAGGTCCGCCTGAGCTCGGGAGAGACGGCCAAGATTACTCTCGATCGCTGACGCGATCATGGCTTGTCACCGCCTCAGCCACATGGCGAACCAACTCGGCACAAGCCTCGGGGCGCGTGATAGGAAGCATGTGTCCCTCGCCAGGGAGTCGCTTCAGTGCAGTCACGGAGACGATCCCCGCCAGCGATATGCCGTGCCGTTCGGGGTCCAGCAAATTGTCTGCTTCACCGACAAGCACCCCGATCGGCATGTTCAATTCCGAATAGCGCTCGAACATGGCCGGCATCGGATCGTTGAGCTGGCTCAACTCGAGACTCAATGTCGAAAAGGACGCCGGACGCAACCCCAGCAAGGCGCCTCCACGATGGGCAAAATCTCTTGGTGGGGTCTGCGGGGCGAATATGCGACGTAAGGTACGTCGCGCGGACAAGATTGACAGCGGTATGCCAAAGGTCGAGGCCACGGCCTTGCGTAGCCATGCCGAACGAATGGCGATCATGCGAAACGCACCGGGAATGGGCTGCACCCGAATGAGAGGCGCCAGCAATACCAGTCCACCGACGAGCTCGGGATAGTCGAGCGCGATACGCAAGGCCAATGCGCCCCCCAGGGAATGACCCACCAGCAGTGGGCGCTCCAGCCGCTCCTCCCGAATAAGCTCCGCAATGCAACGGGCCTGGAACGCCAGATCCGCGGTTTCCTCATTTCGCCACGCCGAATACCCCATACCGGGACGATCCACCGCCAAGACACGGAAACCCTCGAGTCGCTCGACCAGCGCGTAGGTAAAATGATTGAGCTGTCCGCCCAAGCCATGGAGCAAGATCACGGGCGTCCCTTCGCCCTGCTCGACGACATGCAGGCGCACGGAAGGCAAGTCGACATACCGGCCCTGCGCAGGTACCTCCCCCTCTACCCGACGCGCAACCCATCGGGTCAGCCCCCACGACACCAGCGCCAGGAGCATTAAAATGACGACGAAAAGCCCAATGACATCGAATAAAGGCATGACGTACCCTTCGGGTGCAAACATGAGTTAACGAAACATCAGCATAGCCGGCGAGAAGAATCGAGGATCATGGCTTGGGACAGTTACAAGAGCGCGCCTCCCCGAGGCACCCGTCTGCTGGAATCACACCAATTGGAGGTTGACGGCGTCCACAGCCTCTCCGTGACAAGCGACAATGGCACGTTTCCCGTCCTGCTGGTTAAGGCTCGGGAAGGCATTCACGCCTACGTCAATGCTTGCCCTCATCAATACCTGCCGCTGGATCAACGCAGCGAGAACATTCTCAGCAGTGACGGTGAACTGATTCGTTGCTCCAATCATGACGCCGCGTTTCGTGTCAGTGACGGCGAAGGCGTAGAGGGCCTGGGGCTCGGCGATTGCCTTGATGCCATTCCGGTGCATGTCGACGATCAAGGCTGGATCGTGATCGGTGAAGCCAGCCCCTAGCTGGTACAGGAGCCGTGCCCTCCTTCAGCGAAGGGCACGGGGCACTCAATCGATACGCTCGAGTGTCGTTTTGTGCAGCGCGCCGCGAGCGACATAGCCTTGCGCATTCTGCTTCAACTTTTCGATAGCCTCAGGCGTCAGTTCCCGCACGACCTTAGCTGGCGCGCCCAGTATCAATGAGTTGTCAGGGTAATGCTTGCCCTCCGTGACCACGGCCCCCGCCCCGACCAGGCAATGCTTGCCGATGACGGCTCCATTCAGTATGACCGCCTGAATGCCGATCAAGGAACCATCGCCGATCGTGCAGCCGTGCAGCATGGCTTGATGCCCAATGGTCACGCCAGCGCCGATGATCAGTGGAAATCCCGGGTCGGTGTGCAGCACGGCCCCATCCTGAACGTTGCTCCCCTCGCCCACCTCGATGGGCTCGTTGTCTGCGCGCAGCACAGCCTGGTACCAGACGCTTGCCTGGCGCTTCAGCGTTACCTTGCCAATCACCGTCGCCGATTCCGCCACATAGGTTTCCTCGCCGATGGTGGGTGCCTGCTCATCCAGCTTGTAGATCGCCATTATCCCTGCCTTTTGCAATGCCGTGAATCTCCCTTCTTACCTTATCGTGAGTGTGTCACGACATACGGCTTTGGCCGGATAGCCCCGCCAATCGCTTGACGCCCTCGGCGGCGACACCTAGCATGCGCATATAGTTTCATTTGAAACTTAATACAGGCCAGTCAAGCTTCGCCTGCGATCCGAGGAATAACCATGAACAACAACACTCAGGAATACCTGTGCGGTTTCCGCAATCACCACGCCACGGAAGCCCTGCCCGGCGCGCTTCCGGAAGGCCAGAACTCGCCCCAGCGCTGCCCCTACGGACTGTATGCCGAGCAGGTGACCGGCTCGGCCTTCACCGCGCCGCGTAGCCATAACCTGCGCAGCTGGCTCTACCGCATACGTCCCTCGGTGGCGCAAAGTGCGTACCGGCCCCTGCCCGCCGGGCTACTGGCCACGGCCCCCCCGCGCGAGCCGGCTGCCGACCCTAACCAGATGCGCTGGGATCCGCGCCCGCTGCCCGAGGCCCCCACCGATTTCATCGACGGGTTGTTGACGATCGCCGTCAATGGCGATGCCGCCGCACAGACCGGCTGTGGCGTGCATATCTACGCCTTCAACCGCGACATGCACGAGCGCTTTTTTTACGACGCCGATGGCGAGTTGCTGATCGTGCCGCAGCAGGGCGCCATCACGCTGCGCACCGAGTTGGGAACCCTGAAAGTAGTTTCAGGTGAAATTTCCGTCATTCCGCGCGGCATCAAGTTTCAGGTCCACCTCGGTGAGAATACCGACGCCGCCCGCGGCTATGTCTGTGAAAACTACGGCAGCCCCTTCGAGCTACCCGGCCTGGGGCCGATCGGGGCCAATGGCCTGGCCAACCCGCGCGACTTTCTGACCCCGGTGGCCGATTACGAGGACCTAACCGGCGAGTTCGAGCTCATCGCCAAGTTCTCGGGCCGGCTCTGGACCACCCGACTGGACCACTCGCCACTGGACGTGGTGGCCTGGCACGGCAACTACGCGCCTTACAAGTACGACCTGGCCCGTTTCAACACCATCAACACGGTCAGCTTCGATCACCCCGACCCCTCGATCTTCACCGTGCTGACCTCGGCGTCCGACACACCGGGCATGGCCAACATCGACTTCGTGATCTTTCCGCCACGCTGGATGGTGGCCGAAGAGACCTTCCGTCCGCCTTACTTCCATCGAAACCTGATGAGCGAGTTCATGGGCCTGATCCATGGCGAATACGACGCTAAGGCCGAAGGCTTCCTGCCCGGCGGTGCGAGCCTGCACAACAGCATGTCGCCCCATGGCCCCGATGCGGAGACCTTCGAGAAGGCCACTGCGGCCGAGCTGGCACCCCAACGCCTGGCCGATACCTTGGCTTTCATGTTCGAGAGCCGCTACGTGTACCAGCCGACACCAGCCGCCCTGGAAGCCGATTTCCGCCAGTACGACTACGTCGATGTCTGGGCGGGGCTACGCTCGCACTTTACGCCCGACCAGCGCTGACAACCGATTCCTGACGACAACCAAGGACCGCTTCATGAAACTCGCTTCACTCAACCAGGGCCGCGACGGCCAATTGATCGTGGTCTCACGCGACCTGACCCGCGCCGTGCGCGTGCCGCAGATTGCCGCCACCCTGCAGCAGGCCATCGAGAACTGGGACACCCTCGCGCCTCGGCTGGAAACGATCTATGCCGATCTCAACGACGGCCAGGCCACGGACGCCTTCGATCTCGACACGACCGCCCTGCACTCCCCGCTGCCACGCACCTACCACTGGGCCGATGGCTCGGCCTACCTGAACCACGTCCAGCTGGTACGCCAGGCGCGTGGCGCCGAGATGCCCGAGACGTTCTGGACCGACCCGCTGATGTATCAGGGCGGTGGCGACAGCTTCCTGGCGCCGACCGAGGACATCGAGGCGGTCAGCGAGGAGCACGGCATCGACCTCGAGGGCGAACTGGCAGTGATCGTCGACGACGTGCCGATGGCCGTGTCTCCCGAGCGAGCCGCCGATCACATCAAGCTGGTGATGCTGGTCAATGACGTCAGCCTGCGCGGCCTGATCCCGGGTGAGCTGGCCAAGGGCTTCGGCTTCTTCCAGTCCAAGCCCGCGTCGAGCTTCTCGCCGATCGCCGTGACGCCGGATGAGCTGGGCGATGCCTGGCGCGACGGTCGAGTCCATTTGCCGCTCACCGTGCACCTCAACGGTGAAAAGTTCGGCGAGCCCGAGGCCGGCCCCGACATGATCTTCAGCTTTCCGCAGCTCGTTGCCCACGCGGCGCGGACGCGCCATCTGGGCGCCGGGGCGATCATCGGTTCGGGCACCGTCTCCAACCCGGGCATCGACGGCGGCCCCGGCAAGCCCGTCGCCGATGGCGGTGTCGGCTACAGCTGCCTGGCCGAAGTGCGCATGGTCGAGAAGATCCTGCATGGCGAGATGAAGACGCCCTTCCTGCGCTTCGGCGACCGGGTGCGCATCGAGATGTACGACCGTTGGGGCAACAGCATCTTCGGTGCCATCGATCAGCAGGTCGTGCGCTACCAGCCGACATGAGCAGAGGCGCCTGATGAAACTGTACGGTTATTTCCGCTCCTCGGCGGCCTATCGCGTGCGTATTGCGCTCAACCTCAAGGGCCTGGCCTATGAGCAGGTCGCAGTCAATCTGGTCAACGGCGAGCAGCGTGGCGAGGACAACCTCGACCGCCACCCGCAGGGATTGGTCCCGACCCTCGAGACTGAGGACGGCACGCGGCTGACACAGTCGCTGGCCATCTGCGAGTATCTCGACGAGCGTTATCTCGAAACGCCCCTGCTACCTGCGGACGCCGAAGGGCGCGCTCGCGTTCGCGCCCTGGCCCAGATGATTGCCTGCGAAATTCATCCGCTCAATAACCTCAAGGTGCTCAAGTACCTGACCGGGGATCTGGGCCTGGGCGAGGATGCCAAGCTCGCCTGGTACCGGCACTGGATTCGCGATGGCTTCGAGGCACTGGAAGTCATGCTGGCCAGTTCGCCCGCCACCGGTACGTTCTGTCACGGCGATGCGCCGACCCTGGCCGATGCCTGCCTGATTCCGCAGGTCTTCAACGCCCGGCGCTTCGAGTGCGACCTGAGCGACTACCCCACGCTCCGGCGCATTGCCGAGCACTGCGACACGCTGGAGGCTTTCCAGCAAGCCGCACCGAGCGTGCAGCCGGACGCCAGGTAACCCGAAGTACTGGCAAGGCGCCCTCTCAGACGATACCTTCAGAACAGCGGCGAGTACGGTGCCAGCACCCTCTCGCCGCTTTTGTACACTCCACTTCAGCGAGGAAAGGCAAGCCCATGTGGTGTCAGAAGGAGATCCGGCTCAAGTCGCATGTGCGCGGCTTTCACCTGATCACGGAACAGGTAATTCAGGAGTTGCTCGAACTTCGGCGTATTTCCGTCGGACTGTGCCATATCTTCATCAAGCACACCTCGGCCTCGCTGACCATCAACGAGAATGCCGACCCTACCGTCCGACAGGACTTCGAGAGCTTCTTCAGCCGCGCGGTGCCCGCCGACGAGCCCTACTACCGGCACACGCTCGAGGGCAGCGACGACATGCCTGCTCACCTCAAGAACAGCCTTCTGGGCAGCAGCGTCAGCCTGCCGGTGAGCGACGGCCGCTTCAATCTCGGTACCTGGCAGGGCATCTACCTTTGTGAACATCGGGATCACGCCAGCAGTAGAACACTGGTGGTAACGCTGCAGGGGGAATGAGCAGGCGCTGGCGGGCGTCAGCTACCAGCCAAGCGCCTGCTTGACGAAGGGAATGGTCAGCTTGCGCTGCGCCGTGAGGGAAGCCCGGTCGAGACGTTCCAATGTGGAAAACAGCTCGGGCAGGCGGCGAGAGCCGCGGTGCAGGATATATCGTGCCACTTCATCGGGTAGCTGCATGCCCCTCCCCTGGGCGCGCAACTTGAGTGCCTCGAAGCGACCTTCGTCGTCCAGTCGCTGGACCTGGAAGGTAACTCCCCAGGTCAGCCGTGAGGCCAGGTCGGGTAATTTGACGTCAAGCTGGCGCGGTGCAGCCGGTGCGGAAATGATCAAGCGCTTGCCGGCATCGCGCAGCCGGTTGAAGCCGTGGAACAAGGCCTCTTCCCAACGCTTTCTACCGACGACCTGATCGATGTCGTCGATCACCACCAGGTCCAGGCGCTCGACGTCCTCGAGCATATGCGGGGGGAAATGGCCCAGGTCATTCAAGGGCAGGTAAAGGGCTCGCTTGTCGCGACGACTGGCCTCGTGACAGGCGGCCTGGAGAAGATGGCTACGGCCGGAACCCTCGCTCCCCCAGAGATAGATGAAGGTTTCACCACCGTCATCCAGTTGAGCCTGCAACGCGGCAAGTGCCGCTGCATTGCCACGCGGCATGAAATTGGCGAAGGTCGCATCGTCGCGCAGGCCGATACCGAGAGGAAGCTGCGCAGGCCCGGGTCTCATCAGGTGTCCTCATTGCCGCCGCGTTGATCGGCGACATCGTACAAGGTGCTGTTTTTATAGCGCTCATGAAGGTAGCGCAATAGTACCATGACAACTGCGGCGACGGGTAAGGCGAGCAGGATACCGGTAAAGCCGAACAACTGCCCCCCGGCGAGTACGGCAAAGATGACCGCGACCGGGTGCAGCCCGATCCGGTCCCCCAGCAGCAACGGCTGGAGCACCATGCCTTCGAGCATCTGCCCCACGGCGAATACGGCCCCCACCCCGGCCAGGTGCAGCAGGTCGCCATACTGGAAGAACGCCACCAAGGCGGCAATCGCCAAACCGACGATGACTCCCAGATAGGGGACGATGCTCGCCAGCCCGGCAACCAGGCCGATCAACACGCCGAACTGAATGCCGATCAGCGTCAGCCCGATGGCATAAATGATGCCAAGGCTGAGCATGACCATCAGTTGCCCGCGCAGGAACGCAGCCAGTACCTCATCGCACTCCTTGGCCAGGCGGGTCACGGTCGGCTCGAAGCGCCTGGGCAATAGATTCTGGATGTGCCGCTTGAGGCGATCCCAGTCCAGCAACAGGTAGAAGGTGACCACCGGAATCAGTGCCAGGTTGGCAATCCATACCAAGAAAGCCAGGCCCGAGCGCGACACCTGCGCCAGCAACGTGGCGGCAAAGGTGCCCGTCTCCTTCCAGTTGGCCATCAATGTCTGGCGCAACTGGTCGAAATCGGTGGAAAAATCCATGCCGCTGACCGACTGCACCCAAGGCAGCACCGTGGATTGAACCCAGGCGAGAATGATCGGAATCGCCTCGATCAACTGGGCGAGTTGGCGTCCCAGCAGCGGGATGAGAATCAGACAGGCCGTGCCGATCGCCAGCGACAGCACCAGAAACACCACACTGACGGCCAGCCGGCGCGAGAGCCCCTTGGCTTCCAGCCAGTCGGTCAAGGGGTCGCCCAGGTAAGCCAAAATCATGCTGACGAAAAACGGCATCAGGATCGGCGCCAGCAGCGCCAGCAACCAGATGATGGCAGCCAGCCCCAGCAGCGACCAGACTTGGATTCGTGACATTCCGCTTCCCTAGCAACTAGAAGTATTGTGGGTCCGCCTCGGCGATGCACCCTGACAGGCGCGATGCTACAATGCGCGCGCTTCCTACCACCAGGCCATTCTGACAGGACACATCATGACTCGCAGCGCTTCCGACAAGCCACAGTCCCCCTCATTGAGCTACAAGGATGCCGGCGTGGATATCGATGCCGGCAATGCCCTGGTCGAGCGCATCAAGGGCGTTGCCAAGCGCACCACTCGCCCAGAAGTGCTGGGTGGCTTGGGCGGCTTCGGTGCGCTGTGCGAGCTACCTGCCGGCTATCGCCAGCCGGTACTGGTCACCGGCACCGATGGCGTCGGAACCAAGCTGCGCCTGGCCATGGACCTGAATCGTCACGACACCATCGGCATCGACCTGGTAGCGATGTGCGTCAATGATCTCGTGGTAGCCGGTGCCGAGCCGCTGCAGTTCCTCGACTACTATGCCACGGGCAAGCTCGATGTAGATATCGCCGCCGACGTGGTCACCGGCATCGGCGAAGGCTGCCTGCAGGCCGGCTGTGCCCTGGTGGGTGGCGAGACCGCCGAAATGCCTGGCATGTACGAAGGCAGCGACTATGACCTGGCCGGCTTCTGTGTCGGGGTGGTCGAGAAATCCGAGATCCTCGACGGCAGCAAGGTCGCCGAAGGCGATATCCTGCTCGGGCTGGCGTCTTCCGGCCCGCATTCCAACGGTTATTCGCTGATTCGCAAGATCCTCGAGGTCAGCCAGGCCGATCTCGACACCGATCTCGACGGCCAGCCGCTCGGCGACGCCCTGCTTGCCCCGACCCGCATCTACGTCAAGCCCTTGCTCTCACTGATCAAGGAGAGCGGTGTCGATGTACACGCCCTGTCGCACATCACCGGTGGCGGTCTGCTCGAGAACGTACCTCGCGTGCTGCCTGCCCACCTGACAGCACGCATCGATGTGCGGGCATGGCAGCGGCCTGCCGTGTTCGACTGGCTGCAGAAGCAGGGCAACGTCGCCGAACGCGAGATGTATCGCGTGCTCAACTGCGGTATCGGCATGATCGTGGCCATACCGGCCAACCAGGCCGACGCGGCGACCCGCCATCTCGAAGCCGCCGGTGAGTGCGTCTATCGCCTGGGCGAGATCGTGGCGCGCGACGGCGACGAAGAACAGGTTCGTCTGGAGAATCTAGAGGCATGAGCGACGAGCAGTCCACCGATACGCTGAATGACTTCACAGCGGAGCAGGCCGATGCACGGCGCATCGTCGTTCTCATTTCAGGCAACGGCAGCAATCTGCAGGCGCTGATCGACGCCCAGTCCTATGGCGAACTGGGCGGCGAGATCGTCGCAGTGATTTCCAACAAGGCCGATGCCTATGGCCTGCAGCGCGCCAGGGATGCAGGCATCGACGCCGTGGTCCTGCCGCATCACGAATATGAGAACCGCGAGGCCTTCGATGGCGCCTTGATCAAGGTCATCGAACGTCACGAGCCCGACCTGGTGGTGCTGGCCGGATTCATGCGGATCCTCACGCCGATGTTCGTGCACCGCTTCCATGGGCGGCTGCTCAATATCCATCCGTCGCTGCTCCCCGATTACCAGGGCCTGAATACCCACGCTCGGGTTCTGGCTGACGGCTGCACGGAACATGGCGTCAGCGTGCACTTCGTGACCGAGGAGCTCGATGGCGGACCGGTGGTGATGCAGGCCTGCCTCAGGCTCTGCGCTGACGATACTGAGGAAAGCATTATCGAGCGCATTCATGCCCGCGAGCATCTGATCTACCCGATCGCCGTGCGCTGGTTCCTCGAAGGCCGACTTCAGCTTGGCCCCAAGGGGCCAACGCTGGACGGCATGCTGCTGCCAGCGCAGGGCATGCGCCTATCCCATGAGGATGCTGCCGAAGAGCTGGACGAAGAGATCGACGACTGAAGCGTGTCAGCCGCCATGGCCCACGCAATGGCGCCATGGCGCGAGCCCGCCGGCGACACTATCAGAAGTTGAAGCCGGCACTCAGTTGCACATGCGTTGCCGCCTCACCCCAACCCTGCACGCCACCTCCTGCCTGCACGGTGAAATCGCCTAGTCGCAGACGCAGCCCCGTATCGAGGCGAAGATAGTTTTCGTTCTCGCGCTTACGGTCTTCACCTGACCAGCGGTTGGTCGGCAGCGCTGCCAACCTGACCTCGGCACCTTCGCGAGTCTCGTCGAGATAACGCCCTCCCGCCACTTCGGCAAAGAAGCCCAGGCCACCCAGCGGCGCCCGGTCTACCAGGAAACCGATTTCCGCCTGCCGGTCGGTCACGGACTGGCCGGAAACCAGCAAGGCATTGGCCGCCGAGCCTTGCTCACGGTAGCCCTCGACATCGGCCTCGATATGCCGATAACCAATGAACGGGGCGTTGTACCAGGGGGAGTCGCTGTCGGTCAGGCGATAGTCGAGTCGCAGGTCGCCTGCCCAGCCATCGCCCTCGGTAGCGCCCTCAAGTGTCCTGCTAGCCAGCCCCAGCACGACCCGCCGCTGCAGGTCGAGGTCAAAGCTTCCCCGGCTGGCAATTGCCTGCACTCCGAGACGACCAACCTGCTGGCGCGTGAACAGGCTGAAGACTTGGCCGTCGAGTTCGGTATCCATGGGAGCGTCAAGCGAGGCTTCGCGTTGGGCGACAGCCATTCCCAGCCACCCTCGCCCGACCGGGACGACAGCCCCGACGGCTGCAGCACGATGCGTCGCCTCGAGCCTGGGGTCGTCGACATAACCACGGTTATCGTCCCAGTGCTGCTCGCCCTGCACGAACAGGCGAACCCCGTCGCTCTGCTGACCGGGACGCAACTCGCTGGCCATGGCCTGTTGCTGTGCCGCCAGGGAACTTGCAGTCAGTTCTCCGCCCAGTGCCAACCACTGCGGTGCCGCAATCAATGCATAAGCATAGTCGGCCAATATCTCCTGGCCTGCCGTGGTCGGATGCACCGTGTCATGGAACAGCAGGCGGGAGGGATCCGGCGATCCAGACGCCAGTCCATAAGCGGAGGTATCGCAAACGGGGTCACTGAAGCAGACATCGGACAACGGGATATCCGTCGCCAGCCCGAACTCGTCAGGGGATGCTGTCACCTCATCGAACAGGCCTGCAACATCCAGCCGAATGATATCGATGCGCCCATCGTAGCGGGCCAGACGCTCGCCAAGCGCCTGGTTATACACATCGACCAGCGCCGAGAATGCGTCCCGCTGGCCGCTCACCAGCCCTGCCGGTGAGTCGCCAACGTCCGGCAGGTTAGAGACCATGATGGTTTGAGCGCCTGCCGCGGCCAAGGCGTCGATCCCCATGGCCAACGTATCGGCGCTCTCTATCGCATCCGCCGGCTGGGTTACCAGGCCATCGAGAAAATCGTTACCGCCGCCATTGACGTAATACAGCGCCTTGGGATCGGCGCGGTCGTTCTCTATCAGGTAGCCATCCCGTGTACGCAGCGTCAATCCCGACCGGCTGACGACAGACCCTTCCACCTCGGTGATGGAGCCAACGATATCGTCAGTGGTATACCCGCCCGTGGCATAGTTGGTGCCATCCGGTAGCCCCAACTGATCGCGAATGACCGAAGTGGACGGTAGCAACGGCTCCAGTCCCAGGGCATCGGCCAAGCGTTGGGTACTGACTTCGCCGTAGGGCGAAGGTGCCCGGTACGTAGGTCCCTCCCGGTTGGTGAAGCGCAGGCTGCCAAGTTCGCCTAGAAGCAGGCGCTCTGGATCGGGAAACTGGCCCGAATCGCTCAGGCTGTCGCCAAATACGACCAGTTGGGAATAGCCAGTGGCACTCGTCGAAAGCAAGCAGGCCGTCAAAACGACCAGGCCTCGGCGTAACCCGAACAAACGACGAGATACGAGAAAGTCTCTCATGCGTCAGCGCCTCGCAGGATCAGGGGTGTCATGACACCCGACCGCAGCGCCATGCCTTCACAGCGTAGCCGACACTCCCCTGACTTGACGCCAAATGTGCGATTCAGTGGGCTGAAACGATACGGCCGAGCCCTGTTGGCTCGGCCGTCAATGCCGCTGTCGTCACGCCAGTCTCACGCCCTGGGCAGTGTCACGCCCCGCTGCCCCATGTACTTCCCGCCACGGTCCTTATAGGACACCTCGCAGATCTCGTCGGACTCGAGGAACAGCATCTGAGCCACCCCTTCGTTGGCATAGATGCGCGCCGGCAAATTGGTAGTATTGGAGAACTCCAGCGTGACGTGTCCTTCCCACTCCGGCTCCAGTGGCGTCACGTTGACGATGATGCCACAGCGCGCATAGGTGGACTTGCCCAGGCAGATGGTCAGAACATTGCGCGGAATGCGGAAATACTCCACCGTACGCGCCAGGGCGAACGAATTGGGCGGGATGACACATGCATCGCCCTTGACGTCGACGAAGCTCTTTTCATCGAAGTGCTTGGGATCGACGACCGCCGAGTGAATGTTGGTGAAGACCTTGAACTCGTCGGCACAGCGCACATCGTAACCGTAGCTCGACGTCCCGTACGAGATCACCCGCTGGCCATTGACGTGACGAACTTGATCGGCCTCGAAGGGCTCGATCATGCCTTCGCGTTCGGCCATGCGGCGTATCCACCGGTCGGATTTGATGCTCATGGGGCGTCCTTTGGGTTGGCGCAGTAAAAAACGGGGCCGTTATGATAACGGCCCCGGTGTCGTTTAATAAAGACGCCTATGTTCAGTCGCTGAAGGAAATGCTCGGCGACTCGTTGGCCTGCCCCTCGACGCCCTCGGCCACAGCACGCGCAATGCTGCGGAAGGTCTCGGTAATCCCTCCCTCGGGGTCGGCCACGACGGTCGGCTTGCCACCGTCGGCCTGTTCGCGAATCGACAGTTGCAGCGGCAATTGTCCCAGCAGCTGGGTGCCGTACTGCTCGGCAATACGCTCCCCCCCGCCCTGGCCAAAGATCGGCTCGCTGTGACCGCAGTTCGAGCAGATATGCAGGCTCATGTTCTCGACGACACCCAGCACCGGCACATTGACCTTGCGGAACATCTCGATGCCCTTGCGGGCGTCCAGCAGGGCAATGTCCTGTGGTGTCGTCACGATGACTGCACCGGAGACCGGCACCTTCTGCGCCAGGGTCAACTGAATATCCCCGGTGCCTGGCGGCATGTCGATGAACAGGTAGTCGACATCATCCCACACCGTCTGGTTGAGCAACTGCTGGAATGCCCCTGAAACCATCGGTCCACGCCAGACCATCGGCTCGTTGATGTCGACCATGAAAGCCATCGACATCGCCTGAATGCCATAAGCCGGCAACGGGCTGAAGCGGTTCTCCCCAGCCATCTTGGGGCGCACGCCTTCGCCAATGCCCAGCATCTGCGCCTGGCTGGGTCCATAGATATCGGCATCCAGCAGGCCTACACGGTACCCTTCGGCCGCCATGGCCAAGGCCAGATTGGCCGTCACCGTCGATTTGCCTACGCCTCCCTTGCCGGACGCCACGGCGACGATATGCTTCACACCCTCGATCACGGGTTAACTCCTTTGGTACGTTCGCCTCTTGGTATTCCCCGAGTATAACCCTCAACCCGAGGGTAAACCCAAGCGTCGTTGTCGGCTATTGTGTCGATGCCAGGGCCCAGGGGTTGTCGGTCAAGGGGAGCGCTCCATCCTCGGTGACGCATACCGTGTCGCTGCAGCCGATTCCCCACTGGCCGGGAATCCGCAGGCACAACGGCAAGTGAAATACCATGCCGGGCTCGAACACCTTCCCATGTCCGCGGGCAATAAAGCCCGATCCCTCGACCCATGAGGGTGGAAACTGGGCGCCGACCGTATAACCGAACACGCCGGAAAAGAACGCGTGTTCCTGGAGCGGCGCCAAGGCCTTTTCTGCGGCCTGCGCCGCACTGTCGAACGACTCGCCAGGGCGTATGGCGCCAATCAGAGCGTCGTAGATTCGCCGGCAGGTATCGAAGACATGGATCATCTGCGAGGAGGGCTGCCCAGCCACGAGCGTACGCATCATGGGCGCCGTGTAACGCTGCCAGGCTGCGCCGAACTCGAGGAAGACCGGGTCACCCTCGTTGATGCGACAGCGCTTGTGGTTGAGGTGGATCACACTGCTGCGGGGACCGCTGGTCACGATCGGCTGCATGCTCATGAACTCACTACCTGCGGCATGAAGTGCACGTGCCCCTTCGGCAGCCACCTCGGAGTCCAGCACGCCACTGCCGACGGCATCAGCGGCCGCCTCGATACCCACGCCTGTCAGACGCGCGCTTTCGGCCAGGCAATCCAGTTCTTCTGCCGACTTGACGATCTTCACGCCCGGCAGCAAGTCACCGGCATTCAGGAACTCGCAGCCGGCCATGCGCTCCTTAAGTCCTTGAACCAGGCCATGGCGCATTCCACCCTGCCAGGGATCGATGCCGATGCGCCCATGACAGCCGGTTAGCGCATCCATCAGCGGGTCCAGGACTTCATCGATGTTTTCCCAGCGGTAGCTGCGTATGTCGTCGATTCGGGTGCAGGCCACTGCTGGCCCAGTTTCGATCGAGGGTACCTGTAGGGTCAGACGATCCTCGGTCAACATTAGCGCCGTATGCACGGACACCTCGAACGTGCTGTAGCCAGTGAGGTAATAGATATCGGCAGGCGACGTAAGTAGAAGCGCTGTCAGTCCAGCCTCGTTCATGCGCTGGCGAGTCATCTGACGTCTTCGCTGCAGTTCGTCTTCGCTGAAGACACATTCCGACCCGGCCAGGCCAGTGAGACGCTCGCGGTAGCTCTCGAAATCCATGCCGCCCCCTTGAAAGGAAACCTGATATCAGGGTAGTACGCCCCCTCTCTACATTTCGATACCGAATAGCGGCTCACGCAGCCATTGCGGTTGTCTAGAGTCACAAGACATCGACGCATGTCTCAGGGAGGAAATCGCATGACGACGCCACTCGAAAGCATACACAACGTGGCCTTGCCACTTGAAGGCACTCGCAGCGACTACGATGCCCTGCTGGAGCAGATCGGCGACCGTCCCATCGTATTGTTGGGCGAAGCTTCGCACGGCACACAGGAGTTCTATCGCATGCGGGCCGACATCAGCCGCCGCCTGATCGAGGAGAAAGGCTTCGAGGCCGTGGTCGTCGAAGCCGACTGGCCCGATGCACTGCGACTCAACCGCTATGCCCGCCATGACAGCGACGACACGTTGATTGAGGCCTTTGCGGATTTCCAGCGCTTTCCGCAATGGATGTGGCGTAACCATGAAGTGCGCGATTTCCTGGCTTGGCTGCACCAGCACAATGCCGGGCGCGACAGGGACCAGCAGGTCGGTTTCCATGGGCTGGACGTATACAGCCTGCATCGCTCGGCCGAGGCGGTGATCGATTATCTGGAAGGCACCGACCCCGCGCAGGCAAAGCTGGCCCGTGAAGGCTATGCCTGCCTCGATCACACCGACGACCCCTTCCGTTACGGGCGTAATGCTGCCTTCGGCATCAACCAGAGTTGCGAAGATGCGGCTGTGCGCCTGTTGGCCGACCTGCTGGAGAAATCGACCCAGTATTTGCGTGAGGATGGTCGTAGTGCGGCCGACGAGCAGTTCTTTGCCGAGCAGAATGCGCGGGTCGTGATCAATGCCGAGGCCTATTATCGCGCCATGTTCGGCTCACGGGTCGATACCTGGAACCTTCGCGACGACCACATGACCGATACCCTGGCCGAGTTGCGCCAGCACCTTCGCAACCATGGCGACCAGGGCAAATTGATCGTCTGGGCCCACAATTCCCACCTGGGCGATGCCAGCAGTACCGAAATGGGCTGGGCTCGCCATCAGCATAATGTCGGCCAACTGGCTCGGGAGCGCTTTGGCGCCGATAACGTGTTTCTGGTCGGCTTCACCACTCACACCGGCTACGTTTCGGCAGCCCAGGATTGGGATGGCCCCGTCGAGCATCGCTGGGTACGTCCGTCGCTCGAGGGTAGTTATGAGCGCCTGTTTCACGAGAGCGGGTTGGATCGTTTCTACCTGCCGCTCACCGGCGAACGTATCGCGCCGTTACGAGAGATTCGTCTGGAGCGGGCTATTGGAGTCATCTATCGGCCCGAAACGGAGCGCCAGAGCCATTATTTTCAGGCCTCGCTGCCCAGCCAGTTCGATGCCGTATTCCACCTCGACGAGACGACTGCCGTCGAGCCATTCGAAAAAGGCGAGTTATGGCGCCCCGAGGTCATCCCCGACACCTACCCTTTCGGGGTCTGACCCATCAGTGCTAACTGAGATGACACTTCTCTGGAACCAAGAAAAAGCCGGCCCACAGTGGCCGGCTTCATCATGACGAGGCGAATCGTCGCTAGTTACTGGCTGGATTGCTCGGAAACGGCACCGCTCGTCCCCCATTGAGCACCGGATTGTTGACCACTGCCACCTTGGTTGCCGGACTGCTGGTCGCTGCCACCCTGGTTGCTGGACTGCTGGTCACTGCCACCCTGGTTGCTGGACTGCTGGTCACTGCCACCTTGGCTCCCGGTCTGTCCCTGGGTCGCGGCCTCGACACTCTGGCTCAGCTCGGACAAGGTGTCCTGCATCGCAGCGATACGGGACAGTTCCTGCTGCACGTCGGCAATACGCTCCTGCAAGGCCGACAGTTGCTCGACACGTGCCTGGATCTGGGATTCCAACTGTTGTAGCTGCTGCTCGGCCTGCTGAACCTGTGACGCGACCTGCTCCTGCTGCTGCTGAGCTTGGGACAACGCCTGGCGCTCCTGTTCCAGGTTCTCGCGTGTCTGCGCCAGTTGGCCCTCGAGTTCCGCCAACTCCGATTCACGCTGAGAAATCTGCTCTTCCAGCGTATTCAGGCGCTCATTGCGGGCGCTCACCTTCTCTTCAAGCTCCGCATATTGGCCTTCGAGCTCGGCAGTACGATCCTGCACATCCTGCAGTTCGGTTTGCGCATTGCGCAGACGCTCTTCTGCGGCCTGCGCTTGCCCCGAAACCTCGTCAAGGTTGGCCTGGGCCTGCTGAACCTGGTTCTGCAGGGACTGCAGTTGCTGGTTGGCTTCCTCAACCTGGCCTTGGCGCTCAGACAACTGGCCTTCCGCCTCACCGATCTGGGTCTGCAGTTCGTTCATCCGGGTTTCGGCATTGCCGATGTTGCTCTGCAGCGAGGCGTATTCGCTCTGTGCGTTCTCGACACTGGAGTAGATCTCTTCGAACTCGGCATTCCGATCACGCAAGTTCTGGTTGTCACTCTCCAGCGTGGATATCCGCTCTTCCAGCGAAGCGCGTTGTGTATTCCACTCCTCCTCCTGAGAACTGGCACTGGAAGCAATGTATATCGCAACGATCACCGCAATGATGGCCACAATGACGACAGCGCGGACCCGATTGTCCTTGAATGGCTGATTGGAATTATTGGGCTGGTCCGGCGAGGATTCTGCCATGAAACGTTCTCCTTCAGTTCGACTTGTCGGTGGGCTCCGTGGCCAGGCGAGACCGTGGCATAGGTGCAGGTCGGCTCTGTACCGACCGCGATCCCGCTCCATACTGGACCATGCCGCCAAGTAAAGTATTGCGTCATGCCGGACCAGACGATGGAAGCGTTCGCGAACGGGTCTGCAGCACTTTGCAAAGGGTTACTTTTCAGCAGCAAAAAGACGCACTGCCTGGAAACACGGAAAACCCGGTTACAGGGGCTTCGCTTCCCCTTACACAAACCTTAGCCTGTCACGGGCCAGGTTCAAGCCGTTGGGCTTACTCAATGGTCGATCTTGCGCCGCAACGACTTGCGCTCACCCTTGCGCGCCTTGCTTTCCAGGCGACGTCGCTTGGCTGCACGGGTAGGCTTGGTCGGAATGCGCTTCTTTCGCTCACGGGTCACTTTCACCAGTAACTCGCGCAGGCGTTCCAGCGCATCCTCACGGTTCCTTTCCTGGGTGCGATAGGCCTGTGCCTTGATGATCAGGACACCCTCCTTGGTGATGCGCTGGTCGTTCAGTGCCGCCAGGCGTTGCTTGTACTTTTCCGGCAACGAGGACGCAGCGATATCGAAGCGCAGATGTACCGCCGAAGATACCTTGTTGACGTTCTGGCCGCCGGCGCCCTGTGCACGCACGGCATGCATCTCGATCTCGTGGTCGGGAATGGCAATTTTCCGTGATACCTGCAGCATCCTGCCTGACTCCTCAGTATGATTTGCCAACCTGCAATGACAGATGTCATCGGCGCCACTTGCCTGCCCCGAAAGCACCTTGTCAGGCTTGGCTCAAGGTCTCGAGCGTTGAACGATGAAGCCATGGAACCATTGATCTTGCCAGGCGCTGAGAGACAATCAGCGTCGGCTCGCCATTGGCGCGCTACTGACGAGGCCGTGCCTGTGCAAAGAAGAACGCCCCCGGGTTGGAAGAACGCTTGCCCTTCATTCAAGGTGGCCAAGTGGGCACTCGCCCTACTCCTGCTTTGGCTGTCATCGGCACTCGTCAAGGCTGGCGAGCCTGACAGCATCGAAATCGGCACCCTGCAACATCAGTTATTACGCGCACCAGCCAGCTATCTCGTGACCGACACGCGCTCCTCCCTGACGGAAGTCATCGGTCGCGACTTTCAGCCACTCACTGACAGGAGCGTCAATCAGGGCATCAGTTCACGCACGTACTGGATACACGTTCGTCTGCAAAACAGCAGCCACCAGGATCGCCGCTGGGTCATGCATCACGAGACGGCCTACCTCGACAACGTGACCGCTTATGTGATGGATGACGGAAAGTCACCGCACACTATCGCCATGACGGACCGGGGTCCCTTCGATGCACGCCCTCTGGATTATCGCAAGCTGGCCTTTGCGCATACGACACCGGCCGGGGGCTGGAGCGATGTCTACCTGCGCCTGGATTACGACAAGGCGGACTCGGTCAGTCTGAACGTTCACTTTTGGGAGCACCAGGCGTTCGTACAACGTCTACACAAAGAATACCTTCTGTTCGGCAGTTACTTCGGGATGATTCTGGCGCTCTGCCTGATTGCCCTGCTCTTTGCGCTGGTCATGCGCGAATCGACCTATCTCTACTACGCGCTATTTCTAATCATCAGCGGGGCCATGTGGGCCCAGATCAACGGATTCGCCTATCAATACCTCTTTCCCCACCTGCCCTACTGGCATAATGAGGGATGCCACATTAGCTATCTGCTGTTCGTCATCGTCACCTTCCAGTTCACCCGTCGATTCCTTCATACCAGCGAGTATTTTCCGCGTATCGATCGGCTGATGTATGGATTGCAGGCCGTCATGATATTGGCGATCGGGTTACGCTTGCTTGGTGATTATGATGTGGTTCTGCATATTGCCTACGGTAGCCTGACCCTGCCGTTGCTCCTCTTGCCCGCTCTGGGCTGGTTCGCCTATCGCAAGGGACTGGTCTACGCGCGCTGGTTTGCCCTCGCCTGGTTGATCTATTCGCTGGGGCTGGTGATCAGCCTGGTAAGCGCTTATACCAAGCTGCTGCCTTGGGGCATGGACGCCTTGATCTATACGCAGATCGGCAGTCTGCTGGAGTCGCTGTTCCTGCTGGTGGCACTGGGCGAACGCCTGCGATCACGCGAGGAGGATCGTCGCCAGGCGCTGCGACTGGCCAACCACGATCCATTGACCCAACTCGGCAACCGGCGACTGCTGGCCCAGCAATACGACCTCATGGCACGACGCTTCGAAAGCGACGGAGTACCGGTCTTTCTGCTGATGATCGATCTGGATCACTTCAAGGCACTCAACGATACCTATGGGCACCTTGCCGGCGATCACATTTTGCAGAAACTTGGGGGCCTGCTCAGGCAATATTGCCAGGACAGCGATGCCTGCGTGCGCCTCGGTGGCGAAGAGTTCGCCATGTTGTTCCAGGCCCGCGACCAGCAGGCGGCCCTGGACACCGCCGAGCGCATTCGCCAGGCATTCTGCCGAATACCGACCGTTTATCGCGACCAGCGCATCGTGCATACGCTGAGTATCGGCCTGACCCCGGTCCTGACCGCCGAACACCAGTTGTCGTTGCAGGAAGCGATGATCCAGGCAGATGAGGCGCTCTATCAGGGCAAGGTCAGCAGCCGCAACTGTACGACCGTGTA
Organism: Modicisalibacter xianhensis; assembly: GCF_900113605.1. Taxonomy (GTDB): domain Bacteria; phylum Pseudomonadota; class Gammaproteobacteria; order Pseudomonadales; family Halomonadaceae; genus Modicisalibacter; species Modicisalibacter xianhensis. The sequence continues at coordinate 266,402 of NZ_FOPY01000004.1, forward strand.
TCAAACCGCCACATGAGTGCCGCCCGAAGCCACTGTGCTCACATCGCCAAGGGCGTCAGTGGATCGCGGTCGAAGGCGATTTCCTGCCATCCCGTTTGCATGAATTGGCGAATGTTGCGATGACCTTCGCCAGTCGGATCACTCAACACGTCCTGCCGATAGAAGCGGCCAAAACAGTGCAGCGTCTGGCTCTCGCTGAGGCCATGGCGCCTGGCGAAGGCGAAGATTCGGCACGAGCCGGCGTTCTCGCCGGGCGCATTTTCCAGGGGACCATTGCGGAAGCCGGTCGGCGTATAGCGATAATTCGCCTCGATGACTTGCTGCGTGTCATCGAACTCGACGCGATCGGGTGCAGTTTCGATGGCAGCTATCAGGGCATCGAGGGTCATGACATGTCTCGTTCTCAACTCAATTGATAAATGATGAAACCGGCCGTTCCCGTGACCAGCATGAAGCCGATCAAGGCCAGTAGACCATCACGTGCGATCAGTGCCAACCCGAACAACGTCAGGGCGGCCCCTGCGCCATTGGCGGAAAAGGGAACCACCTCCATGAGCGGCATGCCAAGCGCAATCAGGCTGCACGTCGCCGCGACAGTGAGAATTCCCGGGCCTCGCACCAGCCTCACCAGGCGCGGTTTGAGCAGCTTGTCGATGCCTCGGGCCGGACGGCGCATCCAGCGTATGCCTCGCGTGAACTTGCCCCCGTCCACCGAACGCTCGAGTAACCATTGAGGCAGCCAGAAATGCCGTCGTCCGACAACCAACTGCCCTGAGACCAGCAGCACGAGAATTCCCATGACAGTGGGGACACCCGGAATATCGCCAATCAGCGGTGCCAGGGTGATCAGGCCGGCAATCAACAGCAAAGGCCCGAACGAGCGGCTACCGACCGTTTCCACGATCAGGCTCAGGCTGACCCGTTCGACACCCCGGGTCGAATTATCCAAATGCTCTATTAACTGCGTCAGTCCATCGAACTGCTGTGTGTCATCATCCATGACTCACCGCTTGCACTGATAACGCTCCTCTTTCTTAACCATCCACGGCTCAGAGCCAGCCAGCCTTGCGAAACCGATAGTACAGCCCACCACAGGCCACCCCCATCAGCCCCAAGGCCATAGGGTAGCCGAGTTTCCAGTCCAGCTCCGGCATATGCTCGAAATTCATTCCCCATATTCCGGCCAGTACCGTTGCCACCGCAAAGATGGCAGCCCATGCAGCCAGGCGCTTGTGCACTTCGCCTTCATCGATGGCTACCATGGAGAGGTTGACTTGGATGGCAGTGACGATGGTATCGCGCATCGAGTCAATCGCGGTTTCGATACGATGCAGATGGTCGTATACGTCCCGATAGTACTCTTGGGTGTTGACGCTCAGCGTCGGCACTCTGCCCCCGAACAGATGCACCAGTGCCTCGGCCAGCGGTGTGACAGTATGCTTGACCTGGGTCGCCTTGCGCTTGAGCTGATAGAGATGCTCAATGTTCTCGCGAGCCGCATTCTTGACGAAAATACTCTCCTCGATGGTTTCCAGCTCCGATTCCAGCGCTTCGACGACGGGAAAGTAGCGATCAACCACCGCATCCATCAGGGCATAAAGCACAAAGGACGGTCCCAACTTGAGCAGATGTGGCTCGCGCTCACAGCGTGCCCGCACGTTACGGAAGTCCTGCTGTGATTGGCTGCGGACCGATAGGATGTAATCCGCCCCGACGAAAACCGACATTTCCCCATGGTCGATTTCGCCGTCATGTACGCTCAAGGTACGCATGAAGGCAAACAGGCACTCGCCGTACTCCTCTATCTTGGGACGTTGATTGCCATGCAGCGTATCTTCGACCGCCAGCGCATGCAGCGAGAAGACCTTCTGCATATGCTCCACCTCACCGGGAGCAGGATCGGCCAGCGCCACCCACACAAAGCAATTAGGCTGGCCCAGATAATCGGCGACGTCCGCTACCTCGATATCGCGGAGACGTCGGCCGTCCTGGTACACCACGCAGTTGACGATCATGGCCGCTTATCTCATTTCGTAAATAGCTACTGTCCCCATTGCCCGCTACGACGCATCTGCCCCCACTGATGCTTGCGCCGCGCAAACCATTGCCACATGCCACGAAAGCGCCACAGCGTGTTGAGCTGACGGTAGCCAACATTCTCGAGGATGGCCATTAGGAAGAGAAGCAACACATCGCGGATAGGATTAGGCCATGCCGTATCCTACATATGAAATGCAGCATACATTAGCCTAGACGCAAACGGGAAAAGGTTATGTCTCGAGAGCCTCGCGGGTGGACAGGAAAGCGCTAAGCTCCTTGGCGGGCAACGCCTTGCTGCACAGGTAACCCTGGTACTGGTGTCCCTGAAGCTGACGGATGAATGCCAATTGTTCTTCTGTCTCGATCCCCTCGGCGATGATTTCCAGGTTGAGGCTGTGCGCCAGCGCAACGACTGCCTTGACGATGGCGGCGTCCTGGTTGTTTGACACCACGCCAGCCATGAAGGAGCGGTCGATCTTCAAGCGATTGATGGGAAAACGTTTAAGCTGCGACAGGTTCGAGTAACCGGTACCGAAGTCGTCAATGGACAGCACGACACCCAACTCGCGCAGTTCGCGCAGAATCAGCAGCGCATGATCGGGATTCTGCATGATTGCACTCTCGGTCAGCTCGAGCTCGAGATAGTGCGGCGGAAAATGCGTCTCGCCGAGGACATTCCTGACCACGGTCACGAAGTTGCGGTTGTTGAGTTGGATGGCCGACAGGTTGACAGCCATCGGCAGCAGGTCGTGTCCCTCCCGGTACCAGGCCTTCGACTGACGACACGCCGTACGCAACACCCATTCGCCGATGGGCAGGATGAGCCCGGTATCTTCGGCCACAGGAATGAGTTCGTCGGGTGACACGACCCCCAACTCGGCGTCATGCCAGCGTAACAGGGCCTCGACACCCGTGATGCGGCCGGTGACGACGTTGACCTTGGGCTGGTAAGCCAGCATCAGAGTGTCATTGTCGATGGCCAGGCGCAGTCGACTCTCGAGCAGCGCCCGCCGCTCTGCGACCGACGACATGCCCTGCTCGAAGAACTGGAAGTTGTTGCGTCCCATGTCCTTGGCGCAGTACATGGCCGCGTCGGCATGAATCATCAACTCGTGCTTGTCCCGGCCATGCTCGGGATAGAGACTGATACCCACACTGGACGATACCCGCACGATGGTATTGTCGATCTGGAACGGCTTGCCAAACGAGCTGACGATGCGCTCGGCCAATGTCGTGATCACCTCGCGGTGTGTGCCGGTGCCGGTGATCACCATGAACTCGTCGCCTCCGACCCGGGCTACCGTGTCGGTTTCGCGTACCGCTGCCTGCAGGCGGGAGGCCGCCTGCTTGATCAGCTCGTCGCCGGCATGATGCCCGAGCGAGTCATTGACCGTCTTGAACCGATCCAGATCGACGAAGAACACTGCGAACCCGCTACGTTCGCCAGCGGCTTGAACCAGCTGGCCATCAAGACGTTCCTCGAAAAGCAGTCGATTGGGCAACTGGGTCAACTGGTCCCGGTAGACCATGTCCTTGAGTTCACGGTTGGCTCGTTGCAGGGAATCGGCCAGGCGCGCCGTTCTCGAGGAAAGGTGGGCATCGTAGATGGACATCATCAGTGCGGCGAGCATGATACAGGTCGAGACCAGTGCCACCATTACCGCCAAATGGTCCGGCGATACGCCTCCCGAGGTCTCGTGCATGACGCCGGGAGGATAAATGGCGGCAGCCATCCCGGTGTAATGCATGCCGGTAATCCCGCTCGCCATGACCAGTGCCGCTATGCCACGCTGCCAGAATGGCGAACGCCGTCCTGTCATGCCCGAATTGAGACGGAAAGCCAGCCACAGCGCGACCACCGAGGCAGACACTGCAATCAGCACCGAGATTGCGAAGAGCAGCGGGCGATAGGTCAGCGCTTCCTGGGTCTGCATGGCTTCCATGCCGACATAGTGCATCAGGCATACGCCCGTCCCCATGACGATGCCGCCAAACGCCAGTCGGCGCATCGCAAGTGCGCCCGACTGGACAATGGAAAGCGCCAAGGCCGAAGCCAGGATGGCGGCGGTCAGCGAGACGAAAGTCAATGACATGTCGTAGCCGAACGACACAGGCATGTTCAGTGCCAACATGCCGATGAAATGCATTGCCCAGATTCCGGTTCCCATGGCAAAGGCGCCACCGGCCAGCCAGACATGCGTTGCCACCCCTTCACTGACGCGTATGCGGCCTGCCAGGTCCAGCGCTGTCAGCGAGGCAATGGCCGCAATACCGTAGGACAGCACAACCAGCGCCAGGTCATAAGAGCCATGCATTTCATTCATGGGAGACTACCCGAGAGACCACCAAAGGAAACCGGCATCGAGACACAGGCAAGGCCGAGACGCAGTCAATGCTGGATGTTCCTCCGGATTAACGGCCCCTGCCGAGAGAACTTTAACCTGGCCAGTCCTGGCTATGCGCCAGGCGGCCAGGACTGGCATCGGCAGGAAAAACGCTGTCGGGTAGGCTGGAACAGGCTGACAGGCCTCGTCGAAATTGCCATTTGCAAGGTGCGGTGAACGGCGGCCACTATAATTCCATCCCCGAGTTACATAGTCGACCCGACATACGAAACCACGGATTCCATTGATGCCCATACGCGACCACGCCCCGAAAGAGCGCCCCTTCCGCAAGGTTATCCCGCATCTCATGCGCTTTATCCTGCGCGTGCTGGGCGCTTTCTTCCATAATCGTGGCATCCTGCTTGCCGGCGGGGTCGGCTACAGCGTGCTGCTCTCGGCGGTACCGCTGTTTGCGGTGCTGTGCGTATTGCTGACCCATATCGTGCAAGAGCAGCAACTGTTGGCCATCATCACGGTTCAGGCTCGTCACTTGGCTCCTACCCATGCCGACGTGATTCTGGACTCGGTGCGAACCCTGCTCGACTCCCGAGATGTGGTCGGCATCGTCGGGACACTGGTGTTGCTGTTCTTCAGCTCCTTTGCTTTCCGCATGCTGGAGGATTCGATCAGCTTGATCTTCCACCAGCCAGAAGACCCTGCCAGGCGACGTTTCTGGGTGTCCGTGCTGCTACCTTACGCGTTTATGGTCATGCTTGGCGCCGGCCTGCTCGCCCTGGCCCTGCTCGTGGTGCTGGCCAACGCCTTCAATTCGCTGATAATCGCGCTGTTCGGCATCGAGTTGCATTCGGCACAACTCGCCACGGCGTTGCTCAACCTGTTCAGCTTTCTTGGCATGTTCCTGCTATTCAGTGCCATCTACAAGGTCATGCCGGTGGTACGCATCGGCTACTACCGTGCCTTGATTGGCGGCTTCGTGGCGGCACTGCTATGGGAAGTGGTCAGGCTGGTGCTGGTGTACTACTTCGCCAACATCTCGCTGGTCAACGCGGTCTACGGCTCCCTGGCCACCATCATCGTGGTGCTGCTGAGCCTGGAAATCGGCTCGATCATCCTGCTGCTCGGCGCGCAGGTGATCGCTGAGCTCGAGCGCAGCGCCAAGGCGGGGCTGCCCTGGTATTGCGATCCCAGCCGGCCGCGCTGAGCCATCAACGCCAGCGAGTTTAGCTACGTGAACGGTACGCAAGCACTGCCAGAGATATCAGGCCGGCTGCGGGAAGTACGGCATCCTGTACCAGTCCCAGCCACCATGCCAATACACCGGCGATCAGGGCCCACAATACGGGCACGGCGAACAGCAGGTAGGTGACACGCCCTGTAGCCAGCAGCAATCCGCCCAAGGTGACCAGCAGTGTCGCCCCCGGCGCCATGGGAAAATAACGCAGGCTCTGCCATGTCTGCCCCAGTGCCGCATCGACCAACGGGTAGCCGAACAGGCCATACCCCAGCAACCCCACGCCGGCCCCCCCTGGCAAGCCACGCGCCAGGCGATAGCGCGGGCTCGCCTTGAGAGCGGCAATGGCAAACAGTGCAGCCTGGATAAGAAACAGCGCCCCGTAGTAAGGCGCGGCGAAATTGAACGGCGCGAAATGCACCAGATGAAAGCCGACCCCCGTCCAGGCCCAGGCCAGTGCCAGAAAGCCATTGACCATGCGAGCAGCAGTGGCACTTTCTGGCCTTTTGACAACCAGCAGCATCAAGACCAGCGCCAGCAGAGTGAAACCCAACTGAGCCGGCCACACCACCTGATTGAACTGCGCGTAGATGGCAAAGAGTATCTCTGGGGAATAGGGCAGCATGATCAGGCCCCGCTACAACCGCTCGACATAACGGACCATCTGTTCACGCATTGCCTGATCGGGTTGACGCCCATACATTGCGCCCGTGTCCTCGCGCATGTGATCGACTCGGGTGGTGGCAGGAATCGTGCAGGTCACGTCCGGGTGCGAGACGATGAACTTGAGCAGGAACTGTGGCCAGTTGGCACAATCGATCTCGCTTGCCCATTCCGGCAACGGTGCATTCTCGAAACGCGAAATCAGCCGCTTCTGGCGAAACGGACGGTTGGCAATCACTGCGATGCCACGTTCCCTGGCCAGGGGCAGGATGTCTTTCTCGGGCTCGCGATCGAGGATGTTGTAAGTCAGTTGCACGAAATCGATGGGCTCGTTACGCATGATCGACATCAATTCCGCGTGGCGTCGCCCGTGCGAGGTGGTGATGCCAATGTAGCGCAAGCGCCCCTGGTCCTTGTCGTCCAGCAGTCGGGGCAAGTGGGTCTGCCAGTCGACCAGGTTGTGTATCTGCATCAGATCGAACGTTTCGACACCCCATAGCCGACGCGACTCAGCCATCTGGGCCGCCCCGCGATCCGCCATGCGCGTCCAGACCTTGGTCGCGGCGAACAGGTCATCCGGTTCGTCGAGCTGATCCAGGCAATATCCCACCACGGCCTCCGAAGTGCCGTACATGGGCGACGAATCGATGATCCGCCCACCCCGAGCGAACAACTCGGCCACGATCTCGGCGCGCTGCGCTCGCAGGCTCGCCAGTTCGCCCACATTGAAGGTGATCCAGGTGCCCATGCCGATTGCCGGAATCCGTTCTCCCGTGGCAGGAATCGGCTTCATCAAGGGCTCGCCGCGCTCGCCTTGCTGTGCCGGCACGCACGGCGTCCAGCCCAGGGCCGCGGCAGCCCCAGTGCCGATTAGTCCCCCAAGAAAACCACGCCGGGTCAGGGGCGGGAATATGCCGGTCATGTCTGCGCTCCGCCGCGCCCCTCCTGAACGCGCAACTTGGTGCGAATGAAATCGCTATGGCGCACGAACAGCAGATCGGCCAACTTGCGGATACGGTGTTCCTCGAGCGCGTCCAACTGCTCATCGGCATACGCCAGGCGCCACATCAACTCGACCAGTTCGACCTTGTCGACATAGTCGTAATGCTCGTTGACCAGGCGCACGAACTGGAAGTGGTCGACGGCCTGGTCGGCCTCCGCGGCTGCCAGTTCCATCAGCTCGTCGACTGCCGCACGGTTCAGGGAAAACCGTGACTGCAGCATGTCGCGCAGCGTATCGAGTTCCTGCGGCTCCGTCTGGTAGTCGGCCCTGACCACCTCGCACAGCAGCGCAGCGGTCGCCAGTTCCAAAGTCAGGGCGCGATTCGCATCGTCCTGAGGCGCCAAGGTGCGAGTGAAGAACTGCTGAATGGCATCAAGCATCGGACCTCCTACCCTTATTATCAGGATGGCCGCGCTGGCGGCCTCACGCCATTGGACCGCATCGGGACGAAAGGTTCGCCAACGAAGGAAGCGCCATGCCTGTCATCACGCGTCGTCTATTGTCACGCCATTGGGGATTATGTTGCCTATTAGCCGGGGGTGTACTGATCGCCCCGGTGGCCTGGGGCCAGGACGCCACGCCCGGCCTGCCTCGCTCAGCCATCGATGACGCCACATTGCGAGCGGCGGCACTGCCGCGCCTGCATAGCCTGGTAGTGGCACATCAGGGCGAGAAAGTCATCGAATATACCGCCAAGGGGGAGAGCCTCAGCGAGCCGGCCAATATCAAGTCCTTGGCAAAGACCCTCATGTCCGCCATGGTGGGTATCGCAATCCAGCGCGGCGTGATCGAAGGCGTCGACCAGCCGATCGTCGACCTCCTGGACACACGCATACCTGACGAGGCCAGCCCACGCATCGATAACATCACGGTGGGCAACCTGCTGTCCATGCAGGCCGGCCTGGAACGCACCTCGGGCCCGAACTACGGCGCCTGGGTGGCCAGCGACAACTGGATCGATTATGTCCTGACGCGCCCGTTCGTCGCCGAGCCCGGCGGACGCATGCTCTACTCTACCGGCAATACCCACCTGCTATCCGCCGCACTGACACTCACTACCGGCCGCGACACCCACGCCCTTGCCCAGGATTGGCTGGGAGAGCCGCTGGATATCGCCATACCGCCCTGGACGCAGGACCCTCAGGGCATCTACATGGGAGGCAACGAGATGGCGCTGTCACCGCTCGCCATCCTCCGGTTCGGCGAGATGTATCGACAGGGCGGCACCCTCGATGACGAACGCATCCTGTCCCGAGAATGGATCGAGGCATCATGGACGCCGCGCACGCGCTCGGTCTTCAACCATGATCAGTATGGCTATGGCTGGTTCATCACCGAACTGGCTGGCGAAGACGTCTATTACGGCTGGGGGTATGCGGGCCAGATGCTGTATATCATCCCCGAGGTTGGCTTGAGCGTGGTGATGACCTCCAACCCCACCCCGCCGTCGCCAGGGCAAAGCTATCTGGAAAAGCTGGAAGCCATCGTCGCCGAAGTCCTGATTCCTGCCGCACAGGATGCCCGGTTCACGAAGAGCTGAGGGTCAGAACGTCGAGAGACCGGTTGCTTCCATCAGCCGATACTGCCAGTAGCGCCAGCGCGACTCGTCAGCATAGGTGGCATAAGGCACGCTTAACCGCTGGTCCTCGGGGTTGTGCCAATAGCGTTCGAACCAGCGCGCGGCATCGGCGATTGCCGGCGTGTTCTTCGAGGCGACCAGACGCACGCTGGTTTCCAGGTTGAGATCGTCGAGATTACGTCGCGTGAAATTGGCCGAGCCGAGATAAAGCACGGCGTCACCGCTCAATGAACGCTTGAGCAACACCTTGGCGTGGCATTGCTCACCATTGGTGGCACACCAGCGCACCGGAATGCCTGCCTCGTGCAGTTCGGCCGCGACCGGCCGGTTGGGTATGCCCGATTTCTCGAAACCGAAGGCGTCCTTGTTAGGATCGAGCACGACCCTGATTTCTACGTCGCGGGCTTGCGCCTCCTTGAGCGCATCGATCAGATCGCGGTGCGCAAGATAGAATGTGGCAATATCGATGCGATCGCCCGGCTCGGCACTCTGCACTGCAATGACCAGGGCATCGCGAATGTTGCCTTCGGTCAGCACCTGCATGCGCGGCCCCTCGGGCACCACCGACCCGCGCAACTGAAGCGGATCGAAATCGATGTCGCCCCCAGACAGGTGCGCCACGGCACGCTCACTCTCGAGCAACTCCGCCACGGCCGGGCCCTGGAAGCGCAAGGCAACATTACCATGGCTGCTACTGGCATCGTGGGGATTGGCCGAGGTCACCATCCCGGCCCAACCATCATCGACATCAACAACCAATGTCTTGCGATGATTGGCCTTGAAGTTGACCATGGTCAGGTAACTGCGCAGTGTCACCTGCCCCGGCCCCAGCGGATTGTCCAGCCAACCGCCCTCGGTTGTGTTGCCCAGCCACTGGCAGCACCAGTACCAGACTCCCGACCAGGCCGGGTTGGAGGCGCGCAATTGGGTGAGATCGGTCGTGATCAACTTGACCCCGGCGGCACGCAGCGCCGTGAAATGCTCGAGTGTCAGCCCGCCATACATCGTATTGAGTGGATCGGTAATGACCACCGCTTCCAGGCCCGGCATTTGTGCCTTGCGGTCGATCAAGGCACGCGCGAGCTGTGACGACAGCGGTCGGTAGTCCCCGTTCGCCTCGCCGGCAAAGTCATTGAACAGGAACATGTCCAGCACCACCAGACGCTTGGCCTGGCCGATCAGGCGCAGCATTTCATCGAAGATGGCCTGTTCGGATTGACGATTGCCCGCGGCGTCGAGATAGGTGACGTCCGCCAGGAAAGCCACGTCGGAGACCGGCAGCAATGGCGAGGCGACACTGATCCCATCGGGCAATGGCTTGAACGCCTGATAAATGGCCATGCCAAGATAAGCGGCAAGCAGCAGAAGCAACCAAGGGCGCAGCCATCCGCGCCGCTTGCCCGCAAGTTCATTGGCTACCGTATTGCCACTGGTCACACTGCACCTCTACCCGTTCCGTTGTTGCCGCTGGTGCGCAGTATACGCGCTATCGGCGATGTGTCGCTCAACGAACAGGAAGCGCGCAGCCCTACAGTTCATCCACGCGGGGAGGCTCGGCCACCTGGGTCTTGCTGATGCTTTCACTGCCCAATGCCCGTAGCAAGGCGAAGACCATTGCGAAAACCAGCAGGAAGATCGGGAAGCCAAGTACCGTGATGACCTGCTGCAGGGCATTCAGCCCGGCTTCGCCCGCCAGCACGATGAGCATGGCCGCCACTACCCCCTCGGAAACGCCCCAGAAGACCCGCTGACGCACAGGGCCGGGGTCGGCATCACCGGTACATAGCATGTCGACGACCAGTGACGCGGAGTCCGACGACGTGGCAAAGAAGATGGCCACGATGACGACCGCCAAGCCCTGAATCAAGGTCGTGAAGGGAAAATGCTCGAAAAACGCGAACATTGCCAACGGCACACTCTCCTCCACCGCCGCGGATAATGCGCCGGCCTGCTCTCCCAGCGCGGCACGCGCTTCGGCACCGATACCATCGATCTCCATGGCAGACCAGCCGAAGATGGCAAACCAGACCAGGGTGAACAGCGACGGTGCGAAAAGCACACCGAGCACGAACTGACGAATGGTCCGCCCCCTGGAGATACGCGCGACAAAGATGCCGATGAACGGTGACCAGGACACGGTCCAGGTCCAGTAGAAGACCGTCCAGTTACCTTGCCAGCCCCAGCCCCCGTTTTCCGAGGTGTATTGCGCCAGCATGTCGTTCCAGAACGCCATCGGAACGAGGTTGGAGCCGTAGATGGCGACTGTCTCGACGATGCCTCGCAACAGGAAAACGGTCGACCCGGTAACCAGCACGAAGATCATCAATGCCGTGGCCATGCCGATATTGATGTTGGATAAGCGCTTCACCCCCTTGTCGAGGCCCACCACGATCGAGGTGACGGCGACACTGGTCAGGACAGTAATGATGATGACCTTGGAGACCACCGAGTCGGAAACACCGGTCAGCTCCGTCAGTCCGGCGTTGATTTGCGATGTGCCGAGACCGACCGACACCGCCACGCCGAACAGGGTGCCCAGCACAGCGAAGATATCGATCGTCTTGCCTATCGGACCGTAAATTCGGTCATGCAAGAGCGGATAGAACACCGAGCTGACGCGGACCGGCAATTCATAACGATAGATGAAATAGGCAAAAGCCAGGCCGGGCAGCGTGAAGATGGTCCAGGTGTGCAGCCCCAAATGATAGATCGAGAAGCCCATCGCGTCTCGCGCGGCCTCGACCGTGAAGGGCTCGACCTCATCGTATGGCGGGTTGGAAAAATGAGAAATGGGCTCGGCCACGCCCCAGAACATCAGCACGGTCCCGATCCCACCGGCAAACAGCATGGTAAACCAGGAAAGGTTGCCATACGCGGGCTTGGCGTCCTGCCCACCGAGGCGAATACGCCCGTGACGGCTTGCCGCCAGGTAAAGAAGAAAGATCAGCCAGGAATTCACGCCAAAGATGAAGAACCAGCCGAGATTGGTGACGATCCACGACCGACCACTGGCAAAAATGTCGCGAATCTGTTCGGGCGCAGCCAACAGGGCGATCAGGAAGACGATCATGCACCCCGCTGAAACAAAGAAGATGGTGGGATCCGTACGCAAACCGAGCCGCTTGGCTAGCTGTTCCATTTGGCGACCTCGCTTCCTGATTGTTTTACATTGTGAACTGCAGGCAGTTGCCGATATCGAACGTCTCGCGTGTCAGCCAACGGCTGTTGACCATGGGAGTATTCAGATCACGCCCAGACTCAGCATGGTTGCTTCCCCTGGCAGCGTCCAACCAGCGACGGTAAAGGGAACGTAAACGAACATGTCGTGGCAGAGCGACAAGCACGACAAATCTGGCATGATGTCGATATCGATACGGCGCTATGGATAGCCCTCACCTGAACGGAGACTGCCATGCTGGACCTGACCCAAGCCCCGATCACCCTGGTGCTGCTGATCGTCAACGTGATCGTCAGCCTGTACGTACTGCAGCGACGTCCCCAGCTCATCGACCGCTTATCGTTTCGTCCCGACCGGATTCGACGAGGGGAGTTCTATCGCCTGGTGACGGCCGGCTTCGTGCATGTCAACGGCGCCCACCTGCTGGTCAATATGCTGACGCTGTACTTCTTCGGTCCGTTGCTGGAATACGTGCTGGGACCCGTCGGCTATCTGATTCTCTACTTTGGCTCGGATCTCGCTGCCCACGGTCTTTCTCTTATCTTTCATTACCGCAATGCCCGGTATTCGGCGGTAGGCGCCTCGGGAGCCATCAGCGGGCTGGTGTTCGCCTTCTGCCTCTATGCGCCTTTCGAAATGCTGTATATCTTCTTTGCCATACCCATCCCCGCCATCGTCTTCGCCATCGGTTTCGTGGCGATCTCCATGTATGCCATGCGCCGCCGCGATCCCCACCGCACCGGCGGCCTGGCCCATGAAGCCCACCTGGGCGGCGCACTGGGCGGCGTGATCATCACCATGCTGCTGGATGCCTCGGCGCTGCCACGCTTTCTCTACCAACTGGGGCTGTCATAGGCGAGCAGGTGGGCACATGGAGGCATGGCGCATGACTTGTTACCATGATGTGCCCACCCGCCAACGTCATCCGTAGCATGCGTTATCGAGTAAAGCTGTTTCCGGAAATCACTATCAAGTCACGCCCGGTTCGCCAGGAGATGGTGCGCTGCCTACGTACCAATATCCGTAATGCACTCGAGCGGATCTCCCCCGGCGTACGCGTTGCCGATTGCTGGGATGCTCTTGAAGTCCGACCACGCCACACACTCGACGCGGTCGACCAGGAGGCGCTGGAAGCCAGCCTGACCCGAATTTCCGGTATCCATGAAGTGCAGGTCGTGGAGACCCACGATTTCGTCGGCATCGACGAGGCCGCTGCCCGTTTGGTACCGCTGTGGCGCGACGCCCTGGCAGGCCGGCGCTTTCGCGTCAGGGTCAAGCGCCGCGGTCGTCATGCCTTCAGTTCTGAAGAGCTTGAGCGCCACTTGGGTCGCGTCCTGCTCGAGACTACCGAAGGTGCCTCCGTCGATCTCAAGCGGCCCGACATCGAGGTCCGTGTCGAACTGAAAGATGACCGACTGGTACTGGTCACCCGGCGCCTGCCGGGACTCGGTGGTTACCCGCTGGGTACCCAGGGAGAGGCACTGGCGTTGATCTCGGGCGGGTACGACTCGCCGGTTGCCGCCTGGCAATTGCTGCGACGGGGGCTCAAGACGCATTTCGTATTCTTTAACCTTGGCGGGCCGGCCCACGAACAAGGCGTGCGTGAGGTGGTGTATCATCTCTGGCAGCGTTACAGTGCCTCGCACCGGGTCAATTTTGTCAGTGTGCCTTTCGAAGGTGTGGTCAACGAGATCCAGCGTAACGTGCCCACGGGACTTGCCGGCGTGGTTCTCAAGCGCATGATGCTGCGTGCCGCCAATCGCGTGGCGGCCAGGGCGCGTATCCCTGCCCTGATTACCGGCGATGCACTGGCCCAGGTATCCAGCCAGAGCCTCACCAACCTGGGATTGATCGATGCCGTCAGTGAGCGCCCTATCCTGCGACCGCTGATCGCCAGCGACAAGCAGGCCATCATTGCCGATGCCCGACACATCGATACCGCGCGCTTTGCCGAACGCATGCCGGAATACTGCGGCATCATTTCCAAGCGCCCCAACGTGCGCCCCAGCGCGGGGAAGATCGAGCGTGCCGAGGCCTCATTCGATTTCGCCGAACTCGATGCTGCGGTATCGGGATCGACCCTGACGCGAGTAGACCGGCTGCTTGATGTAGCAAGGACATTGCCCGATATTCCTGAACTCGATTCCGGGGAAGCGCTGAGCAGTTCGGATGACATCACCGTGATCGATATACGCCATCCCGAGGAACGCGATGCCCAACCGCTGGAGCTGCCGCGAGGCAGGCCGCTGGCGATTCCGTTCTTCGAACTGATGGAGCGCGCGGAGACGCTGCCCCGCGACCGACGGTACCTGCTTTACTGCACTCAGGGCAGGATGAGCTGGATGCAGGCGCTTCAACTGGCTGATAAAGGCCTGACGCAGTTCGGCGTCTATCACGCCTGACTCGGCCTCCCTTCAGAAAACCAGGAACGGACGCATCGCCTCAGCGACGCGCCCAGGGGCACTGAACTGCACGGCATGTCCCCAACCGGCAATCTCCTTCACCTGAGCTGCACCATGCCGTCGCGCGGCTTCGTCCAACCAGCGTCGCGGCGCGACGGGATCGAACTCGCCACGCATCAGCAGCAGCGGCTGGTTGAGTCTTGGCAACTTGTCCTCGGTGGCATACGCGAACATGGCTTGCAGTTCAGGGACGAATCGCCATCCCATGCGCAGGTAATCCCAGGCCACACGTGGCACCAAAGCCACACGTTCGAAGGGAATATCGACCACGAAACGCAGCACCTGTCGGGGCAGACTGCGCCCTGCCGGGTCCAGGGTGGGTGCGATCAGTACCAGCCGGTCGACACACGCCGGCTGGCGCAACGCCGCCTCGACCACTACCTGACAGCCAAGGGACTGTCCGGCCAGCACGACCGGTCCGAGTTTCATGGCTGCCAGCCATTCCAGCAGTGCCTGGGCCAGCGATTCGATGGAGCGAGTCCGGCACGTTGCCGGGCTATGCCCGTGCCCCGGCAGGTCCGGCGCGTAGACATCGTAGGTGTCGGCCAGGCAGCGCATGACCGGCTGGAAATATCGGCTGGATACGCCCAATCCATGCACGAATACGACCGGCAGCCGGTCCTGGCGTGACTGGCCAACGATGCATCGATAGAACAGAGGGCGGCCCTGAAGCACAATCCAGCGCTTCTCCATCAGACGTGCCTCGGCGCCTCGTGCGGCCCCGGGCGCACCACATCGCTTAGGCTGGAGGCTTCGTCATCTGCCCTCCGCTGAACCACGCTGAACGAACCATCCGTTTCCAGCACCACGGCTTCAACCTCGCCCAGTGTCGACACGCCTGACGCACGAATGGCAGCGCGAATCTCCGCCTCGGTGACCCGTGCATGTTTCAAGGCCTGAGACAGGTAATCGCCGCGGTAGAACAGCAAGGCCGGCTCCCCAGTCACCAGCCGACGAACCCAGCGCACGCGTACGCTGGTCCAGGTCACGACGAACTGCATCCCGATCAATAGTCCAAACGCTACCACGCCCTGACTGAGCGTGACGCTCTTGCTGAGGATCACCGACGCCAGCGTCGATCCCAGCGCCACGGTAACGACCAGGTCGAAGGCGTTCATTTTCGACAACGTGCGCCGGCCCGAGATTCGCAACAACAGGACGAGGCTCGCATAGGCGAGCACGCCGAGAATGCCGGTACGCCAGATTGCCTGCCAGCTATCGAACAAGATCATTTCCACGCGCATCTCCTGATTTACCGTCAGAAGTAGCGTAGTTCACGGATACGGCGATCTAGCTAGAACAAACCGAGTTGACGATCGATCAGCGCCTCGAAGGACTCGCCGATGAACGGCAGGATCGCATCGGCGACCGGCTGGAGTTGCCGGCTCAGGTAGTGCTGGTAATCGATTGGCGAACGTCGCGTCTCCAGTGGTTCAGGCCCACTCACGGTGATCACGTAGCTGATCCAGCCACCCTGCTGGTATTGACGCGGCCGGCCCAGTTGGGCGTTGTATTCGTCGGCCAGTCTTGCCGCGCGCACATGGGGTGGCACGTTGCGCTGATAGTCAGCGAGTCGGCGACGCAGGCGCTTGCGATAGATCAGCCGCTCGTCATATTCACCGGATAGGGTGCGACTGACATAATCGCGCACGAATTCCTGGCAGGGCTCGTTGAGGAAAACGCGCCGATAGAGTTCCTGCTGGAAGAATTTTGCCAGCGGCGACCAGTCGGCACGCACGGCTTCGAGCCCCTTGAAAGCCAGCCGCTGGCCGCCGTCGGCGTCCCGTACCAGTCCGGCGTAGCGTTTCTTGCTGCCCGCCTCCGCGCCGCGGATGGTCGGCATCAGAAAGCGTTCGAAGTGCGTCTCGAACTGCAGCTCAAGGGCACTCTCCAGACCATATTCCTGTTGAAGGTATTCTTGCCACCAGCTATTGGCACGGGCCACCAGAGCCTGACCAATGCACTCCGCCTCGCTATTCTCATGAGACCGCCCCAGCCATACGAACGTCGAGTCAGTGTCACCATAGATAACGGTATAACCATCGGCTTCGATCAACTCGCGGGTGCGCTTCATGATCTCATGGCCGCGCAGCGTGATCGATGACGACAGTCGCGGGTCGAAGTAGCGGCAGCCACGTGCGCCCAGGACACCATAGAAAGAGTTCATGATGATCTTGAGCGCCTGGGCCAGTGGCGCATTGCCTTCGCGCTTGGCCGTCTCACGCCCCTCCCATACCCGGGCCACCATGTCGGGCAGCGCATGGCGCTTACGTGAAAAACGCGCACCGCGAAAGCCAGGCACCGTATCGTCTTCCGGCTCATCCAGTCCCTGCACCAGTCCGACCGGATCGATCAGGAAGGTGCGAATGATCGAGGGGTACAGACTCTTGAAGTCCAGCACGAGCACCGAGTCGTAAAGGCCGGGGCGTGAATCCATCACGAACCCGCCGGGGCTATTCTCGCCACGCTGCTCGCCCAAGGCAGGAGCCACGAAGCCGAGCCGATGCATGCGAGGCAGGTAAAGGTGTGAGAAGGCGGCCACCGAACCACCGCTGCGGTCGACGGGCAACCCCGTCACGGAGGCTCGCTCGAGCAGGAAGGCGATCAGCTCGGTATGCGCGAAGATCCGCGTGACCAGTTCGCAGTCCTTGAGGTTGTAGCGCGCCAATGCCGGCTTGTCCTCGGCGAACATGCGGTTGATGTCGTCCATGCGCTGGTAAGGGTTATCGATGGCCTTGCCCTCGCCCAGCAGCGCCTGTGCGACATGCTCCAGGCTGAATGACTCGAAGCTCCAGGTCGCGGAGCGCAGCGCCTCGATACCGTCGATGACCAGTCGTCCCGGCACCGATGCAAAGAAATGGTTGGCATTGCTGCCGTGGACGCGACATTCCATGGGCTCGCCACCTCGGCCCAGTCGCAAGGGCACACCCAGCGCCTCTGCATGGCGCTGCAGGATCCGCAAGTCGAACTGCAACACGTTCCAGCCGATGATGGCATCGGGGTCGAAGTGGGCCATCCAGTCATTGAGCCGCTCGATCAGCTCCTCACGGCTCTCGCAATAGTCCAGCGAAAAATCGACCGCCTCCCCCCTGCGCGGCCCGCTCACTGGCCCCAGCATGTAGACCTGGCGTTGACCACACCCTTCCAGCGCGATGGAATACAGCTCGCCACGCTCACTGGTCTCGATATCCAGCGACGCCAGCGACAACCGCGGGCGATACTCCGGTGCCGGCTTGAGCTGCGCCTCGATCAACTCGTCAACCGCCCTCTCTTGCCCGGTAAAGGTCACTGCCGCGGTGATGAAACGTTCCATCAGGTAGCGCTCGGGCGGGCGAATATCGGCCTCGTAGACATCCACGCCGGCCTCGCGCAGGCGCCGCTCCAGGTGAATGAGCAGGCGATGCTGGCGGCAGTACAGGCCAAGCACTGGGCGATGCTGGAAATCGCACAGCTCGAGCGGGCGAAGCTCGACGTCGCGCTCCGCTTCCAGCACTCGCTCGGCCAGGGCACGCTGCTCGGCTGGCACGAACGCCACCGAGGATTGTACCGGCAACCGGACATGACGCGGACCAGTATCGGTTGCCAGCCAGAACGACACCTCGGTGCCTTGGGGCGTATCGCGCCAATGGCGGGTCAGGACGAAACCTTGCTGCACGGGACTCTTTCAGTGGAGCGCATTTCCGCCATGGTAATGGGTATCGCCAAGCTTGTCGCAATGGACACAGCTCCGGTCATCGAATCTCAATAAGCGATATTTACATTGTTAGCGAAAAAGACTTGAGCCTGGCCCCTGAGTTGCGCATTATCGGCGCCCTCTTGCCAGGCTCCTCGGGGCCGGGTGAGGCCATGACCGGAGTGAATACCGACCGGACGTGCGTCCGTCGCTCACTTCCGACTAGGCTGTGTGTCTGAGCGGATGGCAAGCGCAGCTTGCTTTCGGGCACAGCCTGGACTCGACCACTGTTGAATTCATCCTTCTGGAGGCGAACGCATGAGCAAAGCCTTGATTATTGGCGCCGGCGGCGTCGGTGGTGTCGTGACTCACAAGTGCGCGCAGCACCCCGAGGTGTTCCACGAGATCTGTCTGGCCAGTCGCAACGAAGCGAAGTGCAAGGCGATCGCGGACCAACTGGACCGTCCCATCCAGACAGCCCAGGTCGACGCCGATGACGTCGAGGCGCTGGTCGCGCTGATCGAGTCGTTCAAGCCTGACGTGCTGATCCATGTGGCCCTGCCCTACCAGGACCTGACCATCATGGAAGCCTGCCTGCGTACCGGCGTGCCCTACCTGGATACCGCCAACTACGAACACCCGGACGAGGCCAAGTTCGAGTACAAGGAACAGTGGGCGTTCCAGGAGCGCTTCGCCAAGACCGGCAACATGGCCACGCTGGGCTGCGGCTTCGACCCCGGCATGACCAACATCTACTGTGCCTACGCCCAGAAGAACCTGTTCGACGAGATTCACCGCATCGATATCCTGGATGCCAATGGCGGCGACCATGGTTACCCGTTCGCCACCAACTTCAACCCGGAAATCAACATTCGCGAGATCACCGCGAATGGCCGCTACTGGGAAAAAGGCGAGTGGAAGGAAACCGCGCCGCTGGCCGAGAAGCGCAAGTTCGACTTCGATGGCATCGGCGAGAAGGACATCTACCTGCTCTATCATGAAGAGCTGGAATCGCTGTCCCAAAACATCAAGGGGCTTGAGCGCATCCGCTTCTGGATGACCTTTTCCGAGAAGTACATCACCCACCTCAAGGTGCTCGAGAACGTCGGCATGACCAGCATCGAGCCCATCGAGGTCGAGGGCTGCAAGATTTCGCCGCTGCAGTTCCTCAAGTCTGTGCTGCCCGACCCGGCCTCGCTCGGCCCGCGCACCAAGGGCAAGACCAACATCGGCGTGATTCTCGACGGCATCAAGGATGGCAAGCGTCGCAAGGTGTACATCTACAACATCTGCGATCACGAGGCGAGCTACCGCGAGGTCAAGTCACAGGCGATCTCCTACACCACCGGCGTGCCAGCCGTGACCGGCGCCATGCTGATGCTGCAGGGCATATGGAAGGGCGAAGGCGTGTTCAACGTCGAACAGCTCGATCCCAACCCGTTCATGGAGCGCATCGGCGACATGGGCCTGCCGTGGCAGATGGTCGAACTCGATCCCGATGACGACCCGCTGGCAGACGAGTGATGGCGGACACGACTTACCCGTCCGACGCATACCCGTTTGACATCGGGGCCTGTCCGTCGCCGGCCTACGTGGTCGACGACGCCCTGCTGCGTCGCAACCTGGAACTCCTCAAGGAGGTCCAGGTGCGTAGCGGGGCGAAGATCCTGCTCGCCCTGAAGGGCTTCGCCATGTGGGATACCTTCCCGCTGGTCAGCCAGTATCTGGTGGGCACGACCTCCAGCGGACAGGATGAAGCACGCCTCGGCGCCGAGACCTTCGGCGGCGAGGTCCACGTCTACTCGCCGGCTTTCACCGAGCCCGAGATGGACGTGGTGCTGCGCTACGCGGACCACATCAGCTTCAATTCGCCGGGCCAGTGGCGCCACTTTCGCGACAAGGTCGCATCGGCGCCGCGCACCGTCTCCTGCGGGTTGCGGGTCAACCCCGAGCACTCGACGGGCGAGGTCGCCATCTACGACCCCTGCGCACGCGGCTCACGGCTCGGTACCCGAGCCGTGCATGTCAATGCAGAGGTGCTGGACGGCCTGGACGGATTGCACTTTCACACGCTGTGCCAGCAGAACAGCGACGCCTTGGAAGCTACGCTGGCCGCCTTCGAGAAGAAGTTCGGCGAGTATCTGCCGGGCATGCGCTGGGTGAATTTCGGTGGCGGGCACCACATCACCCGCCCCGATTACGATGTGGAACGACTGGTACGGCTACTCTGCGACTTCAAGGCGCGCTACCCGCACCTCGAGGTCTACCTGGAGCCGGGCGAAGCCATCGCGCTGAATACCGGATACCTGGTATGCAGCGTGCTGGACATCGTCGACAATGACGGGCCGATCGCCATCCTCGACACCTCCGCCACCGCGCACATGCCAGATGTGCTGGAAATGCCCTACCGGCCCGAGATCATCGGCGCCGGCATGCCGAGCGAGAAATCTCACGCCTACCGGCTGGGCGGCATGACCTGCCTCGCCGGCGACGTGATCGGCGATTACTCGTTCGACAGGCCGCTCGAGATCGGCGACCGACTGGTGTTCACCGACATGGCTCACTACACCATGGTCAAGACCACCACCTTCAATGGCATCCGCCTGCCGTCGATCTGCCGAGTCGACGAGACGAGCCGCGAGGTGCGCACGGTCAAGACCTTCGGTTACGTGGATTACATGCAGCGCTTGAGTTGAACCGTTCGTGGGGCAGGCTAGCGGCCGCCCCACGGATGCACCCGGCGGCCAGGCGGGCTACAATCGACCTTTCGTCCTAGCTGACGCCCGAATTTTCGTTTCCGAACCAGTCACAGAGCCGCCATGCCCACTACCGCCAACGCCAAGCGCAAGATCCTGGTCACCAGTGCCCTGCCCTATGCCAACGGCTCGATCCATCTGGGCCACCTGCTCGAATACATCCAGACCGATATCTGGGTGCGCTTCCAGAAAAGTCGCGGCAATGAATGCCACTATGTGTGTGCAGACGATGCCCATGGCACCGCGATCATGCTGCGTGCCGAGCAGGAAGGCATCACCTCGGAGCAATTGATCGAGCGAGTGTCGCAGGAACACCAGGCGGACTTCGCGCGCTTTGGGGTGGCCTTCGACAATTATCACTCGACCCATTCGGAAGAGAACCGCATCCATAGCGAGCGCATCTACACCGCCCTGCGCGATGCCGGCCACATCTCGACCCGCGACATCGAGCAGATGTACGACCCGGTCAAGGGCCTGTTCCTGGCCGACCGCTTCATCAAGGGCACTTGCCCGAAGTGCAAGACGCCGGATCAGTACGGCGACAACTGCGAAGCGTGTGGCGCCACCTACACCCCGGCGGAGCTGATCGATCCGGTATCAGCGATCAGCGGCGCCACGCCGGAAGTGCGCAGTTCCACCCATTATTTCTTCAAGCTGCCCGACTTCGAGGACTTCCTGAAGCGCTGGACCCGTGCCGGTCACGTGCAGCCGCAGATCGCCAATAAATTGCAGGAATGGTTCGAAGCCGGCCTCAACGAATGGGATATCTCGCGCGATGCGCCCTACTTCGGCTTCGAGATTCCCGATGCCCCGGGCAAGTACTTCTACGTGTGGCTGGATGCGCCGATCGGCTACCTGGCCAGCTTCCAGAACCTGTGCGAGCGCGAAGGCATCGACTTCGACAGTTACTGGAAGAAAGAATCCGAAGCCGAGGTCTACCATTTCATCGGCAAGGACATCGTCTACTTCCACGCACTGTTCTGGCCGGCGATGCTCGAAGGGGCCGGCCTGCGCACACCGACCGCCATCAACTGTCACGGTTTCGTGACCGTCAACGGCGCGAAGATGTCCAAGTCGCGCGGCACCTTCATCAAGGCCGAGACCTACGCCGAGTATCTGAATCCGGAATACCTGCGTTACTACTTCGCTGCCAAGCTGACCTCGCGCGTCGACGACCTCGACCTGAATCTCGAGGACTTTGCCTATCGGGTGAACTCCGACCTGGTCGGCAAGGTGGTCAACATCGCCAGCCGCTGCGCCGGGTTCGTCAAGAAGCTCGGCGGAGGCAAGTTGTCGGAGACATCGGCGGAGCCCGAACTGCTGGCCCGCTTCATCGCCGCCGGCGACGAGATCGCCGAGGACTTCGAAGCCCGCGAATTCGGCCGTGCCATGCGCAAGGTGATGGAACTGGCCGACGAGGCCAACACCTACATCGCCGACAAGGAACCGTGGGTACTGGCCAAGCAGGAAGGCCGCGAGCAGGAGGTGCTCGACATCTGCTCGGTGGGCATCAACCTGTTCCGCCAACTGATGGTCTACCTGGCCCCGGTCGTCCCGGCCATGGCCGACGAAGCACGCGTGTTCCTGAACCTCGACAGCCTCGATTGGCATACCCGTCACGATGTGCTGGAAGGCCACAGCATCAACAAGTTCAAGCCGTTGATGACCCGCATCGAGCGCGACAAGATCGACAGCATGATCGAAGCCTCCAAGGAGGACCTTGCGGTGGAAAAGAAACTCAAGGAAACCCCGAAAGGCCCGTTAGCCGACACGCCCATCGCCGACGAGATAGCCTTCGATGACTTCGCCAAGGTCGACCTGCGCATCGTGCGCATCGCCAAGGCGGAGTACGTGGAAGGCGCGGACAAGCTGCTCAAGCTGACCCTGGACCTGGGCGGCGAGACGCGCACGGTGTTCTCCGGTATCCGCTCGGCCTATGCCCCGGAAGCCCTGGAGGGCCACCTGACGGTAATGGTCGCCAACCTGGCGCCGCGCAAGATGCGCTTCGGCGTCTCGGAGGGCATGGTATTGGCCGCCGGCGATGGCAAGGGAATTTACCTGCTTGAGCCGCATAGCGGTGCCGAGCCGGGGCAGCGAGTGACCTGATTGCATCGTCATTCAGCCCAAGATGTTAAGCGCGGCCCCTGGCCGCGCTTTTTGTTGTCTCTGCTCACTCGGTCACGGGAAGGACTCTGCTCGAAACGCCCGCAATATCGGTTAAAGCTCTTTTCAACCAAGCCGATAAAAAGCATATCTCTAAGTACGCCTAGGGCAGTTATGCCTCACAAGACACGGTATGCAACGTCATGAAGCGAGCCCTGAACTCCCTGCGTTATCGGTTTTTCCTGGCTCTGGGAGTCGTACTGCTGATGGCGCTGTTGGCCTTGGGCGTCATTGCCAAGGTCCTGGTCATTCCCGCCCTGCTCGCCAAGGAAGAGGAATATGCCAGCCAGGAGCTTGACCGGGCCGAGCGCGCCATCAATAACGAACTCAAGCACTTGAGTCTGCTCAATAACGACTGGGCCGTCTGGGATGACAGCTACGACTTCATGCAGGGGAAGTCACCCGACTATCTCGAAACCAACCTTGCCGAAGGCTTGGTCTTCAAGGACGCCAACCTGCGCTTGATTGCCTTCTTCAATCCTGATGGATCGCCTTATTGGCTGGCCGGGATCAACCCGGGAAGCGGGGAGTATACCTCCTGCTCAAGCCTGTCCGACGCCTGCCAATGGACACGACAGACCGTACAAGCACTCTCCACCCGTATCCAGAATGATACGACTCAGACTCGGCAAACCTGGCTTCAGGCGTCGCCAGAGCGCGCCCTGGTCAGTCTCAATCCTGTACTGAGAAGTGACGGCAGTGGCCCTATCGTGGGCTGGATGGCCATGGTTCGCAGCATGAACGAAAGCTGGTTTGCGCGCCTGGAGGAGAGCACGGGCCTTCCGTTAAAGGTAAGAGCCGTACGCGACCTGACGACAGCCTGGTTCGGAACCACCATCGAGCGAATCGATGAGAAATCGATGCTGGCGACACGTGGCATTGCCGCGTTACCTCAAGGGTATCATTTACGACTTCAGGCCACGCTTCCCCGACAAGGGTTCAAGGCAAGCCTGGAGACCTTTCGCTTTGCCTTGTACTGGACTATCGGGCTGATCATCGTAGTCGTCTCCGTCGTACTGATTCTTCTGGAGCGCATGATCCTTTCTCCACTGCGCCAGTTTGCTGCCTTTACCCAGCAAGTTCAGTCAGGCAAGGCTGAAGAGCCTCCCTCGGCCCTGCTCCGACGACGTGACGAGATTGGAACCTTGGCTCGTGAGTTCCAGCAGTTGCTTGAGTTACAACGACGCCAGACGTCTTCTCTGGTTGAACTCTCTCATCACGACCCCCTGACCGGGCTCGCCAACCGGCGCCTTTTTGATCAGACCCTGGAGGAGACTCTCCAGCAGGCACACCTTCACAGCCAGCCAATGGGCCTGCTGATGGTCGATATCGACAGCTTCAAGAATTACAACGACCATTTCGGCCATCCCGCTGGCGACGCCTGTCTCAAGGCCATCGCCGATGCCATGCAGCGTCACTTCCTGCGCCCGAATCAACTGGTGGCACGCACAGGCGGAGAAGAGTTCAGCATTGTCCTGCCCGGCAGCAGCGAGGCGGTCTGCGCAAGGCTCGCCGAGAGCTTGCGCCAGGCCATCGAAGCGCTGGGCCTGCCGCATCCTGCATCGGAGGTCAGCCCGGTGGTCACAGTCAGCGTTGGCGTTGCCTGTTCCGCCCCCGAGCAGCCTCGCTCGCCCCAGGAGCTGGTTGATGCCGCCGATGCCGCGCTGTATGCCGCCAAGCAGGCGGGACGCAACCAAGTAAGCATGGAAGGTGAGCAGGCCACAGCCTGACTCTCTCCCCGGCACGGTAGGCCGCACGACGAGAGGCGCGTATAATGCCGGCCTCGATTCAAGGCACCGGCATCCGCTCACGGCCAGCCGGTCGCCACTGCGCTGCGGTTGGCTGCGATGACGCATTATCTCCTGATTCTGGTCAGTACCGTTCTGGTCAATAATTTCGTGCTGGTCCAGTTCCTTGGGCTATGCCCTTTCATGGGCGTCTCCAACAAGCTGGAATCGGCCATGGGTATGGCGCTGGCCACGACCTTCGTGCTGACACTGTCATCGGTGGCCAGCTACCTGACGTTTCATTATCTGCTGGCTCCACTGGGGCTGGAGTACCTGCGCACCATCGCCTTCATCATGGTGATCGCCGTCGTCGTGCAGTTCACTGAGATGATGGTGCGCAAGACCAGTCCGCTGCTCTACCAGGTGCTGGGCATCTTTCTGCCGCTGATCACCACCAACTGCGCCGTGCTCGGCGTGGCACTGCTGTCGCTCAATCGCAAGTCGAGCTTCATGGAGGCCACCCTGTACGGTTTTGGCGCAGCGGCGGGCTTTTCTCTAGTGTTGATCCTGTTCGCAGCAATGCGCGAGCGCCTGGCGGTAGCCGATGTGCCCAAACCCTTTCGCGGCGCGGCCATTGCCATGATAACGGCCAGTCTCATGTCGCTGGCCTTCATGGGCTTCAGCGGGCTAGTTCAGGTCTAGCCGCCGGCGACGGAGAATGACGATGCTCGAATGGCTCACCGCTCACGGTATTCTCGCCGCCACCCTTGCCCTGCTGGGCCTGGCAGTGGCGTTCGGCGCCCTGCTGGGCTTCGCTGGGCAGGTCTTCAAGGTCGAAGGCGACCCGGTGGTGGAGCGTATCGATGCACTGCTGCCCCAGACGCAGTGCGGTCAGTGCGGCTATCCCGGCTGCAAGCCCTACGCCGAGGCCATCGTTCAGGGCGACGACATCAACAAGTGCCCGCCCGGTGGCGACGCGACCATTGCGGCCCTGGCCGATCTTCTGGGCCGCGAGCCCAAGCCACTGGATGGCGAGGCGCAAGACATCCCCAGGGTCGCCTACATCCGTGAAGAAGAATGCATCGGTTGCACCAAGTGCATCCAGGCCTGTCCGGTGGACGCCATCCTCGGTGCAGCCAAGCACATGCATACGGTGATCGTCGATGAATGTACCGGCTGCGACCTGTGCGTCGAACCCTGCCCGGTAGACTGCATCGACATGCTCCCCCATCCCGACCTGGCCAAGCAGTGGCACTGGCCACGCCCACCCGGCCCGGGGCATCGACCGTCGCAGCCCATCGCGGCCACGCTGATCGCCAGCGACCGCCAGCCTGCACCGGAGGAGCGTGCACATGGCTGACTTCGATTTTCCCGGCGGCATCATGCCGCCTGAACGAAAAACGCTGTCCAACCAGGCGCCGCTGGTCAAAGCGCCTCTGCCCGCTCGAGTCATGCTGCCGCTGACCCAGCATGTCGGCCAACCCGCCGAACCGGTCGTCAGCGTTGGCCAGACGGTACGCACCGGAGAAATCATTGCCTGTGCCCAAGGCATGATCTCGGCACCGGTGCATGCCAGCATCACCGGTACCGTCACGGCCATCGAGGAGCGCGCCGTGCCCCACCCCTCGGCGGCGGTGGGAGAAGCGAAAGCGTTGTGCATTGTCATCGAAGGCAACGGCCAGGACGATGACTGGCAACGTATGCCGCCGCTGGACTGGCGCAGCGCCAGCGACGAGGCCCTGCTCGAACGCTTGCAGTCGTCCGGCGTGGTCGGCCTCGGCGGGGCCGGGTTCCCTGCTGCGGTGAAAGCCCAAGTCCGCCAGCGTCACGCCATCGACACCTTGATCGTCAATGCCGCCGAGTGCGAGCCGTACATTACTGCCGACGACCTGACGCTGCGCACCTACCCCGGTGATGTCATCGAGGGCGCGCGCATGCTTGCTCGACTCTGCGGCGCCGAGCGCATCCTGATCGGCATCGAGGACAACAAGCCCGAGGCGGTCGCCGCGCTGCGTCAGGCCTTATCGACCTCGAATGACACCACGCCTGTCGAACTCAAGGTCGTGGCGACGCGCTACCCGAGTGGCGGCGAGAGCCAGCTAATCCAGAAGCTCACCGGTCGCGAAGTGCCCTCGCGCGGCCTGCCGGCGGATGTTGGCTTGCTATGTCACAATCCGGGCACGCTGCTGGCTTCGCTGCGGGCAGTCCGCGACGGCGAGCCGATGATCTCGCGGATCGTCACCCTGACTGGCGAGGCGTTGACCCGCCCGGGCAATCTTGAGGCACGCCTTGGTACGCCCCTGCATGCACTGCTGAGCCTCGCCGGACTGCGCCCGGCGCGGCTGTCACAACTTATCCTGGGCGGGCCGATGATGGGCTTTACCCTGGATAGCGATGCTTTGCCACTGGTCAAGACTGCCAACTGTCTGATTGCCGGAACCGCCGACGAATTCCCGCCGGCGCCGCCCGAGCAGGCCTGCATTCGCTGTGGTGCCTGCGAGACGGCCTGCCCGGCCTCGCTGCTGCCCCAGCAGCTGTACTGGTTCAGCAAGAGCCGCGAGCATGACAAGGCCGAGCTGTTCAATCTGTTCGACTGCATCGAATGTGGTGCCTGCGCCTACGTTTGTCCCAGCCATATTCCACTGGTGCAGTACTATCGCGCTGCCAAGGGCGAGATTCGCCTGCATGAACGCGAAGCACGCAAGGCCGAGCATGCCCGCCATCGGTTCGAGTTTCGCCAGGCACGCATGGCTCGCGAAGAGGCTGAAAAGGAAGCACGGCGAAAGGCTCGCCTTCAGCAGGCCAGAGCGTCACGTCCGGCGCCGGAACAACGCAAGGCTGCGGTATCTCCTACTCCCAGCGATACGCCTCAGAGCGACAGCCAGGACAGCGCCGCCGAACTCAAGAAGCTGAAAATCGCCCAAGCCGCTGCCAAGGCCGCCGTCAGGAAGGCCGAGAGGGCACTAGCCCGCGCCAGCGAAGGCGGTCAGGACCCGTCGGCGGATGTTAACGATCTGGAAACCCAGCTGGCCACGGCGCGCGAGAACCTCAAGGCGACCGAGACCCGCCTGGCCGCATTGCAATCCCGAACGGCACCCGCTGCCACTCAGCCCGCATCGACGACAGCAACGGGACCCGGCGTCCCTGCAAGCCAATCCATGCCTACAGGCACCACTACCGAAGATACGGCCAAGCAGGTCCGCCAACGCAAGATTGCCGTCGCCTCGGCCCAGGCCGCCTACCGCAAGGCCGAAAAAGCCCTGGAAAGTGCAGCGGCACAGAATGACGACGCGACCTTGGCAGCGGCCCGGCAGAAGTTCGAGCGTGCACAAGGCAATCTGGATCGCGCCCGCAAGGCGCTCGAGGAAGCCGAGACCACTGCCCACGAACCCAAGGACACCTCGACGCCATGAGCCTGTTGCACGCCAGTTCGCCGCATACTCACGCCGCGACATCCACCGGACGCATCATGGGCTGGGTTCTGCTGGCCACGCTACCGGGCATTCTCGTCGCCACCTTCCATTTCGGCTGGGGTGTACTGATCAACGTGCTGTTTGCCGCCGTGGCGGGGGTGATTCTGGAAGCCGGCGTGCTGCGCCTGCGTCAACGCCCGCTGGGCATGACACTGCGCGACAACAGTGCCCTGGTCACCGGCGTATTGCTTGGCGTCTCACTGCCCCCGTTCGTCCCCTGGTGGCTGATTCTGGTGGGAATGGTCGCTGCCATCGTCGTTGCCAAGCATCTTTTCGGCGGGCTGGGCCAGAACCCCTTCAATCCGGCCATGGTCGGCTATGCGCTGCTGCTGATCGCGTTTCCAGTCGACATGACGCAGTGGGCCGCCCCCCTCGGCCTGTTCGGAGCGGACGCCATTGCCCCGGGCGATGCGCTACGCCATTTCCTGGGGCTGATTGCCCCCACCGATGCCATGACCGGCGCCACCCCACTTGATGCCTTCAAGCACAAGGGCGAGACGCTGCTGGCCAGTGAGTTCTGGGCTGCCGACCCGTTGCCTCCCGGTACGCTCGACGCCTGGCACGACGTCGCCCTGGCCTGGCTGGCAGGCGGCGCCCTGCTGCTCGTCAAGCACATCATCACCTGGCATATCCCGGCGAGCCTGCTGGGTAGCCTGACGCTGTTGGCCAGCGTGCTGTACGCCATCGACCCCAGTCATTTCGAGACGCCGCTTTTTCACCTCCTAAGCGGGGCAGCTATCTTCGGCGCCTTTTTCATTGCCACCGATCCGGTGAGTGCCGCCACCAGCCGCCGCGGCAAGCTGTGGTACGGAGCTGGCATCGGCTTGCTGATCATGGTGATTCGCCCGACCGGGGCCTACCCGGATGCCGTGGCCTTTGCCGTACTGCTGATGAATTTCGCCGTACCATTTATCGACTATTATACCCAGCCTCGCACCTATGGGCATGCGCAGGCCAACCGCGGCATCAAGGTGCGCCAACTCGATGACGACGAGGAACTGCCGTGAGCGAACTGACACGAAGCATTCGGCGCGGCGCCGTGGGGCTCGGCCTGTTCGCCATGGTAACGGCGGGTGTGGTGGGCGTGACGCATTCGCTGACTGCCGGGCGGATTCATGACAACCGGCTCGCCAGTCAGTATCAGGCGCTCGGCCAGGTGATGCCGGCCGAACTGCATGACAACGGCCTGCTCGATGGCGCCGTCACGCTGCCTGGTGCAGAGGCCCTAGGCCAGCCGGGCCCCTTCACCGCCTGGCGAGCCCGGCGCGAAGGACAGGTCAGCGCAGTGATTCTCCCGGTCGTGGCCCCTAATGGCTACAGTGGTGACATTGCCCTGCTGGTCGGCATCGCCGCCGATGGTACGTTGACCGGGGTACGTGTGCTGTCCCACCGCGAGACCCCGGGCCTGGGTGACAAGATCGAAGCCCGCAAGGCCGACTGGATCGAACAGTTCAACGGGCTGTCACTGAACAATCCGCCGACGGGCGAATGGGCCGTTCGGCCCGATGGCGGCACGTTCGATACCTTTACCGGTGCGACGATCACGCCGCGTGCCGTGGTTGGTGCCGTGCGGCGTAGCCTGGAATACTTCGCGGCCAACCGCGCCATGCTGCTGGACCGCGCCGAAGGAGACACCTCGCCATGAGCCAGTTCAACGAACTCACCCGAAACGGCCTGTGGAGCAACAATCCCGCGCTGGTCCAGTTGCTCGGGCTGTGCCCGCTGCTGGCAGTGACCAGTACCGTGGTCAACGCGCTCGGCCTGGGCCTGGCCACGCTGCTGGTAATGGTGGGTGCCAACGTCTCGGTCTCGTTGATTCGTCATCATGTCCCGGCCAGCGTTCGCCTGCCCGCCTTCGTGATGATCATTGCCGCCTTCGTGACCTGTGCCGAACTGCTGATGCAGGCGTACACGTTCCGTCTCTATCAGATCCTCGGCATCTTCATCCCGCTGATCGTCACCAACTGCGCCATTCTCGGCCGGGCCGATGCGTTTGCCGCCAAGAACCCCTTGCTGCCCGCCGCAACCGACGGGCTGATGATGGGCCTGGGCTTTGCCGCTGTGCTGGTAGTACTCGGCGCGGTGCGGGAGCTGTTCGGCCAGGGCACGCTTTTCGCTGGCATGGACCTGCTGCTGGGCCCCGTCGCCACCGACTGGCAGGTCACCGTCTTTGCTGACTACAGCTTCCTGTTTCTGGTCCTGCCCCCGGGGGCGTTCTTTGCCACGGGGCTACTGATCGCTGCCAAGAATGTCATCGACGATCGACTGGAGCGCCGGCGCCAACAGGCCACACAGCCGAAGGAAAGCCGTCGGGTACGGGTGACAGGCATCATACGCTGACGACGATTTGTTACACTTTCGCTTTCGATCCAGACGCATGAGCCCCGGATGAACGCCCAGAAACGCCACGATATCTTTGTCCGTCTGCGCGAGCACAACCCTACGCCCACGACCGAACTCAACTGGACGACGCCCTTCGAACTGCTGGCGGCGGTGCTGCTTTCCGCCCAGGCCACTGATGTCGGGGTCAACAAGGCGACGGCTCGCTTGTTTCCGGTCGCCAACACGCCGCAGGCCATCATTGACCTGGGCATTGACGGCTTGAAGGAGCACATCAAGACCATCGGCCTGTACAACACCAAGGCCGAAAACCTGATGAAGACCTGCCGCATCCTGGTCGAAGCGTACGCTGGCAAGATTCCCAAGACGCGACAAGGACTGGAGGCCCTGCCGGGCGTAGGCCGCAAGACCGCCAACGTGATACTCAACACGGCGTTCGGCGAGCCCACCATTGCCGTGGACACACACATATTCCGGGTTTCCAACCGCACACGCATCGCCACCGGCAAGAACGTCAACGAGGTCGAGCAGAAACTGCTGCGACATGTCCCGCGGGAATTCCGCCAGGATGCTCATCACTGGCTGATCCTGCATGGCCGTTACACGTGCGTGGCGCGCAAGCCCCGCTGCGGCAGCTGCGTGATCGAGGACCTGTGCGAATATCCCGACAAGACCGAACTCTACTGAACGGGACGCTTCCCCGGTTTGCGAAACGCAGCGTCTGGGTTACCTTCTGAAGATCAGCCAGCATGCGCTGGCATACTGTGTGACCAGTCACCGGGCCACGACGCATGCTGCTTACTATCCTGAAATACTTTTTCCTTCCTCCGTTGGCCAATGCCCTGCTGATCCTGGCCGGCTTGGGACTCTGGAAGCGCCATCGCCGCTGGGGCCTATCCCTGGTCACACTGGGTCTGGCCACACTGCTCATTCTCGCGACCCCATGGGCCAGCTATTTGCTGCGCTGGAGCCTGGAGCCCTACGACCCACCGACACCTGCCCAACTGGAAGAGGCCCAGGCGATCGTCGTGCTCGGCGGCGGACGCGACTACGGCGCACCGGAATTCGGCTGGGGAGATGCGCCAGCCAATGCCACATGGCGGCGCCTGGCCTATGCCGCCTGGCTGACACGACAGTCCGGCCTGCCCCTGCTGGTCTCGGGTGGCCGCGTGCATGGCGAGACCACGGCCGAAGCCACCCTGATGGCCCAGGCACTGGAAGAAGTGTTCGGCCTGAAGGCGCGCTGGCAAGAGAGCCGTAGCCGCACGACGGCCGAGAATGCAGCCTTCAGCGCCGCCATCCTCAAGCGCGAGGATATTCGTACTGTACTGCTGGTCTCCCAGGCCTGGCACTTGCCTCGTGCCGTGCCCGAGTTCATCCACGCCGGCATGGTAGTGATTCCCGCGCCGACCGAGTTCGCCAGCCAGCCACCACCAGGGCTCATTGCCTGGGTACCCCGCGCCTATCACCTGCATCACAGCACCCAGGCGCTGCACGAGTGGCTGGGCCGGGCTTTTTACCTGCTGCGTTCGCGACTGGTGCCGGGTTACTGAGCGAAACTGTAAATACGGGATTCTTGACTCGGCTTCGCCATACCCTGACGACACGGAGCTAGACTCAAGGAAATGGCTGTTGGCGAGGCACAGGCATGGCACGCATTCTGATTGTCGATGACGAACCCAACATCGTCCTCTCGCTGGAATACCTCATGCAACGCAGCGGCTTCGAGGTCGACACTGCCAACGATGGCAGCCAGGCATTGCAAGCCCTGCAAACCCAACCGCCCGACCTGGTCCTGCTCGACATCAGCTTGCCTGACATCAGCGGCTTCGACGTTCTTCGGCAGTTGCGCCAGACATCTTCCATGCGCACCTTGCCGGTCATCATGCTGACTGCGCACGGTCGTGAAGTCGAGCGCGAAAAGGGCCTGGCGCTGGGCGCGGACGATTACGTGACCAAGCCCTTCTCCACCCAGGAACTGGTTGCCAAGGTCCAGGCGTTGCTCGATGAGGTGCGTTGATCATGCCACACCAGCGACGCCTGCTAGGACTATGGATGCTGGCCTGTGGCGCCCTGCTCTTTGGCGGTGCCTTTCTTGCCTTGTGGCTGGACGCGCGGCTGACGCCAGACACCCTGGCCCGGGCCTGGCTCTGGCTGGTCGCCCTCGCTCCCGGTACTTTCGGCGTGGCGCTGGGCTGGTGGCTGAGCCATTACCTGCTTACCCCGCTACGGCACCTTCGTGTGCAATTGTCACGGCTCGTGGCCAACCCACAAGCCCAGGAAGCCTATTTGCCCGAAGGCTGGCTTCGTGACATGGATGGCGATCTGCAGCGCCTCCGCGACGGCTGGCGCCAGGATCGCGAAGCACTCGCCACGGCTCATGCCGACGGAGCGCGCAACGCCGCCCGCATTCGCCAGGAACTCGAGACGCTGGTGCAATCGCTGCAGGTACCCCTGATCCTCTGCGATGGCCATCGGCGGATCCTGCTGTTCAACCATGCGGCCGAGCAACTTTTCAAGGAGGCGGCGACACCCTTGGGCCTGGGCCGTCAGTTGCAGACGGTATTTTCCGCCCCCAGCCTACACTACGCCTGGAGAGTCCTGTCGTCGACCCACGAACAGCACGAGGTGCTGGTACCCCTCGGCAACCGCTGGTTACGCGTCACCCTGCGCCGGGTCGAGTCCCGACATGGCGAGGTACTCATGACATTGCAGGACGCCACAGCAAGCTGGTTGCGGGAAGTGAAAGATTATAGCGACCTGCATGGTGTTCTCGGCACCCTGCGTACCCATTGTGCCAATCTGCAAACGGGCCTGGCCGCGCTTGAGCAAGCCACAGCCGATAGGGCGATACGGCACCGGCTCGAACAGGCGACTCGTCGAGACGCCGAGACCATCGGCAAGGAAGTCTCACGCCTTGGTGAGCTCATGGAACACCTGACGGCCCAGAGCGAACGGCTGGGCCCGATCTGGTCGAACGATTTCTGGCATTCGCTGGCCGCTCGGCTTGGCGACCGACCTGCCCTGGTCCCGATCGGCCTGCCAGCCTGGTTCCAGGGTGACGTTCCTGCCCTATTGCCAATGATTCAAGCCCTTTGCGAGAACTTGGCCGACTTCGCCGATACGTCGGCTTTGGAAGCGGAAGCCTGCCTGGGCAACCGGCGCGTCTACCTGGACCTGATCTGGCGCGGCCAACCTCTATCTCAGGGAACCTTGGCGACGTGGTGCGAAACATCGCTGGAAGAACTGCCCCTGGCCCCGCGGATCGGCGATCTCCTGCGCCAGCATGACAGCGACTTGTGGAGCCTGGCGGATGCCGACGGACTTCACGCCCGACTTCGCTTGCCGTTGCAGGCCATCCCCCGGGTCGGCTCCCCGTCGCCACCACCTCCGCCACGGCCCGAGTTCCATGACTTCGACATTGCGAATTTACCCGATCCCACGCAGACACTGGCCCATCGAGCCCTTCACCAGCTGGAACTCGTCGTCTTCGACACCGAGACGACCGGACTGGAACTGGCCAATGGCGATACCGTGGTCAGCCTCGGCGCCTGCCGTGTGGTCAACGGGCGACTGCTGGCGGACGATTGCTACGACCAGTGCGTGGACCCGCAGCGCCCGATACCGGCACAAAGCACCCGCTTTCATGGACTGACGGACGATGATGTGCGTGGCGCGCCGACACTGCGCCAGGTGCTGCCCCGCTTTCGCGACTACGTCGGCGATGCGGTACTCCTGGCCCATAATGCCGCCTTCGATATGCAGGCGATCCATCCCCTGGGAAGCTCCGTGCGCTTCGACAACCCGGTCCTCGATACGCTGCTGCTTTCCCGCGCCCTGGACACCACGCTGGATGATCACGATCTGGACGCACTGGTCGAGCGCTATGCCCTGACGATACCTCCCGGCGCGCGTCACACGGCTCTCGGTGATGCCCGAGTCACGGCAGTCCTCTGGCTGGGCATGCTGCCGCGCCTCGAGGCACGCGGCATTGTCACCCTCGGTGATGCACTCAAGTTCCAGAAGCGCAGTGGAGTCAACGCATGAGCGGCCGCCGTCACACTGCCAGGCGAATCGCCCTCGCCATATTGGCCCTACTGCTCTTCAGCCCGCCCGTGATCGGTCTGTTCGATATTCCCTCTGCGATCACAGGTCTATCCTGGCTTCCCCTTTATCTTTTCTGCGCCTGGGGCGGCATCATAGCCTTGACCGCCTGGCTTCAATCCCGCGAATCCGTGCTGCAGGAGATGCCGAGCCTTACTGAAACACGGTCGGACGACGCTCGGCATGAGAAGTAACCTGATCGTCCTGACCGTCGCCTTCGGCTACCTGGCCCTGTTGTTCCTGATCGCCGCATGGGCTGACCGACGCGCGGCGCAGGGGCGCTCATTGATCGGTTCGCCCACCGTCTATGCCCTGTCCATCGCCGTCTATTGCACGGCCTGGACCTTCTACGGCAGCGTCGGGCGAGCTGCTTCCCACGGTCCTAGCTTCCTGCTCATCTACCTGGGGCCCACCCTGGCGATGCTGGTCGCCCCGCTGCTGATCCGCAAGATGGTGCGTATCGCCCGCGCCCAGCGCATCACATCGATCGCCGATTTCATCAGTGCCCGCTACGGCAAGCGTGGCGGGCTCGGCGCCCTGGTGGCAGCGATTGCCCTGCTCGGTATCACGCCCTACATCGCGCTGCAGCTCAAGGCCATTACCCTGGGTCATGCCATTCTGACAACCTACCCGACTCTGCCGGCCGATACGCTGGCCGCCAGTCCTTTCTGGACAGACAAATCCTTCTGGGTGGCGCTGGTTCTGGCCGTCTTCATCATTCTCTTCGGCACCCGCCAGCTAGATGCCAGCGAACGACACGAAGGCATGGTCGCGGCCATTGCCGTCGAATCGCTGGTCAAGCTGGTGGCATTCCTGGCAGTCGGCCTGTTCACGACATTCATGCTTTATTCGGGGCCATCCGCCCTGTTTTCCCGAGTCGCCGCGCAGCCATCGCTGGCCGGTGTCCTGAGCCTGGACAACGTGCCGGGAGGACAAGGGGGCTGGCTGGGCATGCTGGTCCTGGCCACACTGGCGTTTGTGACCTTGCCGCGGCAATTCCAGGTACTGGTAGTCGAGAATGTCGATGAAGCCCACCTGTCGCGCGCCAGCTGGCTCTTTCCGTTATACCTGCTGCTGATCAACTTGTTCGTGATTCCGATTGCCCTGGCCGGGCTGTTGCTCGGCGATGCTGCGCTCGACCCCGACAGCTTCGTGCTGACGGTCCCCTTGGCCGCGGGGCTCGAGACCCTGCCGCTAGTGGTGTTCATCGGCGGCCTGTCTGCGGCCACCGGCATGGTGATCGTCGAGACCATCGCCCTGTCCACCATGGTCAGCAATCATCTCGTGATGCCGTTGCTGCTGCGCCTGGCCCATCGCCGACCGGCCCGCTACAAGGATACGGTCCTGGCCGGCTGGCTGCTGGGAATTCGCCGGATCGCCATCGTGCTGATCCTGATGCTGGGTTATCTCTATCATGCGCTGATCGGAGAAACCTACAGCCTGGTCACCATCGGGCTGGTATCGTTTGCCGCCGCCGCCCAGTTTGCTCCGGCCATGCTGCTAGGGCTGTACTGGCGAGGCGCGACCCATGCCGGTGCTGTCGTAGCGTTGTCGCTGGGCATTGCCACTTGGGCCTATACCCTGCTGCTGCCTGGCTTCGCCCGCTCGGGATGGCTGGACGACACCTGGGTCAATGAAGGGCTGGCCGGCCTGGCCTGGCTACGCCCCTACGCCCTGTTCGGCCTGGAAGGTTGGGATATCTACACCCATGCCCTGTTCTGGAGCTTGCTGTTCAACCTTGGCGCCCTGATCGGTGTATCGCTCTTTACCCGCCAGAGCCCTCTGGAGCGAACCCAGGCCGCGTTGTTTACCGGCGCCCTGCAACCGGGTCTGTGGTCCCGGGCTGTGACCGGGCAAGGGCAAACCACCCAAGGCGAGCTCTATCAACTGCTCACACGTTACCTCGGCCTTGCGGCAGCGACACGTATCTTTGCACAGGCCGACGCCTCCACGCAGACGAGCGCCCATGCACGCCCCGCTTCACCGTCGCTGGTGGCGCGCAGCGAACGCGCCTTGGCCGGTGCGCTGGGCACTGCCTCGGCGCGGGTATTGATGGACAGCGTGGTGCGTGGAGAAACCCTGGATCGGGAAGACATCCTGAGCCTGCTCGACGCCACGTCCCAGGCCCTGGAATACAGCCGGCGCCTGGAGCAGAAATCCCATGAGCTGGAAGAAACCAGTCAGGCGTTACGTGCGGCCAATGCCAGGCTGCGCGAGCTCGATCGCCTCAAGGATGAATTCGTGGCGATGGTCAGTCATGAGCTGCGCACGCCACTGACCTCTATTCGCGCCTTCGCGGAAATACTGCACGACGCAGACACGCTGCCGGAAGCGCAACGTCAGCGCTTTCTGGATGTCATCGTTCATGAGAGCCAGCGCCTGTCGCGCCTGATCGACGAAATCCTCGACCTGGCCCGTCTGGAATCGGGACGCATGACGCTTCACCCTCGGCGCCTGGATCTCGTCGAACTCGTGCGGCGCAGTACGGAAACCATCCAGCGAGTTCTCGCCGAGCGTGGCGTGACTCTCGAACTCGACCTCCCCGATGTGCCAACACCGGTGAGCGGCGACCCGGACCGCCTGGAGCAGGTGATCATCAACCTGGTGGACAACGCCAGCAAGTTCGCGGCACCGGAGCATCCTCGCGTCCGGCTGGCCCTGGCCACTACCGATCGTCACGTCCGCTTGCTGGTCGAGGACAATGGCCCGGGAATCGCCATGGAGGCACGTGAACTCGTCTTCGAGAAATTCCATCGTCTCGAAAATACCTCGCTCAACGTTCCGCCCCATGGCCGCCCGCGGGGAACCGGGCTGGGATTGCCGATCAGCCGGGGCATCGTGGCCCACCTGGGTGGCCGCCTGTGGGTAGACGATGCGCCGACACTGGGCGGTGCCTGCCTGCTCATGGAATTGCCCTTGGCCCCCGACGAGGCTTCAACAACGTAAGGCCGGCTTGGCACGCCGGGCCACGTCCACCAACCGGCTCACCTGCTGGAGTGAATGGCGCAGCCGCAACCGATCCGTGTCGCTCAACTGGCGCAGGTCGACCCAGTCGTCCGCCCTCCGCCCGGCCTCCAGGGATGTCAGTTGGGCGTCGAGCAATAGGGTCTGGCAATGGTCGAGTGCTTCCCCGGCATTTTGTGCCAATGCCGGCCTAAGCACGTCCGCGGCGAGCAGCGCCTGCAACCGGCTACGCGTATCGACGTGACGCACGCCGTACATGATGGCGAGCAGCCGCGCTGCATTCTGCAGCGGCAGGATTCCCTGGCGCTTCAGATTGAGTGCCGCGTCATGCGGCGCCTCCCGGCCATCAGGCGACAGGCGCCCGAAACGATCCAAGGCGACGGGCACCTCATCGAGCAACGCCGTCATTTCATCAAGGAACAAGGTACATGGCGGCAGCGTCTCGACGACCGTGTCGCGCAGGGCATCGGCCAATGCAGCCTCACCGTACACCGGAGCGAAGTCCAGCAGGATGTTCGCTTGCTGGACGCGCTTGACGATGCGCCCGGCCGTCCAGATGCGAAACTGCTCGCGCCATTCCGACAGTCGCTTGCGCCACATGGGCCAACGCGCCATGACCTGTCCGCCGCAGAGCGGAATGCCCGCCTGGGCGAGAGCATCCGTGAAGCGCTCGCCAAGCGCCTGAAAATAGCCATCGATGGTGTCATGCGCATCGTCGGGATAGTCCGCCACGATCATTCCATTGTCCTGGTCGGGCGAAAGCAGGCTTTCATGCCGCGCCAATGACCCCATCGTCAAGACGCAATAGGCTACTGGTGGCTCGCCCCAGCCATCGCTGCGCAAGGAGTCTAGGGAGTGGCGGATCGACTGGCGATAAAGCCAGTCATCATGGTCGCTGAGCACCTGGCTGATACGCCAACCGGGCAGATCGAGGCGCTGCAGGGCACGACAGAGTTCGTACTGCCAGGCTTTTGACGACTTGAGGCTGGGGTCGGGCCCCAGGCAAACGAGTGCATCGCGTAACGGAGCCAGCAAGGGCGGGAACGTCGCCGGGTCCGGTAACGTTTCCCCTGCGAACAGGCCACGCCAGGGAGAGGCACGATGGAGCAGGCGCATGTCGTTTCCTCACAACCAGGCCTGCTTGAAGTGTAGTGGCCATGTCACGAAAAACGGCACCCCATGATAGGGTGCCGTCTCTTGCAGGCAGGCCTGACGATCAACTCGTAAAGATATCGTCGCCACGCTCGTCGATGAACCGTTCGGCCTTGTCGATGGTCAACTCGATACACGCCTCACGGCTACCGACCATGTCCGAGCGCTCGAAACGATGCTCGAGAGTCTGGCCGCCTTCGACCGGCTTGCGGATCCAGCCACTGACCCGGTACTGGCCGCCAGCATCCTGCGGGTCCGGCGTGATCAGGTAACCGCGATAATCCGTTGCCGGTATCTCTTCGGCGCTGACATCGCCACTGCGAAACAGGCCATCGATCAGTTTCTTGAGCATGCCACCTCCCTGGTATCTGGTATCTACCAAGCCATGTCGTCCGGCCTTTCCTCAGCCGGCGTTACGCCCCTTGCCTGCCGCAATGCGCAAGCGCAGCGCATTGAGTTTGATGAAGCCTTCGGCATCCTTCTGATTGTAGGCGCCTGCATCATCCTCGAAGGTGGCAATGGACTCGTCAAACAGTGATTGCTCCGACTTGCGTCCGACCACACTGGCGCTGCCCTTGTACAGCTTCATGCGTACCACGCCATTGACGTACTGCTGGGTCTCGTCGATGGCCGCCTGCAGCATCTTGCGCTCGGGACTCCACCAGTAGCCGTTGTAGATAGTCTCGGCGTACTTGGGCATCAACTCGTCCTTGAGGTGCGCGGCCTCGCGGTCGAGGGTGATCGATTCGATGGCGCGATGGGCGCGCAGCATGATGGTGCCCCCCGGCGTTTCGTAGCAGCCGCGCGACTTCATGCCCACATAGCGGTTCTCGACGATGTCGAGGCGGCCGATGCCGTTGTCGCCACCCAACTTGTTGAGCTTGGCCAGTACCTCGTGCGGCGCCAGGCGCTCACCGTCGATGGCAACGATATCGCCCTTCTCGTAGGAGAGCTCGATGTAGGTGGGCTGATCGGGTGCGGCTTCCGGGGAAACGCTCCAGCGCCACATGTCTTCCTCGGCCTCTGCCCAGGGGTCTTCCAGAATGCCGCCCTCATAGGAGATGTGCAGCAGGTTGGCATCCATGGAGTACGGTGACTTCTTCTTGCTTTTGGAGAAATCGACCGGAATATTGTGCTGCTCACAGTAGTTCATGAGCTTCTCGCGCGAGGTCAGGTCCCACTCGCGCCACGGCGCGATGACCTTGACACCTGGCTTGAGGGCGTAGGCGCCCAGTTCGAAACGCACCTGGTCGTTGCCCTTGCCGGTCGCGCCATGGGAGATGGCGTCGGCCCCGGTCTCGTTGGCAATCTCGATCAGGCGCTTGGCGATCAGCGGACGTGCGATGGAGGTGCCCAGCAGGTACTCGCCTTCATAGATGGTATTGGCGCGGAACATTGGGTAGACGTAGTCTCGCACGAACTCTTCGCGAAGGTCTT
This sequence comes from Modicisalibacter xianhensis, assembly GCF_900113605.1. Lineage (GTDB taxonomy): Bacteria > Pseudomonadota > Gammaproteobacteria > Pseudomonadales > Halomonadaceae > Modicisalibacter > Modicisalibacter xianhensis. The sequence continues at coordinate 306,692 of NZ_FOPY01000004.1, forward strand.
CGATGTAGATTTCCTTCACGCCCAATGCCTGGGCCTTGGTGCGAGCCGGCTCGACTTCTTCGCCCTGACCGATGTCAGCGGTGAAGGTCACGACCTCGCAGTCGTAGGTTTCCTGCAACCACTTGACGATCACTGAGGTGTCCAGGCCGCCGGAATAGGCGAGGACGACCTTTTTCACATCGGACATGCGGGGCTCCTTAACTCTCTGGCTTGACGCGATGGGGCAGCAGCGCCCGGCCGCACTGTGGCCGGACCTGACGTTCGATCGCCCAAGTATAACGCCCGGCGTCAGCGACGAACACCGCCGGTCGGGACGCCGAGTCGTCAAAGATGCTAAACTCACGGCCATTGTGGCGCGGGGCGACCGCAATCCATCGACGCTGTATTGGGAGAGGTGCATGACCGAGGCGAACGCCCACGTGCTGATGGCTCAGCGCTTTCGCAGTTTTTTGCCGGTAGTGGTAGATATGGAAACCGGCGGATTCAACGCCGAGCGCGATGCCATTCTGGAGATCGCCGCTGTCACCCTGACCATGGATGCTCAAGGCAATCTATTGCCCGATGCGACCTATGCCTTTCATGTCGAGCCCTTCGAGGGCGCGAATATCGAGCAGGCGGCCCTGGACTTCACCGGTATCGACATCGACAACCCCCTGCGCAAGCGCATGGCCCTCATGGAGTCCCAGGCGCTGGGAGAAATATTCCGGCCGGTGCGCAAGGCGATCAAGGCCAACCAGTGCACGCGGGCGATACTGGTCGGCCACAATGCCTCGTTCGACCACGGCTTCCTGAATGCTGCCGTGAATCGCTGCGGCATCAAGCGCAACCCCTTCCACCCGTTTTCCAGTTTCGATACCGCCACCCTGTCGGGGCTAGTCTACGGCCAGACCGTCCTCGCCCGGGCCTGCCGTGCGGCAGGCATCGAGTTCGACAATTCCGCCGCCCATTCGGCACGCTACGATACCGAGCGTACCGCAGAGCTGTTTTGCGCCATCGTCAACCGGTTCAAGGATATGGGGGGGTGGGACCTGGCCCAGCGTGAGCAGGGCATGGAAGGCGACTGAGCCGTCAAGCGCCGGTAAACAACCCCATAGTCATGACCCACAGGGCCCGGAGACGAGCGTCTTCCGGGCCCAGATTGTCTTGCAGTACCAGTGTCAGTGGTGACGCCCCCAGCCGGCAGCCTGGCTGACATCGTTCTCGACATCATGCGCCCCGGCCACCCCGGGCTTGTCGATGATCTGCACCGTACTGGCCTGAGGCCCCTTCTCGCCCTCCTCGGGTTCGAAACGCACCTGGGTACCTACGGTCAGCCGCTGGAAATCGTTGTGCAGCACGGCGTTGCGATGGAAATAAATTTCTTCGCCGCTGAGGTTCTTGAGAAAGCCATAGCCGTCTTCCTCGAACTTGCGTACTACGGTGGCGACCGGTGGCACCGGCTCGTCACCCTCGTAGTGCTTGACCTTCCTACCCCCGCGCTTGCCGTTTTCCTTCTTCAACTGCTTTTCCATCGCTTCGAAGGCGTGGCGAATGATCGGACGTAGCTGTACCTGCGGATCGGTCACCGTCTCTGTCTTGTCTGCTACCAACTCACGCTTGGCGGGCAAGGAAACTTCGATGTGAGCACGGTACGGGTTACCGGTCCGGTGCGGATTCTGGGTCTGCTCGACCACGACGCGACACGCGACGATGTTGTCGCTCAAGTGTTCGAGCTTGTCGACACGCGACTTGATGTAATCATCGATCCAGTCGGAGCGGGAAACATGGTTATAGGTAATTTCCAGTGGAACCTGCATGTATATACCTCCCTGATCATGCTCACGTTGCCAGCCGATGCGTCTCAGCTGCTCACTCAACCAGCGTGGCTGTGGAGGTCAGTCTTTTCAATGACGTGGAAACGCTAATTTCGTATCCAAACGTATCAATCCGTGCATACAGAAAGGCCTGCGGGGAATCCCCCGCAGGCCTCATCCATACGATGTGCCAGAGGCAAATCAGGCGTTGTCGCCCTGCTCCGCATTGCTCTTGGCAGCAGCGTCCTTGATCAACGTCTCGAGCTCACCGTTCTGGTACATCTCGACCACGATGTCGCAGCCGCCGACCAATTCACCATGCACCCACAATTGCGGGAAAGTCGGCCAGTTGGCGTACTTGGGCAATTCGGCACGGATATCGGGATTGTCCAGCACGTTGACGAAGGCAAAGCGTTCGCCGCAGGCCATCAGTGCCTGGACGGTCTGTGCGGAAAAGCCACACTGCGGAAGCTGCGGCGTTCCCTTCATGTAGATCAGGATGGGGTTTTCACTGATCTGCTGCTTGATGTTCTCCAGAGTGGTACTCATGTGGCGTTCCTTTCCTTAACTCCGGGCCTTGACACCGGGCAGCTCGATAACAACCAGGCCTGCGCGATGCCGCTTACCGGATGAATGATTGCGTATGTCTCATTCTACTGATGCCGCAGGCTGAAAGCAGCCCCCGCAGGCACATGAATGCCTTGCGTGCGTTGCGCTGTGACCCGCCACTGGATAGGATGGTTCCCTTTCGCGCGGTCAGACATTCAGATGTCGTGGCCCGGGCGCCGACGGTGCAGCTCCCGCTCCCTCGGCGCCTTTTTCGTTAGCGGTATGTCGATGACAGGAGCTTGCCATGGCGACACGCCACTTTCTGACCCTGCTGGACCTGACACCGGAAGAGCTTGCCTACCTGATTCGCCGGGCCATCAGCATCAAGATTGGCCTCAAGACTCACGGGCCCACGTATACACCGTTCACCAACCGCACCCTGGCGATGATCTTCGAGAAGTCATCGACGCGGACCCGTGTATCATTCGAAACCGCCATGGCACAGTTCGGCGGCCATGCTCTGTTTCTATCACCGCGTGACACCCAGCTTGGCCGAGGTGAACCAATCGAGGATACCGCACGGGTCCTCTCGGAAATGGTCGATGCCGTCATGATCCGGACTTTTTCTCATACCGGCCTGGAGACGTTCGCCAAGGCAAGCACGGTACCGGTGATCAACGCCCTTACCGATGACTACCATCCCTGCCAGCTGCTGGCCGATGTCATGACCTGGACTGAGTGCCGCGGTAGCGTGAAAGGCAAGACGGCCGTCTGGATCGGTGATGGCAACAACATGTGTCACTCATGGATCAACGCCGCCAGACAGTTCGATTTCCAGCTCAGGGTGTGCTGCCCCGAAGGTTACGATCCCGATCCCGCGATACTGCAAGCTGCCGGCGACCGCGTCACGCTGTTACGCGATCCCCAGGAAGCCGTGGCCGACGCCCACCTGATCACGACCGACGTGTGGGCCTCCATGGGCCAGGAAGAAGAACAGGCCGAACGGGAACGCGCCTTTGCCGGTTTCCAGGTGACCGAGGCCATGCTCGACAAGGCCGCCGACGAGGTACTCTTCCTGCACTGTCTGCCAGCCCATCGCGGCGAGGAAATCAGCGAGACCCTGCTCGACGACCCGCGTGCCGTGGTCTGGCAGGAAGCCGGCAACCGTTTGCATGCCCAGAAGGCCCTGCTCGAGTTCCTGCTCCTCGGACGTGTCGAGTAAGCCCATGTCAGAGCCGCTGCTTCAGGTTCGGGATATCGAGTGCCGTTACGACGACACGGTCGTTACCCGGCACGTCTCATTCACGCTGAACAGCGGTGATATCTGCTGTCTGCTGGGCCCCTCCGGCTGTGGCAAGACAACATTGTTGCGTGCCATTGCCGGCTTCGAGCCGATCGCCGCCGGGACCATCACACTCGATGCCAAGACCCTTTCCGCTCCAGGCAAGCTGATTGCCCCGGAAAAGCGCCAGGTGGGCATGGTCTTTCAGGACTATGCGCTGTTTCCGCATCTTTCGGTGAAAGACAATGTTGCTTTCGGGCTGCGCCGTCTGCCCACCGGCAAGCGCAGCGAACGTGTCGACGAGATGCTAGAACTGGTTGGCCTGACTTCGCTAGCCAACCGTTACCCGCACGAACTTTCCGGCGGTCAGCAGCAACGGGTCGCCCTGGCCAGGGCCCTGGCGCCCCAGCCGCGATTACTGCTACTCGACGAGCCATTTTCCAACCTCGATGTCGAACTGCGTCGGCAGTTGAGTCAGGATGTTCGCCGCATCCTCAAGCAACTCGGTATCAGCGCCATCCTCGTCACCCATGACCAGCAGGAAGCCTTTGCACTGGCCGATCAGGTCGGCATCCTCAACAACGGCCAACTGCAGCAGTGGGATACTCCCTACAACCTGTATCACGAGCCCACGACACGCTTCGTGGCCAGCTTCATCGGCCAGGGGCTCTTCTTGCCCGGCACCATGTGCGAACAGGACCGAGTCGATACCGAACTGGGGCTGATTCAGGGCAACCGCGCCTACCCCTACGCTCCCGGCATGCCCGTCGATGTACTGCTTCGCCCCGATGACATCGTGCTCGACGAACACAGCTCACAAGCGGCGATCGTTGAGGAATGTATCTTCGCCGGCGCCACGACGCTCTATCGGCTGAGGCTGCCCTCACGCCAGGTGGTCGAGGCCGCATTCGGCAATCATGAATTCCAGGCCGGTGAGCATGTTCCAATCCGGCTGGATCCGCGGCACCTCATCCTGTTCGAGAGACACGGCGCAGCGTGACTCGAGGCAGCCCTACCGACTGGTCATTGCCCCGATTCACTTCTAGCTTAGGAAGGTGCGTTCTGGACATGAGCGTATTTTTCGATAGCCAGGGAGCGCCAAAGGAGGCATGACATGGTGACGAACGACGATCAGGAACGGAATGAAGGCATGGAACCGGGTGACGAAGCCGAGCCAGGCACTCCCGGCACCGGGGAAGACATCTGCCGTGCCTGCGATGGCACCGGTCAGCTGGAAGGCAAGGAATGCCCCGATTGCGGGGGATCGGGCTATGTCATCCGCGGCATCGGCGGAGCCTGACAACCCTTTCAACGATATCGCCAAGACCGACATGCGCCCCGCCTTTTGGCCGGGGCGCATTCGTTGGCGCTTGCGACAAGCTTCCCTATAGCACGTCTTTTAGACTCTGCTGTGCCTGCTCGCGGTGCTTCTCGAGCATATCCCGGTAGCTTTCCAGATAGTCGAGCACTGCCGGCTCGTCAGCGCCGGGAATCAACTGGGTGCGTACGACATCCAGCGATACCTCGTGCAACACGACCTGCTTTTCCAGGTACGTCTTGTTGAATTCGTAACCGGTCAGCCCAGCCATGTCTTCGAGAAATGCGTTGACCTGAAACTGGATGCCTTCGCTAATCGAGCTCGAGGCACTCTCGGTGTCGGTTTCCACGGCCTGCTCAAGCTCGTCCACCGCCTGACTTGACGCAGTATGGTCCTGCAGGATGCGGCGCGCCAACTGAGTGACTTCGTTATTGCGCGAATGCTGCAGGGCGAGTTCTGCCTGCTCGGCCTCACCCAGATTGATTGTCTCGAGGACGTACAGGATTTCACCGCTTGTCATCGACTCGGGCTTGATCTCTGCAGTGGTCGCCGTGTTTGTCTCGGGTTCGCTCTGACTGGGCGTGCTGCACCCTGTCGCAGCAAGCCCGAGAAAGACACCCAGAGCAACAATGGCCGGACGAAAGACACCGCTACGTCGTTGCATGACAGCCTCCCTGCTGATGTAACGTTGGATTGTTAGCCTCATGCTTGCTGAGTTTGGGCGATCCCCGGACCGAGAACAAGGGTGTTGCGGCAGGTTGGGTCAGTCGCAGAAAACCTGCCACGTCAGCGGAAAAGCTGTCGATTCGTTTTCGAACCCCAACGTTCCTGTGCCCATGTCATGAACGAATCGCTGATAGCCGGATGAGGCTTTGCCCGTCACCGGCTGGTTGACCTCGCCGCAGAGAATGGGATTTTCCATATCATGATTGATATAAAGGTATCGAAAACTTGCCTTATTGCCATTTTCTACCAGTTGCCTGACCGCACTGACTCCCTGGGAAATTAGTTTTTCTTCCCCAATTTTCTCATACTTTTTTTGTTGAATATTTCCGTCTTCGTTGGAGGTTTTTTCCATAGTGCCCGAGGCCTGGCAAAGCCCCGAAAATGCGACGAAGCCTATGAAAAAAGCCAGACGCCATCCCTGCGCGCCATGTACCAATCTCATAAGGAGACCTCCCTGATACCGAAATTAATTACACTTAATTACGCTAGCAGAGCTCTCCCCAGTGTGGCCAGTCTGGCGATTGACGCTTTGGTATAAGCAATGGTGAATCAAGCGAAAAACGAGTCGACCAGCTCCGCTGGTTCTGAAAAATTCTGCCAATATCGATGATGGATTATCTGCAATATTGGAGAAAATTCAGCTAGCCGAAGCGATGAGACCCGATGACAAAGGTGGGCTTCAAGAAAGAGGGCGATGGGTATCAAGAATCCGCGGGGGCCGAGGCTTGCGCACGAAAAAATCCGCCTGAGCATATGCTCTAAGCGGATGATTTCTTGAAACTTTTTGGTGGAGCCTACCGGGATCGAACCGGTGACCTCAACGCTGCCAGCGTTGCGCTCTCCCAGCTGAGCTAAGGCCCCATCAACACCCTAGAAAATGCTATTTCTACAGGTGAGTGGTGTCCGACAACAAAAGCCTATGCTTCAATAATCGACCTGCAGCCGGTTGCTGCGTTGCCGTCGGAACGGTGCGTATCATAGGGACTCGTCACCGTGGAGTCAAGCCCAGCGAAACGATGCTATACAGTAGATCATCGTTTCGCTACTCAGTACAATTATGATCCCGCTTCGGCCTGAGGCTGACGCCTGAACCAACCGATGCTATGCCAGGAGCGAACTTGATCAAGGTTCTAGTCGCAGACGACCATCACCTCGTCCGTACCAGCATCGCTCGCATGCTGAATGAGGAGGAGGGACTGCAAGTCATCGGCGAAGCTGCCGATGGCGAGGAGGCTATTAGCCAATCACGCGCCCTGCGCCCCGACATCGTGCTGATGGATATTCGCATGCCCGGCATTGGCGGTCTGGAAGCGACCCGCAAGATCGTTCGCGGCATGTCGGATATCAAGGTCGTTGTACTTACGGCCTATCTCGAGGAAACCTTCGCCCAGCGCCTGCTGGATGCAGGGGCCAGCGGCTTCATCAGCAAGGGCAGCGAACTCGAGGAGATGGTGCGTGCCATACGTACCATTCATATAGGTCAACGCTACATCAGCCCGGAGATCGCCCAGCGTCTCGTGCTGGCCAAGCTCGACGCTCAGGACAATCCCTTCGATCAACTGTCCAGTCGCGAGTTGCAGGTGGCCATGATGATCGTCAACTGTCACAAGGTTAGCGATATTTCCGATCGGCTCTTCCTCAGCCCCAAGACCGTCAATACCTATCGCTACCGCATCTTCGAGAAACTTGGGGTGCAGTCCGATGTCGAATTGACGCATCTGGGGCTGCGTTACGGGCTGGTGGACGGCTACAGTAACGACGAGTGATTCGCTATCCGCCACGCGGCTGGCTGGCGATCCGGCTCCTGCCGATTCAGTCTAACGGTCCAACGGTGGCATGAGTTTCGACGCGAAGCACTTTCTCAAGACGGTCAGCGAAGCACCCGGTGTCTACCGGATGCAGGATGACCAAGGCAACGTCCTTTATGTAGGAAAGGCCAAGCGTCTAAAGGCACGCTTGGCCAGCTATTTCCGGGGGGCGCTCAATACCAAGACCCAGGCGCTGGTAGCACGCATCGCCGACATACAGGTGACCATCACCCGCAGCGAGACAGAAGCGCTGCTTCTGGAGCAGACGCTGATCAAGGAGTTGCGTCCGCCCTACAATATTCTGCTGCGCGACGATAAATCCTATCCGTATGTGTTTGCCAGCGACCGGCATCCCTACCCTGCCCTGGAGTTCAAGCGAGCCCGCAGCAAGCGCAACGATGGCCGCTACCTGGGTCCTTACACCAGTTCCAACGCAGTGCGTGAAAGCCTGGCTCTGATGCAGAAGATCTTTCGCATCCGCAACTGCGAGGACACGGTATTCGCCCACCGTACCCGGCCCTGCCTGCAGTATCAGATTGGCCGCTGCAGTGCGCCCTGCGTGGATTACATCAGCCAGGAAGACTATCGCCGCGATCTTGAGCACGCGGTCATGTGTCTGGAAGGCAAGAGCGAGCAGGTCACGAACCAATTAACGGCAGCCATGGAAGCGGCCAGCCATGCCCTCGATTTCGAGGAAGCCGCCCGGCTGCGTGATCAGGTTCAGCACCTGCGCCGCCTGCAGGAGCGCCAGGTCGTCGACACCGACGCCAGCGATGCCGATATCTTTGCCCTGGCTGAACGCCCGGGCGGACTGTGCGTCAGCGTGCTGACCGTTCGCCAGGGCCGCATGCTCGGCGCACGACACCATACCCCGGAAAACGGCCTCGACCTGACGCCAGACGAGCTTCTTGGCGAGTTCGTCAGCCAGTACTACCTGGGCCAGGGCCGTGAATTACCGGCGGAAGTGATAACCAGCCATGCACTGCCTGATAACGACATCCTGCAGGCCGCCCTGTCGGAGCATGCCGGCAAGCGCATTCGTGTCGCGCATCAGGTACGTGGTTACCGCGCCCAGTGGCAGCAGCTGGCTATCACCAATGCCGAGCAGTACCTGGGCACCCAACTGGCCAATCGATCCCAGTTGTCCAAGCGCTTCGAGACACTACGCTCAGCACTCGGCATGGAGCAGCCCCCCCATCGGCTAGAGTGTTTCGATATCAGCCATAGCCACGGCGAGGCGACGGTGGCATCCTGCGTGGTGTTCGATCAGGAAGGCCCCGTCAAATCCGATTACCGCCGCTTCAATATCGAAGGCGTGGCTGCCGGCGACGACTACGCCGCCATGCGCCAGGCGCTGACCCGGCGCTTCAAGCGCCTGCAGCAGCAGGAAGACGGCAAGCGGCCAGATATCCTGTTGATCGATGGCGGCAAGGGCCAGCTCAACATGGCGCGCGAGGTACTCCAGGAACTCGGCGTAACCGATGTTCGCCTGATCGGCGTGGCCAAGGGCACCACGCGCAAGGCCGGGTTGGAAACGCTGTTTCTGGAGACGGTCGACAACACGCTGAGCCTGGAAAGCGGTTCACCGGCCCTGCACCTGATTCAGCACATACGTGACGAAGCGCACCGTTTCGCCATCACCGGGCATCGACAGCGTCGTGACAAGGCCCGGCGTACCTCGACGCTACAGGACATCCCTGGCGTCGGCCCCAAGCGCCGGCGCGAGCTGCTGAAGTTCTTTGGCGGCCTGCAAGGGGTGCGTCACGCCACGCGTGACGAACTGGCCCGTGTCCCGGGGATCAGCGCCAGCCTCGCCGCATCCATTCACCAGGCGTTGCATGGATGAGACACAACGCAACAGATAGAATAACCGTTTTTGACCACTGGCAAGGGACCCACGATACATCAATGAATATTCCCAATATCCTTACGCTCGCGCGTATCGTGTTCATTCCGCTGCTGGTTCTACTGTTCTACCTTCCCTACGCCTGGAGCCTGCCAGTGACGGCCGCCCTGTTCGGCCTGGCAGCCATCACGGACTGGCTGGACGGCTATCTGGCCCGGCGCTGGGACCAGAGCACACCTTTCGGGGCCTTTCTCGATCCGGTGGCCGACAAGGTCATGGTCGCCGTTGCCTTGGCACTGCTGATCGAGCGCTACGAATCGATCTGGCTGACCCTGCCGGCACTGGTCATCATTGGACGCGAAATCGTGATTTCCGCATTACGTGAATGGATGGCCGAAATGGGCAAGCGAGGCAGCGTTGCCGTCTCCTGGGTCGGCAAGGTCAAGACGACGCTGCAGATGATCGCCCTGCTGCTGTTGCTCGGCTTCCTGCCAGGTAGCATCATTGCCAACATTGGCGTGGCGACGCTTTATGCCGCCGCCATTCTGACGCTATGGTCAATGTACCAGTACCTGCGCGCTGCCTGGCCGGAACTCTCCCGCTCGATGTGACTAAAATGGCGTTAAACGTTTGACAGACGCGCACTTATCTGTAGAATGCGTCTCCGAGTCAAGCGGGAATAGCTCAGTGGTAGAGCATCGCCTTGCCAAGGCGAGGGTCGCGAGTTCGAATCTCGTTTCCCGCTCCAAACGAAGACTCATTGAGGCTGGATGGCAGAGTGGTTATGCAGCGGACTGCAACTCCGTGTACGCCGGTTCGATTCCGACTCCAGCCTCCATTTTTTCGCTCGGCCTGACCGGCCCACCCAATCCCCGCCCGGATGGCGAAATTGGTAGACGCAAGGGACTTAAAATCCCTCGGAGGTTGACTCCGTGCCGGTTCGAGCCCGGCTCCGGGCACCAAGATCAGTTGCTTCCCCTCCCGCTTTTATTTGGCCAATTTGGCTATGTCATAGCTCCACATGGCTACCAAGCAATCACTTGCGCTAACACAACGTGATTACATGAACTGGTATGCAATGGCTCCAAGCCCCATCAGGTAGACAGCCACGGTCAATACGACCAGCAACCCGTCGCGTGCGATAAGCCCCAGCCCGATGGCGGCCAGCGCCGCTCCCGACAGGCTATTGGCAAACGGCACCAGTTCCAGCACCGGCATGCTCAGCGCAATGAGGATACAGATAACGGCCACCACCCAGGTCGCCGCGCCATGCGTCAGCATCGTCAGACGATGTTTGATCAGCTTGTCGACCCAACGGGCAGCGGGACGCAGAAACCGTAGCGCCTTGAGAAATCGCTTGCGTGGAACCGAGCGCCTCAATAACCAGCGAGGCAACCAGAAATGTTTTCTGCCGGCCAACAATTGCCCAGCAATCAAGAGCACCAGCAAGCCACATAGTGTCGGTAGCCCGACGATACCGCTAAGGGGAGAAAACACCAGCAGCCCGGGTACGAGCAGCATGGCCCCGAACGAGCGCGAGCCAACGGCATTGAGCATGGTTTCCACACTGATGGAGTCGGCGTCGACCTCTTTGCCAGCCCCCTCGAGAAAGTCCAACAAGCCTTCTAGATCTTCGGGCGCCTGCTCTGCATCGTGGTTCGTCATCCTGACTATTCCTGTTCGTCCCTGACTGATATCAGGTTAACACGCGCGGCCCCACCAAAGGCGTACGGCGAGGAATTGCTAAGCTACTGATAATTGTAGCGCCTTGGCATTTGCCACCCCCTATAGCAGAATAACGTCACGCCGCGCGCCGGCTCGGCTGGCACGAGAGCGGTCCGGATCGCCGCTATCGGCGCGATTCATACCCGTTGATCCTCCCGCCTTTGCCGACGTCTCCTTATGAGCCGGCCCAAGATAGCAACCCAATGATAGAGCCAGGACCGGTAAGCATGACGCACAGCGAACATGATCTTCTCATCATCGGTGGTGGCGTCGCCGGCCTGACCCTGGCGCTGGAAGCCGCCAATTACCGCGATGTGACCCTGCTGAATCCCGGTTTGAGCGCCCTGGGCGCCAGCCGCTGGGCCCAGGGCGGCATCGCCGCGGTACTCGACCCCCAGGATGCCATCGAAGCCCATGTCCAGGATACGCTGGTCGCGGGAGATGGATTATGCGATGAAAGCGCCGTGCGCTTTACCGTAGAGCACGGGCATGAGGCGATCGACTGGCTGATTTCGCTGGGCGTTCCGTTCACCCCGGATACGGCAATGGAGGCCCGTTACCCTTACCACCTGACACGTGAAGGCGGACACGGGGCGCGCCGCATCATCCATGCTGCTGATGCCACCGGGCAGGCTCTCATCGACACATTGACGGAACGCGTCCGGCAAGCGTCCGGAATCCACGTCATCGACCGTCTGAGTGCGGCCCAACTGCTCCGCAATGAGGAGGGCCACTGCTGCGGTGCGCTCTGCCTGGATGACCATGACCAGGCATTCGCACTGGTGGCGCGAGATACCGTACTTGCCACCGGAGGGGCGAGCGGGCTGTATCTCCACACTACCAGCCCCTCTCCTGCCTGCGGCGAAGGCATGGCCATGGCAGCCGAACTCGGCGCCACGCTGATGAATCTCGAGTTCCAGCAGTTTCACCCTACTTGCCTCTACGATCCGGCAGGCACGCCCTTTCTGATCAGCGAAGCGGTACGCGGCGAAGGCGGCCTGTTGCGCACCATCGATGGGCATCGTTTCATGCCCGATTATGATGCCAGGGCCGAACTGGCACCTCGCGATATCGTGGCGCGCGCCATTCACGGCGAGATACTGAAAGGTGCGGCGGAGCACGTCCTGCTGGACATTACCCATCTGGACGCCAAGGCAATTCGCGAGCACTTCCCGACCATCCATGCCCATTGCCTGAGCCGAGGGCTGGATATCACCCGCCAGCCCATTCCGGTGGTCCCCGCGGCGCATTACAGCTGCGGCGGGATCGCTACCGATACCAACGGCAAAAGTGATATCCCCCATCTTTATGCGATTGGCGAAGTGGCCTATACCGGCCTGCATGGTGCCAACCGCATGGCCAGCAACTCCCTGCTGGAATGCCTGGTCTATGCTCGCTCGGCAGCCCAGGCGATGCGCCAGCCCGCCGGCAAGAGCGAGCTTCGGCCCATCAACCTACCGAATCTTCAAGGGAGCTGTGTGCACGAGGGCATAGACACCGCAGTACACGCCTTGCGACGCATCATGAGCGACAGTGCGGGAATCGTGCGCAGCGACGCGGGCCTGGCGGCAGGCCGCTGCGCCCTAGGTAAACTGCATGACGAATATAGCTATCTGGGGCTGGACCAGCCTGTCAGGCTTGCTCACTTCAGGCTGCGGCACATGCTGAGCCTCGCCAGCATGATGCTGGAGCTTGCCAGCGCCAGGCGCGAATCGCGCGGGCTTCACTTCAACCGCGACTGCCCACATCATCAACCCGAGCCGACCCCCTCGCGGATATCACGACGCTGATTGCCAAAGCAGCACGCGCCGCAGGGCCTGGCGCTCCTGGGCGGGAGCGCTGTCGGGCCACAACCAGCAATGATGGCCGGCCACTTGCACCCCGATGAACCAGCGACCGAGGTAGGTACAGCGCAGCGAGACATCACGCCACTCGCCGCAGGTCATGGCTCGCTGCTGCCACCCACCTTCTTCCCCGGGAACCCAGCGCAGTTGCCATGACCTTTGCTGCCTGTGCTCTCGCAGCAGCACCAGGCCAAAACCAAGAACCGCCGTGACCATTAGCCACGGCGGTCCATAGACAGCAAGAAGCAAGCACACGACAACGGCCATTATCCAGGTTGTCCGCCGCTGCCAGTCAGAGGGTGCGATACTGATCGTTACTGGTCGTTTCAGCATACTCGACGATCATTTTCACGATACGACGCAATGCGTCATTCTCGGGCCACTCCCGGCGCATCAACCATATGAACAGATCCTGATCCTCTTCCTCGATCAGGGCGCGATAGGCCGCCTTGTCGGCGTCGTCCAGATCGGGATAGCGATGCTCCAGAAAAGGCAGCAGCAGCAAGTCGAGCTCCCACATGCCACGCCGGGAATGCCAGTACAGGCGCTTGAGGGCAGTATCTTCGCTCACCAGGGGCCCCTTGTGTCTCGGATGAATGTCGCGGCAGTATACCCGAGCCTTTCGGGGTACGATATTGCCGCTGCTCGCCTTCGAATGGCATGGTGTTTGTTGTCTGGCTAGTGCGTTGTTTTCTCACGGTTTACGCAGTATGCTGAACAAAACAACAACACATGCCGCCTGCTGGGCAGGCCATGCCGCACGGAGATATCGATGACCAAGTCCGAGTTGATCGAACAGATCGCCATGCGACAGCCAGAGCTGTCCATCAAGGAAGTCGAGGCAGCGGTACGTATCATACTCGACGACATCACTGATGCCCTGGCTGACGGTGGCCGTGTTGAAATACGTGGTTTCGGCAGTTTTTCGCTGCACTATCGCGAGCCACGGCTAGGCCGCAACCCAAAGACCGGCGAACCTGTCGATCTCGATGGCAAATACGTGCCACACTTCAAGCCGGGCAAGGAACTGCGGGAACAGGTCAATGCCAGCCGAGCGCTTGGCTATTGATTCCCGGACGAGACCGAATTCGAAAAGGATATTGCTATGCGTTGGCTTAAAGGGTTGCTGCTGGCCGCCATTCTGCTGGTAGTCTTGCTGCTAGGCATTCTCTTCGCCGTGAATAACCAGCAGGCGCTGCCACTGAATCTTATCTGGGTCGAGCTGCCTCCTGCCTCGCTATCGCTCTGGTTACTCGTTGCCCTGGCTTGTGGCGTACTTCTGGGCATGCTGGCGATGACCGGCGTCTACCTGCGCCTGCGCACGCTGTTGACCCGTGCCCAGCGTCACAACCAACAGCAGCGCAAGGAGCTCGATCGTCTCCGCATTCAGGAGTTCAAGGAAATTCCCTAAATGCCCGACCTGCTGCTGCTGGCCCTGCTGTTGGCAGCAATTGCCATTGGCTGGTGGCTGGGACGCCGCGAGGCGATCAAGCCACACCGCCAGTCGCAGCAGCAAGCCAGCCTGTCCCGCGATTATTTCGTCGGGCTCAATTACCTGCTCAATGAGCAGCCCGATCGAGCCATAGAGACTTTCGTCCAGGCGCTCGAAGTCAACAGCGATACCATCGAAACCCACATCGCCTTGGGCAACCTGTTTCGTTCACGGGGCGAAGCCGACCGTGCTGTCAAGATACATCAGAACCTGCTTGCCAGGCCCTCGCTGACCAACGCTCAGAGTGACCAGGTCCAGTTGGAACTGGCTCGTGACTTTCTGCATCTTGGCCTGCTCGACCGCTCCGAACGCCTGTTGCAGCAAGTAATGCGCGATACCCAGAACGACACCATGCGCCAGGCAGCCCGGCGCTTGCTCGTGGATCTGTTCGAACGCGAGCGAGAATGGCAACAGGCGCTGGACGTCGCTTTGCCCCAGATGGTACGCCAGGACCAGGATATCCGACGGGCGGCGGCACACTGGCATTGCGAGTTGGCCCAGTTGGATATGCAATCGGCGAGCCCTGCCCTGGCACGCAAACGGCTGCGACAGGCGTTGTCCATCGACGAATGTTGCGTCAGAGCCAATTGGTTGCTGGCACGACTCGAACAGGAAACCGGCAACTACAAGGCGGAAATTCGCTTCCTCAGCAGAATTCCCGAGCAGGATCGTGACTTTGCCCCGGTCGTCCTCGAGCCAATGCGTGACGCCTTTTACAAGCTGGAAAACGAGCCTGGCCTGGAGCAGTACCTTCGTCAGTCGGTCGCGGCCACGCCGCACATAAGCGCCGTGCTGATGCTGGCGGAGCTGGTGGAACGCCGCGAGGGCATCGAGGAAGCAACGCGCCTGGTCAGCGAGCAGTTGGCCAGCACGCCCAGCCTGCGGGGGATCGATTACCTTATGGATCTTTCGCTGCTCGACACCACGGACGCACCGCAACGTGAACGAATCGCCTTGCTCAAGCAGCACACCGAGAAACTGCTCGCTGCACGACCGCGTTTTCGTTGCCAGCGCTGCGGTTTTTCGGGAGGCCAACTGCTCTGGCAATGCCCCAGCTGTCGACACTGGGGCACTACCAAGCCGATTACTGGCCTTGAGGGCGAGTAGCCAATTCTTGCTCGATGGCAACCAATGCTGCCATGGGGTCGTCCGCCTGCGTCACCGGGCGACCGACGACCAGATGCGTGCTGCCTGCCGCCATGGCATCGGCCGGCGTCATGATTCGGCGCTGGTCCCCAGCCTCGCCATTGGCAGGACGAATGCCTGGCGTTACCTTGAGGAAGCTGTCGCCGCAAATCTCGCGTATGCGTGCAGACTCCCGTGCCGAACAGACCACGCCATCCATACCGCTCGCCAGGGCCAGCGCAGCCAGTCGCTCCACCTGCTCCATCGGCTCGATATCGAGACCGGTCTCGGCGAGATCGCTGCGCTCCATGCTGGTCAGCACGGTCACGGCAATCAATCGCGTGTCGAGATTGTGCGTTTCCAGCCTCTCGCGCGCGGCTGTCATCATGCGACGCCCCCCCGAAGCATGGACGTTGACCATCCATACGCCCTGCTCTGCGGCCGCCTGGACAGCACTGGCCACGGTATTGGGAATGTCGTGAAACTTGAGATCCAGAAACACCTCGAATCCACGACCGTGGAGCGCTTCGAGAATGTCCGGTCCACTGCGCGTGAATAACTCCTTGCCGACCTTGACACGGCAGCGACGCGGATCGAGGCGATCCGCCATGCACAGCGCGGCATCCAACGAGGCGTAGTCAAGCGCAATGATCAAGGGAGAGATTGGGGAAGGCATGGCGACTCCAGGGCAGTGTTCGGCGCCAGTATACCAGCGACACCCCAAGGTCGGCATGCAACCTCAATGCGAGCCATGACGTCGTCTCGTCGGGACAATGGCTTACATCATTCGGCGGCAATGACGCTATTACCGAATCGTCCATCGAATTAGGGTAGGACCGGCAATAATCATTGCCTATCGAAAAGAAAAAAGGATATGAGATGAAAAGCTTGCTAAAGGTGGCAATCTTCAGCCTGTTGCTCGGCAGCGCCTCCCTGGCCATGGCGCAGGAAGCCACGGTCAATATCAATACCGCCGATGTCGAGACCTTGTCGCAACTGCCGGGTATCGGCGCCACCAAGGCGCAGGCCATCGTGGAAGACCGTACGGCCAATGGCCCCTTCGCCAGCGTCGAGGAACTCGATCGCGTCAACGGTATCGGCGCTGCCACGATCGAAGGACTGCGTGCCCAAGCCGGTACCTAAGTAGCCACGCCGGCATGCATAAAGGCAGGCACAGGCATCATTCGATGCACAGCGTGCCTGCCACTGCTGGCACTAGATGCGCAACGCACCATCACACTCGATGACTCGCCCACTGAAATAGGCATTCTCGAAAATGTACCGTACGCTGTCGGCGATATCCTCTGGCTGTCCCAGCCGCCCCAGCGGAACGCCCTTGGTAATTTTCTCGAGGATTTCCGGACGCATCGACGAAGTCATCTCGGTCTCTATGAATCCGGGCGCCACTGCGCCGACCCGAATGCCGTAGCGCGCCAGCTCCTTGGCCCAGGTCACGGTCAGGGCAGCTACGCCTGCCTTGGTCGCCGCATAATTGCTCTGGCCCATGTTTCCCGCCCGGGAAATGCTGGAGATGTTGACGATTACCCCTTCGTGACCCGCCTCGATCATTTGCGTGGCCGCCTCTCGCCCGCAGAGAAAGACGCCTGTCAGGTTGACATCGATCACCTGCTGCCACTGCTCGAGCGACATGCGCCCCTCGACTCGCCTTTCCTTGGCCTTGACCAGCAAGCCGTCTCGAGTGATCCCCGCATTGTTGACTAGACCGCACAACGCCCCCATTCGCTCACGAATGGCACTGAATGTCTCGGTGACCGATTTTTCGTCGGCGACATCAGCCACAAATGCTTGCGCCTCGATTCCTGCATCCTTCAGGGTGTTGACTGCCTTATCCAGTGCATCCCCTTCCCTGTCAATCAACGCCAATCGGGCGCCTCGCTCGCCGAGCTGTCTGGCCATGGCCAGCCCCAAACCACGAGCGCCACCCGTTATGGCTATCACTGCATCATCGAGTTGCATGACTTCCTCCTGCCCTAGCGTCTATTGTGCACTGCAATATGTCGAACATAGCATGCTGCGCCCTTCCTCGCTATTGATCATAGGCGGGAGAACTCGATACCGGCCTGGACTTGCAATCCCCGGTTCCGCCACCATTTCCCTATAAGTCACGCGATCCGGAGCGTATATGCCGATTCTCTTTGCCTTCACCCTGTTCGCCCTGCTGGATTTTGTCATCCTGTTTTCGGTCGGCGCCCAGATTGGCCTATTGATGACGTTGCTACTCATACTCGGCACCGGCTTCCTGGGCCTGCACTTGGTGCGCCGCGAAGGCTTGGCTACCTTTCAGCGAGCCCAGCAACGCCTGGCCCAGGGAGAAATCCCCTCTAACGAGCTGATGACCGGCGCAGCGCTGATCTTCGGTGGCGCCCTGCTCATGGCCCCTGGATTTCTCTCAGACGCCCTGGGCTTCATGTGTCTACTGCCTACGTCGCGCCAGTTCCTGGGCAAACTGCTGTCCCGACTCCCTTTCAAGGTACAAAGCTTCACCTCGACCACCTATACACGTGGCAGCGAGGGCTGGTCGCAGCAGACGCGCGAGAACGACGAGACGACCCACCAGCCCCGTCACGACGAGCGCCGCGACGGAGGCACTCCGCTCGAAGGCGACTTCATTTCCAAGGACGAGCCGCGTTATTGAATTTTTTTTCAGGGCAGCCCTTGAAAGGAATTTGCCCGGCCCCATCAAGGGGATCAGACACGGATTCGGTCATTCGGCATTGCCGATTGACCAATAACACCGGGAGGCCAAGGCCTCTCACCCCTTGAGCTTTGCTCGACAGGGATCATGCATTTCGAGTCATGCAACCATCAGGAGAACGTGAGCAATGAACATCCGTCCCTTGCACGATCGCGTCGTCGTCCGTCGCGTTGAAGAAGAACAGAAAACCGCTGGCGGCATCGTGCTCCCGGGTAACGCCCAGGAAAAGCCGACTCGTGGCGAAGTGCTCGCCGTCGGTAACGGCCGGATTCTCGACAATGGGGAAGTTCGTCCGCTGGACGTCAAGGTTGGCGATACCGTCATCTTCAAGGAAGGTTTCGGCGTAGAAAAGCAGAAGATCGACGGTGAAGAAGTGCTGATCATGAGCGAGTCCGACATTCTCGCCGTGGTTGAAGGCTAATAGCGCTAGTCTTGCCCCTTCTCATTTTTGAACGTTGTTTATCGCACTGACTTCAGGAAGCAAAGAAAATGGCAGCGAAACAGATCAAGTTCTCAGACGACGCTCGTAAGCGCATGGCGCGTGGTGTCAATGTTCTCGCCGACGCCGTGAAGGCCACCTTGGGTCCGAAGGGCCGTAACGTCGTTCTCGAGAAATCCTTTGGCGCCCCCACTGTCACCAAGGACGGCGTTTCCGTAGCCAAGGAAATCGAGCTCAAGGACAAGTTCGAGAACATGGGCGCCCAGATGGTCAAGGAAGTCGCTTCCAAGACCTCTGACGTGGCCGGTGACGGCACCACGACTGCTACCGTTCTCGCTCAGTCCATCGTCAATGAAGGCCTGAAGGGCGTGACTGCCGGCATGAACCCGATGGACCTCAAGCGGGGCATCGATCAGGCCATCGTCGCCGCCGTCAAGGAAATCGAGCAGCTGGCCGTGCCCTGCACTGATTCCAAGGCCATCGCCCAGGTCGGCACCATCTCCGCTAACGGTGATGCCCGTATCGGCCAGATCATTGCCGAGGCAATGGAAAAGGTCGGCAAGGAAGGCGTCATCACTGTCGATGAAGGCCGTGGCTTCGAAGACGAGCTGGAAGTCGTCGAAGGCATGCAGTTCGACCGTGGCTACCTGTCGCCCTACTTCGTGACCAACCAGGACACCATGGCCGTCGAACTCGAAGACGCCCTGCTGCTGCTGGTCGACAAGAAGATTTCCAACATCCGCGAACTGCTGCCGGTACTGGAAGCGGTCGCCAAGGCCGGCAAGCCGCTGGTGATCATCTCCGAGGATATCGAAGGCGAAGCGCTGGCCACCCTGGTCGTGAACAACATGCGCGGCATCGTCAAGGTTGCGGCTGCCAAGGCGCCCGGCTTCGGCGACCGTCGCAAGGCAATGCTGCAGGATATCGCCATCCTGACCGGCGGTACCGTGATTTCCGAAGAAGTCGGTCTGACCCTTGAGCAGGCCAACCTGGACCACCTGGGTAGCGCCAAGCGCATCACCATGTCCAAGGAAAACACTACCATCATCGATGGTGCCGGTGCCGAGGGCGACATCGAAGCGCGTGTCAGCCAGATCCGCGCCCAGATCGAAGAGACGTCTTCCGACTACGATCGCGAGAAGCTGCAGGAGCGTGTCGCCAAGCTGGCTGGCGGTGTTGCCGTCATCCGCGTCGGTGCTGCGACTGAAGTCGAGATGAAAGAGAAGAAGGCTCGCGTCGAAGACGCCCTGCACTCGACCCGTGCTGCCGTCGAGGAAGGTGTCGTGCCTGGTGGCGGTACCGCCTTGGTACGCATCCTGACCAAGATTCAGGAGCTCAAGGGCGACAACGAAGATCAGACCCACGGTATCGCCATTGCCCTGCGTGCCATGGAATCTCCGCTGCGCCAGATCGTCACCAACGCCGGCGAAGAAGCTTCCGTCATCCTCAACCGCGTCAAGGATGGTGAAGGCAACTTTGGCTACAACGCCCAGACCGGCGAGTACGGCGATCTGTTCGAGATGGGTGTACTCGACCCGGCCAAGGTGACCCGTACTGCGCTGCAGTCTGCCGGTTCCGTGGCGGGTCTGATGATCACCACCGAAGCGATGATCGCCGAAGATCCGGAAGAGAAGGAAGCCGCTCCGGACATGGGCGGCATGGGTGGCATGGGCGGCATGATGTAATCGCCGACCCGGCAAACCCACTAGCCTTTGCTAGTATCGAGAAGCCCTGCCAACCTTGGCAGGGCTTCTTTTGTTTGGGCTGACCTGTCCTGAATAGAGTTGACACGTTCCGCCCCTTATCTTGGGAGAACGTGATGAATCAACGCATTAAACGCACCCAGCGGGACTACACCCTGGCCTTTAAACAGACGGTGGTAGACCAGGTCGAGCGCGGCGAGATGACCTACAAGCAGGCTCAGGCTCGCTACGGTATCCAGGGCCGCTCGACGGTACTACAGTGGTTGCGTCGCTATGGTCACCAGGACTGGCGTCCCGGGGCCACGGAGCGCGCCGCCAGGAGACCTGTCATGCCAAAATCGCCTCCGACCCCGGAGCAGCGCATCAAGGAACTTGAGGAGAAGCTGCGTCTGGCCGAG
>NZ_FOPY01000014.1 GCF_900113605.1 Modicisalibacter xianhensis
TGAACGGCGTGTCGATATCCACTATGCCTTTACATTGCTGGGCTGTTCCCTGATCTGCTTGAACAAGCTTCAGGGGCGGTTTTGAAAGATACTCTTAGTCTGGAAGGCGATCGAGTCGATAACGCCGATGATATCGGTAATCTTCCTCGAGCTTTCAGAAATGC
This sequence comes from Modicisalibacter xianhensis, assembly GCF_900113605.1. Classification (GTDB taxonomy): domain Bacteria; phylum Pseudomonadota; class Gammaproteobacteria; order Pseudomonadales; family Halomonadaceae; genus Modicisalibacter; species Modicisalibacter xianhensis. Next base: position 165 of record NZ_FOPY01000014.1, read on the forward strand.
CGCGCATAGTCACAATGACCTGATCAACCGCGTCACCGCCACGCTCGGCTGTGGCAGAGGCCTCGCTAGCGAGGCTACTGCCCTGACGCGCATTGTCGGCGTTCTGTTTCACTGTCGCGGTCAGCTGCTCCATGCTGGCTGCCGTCTCTTCAAGTGACGCGGCCTGCTGCTCGGTACGAGACGATAGATCGGTATTGCCGCTGGCAATTTCACGGGTACCGATATGGATCGAGCCGCTACTGTCACGAACCACGGAAACCGTCTGGGATAACCCGGTCTGCATGTGCTTCATGGCCGCAAACAACTGACCAATCTCATTACGACCCCGATCGGCGATCTTGTGCGACAGATCCCCCTGGGCAATGCGCTCGAAGTGGTTCACGGCTTCCTGCAAGGGACGAATGACGACACGCATTATCCCGACACGAACCATCGCGACACACAGGACAACCAGACCCAGAGCCGCCAAGCCGATGTAGGCAAACGTTGTCATCGTCGAACGGAAACCGGACAGCAGTTCCTGCCCACGCGTTCTGGCGAAATCGATAAAGGTTTCATTGGCTTTAATATATGCCAAGTTCAGCCTGTCACCCTCGCGCTTGGCTGCTCGGAAGTCCCCCTCGTTACCGCGCTTGAGTGCTTCATACTGAGGGGCCAGCCCTTGCGTAATGAGCTGAGAGAAAGCTGTCTCAACGGCATCAGCAATAGGTTTGCCCTGTACGGTTTTGGGAGCTGCAACGAAAGCATCGAAACGTTGTTGAGCCGCCTGTAGCTTCTCTCCAGCCGTATTCAGATACATGGCCGCTGCGGCCTTATCTCCTTCGTTCAATGCATCTAGATGGTTCAGAAAGAACAGTTGGGTATCCGCGACGTTGACCTGTGCGCGGTTCAGTGAGTTTAGCTGCTGTACATTAATTCGGTTCAGCTCGTCTATCGAGCCAGCCCCCAGGGTGCTGGATTGATAGCCAAGCGCAGCCACGAGCAGAATCAAGGCCGTAAATAATACCAATACGGCTGTCAATCCTGACTTAACCGTCAAGTTTTTTAACAAATTAGACATCTTTTGATCTCGTAAGGAGGAGGATTAGTCAGCCTTGATAATCCAGCCTAGATAACAAAAATGCCTTCACTACGCTGCAACAAACGCAAGGGCACGCGCCTCTCCCAAAGGCAGGTTGAATATCGGCAACAGGAAGGAAAAAATTAGGCTGATCTCACGTTTTTTGTAAAAAACAATAACTCACATCAAGTTTGTACAAATTTAATAAGAATTTTAGAACTAACCGGGATTAATTCTCATACGCAGGCTGGGAAAGATAGCATAAGGAAACTGGACAGAAGCTGTAGCATGGGCCAGTAATACACTGCGCCAGGGTGCCAATGCACACCCGTGCCGCATGGTCAGGATTGCACAGGCACCTGTGGGATCTATTGCCCCCACTGCCATGAGCGCGCCATTACCCGTACCAGCAAGCCCCCCGCGCCTGCGCTCTACGAGGTCTATGCGCGATGTACCGGCCTTAATGTGGCTGAGCTGGCAAGGTGCTGGTGGAGTTTGCTACTACCAGCACCTCCAGCCGTCAATCCAACCCCGAGGTACGCGTCCCGATGGACCCGAGTTGCCGTAAGTCGCTGCTCGCCCAGTTGATGTTCGGTTCGAGCTAAACTCCAAACAACACCATCAGGCGGAGCCTTCTCCCGCTGGCCTTCGTGACGGCAGGGCGGATCGGCTCGTCCTCAAAACCGCAAAACGCCAGGGAATGAAGGAAACCGGCATGCACCACTGAGTAACAACGACGCTTGCGCCTACCTGCTCAAGCTGCTGCGACTACATGCACAGCAAATGACGCAGCCGGAGCCGCTACGAAAAGTGGCTCAGAATCGATGGGCAGGATGTTCCCGAGATGATTGAGAAGCTACTCACTCTATAAGCATTCCCAGAAATATTCCTAAAACCCTTCCCAAAAGCCTAAAACGACGAAGGGGACCAAGCTGTGCTTGATCCCCTTCAAAATCCTGTGGCGGAGAGGGAGTCCGTTACGTTAGCTTCCCTCGATGTCCTACACAATCTACATCCCCATTACATATCAACAATTTGTGTTGCGTCAACGTCCGGCGAGGTCTACCGTAATCCAATCATCTTGGGGGGCCATATGGGGGACTACCGCCCCTTCCATAGAGTAAAGGATAGCGATGGCAATACACAAGCTCAGTCCGCGCAAGGTCACAACCGCGGGACAAGGCAAGCACGAGGATGGCGGCGGGCTTCGCTTGGTAGTCTCAGGGGGCGGAGCAAAGAAGTGGGTGCTTCGATTCACCCTGAAGGGCAAGCGGCGTGAGATGGGGCTAGGAAGCTTCCCTAACACCAGCTTGGCTGATGCTCGTCGCAAGGCTGAGCATTATCGTCGTCTCGCCAAGAACGGAGCCGACCCGATTCAGGCGAGAGACGCAGAACAGCAAGAGACCTCTACGCCTACTTTTACAAGTTGCGCTGCCCGTTACATCCAATCCCACCGGCGTAGTTGGCGCAATACGAAGCATGCTCGACAGTGGGTCAGCACGCTGAAAACGTATGCTCGCCCGGTAATTGGTAATATGCCGGTGGACGAAATCGACACCCAAGATATCGTAACGATTCTCAATCCTATTTGGACATCAAAAACAGAAACAGCGAAACGAGTACAGGGTCGAGTCGAAAACGTCCTGGATTATGCCGCAGCTCACAAGTACCGCGATGAATCCAATCCCGCCAGGTGGCGAGGCCACTTGGACAAACTGCTGGCCAAGCCCTCCCGGGTCAAGTCAGTCAGCCACCATCCGGCTATGCCATACGAAGAAGTGGCAGTCTTCATGGCCGAGCTTCAAGGCTATACCAGCATTTCCTCGAAAGCGCTGCAGTTACTAATTCTGACAGCGACGCGGACTTCCGAAGTCCTGCGCACGCAGTGGCCGGAAATAGACCTCGAGAAAGCGACCTGGACGATCCCAGCCGACCGCATGAAAGCGCGACGGGAGCATAGGGTTCCACTATCCATCCAGGCAGTGTCACTGCTTTCCGACCTGCCGCGGGTGCAGAGTAATCCATACGTGTTTCCAGGTGCACGGATCGGTAGACCCCTATCGAACATGGCCATGCTGCAGCTGATGCGCGGTATGGGGTATGGCGTCGGTGGCGTGCATGGCGATTACGTCCCCCACGGCTTCCGCTCGAGCTTTCGCGACTGGTCAGGTGAGGTTTCCAGCTATCCACGGGATGTGGCCGAAATGGCTCTGGCTCACACCATCGAAAACAAGGTGGAAGCGGCCTACCGTCGAGGTGACCTGTTCGAAAAACGGCGGTCGATGATGCAGGACTGGAGCGACTTTATAACTGTCTAGTAATGCGTAGTGGTCCGAATCACCTTGCTTCGGACACGCCTGTAAGCCTTCGCGACGAGCTATCCCCGCAAAGGCTACTTGCTACGGCATGCACTGTTGCGTCAGGAAGACCTGGTGATCAACCGCAAGCGTGCCTACCGGCTGTCATTAGCGGTTTTGATCATTGATCGGACAACCGTGCATCAGCCGCCATTACCGCGGGCACTGCGCGGGCTCGATGGGCATCGCGTTGATCCGCGGTCGGTTCATCAACCTGTTGTGATAAATCGCCTTCGGTAAGCGAACGGCGACCACCCTTTGCGGGTAATTAGTCGCCTGGTTGCCAGTGCTGGGGCAGCAACTCGTGAACCTGGCTGGCTTTCTGCGTTGGCAATCGAGCCAGCACGTCCTTCAGGTAGGCGTAGGGCTCAAGGCCGTTCAGCTTGGCAGACTGGATTAGGCTCATGATATTGGCGGCACGCTGGCCGCTGCGCAGTGACCGGCGAATAGCCAGTTCGAGCGGCCCAGCGCCCAGGGACGGATTAGGTTCTCGACTCGGTTATTGTCGATCGACAACCCGCCGTCATCCAGGTAGCGCGCTAGCGCCGCCCAGCGTTTCAGGCTATAGTCCAGCGCCTTGGCCGTCGCCGAACCGTTCGGGACCTTCTCGCGATGGGCCAGCATCCAGCGGTGCAGCGTGGCGGCGATGGGCCTCGCCCGGGTATCGCGTAGCCGTTGGCGTTCTTCGGCACTCAGTGACTGGGCGTCGCGCTCCACCTGGTAGAGCTGACCGATGAGTTCGATGGCCTGCCCGGCAATCTGGCTCTTGCCGGCCACGTGCAGGTCGACGAACTTGCGCCGGGCATGGGCCATACAGCCCACTTCGGTGACGCCATTGGCGAAGCTCTGTTTGTAGCCACCGTAATCGTCGCAGATCAGCTTGCCTTGCCAGTCGCCGAGGAAGTCACGGGTATGCTGGCCGCCACGCCCGGGCGCGAAGTCGTAGATCACGGCCTTCAGTTCGGCGTAGGGGGTAGTGGCGTAGGCCCAGAGGTAGGCCCTGTGGGTCTTTTTCTTGCCTGGGGCCAGCATCGGCACCGGCGTTTCATCGGCATGCAGGATCGGTTCGGTGAGCAGGGTTCCACGCAGGGCATCGACCAGTGGCTGCAGTCGCACGCCACAGATGCCGATCCATTCCGCCAGGGTGGAGCGTGGGATCTCCACGCCGGCGCGGGCAAAAATCTGTGCCTGCCGGTAGAGCGGCAGATGGTCGGCGTACTTGGCGATCATCACCTGGGCCAGCAACCCCGAGGTGGGGATACCCTTGTCGATCACGTGAGCCGGCATCGGCGTCTGGATCAGCGTCTCGCACCCGTCGCAGACCCACTTGCCGCGGATATGCCGCTCGATGGTAAACACGCCGGGCGTGTAGTCGAGCTTCTCGCTGATCTCTTCCCCGATGCGGCGCCGCCGGCAGCCGCACGTGCAGTGCTCGCTGTCGGGCTCGTGTCGGATCTCGACACGCGGCAGGTCGTCGGGCAAGGGCTGGCGTTTGGGCTTTTGCTGGATGGCGGGCGGCGTTGCCGGGGTAACGAGTTCTGCCAGCTCGGCCTCGATGGCAGCGATGTCGGCATCGACCCCCTCGTCCAGCAGGCTGATCTGCAGCCCATTGAGATGCTCGCTGCGTTGGCCGAACTTGTGACGCTTGAGCAGTGCCAGTTCGTGGGTCAGCTTCTGGTTGATCTGCTCGCTGTGACGCAGCGCCTGATCTTTTTCCTCGACCTGCGCCATCAGCGTTGCCGCCAGGTGGCGGAGCTGATCGGGTGAGAGCTGGGACAGATCGGGCGACGTATTCATCCGCCGATTATGCCAGTCCGCTGACAACAGCGGGATGCGCGGATCATCGAATGGTCAGGCGCCGCGTTCTGTGCCGGTACTTGCCGGCTATTACAACACCGAAATGGCCCCCGCCGGGCCGATGCGCTGCCAGGGCAGGCCCTGAACCAGCGCCGTCACTTGCTCAGGCGACAGTTCCACTCGGTCGCCGTACCCGTTGCCGGCCCAATGGAACTTGCCCTGGTTCAGACGCCGGGCGCAGAGCCAGATGCCCAGACCGTCGTGAATCAGCACTTTCATGCGGTTACCGCGCCGGTTGGCGAACAGATAGGCGCAGCGGTGCCGAACACCTTCACGACCCGAGCCAAGGCCGTGTCGGGGCCGGCGCGCATGTCCAACGGCTCGGTGGCCAGCCAGATCGCGTCGATACGGATCACGACAGCAGGTCCCGAAGCAGCGCCCGACAACCCTCTGCATCAGCTACCGGCCACTCGATAGTTATTGTTCCCTTGGTGCCCGGAATCGAGAGGCGAATGGACTCGACATTCTGACGCTGGGCCGCCACCGGCGCTGTGGTGCTGGCCATTGGCAGCGGGATAAACGCCGGGGTATCACTTACCGGCGCCGACCGCCGAGCCTCACGGATCCATTTATGGACCAGATTGGCGTTCAGGGCATGCTCCAATGCGACGCTGGCTACCGAGGCGTCAGGTTGCTGGCACGCTTCGGCGATCCTGGCCTTGAACTCGGCCGTACAGCGGCGGCGCTTGCGAGGCGCCTCCAATACGCTTAACTCACTCATGGTAGGTGTCCACTAAGGAATAGGTGGACACCTACCGTCATCGAAGTCGGGGCTCAGCGGAAGGTGTGTTCACCGGCCGGATACGCTGGGTGCGCGGCGCCGGTACCAATATGAGATCGACGAGGCCATGGCCAACGTCGAAGCCACCTAGGCCGTCGAGTTACGCGAGCTAATGACTGCGACTATCCTAATCGGGGTCGTGCTGTTCATTAGCGTGGTTCTTGTCGCCTTCTAGTTGACCCGGCGCACACTGTTCAGCCCATTTTCCGCACCGCCAGCGCCATGCAGGGCATCGCCAGGGCGAGGGCAATCTGATCCGCCGTCTCGTGGTGGTGAGTCGCGACGAGATCGGCGAGATCATCGCCATGACCGACTCGATCACCTTCCAGACCAATATTCTGGCGCTCAACGCCTAGGTGAAAGCGGCCCGTGCCGGCGAGCACGGTCAAAGTTTAGCCGTGGTCGCCCAGGAAGTGCGCGCTGGCCAGCCGCTTCGCTCGGGCATCACCACTTTCCAAGACGATCTCCTTGAGCGCGGCATTGTCGATAGCGCTTTCCGACAACAGCTTCTTGAGCCTGGCGTTCTCCGACTCAAGCTCGCGGAGGCGCTTGGCCTCCGAGACCTCTATGCTGCTCTAGTTGGCCTTCCAGCGAAGGGTCTGTTCGGTCACGCCGTTTTTGACGGGCCAGCTCGGCGATCGAGACGCAGTGCTCGTTGGCCTTGAGGATACTTACGATCTTCTCTTCTGTTAATCTCGCTCGCTTCATTGTTCGTCCTCCGGTTAGGTCGGACTCTAATTCCTGGATTCATAGAATAACCGCAGCACTTTGGACCCTGACTTCAAGCAATAAGCGCAGCACCTGCGGTATTTAGGGCTCCTGAGTATTCCCCCAGGAACACCTGTGCCGGTGTCCGATAGCCTAGGCGTTTCCGAGGACGGTCATTCAGCTTCCTGATCACCCTGCGCAACTCAGTATCGGTGACCTGGCGGAAGTCTGTTCCCTTGGGAAAGTACTGCCGTATCAGGCCATTCGTGTTCTCGTTGGTCCCACGCTGCCCGGAGCAGTACGGATCACAGAAGTATATTGCCGCCGTCACCGCCTTGGACACGGCTTCGTGGTCGGCGAATTCCGAGCCATTGTCCAGCGTGATGGTCTGGACAGCGCCCCGGAGAGGCTTCAACAGGCGGATCATGGCCGCTTTCGTCAGCTCCGCGGAGATCCTTGGCAGACGTGCCGCCAGCAGATAGCCACTGCGACGCTCGACCAGCGTGACTAGGCCCGACTGCTTGTGCCCCTGGATCACGGTGTCGCCCTCCCAGTGGCCGATGAAACGCCGGTCATCAGCCTCAGCCGGACGGTGCTCGATCCCTACCCGGTTAGGGATCTTGCCCAGCCCAGCGCTCTTGGCCTGAGCGCGGTGCTTGCTGCGGCGTTTGGGCTGGCGGAGATTCCGCCAGAGATCGCCACCCTGTGCCTTGTCATCCCAAATCAAGGAGTAGATCCACTAATGACTGACGCCTACGCCTGCCAGGGGCGCGATGAAGCCGCTGATTTGCTGTGGGCTCCACTCCTCATGCAGCCGGCCGACAACAGCGGCAATCAGGCTTGGCAGGCGCTTGGTTCTCTTCCAGGCGGTACGGCGCCGGCGATCACTGAGGGTCTGGGCCTGGTCGGGATCGTAGCCACCGGAGATGTCGTTGCGCCGCAGTTCACGGCTGATCGTACTGCTATGTAGGCCAAGCTCCCTGCCGATCTGGCGCTGGCTGATACCCAAGTCATAGCGGGCGTGGATCTGGTATCATTGGGTCTGGGTCAGCTTTCGGTATCCAATGCTCTGCATCACTTTGGTCGGTGAGCCGAGAAGGGTACCGGCGCTGGCCCTCCTGCCTCCACCGTGGTGACCAAAGTGCTGCGGTTATTCTATGAATCCAGGGTTACAGACTGAGAGTAACCGTCAGGGTGTCCCCTCCATCGTCCGATGGCTGGGCCATGAAGCCGAACTCTTCCGTGATCTGCCGCATGGCATGGTTTTCTCGCAGCACATCGGCAAATACCTGCCGGATTCCGGTGTCACGGGCATAGTCGAGGATCTGCTGCATGAGCCGATAGCCAAGCCCGGCTCCTTTCATGTCACTGCGCACCATGATCGCAAATTCGGCTCTTTCCTTGTCGGGGTCGGCAGACAGGCGGACAACACCGACGATGTCCTGCTTGCCTGGCGGCATCGCGACGAAGGCCATTTCCCGGTCGTAGTCGATCTGGGTCAAGCGAGCGGCGAAGGCATGATCGAGCCCTCGAATGGCCCCAAAGAACCGCAGTCGAACATCAGCGGGTGAAGAATGACGGAACATGTCGACCAGTGCGCCTTCGTCTTCGGGGCGAATGGGGCGTAGGCAATAGCGCTGGCCATTGCGCGCCTCGATGTTCTGCTCGAGGTGTTGCGGGTACGGGCGAATGGCAAGCGGACGCCGCTGGCCACGCTCGGACTCGACCACGATGCGTGCATCCAGGGCGATCAGGCCCGAAGCGTCGGCCAGCAGCGGGTTGATATCGAGTTCGACCACGCGGTCCAGGTCGCTGATCAATTGCGACAACTTGATGAGTGTGAGCGTGATCGCTTCGATGTCCGCCGCCGGGCGGTCGCGATAGCCATGCAACAGGCGTGAGACGCGTGTTGCATGGATCATATCCCGCGCCAGGAGAGGGTTGAGCGGCGGGAGACCGACAACCCGATCGCCGATGACCTCCACCGCCGTGCCTCCTTGGCCAAACAGGATGACCGGACCGAAGACGCTATCTTCAGCAACGCCCAGAATTAGCTCATGCGCTCCCGAGCGGCGAATCATCGGCTGAACGTTGAAGCCATCGATCCGCGCTCCGGGTGCGACTCGGCGTACCGTGGCAAGCATATCCTCGGCCGCCTGCACCACGGCATTGGGCGAGGCCAGATTCAGTTGTACGCCCCCTACATCCGACTTGTGCGAGATATCGCGAGAAAGGATCTTCAGCACGACCGGGAAACCCAGCTTTGTTGACGCCTCGCGGGCTTCCTCGGGGGTTCGCACCGTGATGGCCGGTACTGTCGGAATGCCATAAGCCACCAGTATTCCTGTCGCCTCAGGCTCGGTCAGCACGCTACGTCCATCCTCGATCACACTATCGATGATAGCGTTCGCCCTGGTCTGATCAGTGGTGATGGCATCGGAAACGGCTGGAGGCGTCTCCATCAGGGTCTGCTGGTTCCGCCAGTAGCTAGACAGGTGCCAGAAGGCCCTGATGGCCTGCTCCGGCGTTTCATACGATGGAATGCGTTTCGCAGCAAACAAGCGCCGGGCCTCGGCAGGTGCGCCTTCACCCAACCAGCAGGTCAGTACTGGCGATCGTCGCGAGCCGAGTGTCTCGACCACGGCCTGGGCAGCATCCAGACTATCGGCGACTGCCGCGGGGCAGTTCATGACGAAGATCGCGTCCGCATTGCGCTCATCGAGCAAGGCTTCAAGTGCGCCTGCGTAGCGCTGTCCGGGAGCATCACCAAGGATGTCGACGGGGTTGGCATGCGACCACGCTTTGGGAAGCAAGGTATCCAGGCGCGCCAGCGTCGTTTCGGAAAGCTCTGCCAGACATCCATCCATGTCGGCCAGTTCATCGACTGCCAGCACACCGATCCCGCCACCATTGGTGAGGATAGCCAGCCGATCGCCCTTCACGCGAATGCCGGTGGCCAGCGTACCCGCAGCCTGGAAAAGTTCGTCGAGCGTGTGAACCCGCAACATACCCGCTCGCCGAAACGCAGCGTCATAGACAATATCGGAGCCGGCCAGCGCGCCGGTATGCGACAACGCCGCCTTGGCACCGGCATCGCTGCGCCCGGCCTTGACCACCACCACAGGCTTGTTGCGCGAGGCCATGCGGGCCGCTGACAGGAACTTGCGTGCCTCGGTAACGGCCTCGACATAGAGCAGGATGGAACGCGTGTGGGGGTCGAGGGCCAGATAGTCCAGCATATCGCCGAAGTCGACATCACTCATCGAACCGAGGGAAACCACATGTGAAAAGCCGATACCGCGCGCCGAGGCCCAATCTAGAATAGCTGTCGCCACGGCACCAGATTGCGTCACGAAGGCCACGTCGCCTTTCTTTGGCGTGATATGCGCAAAGCTGGCATTGATCCCCCGGTGCGGCGCCAGGATGCCCAGGCAGTTGGGCCCGACGATGCGCATCAGGTAGGGCCTGGCCGCCTCCAGCATGGCCTGTTTGAGCGCCTTGCCATCCGCACGTTCCCCCTCGCCGAAGCCTGCCGTGATCACCACCGCGGCACGACAGCCCTGCTCACCAAGCTCCTTGATGAGCCCGGGGACGGTATCGGGAGGAGTCGCGATAATCGCCAGATCCGGTGCCAGCGGCAATTCACTGACGGAGTGGTAGTTCAGGGTCGAGCGAATGGCCCGTTCTCTTGGGTTCACGGTCAGGATAGGCCCCGCGAAGCCGGCATCGAAGAGATTGCGTGCCAGCACAGCGCCCACTGAACCAGGACGATTGCTGGCACCAATCAGAGCAATCGTGGCGGGGGAAAATAGCGCATCAAGGTTACGAATCGACATCAAGCCTCACATACTCAAGGAACGGTAACCGATCAGGCCAGCGCACATCAGCGGTGCTGCTTCTGCCGAACTGAAATCGGGAGCGATAGGAAAGCAGAAGCGTTGATCAGCCAGGGTATATTCCGCAAAGCCGCCATCGATCTGATAACCGATAAAGCGGACCCGGTCGCACAGATTTTCATGTCCATGCAGACAATACCAGCACTCACCACAGCTGTATCCCAGCCACGGAACGCCCAGGCGCATTCCATGAGCGAGCGTAACACCGGGGCCACGACCAGCAACGCGGCCAATGATTTCGTGCCCAGGAACGATGGGATAGGAAATATCGGGGAGCTCGTTATCCAGCAAGTGCAGGTCAGTGCGGCACACCGCGCAGGCTTCAACCTTGAGCAACACATGCCCCTGTCCAGGGATAGGAATTGGCCGCTCCCGCTCCTGGAGCGGTCCGCCACCTGTCTCAAGCACCATAGCCTTCATTGTCATTTTTCCCGCACCTGGATGTGACCTAGCCCACCTCACCGAGTGCCTGCCTAGTTTCGCTTTCTTGTTGCCTTCCCTGGCCCCTGCCTGAAAAACTGCCTGCGCTCGGCCATACTGCGTTAAAAATCAGCTCGGGCGCGAGTCCGATCAAAATACTCATTCACACCTCCGTAAACTTGTGTGCGAGCCCAGTCCGCCTTTTCGCTGATTTTGCCTTGCCTGTCCTTCGCTCGCCGACTTTTCAGACAGAGCCTAGCAGGGATCACGGCATGCACAATTGTAGCGTATAGCCTCTTGCTGGGAAGTTATTGAAGTGACGGGAGATATTACCGGCCGACAATTGATCTAGAGCAACTAATTAGTTGTCTGAAATAATCTTGGCATATTTGGCTGTACCCGATCCATCGCCGATCGGCCAGGAGAGGTTGCCGATGGCGAGGAGTTCCCAAGCGCTGCTCAGAGCATGCCTGGATGCGACGTTGGGCCGCCCCGCCCCCAATGCATCGCAAACCTCGGGTGCCTGGGAGCAGTTATATCGGCAACGGTCGTCCTATTTAAACGCTGGTTGATTTAGAGCAAGTTTTATAAGGGTTTTATCGCCTATGATGCAGCCTGCAATAACAGGTCGGTTACATGAGCCCGGAACAGGCGTCTCCAACTTTATAATCGACCGTGCCACCCAATAGAGACCTGGCCATCCATGCTTGTCACATGAACGGCCACTCTTCCGTGTGAGGCTAAAATGACCCAGGCTACACGAACACTGAAACTCAGAGCGCTTGTCGCGCTTGTTGTCGGCTCGATGATCGGCGGAGGCATCTTCTCGCTGCCACAGAATATGGCGGCAAGTGCCAGCGCGGGTGCGGTACTGATCGGCTGGGTGATCACCGCCATAGGCATGCTGACCCTGGCTTTCGTTTTCCAGACCCTGGCCAACCGCAAGCCCGATCTGGACTCGGGCATCTATGCCTATGCCAAGGCGGGCTTCGGCGACTACATGGGTTTCTCGTCCGCTTGGGGCTACTGGATCAGTGCCTGGCTCGGCAATGTCAGTTATTTCGTCCTTCTGTTCAGCACCCTGGGTTATTTTTTCCCCATCTTCGGCGAAGGCAATACGCCGATCGCCATCGCGTGTGCCTCGCTGCTGCTGTGGAGCATTCACTTTCTGATACTGAACGGAATCAAGGAAGCCGCCTTCATCAACCTCGTCACGACCGTGGCGAAGATCGTGCCGTTGGTGCTGTTCGTCATCATTACGCTATTTGCATTCGATGCCGACATCTTTTTCACCGACTTCTGGGGCAAAGGAAATCTCGAACTGGGCAGCGTAATGGACCAGGTCAGGAACATGATGCTGGTCACTGTCTGGGTATTCATCGGCATCGAGGGAGCAAGCATCTATTCGGCCCGGGCCGAGAAGCGCAGCGATGTCGGCAAGGCCACGGTGATCGGTTTTCTCGGCGTTCTTCTCCTGCTGGTTCTGGTGAACGTGCTTTCCATGGGCATCATGCAACAGCCTGAACTGACCGCCCTGCAAAACCCCTCCATGGCGGGTGTGCTGGAGCAGGTTGTGGGCCGTTGGGGCTCCATCCTGATCAGTGTTGGGCTGGTGGTATCGTTGGTCGGCGGCCTGCTGGCCTGGACGCTACTGTGCGCGGAGATTCTTTTCGCAGGCGCACGCGACCATACCATGCCGAACTTCCTGAAAAAGGAGAACCGCAATCAGGTCCCCAGCAACGCGCTGTGGGTCTCGAACGGCCTGATCCAGATATTTCTGATCGTTACGCTATTCAGCGAATCCACCTATCTCAGTCTTTTCTATCTGGCCACCTCGATGATCCTGCTGCCGTACTTCTGGTCAGCGGCCTATGCCGTGCTGGTGAGCTGGCGAGGCGAAACCTACGAATCTCAGCGTCGCCAACGTAACAAGGACCTGCTCATCGCATTGATTGCCGTCCTTTACAGTGCCTGGCTGGTCTATGCGGGAGGCGTTCAATACATCCTGCTCTCGGCGCTGCTCTACGCTCCAGGCGCGCTGTTCTTCGCCCAGGCCAAGCGCGAGCAGAACCGGCCGGTTTTTCGTCCCTTAGAGAAGCTGATCTTCGCTGTCGTGCTGGCCGGTGCCGCATTCGCCGCCTATGGCCTGTACACCGGTTATCTGTCGCTTTGAGCCTGGAACCCAGACGCTTAAAGAGCCGGCTGAGTCGGCATAGTCCAAGGAGAATTTCATGACTGCCCCCCTGCAACTCGGCGTTCATTCGGAAATCGGTAAACTGCGCAAGGTGCTGGTCTGCTCGCCAGGGCTGGCCCATCAGCGACTCACGCCCAGCAATTGCGACGACCTGCTCTTCGACGACGTGCTTTGGGTCAACCAGGCCAAGCGCGACCATTTCGACTTCGTCACCAAGATGCGCGAGCGCGGCGTCGAAGTCCTCGAAATGCACAACCTGCTGGCTGAGACGGTAAAGAACCCCGACGCCCTCCAATGGATTCTCGATCGAAAGGTCACGTCCAATCTGGTAGGCCTGGGCCTGCAACAGGAAGTCCGCGCCTGGCTGGAAGAACAAGAGCCACGCCGACTCGCCGAATTTCTCATCGGCGGGGTCTCGGGGGACGATCTTCCAGGCGATCATGGCAGCGAGATCGTCAAGATGTTCCGCGATTACCTCGGACACTCGAGCTTTATCCTTCCCCCGCTGCCGAACACATTGTTCACCCGGGATACTACCTGCTGGATTTATGGCGGCGTGACGCTGAATCCCATGCACTGGATGGCACGCCGTCAGGAAACCCTGCTGGTCACTGCGATCTATAAGTTCCACCCCGAATTCGCCAATGCCGGTTTCAAGGTCTGGTACGGCGATCCCGATAGCGACCATGGCATGGCGACGCTGGAGGGCGGCGACGTCATGCCACTTGGCAAGGGCATCGTGCTGATCGGCATGGGCGAGCGGACTTCGCGGCAGGCGATAGGCCAGCTTGCGCAGTCCCTGTTCAAGCAGGGGGCGGCCGAGCGAGTCATCGTCGCGGGCCTGCCGAAATCCCGTGCCGCCATGCACCTGGATACCGTATTCAGCTTCTGCGATCACGACCTGGTGACGGTCTACCCGGAGGCCGTGCAGTCCATTGTTGCGTTCAGCCTGCGCCCGGATAAAAGCAAGCCGGGCGGCATCGACGTGCGTCGCGAAACGCAGGGCTTCCTCGAGGTCGTGGCACAGGCGCTTAGCCTTGAAAAGCTGCGCACGGTCCAGACGGGGGGCGACAGTTACGAGGCCGAGCGCGAACAGTGGGATGACGGCAATAACGTCGTGGCCCTGGAGCCCGGCGTGGTCATCGGCTATGACCGCAATACCTACACCAATACGCTGCTGCGCAAGGCCGGGGTCGAGGTCATCACGATCGACGCCAGCGAACTGGGCCGCGGCCGCGGGGGCGGCCATTGCATGACCTGCCCGATCATACGAGACCCCGCAGGTTACTGACTGCAAGTCCTGTTCAATATTTCATCGAGGAGCCTGCCATGGCCTTCAATCTGCATAACCGAAGCCTGCTCAGCCTGATGCATCACAGCCCCCGCGAGCTGCGCTACCTGCTGGATCTTTCCCGGGATCTAAAGCGCGCCCGGTACACCGGCAGCGAGCAGCAGCACCTGAAGGGCAAGAACATCGCGCTGATATTCGAGAAGACCTCGACCCGCACACGCTGCGCCTTCGAGGTGGCCGCCTATCAGCAGGGCGCCAACGTGACCTACATCGACCCCACTTCTTCCCAGATCGGCCACAAGGAAACGATGAAGGACACGGCACGGGTCCTGGGGCGCATGTACGATGCCATCGAGTATCGGGGTTCAGGCCAGGCAATCGTCGAGGAACTGGCCAGGCATGCCGGCGTCCCGGTATTCAACGGCCTGACCGATGAATACCATCCGACCCAGATGCTCGCCGACGTCTTGACCATGCGCGAACACAGCGACAAGCCGTTGCATGAGATTCGCTACGCCTACCTGGGCGATGCGCGCAACAACATGGGCAACTCGCTGCTGCTGATCGGCGCCAAGCTGGGCATGGACGTTCGCATCGGGGCGCCCAAGGAACTGTGGCCGAATGCCGAGCATGTCGAGGCATGTCGACGATTCGCCGAGGAATCGGGCGGTCGATTGACACTCACCGAAACGCCCGCCGAGGCGGTCAAGGACGTCGACTTCATCCATACCGACGTCTGGGTCTCGATGGGCGAACCCATGGAGACCTGGGGCGAGCGTATCCGGCTTCTGACGCCCTATCAGGTGAACAAGGCCCTGCTGGACGCCAGCGGCAACCCTCGGGTGAAGTTCATGCACTGTCTGCCTGCCTTCCATAACGCCGATACCAAGATCGGCAAGCAGATCGCCGCGCAATACCCCGAGCTGGCGAACGGCGTCGAGGTCACCGAGGAGGTCTTCGAATCCCCGGCCTGTATCGCCTTCGAACAGGCCGAGAACCGCATGCACACGATCAAGGCGGTGCTGGTCGCCACCCTTGGTGATATTTGACAGTCGCGACACGGAGATAAACACGATGCGCATCGTCACTGCCCTGGGCGGCAATGCCCTGCTTCGCCGGGGTGAGCCGTTGACGGCGGACAACCAGCGCGAGAATGTACGCATCGCCTGTGCCCAACTTGCCAGGATCATTCCCGGCAACGAAGTGGTGATCGCCCACGGCAATGGTCCCCAGGTCGGCCTGCTGGCCCTGCAGAGCGCAGCCTACAGCGATGTAGCCCCCTACCCGCTGGATGTACTCGGTGCCCAGACGGAAGGCATGATCGGCTACATGATCGAGCAGGAACTGGGCAACCTGCTGCCTGTCGAGGTCCCGTTCGCCACCCTTCTCACCCAGGTCGAGGTGGATGCCGCCGACCCGGCTTTTCAGCATCCGAGCAAGCCCGTCGGGCCGGTGTACTCGCTGAAGGAGGCTCAGCGTCTGGCCAAGGAAAAGGGCTGGGACATCGCCCCCGATGGCGAGGCTTTTCGCCGCGTGGTTGCGAGCCCGCGGCCCAAACGCATCTTCGAAATCCGTCCCATCAAGTGGCTGCTCGAGAAAGGCAGCGTCGTCATCTGCGCCGGCGGCGGCGGTATCCCGACCACCTACGATGAGGGACGCAAACTGCACGGTATCGAAGCGGTCATCGACAAGGATTCATGCTCGGCACTCCTCGCTCAGGAACTCGCCAGTGACCTGCTGGTCATCGCCACCGATGTCGATGCTGCGTATATCGACTGGGGCCAGCCCACCCAAAGGGCCATCGCCCGCGCTCATCCCGATGCGCTGGGGAAGTTGCCTTTCGCGGCAGGCTCGATGGGTCCAAAGATCGAGGCCGCCTGCAACTTCGCCCGTCGCACCGGCAAGGAGGCCGTCATCGGCTCCCTGGCGGATATCGAGGCCATTGTCCAGGGTACGGCCGGGACGCGCATCAGCCTGTCGACAGCAGGAATCGAGTATCGCTGAGCGGCGACTCGACCGGGCGCAGCACCGTCGCTGGCCGCTGCACGCCTTGACCGGGAACAGCATACATGCCTGAATGTATGCTTCCTTATGCCATCACACCGCTTTTACAGCCCCTGCCCCATGGCGACCGGAGCCTGTCAATATCATGAATCGACCACACCGTAAGCGACTTATCCAAGCTCTGCTCTTCGTCGTCCTGCTAGGTGCCATCGGCCTTGTCGCCTGGTATGAGCTGCGCCCCAGTGGCCTGGGCGACGCCATCGCCAGCGGCAACGGACGTATCGAGGCCACCGAAATCGATATCGCCACCCAACTGAGCGGCCGGGTCGAGGAGATCCTCGTCGACGAAGGCGATTTCGTCGAGCCCGACCAGGTGCTGGCGCGCATGAACACCCGCACCCTGCAGGCGGAGCTCAGCCAAGCCAAGGCCGAGGCGCTGCGTGCCCGCAATGCCCTGCAGACCGCCCATGCCATGGTGGCCCAGAGCGAAAGCAACGAGGCCTCCGCCGAGGCGGTCGTTCAGCAGCGCCAGGCGGAACTCACTGCGACCCGCAAGCGCTTCGAGCGCTCGAACACGTTGCTTCAGCGCAACGCTATCTCCCGTCAGCAGGTGGATGACGACCGCGCTGCCATGCAGAGTGCTCAGGCTGCACTGGCGGCTGCCAGAGCCCAGGTGGCGGCAGCCCAGGCGACGAGCGCGGCGTCCCGCTCGCAGGTCATCGAGGCCGAATCCGCCATCGAGGCCGCCGAGGCCCGGGTGGAACGGGTGCAGGCGGACCTGACGGATAGCGAGTTGCGTGCCGACCGCCTGGCTCGCGTCCAGTATCGCGTGGTTCAGCCGGGCGAAGTGCTGGCCGCCGGGGGCAAGGTGCTCAACCTGATCGACCTGACCGACGTCTACATGACGTTCTTCCTGCCCACTTCGCAGGCCGGTCGCGTGGCGCTCGGTGACGAGGTACACCTGATTCTGGATGCCGCGCCCGACTACGTGATTCCCGCCCGGGTCAGCTTCGTCGCAAGCTCCGCGCAGTTCACCCCCAAGACGGTGGAAACCGCCAGTGAGCGGGAAAAGCTCATGTTCCGTATTCGCGCACGCATCGATCCGCAGCTGTTGCGCGATCATCTCGACCAGGTCAAGACCGGCCTGCCCGGCATGGCCTACCTCAAGCTCGATCCTGACGCCGAGTGGCCCGACTCCCTACAGGTGAACATTTCGTCATGACTGGGAATGTCGTCATACGGCTGCACAGCGTCGGCCTGCAGTACGCCAGCACGGTGGCCCTGGCCGACGTGAGCCTCGAGATCCCGGCCAGGCAAATGGTCGGGCTGATCGGTCCCGATGGCGTTGGCAAGTCGAGCCTGCTGGCGCTGATCGCCGGGGCCAGACGCCTCCAGGCAGGCGGCGTGGAAGTGCTCGGGGGTGACATGGCGAACGCAGAGCATCGCCGCCTCACGGGGCCGCGCATCGCCTACATGCCCCAGGGACTTGGCAAGAACCTGTATGCGACGCTGACCGTACGCGAGAACCTCGAGTTCTTCGCTCGCCTGTTCGGCCAGGAGCGGGCCGAGCGCGAGCGGCGCATTGCCGACCTGACCCGCAGTACCGGCCTGGCCGATTTCACCGAGCGCCCCGCCGGCAAGCTCTCTGGCGGCATGAAGCAGAAACTGGGCTTGTGCTGTGCGCTGATCCACGATCCCGACCTGCTGATCCTCGACGAGCCGACCACCGGGGTCGATCCGCTCTCGCGCAGCCAGTTCTGGGACCTGATCGCCCGCATCCGTCAGCAACGTCCCGATATGAGTGTCCTGGTGGCCACGGCCTACATGGACGAGGCCCAACGCTTCGACTGGCTAGTGGCGATGAACGACGGCCAGGTGCTCGATACCGGCACGCCCCGGGCGCTGCTCGAGAAGACCCGCTGCAGCTCGCTGGAAGAGGCGTTCGTCGCACTGCTGCCGACGGAAAAACGCCGCGGCCACCGCCAATTGACCATTCCACCGCGACCCGCCAACGACGACATCGCCATCGAGGCCCATGGCCTGACCAAGCGCTTCGGCAACTTCACCGCGGTGGATCATGTCGATTTTCGCATCGAACGTGGCGAGATCTTCGGCTTCCTCGGCTCCAACGGCTGCGGCAAGTCGACCACCATGAAGATGCTCACCGGCCTGCTGCCGTTCGAAGAGGGCGAGGCTCGGCTGTTCGGCCAGGCGGTCGACCCCAACGACATCGAATCGCGACGCCGGGTCGGTTACATGTCCCAGGCGTTCTCGCTGTACAGCGAACTCAGCGTGGGCCAGAACCTCGACCTGCATGCCCGGCTGTTCCACATGGACGCCGCCGACTATCGGACACGCCGTCAGGAGCTGCTGGAGCAGTTCGACCTGCAGGACGTCATCGACGCCCTGCCCAGCAGGCTGCCGCTGGGGGTGCGCCAACGCCTGTCGCTGGCCGTTGCGGTACTCCACCGTCCGGAGATCCTGATCCTCGACGAGCCGACTTCCGGTGTCGATCCGGTCGCCCGCGACAATTTCTGGACCCAACTGGTCAAGATGTCACGCGAGGACGGCGTCACCATCTTCATCTCCACCCACTTCATGAACGAGGCCATGCGCTGCGACCGCATCTCGCTGATGCACGCCGGCCGGGTACTGGCCAGCGATACGCCTCAGGCGCTCCAGGAGACGCGCGGCGCCGACACCCTGGAACAGGCTTTCATCGCCTATCTGCGCGAGGCCAGCCAGGCACCGGATACGGCGGCGGACTCGACACCGCCCCAGGCGCCACCCGCCGCGGCACCGGCCGGTGCAGACACGCCGCCGCCGCGTTTCAGCCGTCGCCGACTGCTCAGCTACGCCCGACGCGAGGGCATGGAACTGCGTCGTGATCCGATTCGCGCCACACTGGCCCTGGCGGGAACGCTGATCTTGTTGTTCATCATGGGCTACGGCATTACCATGGATGTGGAGGATCTTTCCTTCGCCGTGCTCGATCGCGACCAGACCACCACCAGCCAGCACTATATTCTCAACCTGTCCGGGTCGCGCTACTTCGAGGAACAACCGCCTCTGCAGAGCTACGCCGACCTGAATGCACGCCTGCGCAGCGGCGATATCAGCCTCGCCGTGGAAATTCCGCCCGGTTTCGGACGCGACCTCAAGCGCGGCGCTTCGCCACAGGTCGCCTATTGGATCGACGGCGCCATGCCGAGTCGCGCCAGCACGATTCAGGGCTACGCGCAGGGCATCCACAATGCCTACCTGCAGGAACTGGCACGCAACACTGGCGTGTCGGACGCCGGAGCACCGGTGGATATCGCCCTGCGCTATCGCTACAACCCCGACGTGCAGAGCCTGCCGGCCATGGTCCCAGCGGTCATCCCGCTGTTGCTGATGATGATTCCCGCCATGCTCACTGCCCTGGGGGTGGTGCGCGAAAAGGAACTGGGCTCGATCACCAATTTCTATGTCACGCCGGTGACCCGCCTGGAATTTCTGATTGGCAAGCAACTGCCCTACGTGGCCATGGGGATGGTCAACTTCGTCCTGCTGATAGTGCTTTCGATCGTCGTCTTCGGTGTGCCGGTCAAGGGCAGCCTGCTGGTCCTGACGCTGGGTGCGTTGCTCTACGTGATGTGCGCCACGGGACTGGGACTTCTGATCTCGTCGCTGTTCAACAGTCAGATTGCTGCCATCTTCGGCACCGCCATCGTCACCCTGGTACCGGCCATCCAGTTTTCGGGCATGACGCACCCTGTCTCGGCCATGGAAGGGGTCTCGGCGATCATCGGGTATCTTTATCCCACCAGCCACTTTCTGCTCATTAGCCGGGGCGTATTTTCCAAGGCGCTGGGGCTGCTCGATCTTTATCCCTATTTTCTGGCCCTGTTAGTGACCATTCCCATCCTGGGAGCACTGAGCATCCTGGGCCTGAAAAAGCAGGAGCGGTGAGATGAACGCCATTGCCAACATCCTGCACCTTGGCTTCAAGGAACTGCGTACACTTTTCCGCGATCCGGCAATGATGGTGCTGATCGTCTACTCCTTCACACTCAGCATCCACTCCAGCGCCACCGGGATCCCGGAATCGCCTTATCGGGCCACCATCGCGGTGGTCGACGAGGACCGCTCGCCAGCATCGCAGCGCATCATCGATGCCTTTCAGGCGCCCTACTTTCTCGAACCGGTGCTGACGAACCATGCCGAAATGGACGCTGGCATGGACAAAGGGCGCTATACCTTCACCTTGAATATTCCGCCCGATTTCCAGCGCGACCTACTCGCAGGCAGGTCGCCAGCGATCCAGCTCAATGTCGACGCCACTCAAGTCAGCCAGGCCTTTTCCGGCGCCGGCCACATTCAGCAGATCGTCAGCAGCGAAGTCGCCACCTTCCTGTCCGGTTACGCCCCCGACGCCTCCCCCCCCGTCCAGGCGGTCGTACGTACCGTCTACAACCCCAACCTGTACCAGTCCTGGTTCGGCGCAATAAATGCGGTCATCAACCAGATCACCATGCTGTCGATCATCCTGACCGGTGCGGCGCTAATCCGCGAGCGTGAACACGGCACCATCGAGCATCTGCTGGTCATGCCGGTGACCCCCTTCGAGATCATGTCCGCCAAGGTCTGGTCGATGGGATTGGTGGTGCTGGTAGCCGCCGCCCTGGCCCTGCACTTCATCGTAGAAGAGTGGCTGGACGTGCCGATTACCGGGTCCGTAGCGCTGTTTCTGCTGGGCACGACGCTGCACCTGTTCGCGACCACGTCCCTGGGGATCTTCTTCGGCACTGTGGCCCGTTCCATGCCTCAGCTCGGCCTGCTGATCATCCTGACCCTCATGCCTCTGCAGGTGCTTTCTGGCGGCATGACACCGCGCGAAAGCATGCCGGAACTCATCCAGAACATCATGCTCGCCGCGCCTACCACCCATTTCGTGATGCTGGGGCAAAGCATCCTGTTTCGAGGAGCCGGACTAGCCATCGTCTGGCCGCAGTTGCTGGCGCTTGTAGTCATCGGCGCGGTCTTTTTCGCAGTTGCCCTGTCCCGGCTGCGTAAATCGCTGGGATGAGCGAACACAAGATGAACAGAGCACAAGTTGTTGCCATGCCTACCGATGCCTCTAATCGTGACTCTCCTGAGATGCCTTCATCCATGACCGAGCCGGGCCACATCGAACAGCAGGACAATCGCCTGGCCATCGTCGGTGCCTGGACCCTGCCGCACTACGCCGCTTTACGCCTTGAACTCGATCGCAGTCCCCGGCGTGAAATGACCGCCGCGGCAATCGATCTCACCGAACTCGGCGCCCTGGACACCGCCGGCGCCGCCTTGTTGGCGGAACTCGTCGGTGCCCAATGGCTTGCCGAGATCGACGACAGGGCTCCCGAGTTGCCGGCGACACGCCGCGCCCTGCTGCGCACCTTGGGCGAAGCCATGGCCGACAACCCGCCTCCCACGGTGCGCCCCGGCCGACCGCTTTGGGACACCCTGGCCCGGATCGGCCAGCTCGTCGAGGGAATCTGGCAGCAGCAACGCCAGTTGCTCGGCTTCATCGGCCAGGTGCTCGCCGCCCTCGTCGCCACTGGCTGGCGGCCGGGCCGCTGGCGTCTTACCTCGATGGTGGCCCAGTTGCACCAGACGGGCCTCAATGCCCTGCCCATCGTCGCCCTACTGACCTTCCTGGTGGGCGCCGTGGTGGCCTTCCTCGGCGCCACGGTGCTGCGCGATTTCGGCGCCACCCTCTACACCGTCAACCTGGTCGCCTTTGCCTTCCTTCGCGAGTTCGGCGTGCTGCTCGCCGCCATCCTGCTTGCCGGTCGCACCGCCAGCGCCTTCACGGCCCAGATCGGCGCCATGAAGGCCAACGAGGAACTCGATGCCGTGCGTACCCTCGGCCTCGATCCCATCGAGCTACTGGTGCTGCCCAGGGTGTTGGCGATGATGCTGAGCCTGCCGATCCTTACCTTCGTGGGCATGTTGAGCGGCATTCTCGGCGGTGCCCTGGTCTGCCTGCAGGCCCTGGATATCTCGCTTATCCAGTTTCTGGCCATCCTGCAGCGTGACATCCCGCTCAACCACTTCCTGGTGGGACTCGCCAAGGCACCGCTGTTTGCCTTCCTCATTGCAGTAATCGGTTGCCTGGAGGGCTTCAAGGTCAGCGGCAGCGCCCAGTCGGTGGGCGAACACACCACCTCGAGCGTGGTGCAGTCGATCTTCGTGGTGATTCTGCTGGATGCAGTGGCGGCGCTGTTCTTCATGGAGATGGGCTGGTGAGCGCGTCCCGGGAACCACTGATCCGGGTTCGCGGACTGGCCAACCGCTTCGGCCAGCACAGCGTTCATGAGAACCTCGATCTCGACCTCTACCCGGGCGAGATCCTCGGAGTAGTCGGCGGCTCGGGCACCGGCAAGTCGGTTCTGCTGCGCAGCATCGTCGGCCTGTTGCGGCCCAGCGCCGGGCGCATCGAGGTGTTCGGTGAAGACCTCCCGCAGCTCCCCGCCCGGGATCGCTCCCGAGTGGAACGCCGTTTCGGAGTGCTCTTCCAGCGTGGTGCGCTGTTCACCTCACTGACCCTGCAGGAGAACGTCGCCCTGCCACTGATCGAGCACGCCGGACTCCCCCGCGCCGACGCCGAAGCCCTGGCCCGGGTCAAGCTGGCCCTGGCCGGCCTGCCCGGGGAGGTCGCGATCCTGTACCCCGCCGAACTCTCTGGCGGCATGATCAAGCGGGCCGCGCTAGCGCGTGCCCTGGCACTGGACCCCGAAGTGCTGTTCCTGGACGAGCCGACGGCGGGCCTGGACCCGATCGGTGCGGCGGCCTTCGATCGCCTGATTCTGACCCTGCGCGACGCCCTGGGTCTGAGCGTTTTCCTGGTCACTCATGACCTGGACACTCTCTATGCCGCCTGCGATCGGGTGGCCGTGCTATCGCGCCGGCGTGTGCGGGTTGCCGATCGGCTCGACATCGTCGCGGCCACCGACGATGAATGGATCCACGACTACTTTCATGGCCCCCGAGGCCGCGCCGCCTATCGGGCGGCCCATCCAGAAGAGAGCCCCTGACGATGGAACCTCGTGCTCATCATGTGCTGATCGGACTGTTCACGGTGATTACCCTGGGTAGCGCGCTGCTGTTCGCCCTCTGGCTCGGCAAGTCCAGCGTCGACCGCGACTATGCCTGGTACGAGATTCGCTTCAACCGGGCCGTCAGCGGGCTCGCCGAGGGCAATGCAGTCCAGTACAGCGGTATCGAGGTCGGCGATGTAGTCAGGCTACGCCTCGACCCCCAGGACCCGCGCCAGGTACGGGCGCTGATCCGCGTCTATAGCGACGTTCCAGTGAAGCAGGATACCCGCGCCAGCCTGGCGCTGGCCAACATCACTGGCACCATGAACATCCAACTGCTCGGCGGCACCCCGCAGAGTCCGCGCCTGCAAGGCGGCCGCGACGATCCTCCACTGATCCAGGCCGAACCTTCGCCGCTGAGCTCGCTGCTCGCCAACAGCGAGGAGCTCTTCGCCCAGGTGGAGCGCTTGCTGACCAGCGCCAACCGGCTGCTTTCCGCAGAGAATGCCGAAAGTCTGACGCGCACCCTGGGCAACCTGGAGAGCGTCTCGCGGGCGTTGGTCGACCAGCGTCACGCCCTCGGCGAAGCCATGGCGCGCTTCGGACGGGCCGGCGAGCAGTTCGAGGCGGCCCTCGAAAGTTTCAGCCGACTGGGCGAGACTGCCAACGGCCTACTGGACAAGGAGGGTGGCGAGGCTCTGCAGAGTGCCCGCCGCGCGATGCAATCGCTGGAGTCTACTACCGCCCGGCTGGATAGCCTGACCGCACGCCACGAGGGCTCTCTGGCCCGGGGCCTTCAAGGCGTGGGTGAACTCGACCCGGCCATGCGCGAGCTGCACGCTACGCTGCGCGTCCTGAACCGTCTGGTGCGGCGCTTCGAGGAGAATCCGGCCGAAGCCTTACTAGGCCGCGACGAGATACAGGAGTTCAGCCCATGAATCCATCCCGTATGCCACGCCTCGCCATGGCACTGCCGGTCCTGATTCTGGCCATGCTGCTCGGGGGCTGCAATGTGCTCCCCGAGCGCGAGCCGGTACGCCTGTTCACGCTCTCCGAACCGTCACTGTCGGCATCCTCTGACGCCGTCCGCGACCTGACTCTGCGGGTCGACACACCGAACGCCGGGGCGCCGTTGAATGGCCCGCGCCTACTGGTCATGTCCCCCCCTGGTGAGTTCCAGGTCTATGCCGGGGCACGCTGGCGTGACGATGCCCCACGACTGGTGCGCGATCATCTGATCGAAGCCTTCCGCCTCGACGGTCGCCTGGCCGCCGTAGTGGACGACGCCAGCCGGGCACGCAGCGACACCACCCTGGCGAGCCATCTAGGGGCCTTCTATAGCCGCTACCGCAAGGGCACGCCCGAGGTAATAATGCGCCTTGACGTCCAGCTTCTCGACGAGGCGAACCACGAGGTACTGGCCAGCCGACGCTTCGAGGTAGCGGCACCCAGTGATGACGACAGCCTAGAGGCCGTAGTCGAGGCCTTCGGCCGCGCCGCCGACCAGCTCGCCAGCGAGTTGGTCGACTGGACACTAAGAGAATTACCTTTACAAAAGTAGCGAGTGAAGCCCACGCATGGCGAAATCAGCCGAAAAGGGGACTTTGGTGCTTCATGCGGATTTGGCTTGACCAAGCAGGCGACCCTCATGCTCGCAGTACCGACCGCCCACTTCGTGATGCTGGGGCAAAGCATTTTGTTTCGTGGCGCAGGGTTATCGATCGTCTGGCCGCAGCTATTGGCGTTAGTGGCCATTGGCACGGTGTTTTTCCTGTTCGCCCTGTCCCGGCTGCGTAAATCGCCGGGATGAAGGTACACGGCTTTGGCATTCCTATAGCGAATGGAGATGGCCCGGCAAACATATGACTCGCGATTCATTCTCTAGAATTAATCTGCTCATGAAAAAGGCTTCACCAGCAATAATTCTGACATCAATCAAGTCCTGGCATCTCGTAACATCCATACTTTTAGTGAACAGCGGCCAAAGTCACTGGTCGCGTATATAGGAGTACCGGATCGATGAAAGCACTTGTCTATGAAGGGGTGGGTCAACGTCACTGGAAAGACAAATCCCATCCTGGCATCGAAAAACCTACGGATGCCATCGTTCGGTTGACGCATACCACCATCTGCGGAACCGATCTGCATATTCTCAAAGGTGACGTCCCCGCGGTTGAAGCCGGCCGCACCTTGGGCCATGAAGGCATCGGTATCATCGAGGAGGTTGGCGATAGCGTCAGCAGCCTCAAGCCTGGCGATCAGGTGCTTGTCTCCTGCATCACGTCCTGTGGCCACTGCGACTACTGCAAGCAGGGCATGTATGCTCACTGCCGTGATGGCGGCTGGATTCTGGGGCACAAGATCGACGGAACCCAGGCCGAGTTCGTGCGCATCCCGCATGCCGACAACAGCCTCTACCGCTTACCTCCGGGGCTCGACCCGGCTGCCGCGCTGATGCTGAGCGATATCCTGCCCACCGGCCATGAGATCGGCGCACTCAATGGCGAGGTCAAGCTCGGCGATACCGTGGCCATCATCGGCGCCGGACCGATAGGCCTGGCGGCCCTGCTGACTTCGCGCTTCTATTCGCCGGCCCGCATCATCATGATCGATCCCGACGAGAACCGGCTGGCCGTGGCCCGCCAGTTGGGGGCGACCGATACTGTCAGTACCGATCCTGTCGAAGCGATCATGAAACTCACCGACGGCGACGGCGTCGATGTGGCCATGGAAGCCGTGGGCATCCCCGAGTCGTTCGATACCTGCCAGCGTATCCTGCGACCTGGCGGAAAGCTCGCCAACATCGGTGTGCACGGCCGCAGCGTCGAGCTCCGCCTCGAGGATCTGTGGATCAAGAACGTCACGGTCCGCACGGGGCTGGTGAATACCAACACCATTCCAGTGCTGATGCGTTTTCTCGAAGCCGGTGGCATCGACGCGCAGAGCTTGATCACGCACCGCTTTGCCCTGAACGAGATCGAGCAGGCCTACGATGTGTTCTCGCGTGCCGCTGCGGAAAAGGCTATCAAGGTATTATTGACCGCCTGATCAATGATTCGGCCTAACTGGAGTATTAGGCCGATTTCAGAGGCCAGGGACACTTGGATTCCTGAATTCAACTAATAAGCGCAGTACCTGCGGTTTTTACTGCCCCTGAATATTCACCGAGAAATACCTGGGCAGGTGTCCGATAACCCAGGCGCTTCCTGGATCGGCTGTTGAGCTTCTCTACCACGCGTCGTAGCTCGGCATCGCTTACCCTCCGGAAGTCGGTACCCTTCCAGGCCGTGTTAAAACGGAAAACGGCCTAGCTTGGCTATCAAAAATCTGCCCCGCTTCGTTCGGGTTGGTTCCTTTGGGGCATGGCGCGATCAATCAACTGAATCGCCCCTAGTTTCGTAGACACCTCCAAGCCTTATACTGAAGGCATCAGGAGGTTCCATGAGCCGTCAACGATACACCGAAGAATTCAAGATCGAAGCCGTCAAGCAGGTGACGGAGCGAGGCCATCCCGTTGCTGAAGTCGCCGCCCGGCTGGGCGTGTCCGGCTATAGCCTGTATCAATGGATAAAACGCTACGCCAAGCCTGTGGAACATCGACAACAGGATGCTGATCTTCAAGCTGAGAACCGGCGCTTGAAGGCAGAGCTGAAGCGTGTATCAGAAGAACGAGATATTCTAAAAAAGGCCACCGCGTACTTCGCCAGAGAGTCCGACTGAGGTACGCGTTTATCCACGACCATGCGGACCAATACTCGGTGCGGTGCCTGTGCCACATGATGGCGGTGCATCCCAGTGGCTACTACGCCTGGTGCCGTAATGCTCTGTCTGAGCGGGCCCGGGATGACCAGCGCCTGCTGGGACTGATCAAGCACGCCTGGCTCGAAAGTGGCGGTGTGTATGGCTATCGTAAAATCCATCAGGACTTGCGGGAGGCTGGCGAAGCCTGTGGCAAGCATCGGGTGGCCCGCCTGATGCGCCGGGAAGGGCTACGCTCCCAGACGGGTTACCGACGCCGCCCTGGTTGCTACGGCGGTGCACCGGCAAGGGTATCGCCCAACCACCTGGACCGACGGTTTGAGGCAACAGCACCCAATATCGTGTGGGTCACCGACATCACCTACATCCGTACCTACGAGGGCTGGCTCTACCTATCGGTAGTCATCGACTTGTTCTCTCGACAGGTGGTGGGCTGGTCGATGAAGTCTCGCATGACCACTGACTTGGCATTGGATGCCTTGCTGGCAGCGGTTTGGCGGCGAAAGCCGCAAGGGGTTGTCATGGTGCATTCGGATCAGGGAAGCCAGTTCAGCAGCACCGATTGGCAGAGCTTTCTGAAGGCCAATCAACTGGTGGGTAGCATGAGTCGCCGTGGTAACTGCCACGACAACGCCGTTGCAGAAAGCTTCTTCCAACTCCTCAAGCGTGAACGGATCAAGCGGCGAATCTATCCGACCCGAGAAGCTGCCCGGAGCGATGTGTTCGATTATATCGAGATGTTCTACAACCCAAGGCGCCGCCATGGGACGAGTGATGACCTATCACCCGTTGAGTATGAGCGGCGTTACTTCCAGAGCTTGAGGGGTGTCTAGAATACCCGGGGCGATTCATTGAGCGGCTGGCATACGGCCACCAGCGTTACCTCCTGTTCCTGTGCATCGCGCACGGTCAGGATCTGGAACCCCTCTTCACCGACGAAACGAACGGCACTAACCACACCGCTCAATTCCTCCAGGTTGTCCATGAATCGCCCTCGCAAATAAAAAAACCCGGCTGGGGAGGCCGGGTGAGGTAGGGAAATCAGGCTCATACAGGGGAGCGCGGCATGTCAGCACGCCCGGGCCACGCCCGACATCAAACTCTGGATCTGCTACTGGGGAGCCCTCTGAGTTGAGAGTGAGAGAGAAGCCGGATCAGGGCTAGCTCAGAAGGCTCTCCGGTAGCCCCGTAATCGGGACGACCAGACGGCTGATGCGCATCCCCGAAGCCGCGTCAGGGGAGAGAGGAGATCACGGGCGCACTCCGCTTTATTCGGTCAGCGGGATGGCTAACTCTGTTTCTCACGCCTATGTGTTGCTATACTAGACGACACTTTTTAAGAAAGCAATACACTTTGTCGATGAAAGACATCGTATTGTCGGCTTGCTTCTGAGCGGTGCGATTTTCCGCTCTTCTTTCCCTACCGAAGGACGACCTTCAGGATGACATCAAGAGCACTCATTCTGTGTGAGAAACACTCGGACCAGGCCGATAAGATTGCCCCAGCCCTGGGGCTTACCCGCAGTGGCAGCGCCTACACCGGCACCTGGAATGGCGTGTCCCTCACCCTCGTCTGGGCAGCTGGCCATCTGCTGGCGCCTGTCGAACCCTCCGAGGTGAGCCCCGAGGCCAACTGGCGTGATCCCCGCAGCCTTCTACCCCTGCCGACCGCCTTTCCTCAGACGCCCACCGACCGCGGCAAGAAGTACCTGGGCAACCTGAAAAAGGAACTCTCCCAAGCCAGTGAGGTGTGGCTCGCGACCGACCCCGATCGCGAAGGGGAGGCCATCGGTTACGAGATCCTGCAGTACGCCAAGTACCGGGGAACCGTGAAGCGGATGTGGCTGACCGGCTCCATGGAAGCGGCCGACGTTCAGGCCGCGGCCAAGCGCCTCAGGAACGCCGGGGAAACCATCTCTTTCTGGCGGGCTCAACAGGCTCGAGCCAACGCCGATGGCTTCTGGCAGTACCTTGTACGCGCCTACACCGCAACCGCTCGCCTTGGCCTTATGGGAAGCGATTTGGCGAAAGGGGAGGGCAAGGCCGGTGTCGTGTCAGCCGGCCGTGTCCAGTCCGCCACCCTGGGTCTGGTCGTCACTCGCGATCGCGCCATTGAGACCTTCGTTCCGGTCGACCACTACCAGGCAAAGATCACCTTGGGCGGGGGCGAGCTGACCTACTCTCCAGCCCCTCCGATCGCTGGCGCCAGCAGTATCCAGCTCCAGGATGACGGCAAGCCAATGTTCCTGGACCGGGCTGCCATGCTGGCATTCACAAAGCGCCTCGAGGCTGCCGATACCGCTTCCATTCTGGAGGCCGAGACAAAGCAGACGGCCAAGCATCCACCCTTGCCATACAGCCTCACAGCGCTTCAGCGGGACATGTCCAAACTGTACGGGCTGACGGCCACACAGACGCTGAAAGCGGCCGACTCTATGCGTAGTGACGGTTACCTGACCTATCCCCGAACAGAGCACGGCGAGCTACCGGCCAGCCTGTATAACCGGAACGACCTGTTGGCCATCCTGGGTGGCGCAGCAAAGGCTGACGACGCGCTCATGGCGCCAGCTCGCCAGGCCGGTCGTCGGCATTGCATGGAGGGCACTGAGGCACCACGGCCACGCTGCTTTACCGACAAGCCGATGAACCACCACGGGATCATCCCAACCCGCAAGACACCCGACCTCTCCGCTCGAACTGAGGCCGAACGAAAGGTCTACCTGGCATGCGCCAAGCAATTCATCCAGGCCCTCTTACCGGCCGCTACCGTCGAGGCATTGAGTGTCAGCGCCAGCATCGATGTTGAGGACGTACTGGAGCGCCAGCCAGCCCTGTTCGCCGGCACCTTCAAGCGCATCATTGACCACGGCTGGATGACCGCATTCGAGGCCCAGAAAGCCCAGAATGACCTACCCCCACTGGTGGCCGGCGCCAGCATTCCGATCGAGGCTGTCAGGCTTCACGAGGCACGCACCGAACCGCCCAAACACTTCACGCTGCACGATTTGCTGAGCGCCATGCTGAATGCCGGCCGGCACGTCGATGGGGAAGATGCTGCTGCACTCCGTAAGGCTGAAGGAATCGGCACACCAGCCACCAGGGATACGGTCATCCAGACGTTGTTCGATCGCGAATACATCGCAACCAAGCGCAAGGGCAAACAGCAGCTGATCGTCTCCACCCCGCGAGGCCGCGCATTCATCGACCACACCCCCACCGAACTCTCCGATGTTCGTGTGACCGCCGCTTGGGAACGTCAGCTCGATGCGATCCAGAACGCCCCCAACGATACCGCAGCCAAGCAAGGCCGAGACGCCTTCATAACCGCTCAGCGCGACTTCATTACCACCCGCATAAACGAGGCAATCGACATCATGGACAATGCACCAGAAGCCGTTATGGAGGCAGCCAACGGTCCCACAGAGAACATGCTGTCCGCAGCTCGCAAAATCGCCGCAGCTCGCAGTCTCACGCTACCGGAAGGCATCGAAAACAGCTTCGATCTGTGCCGCGCATTCCTGGACGAGGTAATGCAGCAGACACCGCCTCCTACTGACAAGATGAAGGCCTTGGCAATGCGCCTGGCGGAAGAGAATGAGGTGACACTGAACGGTGAGCTGACCTCCTTCAAGGAGTGCAAAGCCTTTATCGATAAGTACATGCAGACCAAGGCACCGACCGCGAAGATGATTGCCGCTGCAGAGTCCGCAGCAAAGCGCTACCGAGTGCAGCTACCCGAGGCTGCACGTACCTCCATACAGGAATGCCGCATGTTCCTGAACGAGCACCCGCGCTAGCCCGCCGCGAGGCACGCCCGGGCACCCCCTGGACGGGGATAAAACATAAGGTTAATCGCAAAGAACACAACCGAAAAGGACTCCCCTTGCCAAGGAAGGCGCTCACTGAACTCCCTCCAAACCGGAATCGCTCAGACATATTCGACCGCACAGAGCGAGAAGCCTGTAGCGGGGTAGAGGATAATAGGAACCACCATGCACGAAGCACATCACGACGACGAAGAAATGCAGACAGAAGTTGCTCAACAACGTCGATCCCGCCGTACTGTCGATAGGGAAGTGCTGGCGCACGAAGCCGAGCTTATGGTGGGCGCACTGACGGCTGATATAGATGCGATTATGGGAGAGTACACAAGGCAGCTTCTGGACATCGTTGAGCGCATCAGACAAGCCCAGCCACGCTCCCATGGAGCCGTACTATTGGATGTCAGCCGCTGTGGTTATGGTTGCCTGGGATGCCCCCACCCGGTATGGAAGAAATGGGTCAACCGACAACAGCATAGCCGGCACGCCCCCTCTACCTGGCACGCCGTTAGAATACAGCGGCCAGGGGTAGCTGCAAGAGCCAAGTCCGTCCCCCAGGAAGCACGGGAACTGATTGCTGAAGCCCTCGTTCTGATCGAGCGTAGAGCACGTTTTATCGAGCACTTGAAGCGGATCAACAAAGCGATTGGTACAGCTCGCCACTATCGTCCAGAGCTGTGCCAGCAAGGCGTTACTGAGGGCGACTAAACACATCAGTAACCAAAGTTCATGAACATCTCTCCATGGCTCGCAGGCCGCCACTGCGAGCCATTTTTATGGCCCTCACGATACTAAGCCTATGCATACGATGCGCCACTGTCCGTGACCTTTCGTAGAGCCAGGTTACCGAGTCCATTACTGCGTTCCACCAACCCATTAAGATGGGCACAGGGGCACCGCTACACGCGATCCAACTCGCCATGTCCATGTATGTTTGCGATGCATAGAAACATAGATGCAATAGCAACCAGAGAGGATGCTAAGCGCATACTCAACGGCTCTCCATAGAGATAGGTCTGGGAGACAACATAGGTACGTTAGTAAGCAGAGTTTCTGCCCACTCGAAAGCTGTTCTGGTCTCCAATATTACCCGCTCCCGATTAAGGCCGACTGGGGACTGTATGCACCTACGGAGTGTGGGGGGAGCCCATACCACCATGTTCAATATTTCCGCCTTCGATGCGTGAACGTCCACGGCGAATGTGCGCTTGTCGGGATGTGGGGGAGGCCATGCCACCGCGCTCGATGCTGGCGCCTTCGATGCGTGAGCAACCACGATGAATGTGTGCGTGTCGGGGTGTGGGGGAGGTCATGTCACCGCGCTCGATGCTGGCGCCTTCGATGCGTGAGCAACCACGATGAATGTGTGCGTGTCGGGGTGTGGGGGAGGCCTTGCCACCGTGCTCGATGCTGGCGCCTTCGATGCGTGAGCGTGTGCCTATATTAGCCGTTTTGAACGAAGTTGATTCGGGGCGAATTCCAAGTTCAGTAATTGCAAGGCCTAGGCCTTTCGAGGCTTGCCTCATGATCGGCCGCGAAGCGGCCCATGTGCATTTCGTGGAGTGCAACGCTGAAACTACGCTATGACCTAATCACTCCACACCAACATGCCTCTTCGCCCTCCGAGAACGAAGTGACTTGGGGCGGATTTACGGTAACAGCATTGATCAATCTAGGCCTTTCGAGGCGCGCCTCGTATTCAGCCGCGAAGCGGCTCATGTGCTTTTCGTTGACTCAGTAATAACTGAAACGGTGGACACAACAATTATGCTCTGGAACAGGCGTCAGGAACGCACACGAAACCATTAGAATTGCACCATAAGACACGAGCCGCTGCCGCCTATAAACACCTTAGAATTAGGAGCTTACAAGACGCCAAAAGGACACGCGGATAGTGCTATCTTCAGAAAAGGGGCAAGAATGGGGAGCTGACCGAGACGGCTAACTCGAACGGATCACGGCCTTATAATCAAATCAGGGTAGTTGTGGGAATGTTCCCTCTCGTCAGGCAGCCGGCTTGTCTCGCTGCCTCTCGATGAGTCGAGCGTAAGGGCCAAACCCATCGAGCCAAGCCAAAAGCTCTCACTCCTGGCTAGGGGAAATGCTTATTCCTTGCTGGGGTACTCGCCCCTGAATTCATCCATGCTCTTGAGGAGGTCAAGATAATCGATTCCGCCCGTAATCAGGCGGGTCTTGGTGGCACGCTCATACATCCACACGCTCCACAATTTCATGTGGGTAGAGGCGCCTTCAATGTCCTTGGGCATCATGCCGCCCCATTCAGGATCATCAGCCATAAACTGGAGAGCCCGGTCAATGGCGCGATCCAGGTCATTTCGCGGTGAGTAAAAGTCAGCCAGCCGTACCTGTTCCGCCAAAATCATCACGGCCAGCACTGGATAGTTCAGCCACTCAGCAAACCGCTCTATCACATCACGCCCCAAGCTGCTGGCTAACCTTCGCCCCGTCTTCAGGTGGCTGAGGGTGCTCGGTGCAATACCGAGGTGTTCCGCCAGGTCAGTGGAAGCTACCCCTTCGCTAACGGCTCGCTCGAAGATTACCTGCACGAGCTTGTAGCCAGGCGTCTCCGGTTCTATTTGCAGGTAGTCAGTCCTTGGCCCTTTGGCCTTGCCCTTCTGCCCGTCCTTGGGGCCAGAGCCAGGCTTGCGCTTTCCGGCTTCCACGACCGTTCGTAGGTCTTTGTCCTTGTTCCCCTGAGCCAAGTCTCTCTCCCATATGCCCCACGGCATTTCAGCTAGTCAAATTGAACTATACCGGATGACAGATTTAATTCCCTATCGCCTATCCGGTGCCGCTGTGTCGGCGGCAAGATTGCATCGCTACATCATAACCCAGGAGTTAGCAATGCTCATCGGCCGCATCGAGCACGATCCCAAAAAACAGCTTCCGCTGCAGTTGCCTGAGTCAACGCTCGGTCGACTTGAGCTGTACAAGGAGCTGTACCAGCAGACATTTGGTGAAAAGGTTGCGAACAGCGATCTGGTAGACCTCATGCTCACCACCCTCATGGACAGGGACCGCGCTTTCAGGCGGTACGAAAAGGAGGTGGAGCGGAGGAAAAAGCAGGAGGCAAAGCAGCAGGAGAAATTGGCTGGGGAGACCCCCTCAGCAGAACAGGCTGCTACGGGATCTCACGCTGAGGCACCGAGCCATCAGCGTGAGCCCCACCAGGCATAAGGGCGCTAGGTCTCGATATGCTGTGCTTGGATGACCTCACACATCTGTTCAACCAGGGGCACAACTCGTCGCCACTTGGTTCGCAGAACGCGATGGTTACCTGTGGCCCAACTGCGCACAGAGGTTACCGCCTCGTCAGCGGCTACAGCTATCTGGCGTGGGGTCATCACTTCCATCCAGCGATCCACTGTGGCTTTGACCTCTTTGGCATCGACCCAAGCACCGCCTTCAATGGCGACGTTCTCGGCCATGATTTCATCAATGGCTTCGAGCACTTTGTCATAGGACACCTTTCGAGGGACCGCTCCCCCTGTCCAGGTATGGATAGAGGCCAAGGAAACCGAGCATCCAAGCTTCGCAGTCAGGTGCCCTGCGATCGTGGCCAGCGTCATGCCGTAATCGTCACGCAGCGTAGTTATACGTCGAGCCAGGTCACTGTCGGTCGTGCTTCGAGCAACACGTCCTCGGGTTGTCGGGATGCTGACCTTGATCTCGCAGCCATGCCTTTCAAGCGTGTTGATCAGGTCGTTCAGGAGTGCGTCACGCATGGCTAACCTCTTTGAATATCTGGCAAGTCAACCGCCCTCTGAAATGCAGCGACTTGTTGGTTGGACGGCTGCCCGACTGCATATCCCCAGACAATGGCAGGAGGATATGAAGCAGGAAATATACGTGGCCTGGTTCTCTAAGGAATATGACCCTTCGTATTCCCATGATGCGATCATGAAATATGCTGGTGAGGCGGCGTTCCTCGCGGTCAGCACATGGCGCCGCCATACCATCCTACCAGTGACCGTTCACAAGGCCGGCCAGGCCGATAGTGAACCCAGGGCTGAACAGTTTGACCTGATGGCCGAACAGATCCCCGGATTCACTGAAGAGTTCAATGACGAAATCGACATTGACCCTGAAGCCTCTATCGAGGCCACCTCAACGGTGTCAGCGCACCTCATCGACCTACCCAAACGCTCAGCTCGATCTGAGCTGTCTCATGAAAACCTGCTAGCCCTACACTGCGAAGGCCTTTCAGCCGCTGAGATCGCAGCCGCAGCGAACATGACCGAGCGCAGCGTATACCGCAGATTGGAACGGCTTAAACATGGAAAACGTAGTACAGTATAGTAAAATTGCGGCGTTATCGGTAGCGCTCTCAGCTGCCGCCATACCCTCAGCCGCACTTGCCTCAGAGCAGGATCTGGGGGTGCTGGGTCCTACCTGGGAAATCATTGAGCCCGACATGCGGCTTGCGATCGTGGCAGAGGCCCGCGGTGTCGACTGGGGCGCCGTCAATGAGCACCTTGCAGAGCAGGCCCAGAATCATACTCGAGACATACCTGATTGGTTCGTCCCGATAGCCGAGCACACCGAAACTCACTTTGTAGATCCCTCCTACACGCTCGGTGAAGACATCGAGGCCCTGAAGCGGCAACCCGATGGAACATACCAATGGGGTGTCATTTACGAGGCCGGCACCAAGGTCAATCCCCTCGAGCACATGCAGCCCGAGAGTTGGTTACTCGTCGTGGATCTCCGTGCCGACGAACAACGTGAGCTGGCCAAGTCCCTCAAGGCTCGTCACCCAGCCAACCTGACAGTGATCGTCACAGCGGGTGACCCCGGTGATTTGGCATCGGATCTTGGGCAAGCCGTGTACTTCGCAGAAGAGTGGCATTTCGACCGGCTAGGTATTACGCACACACCCTCGCTTGCTGGCGTCAGGGACAGCCGGCCAGACGTGATCGAAGTGACCCATTTCGCCTACCCCTACGATGCCACCACTTTGGAGGAATACCTGCCATGAAGAGGCTATTGCTCTCTGTCCTGACTGTGGCTGCCCTCACTTCGGGGAATGCTTACAGCTCCTCGCCGCTATCCGGTTCAGCTGCATGTCGAGGTGAGGTTTTCAATCCCATCAACGACGCGAATTGGAACAACATGTTTCCAGTCACCGTGGCCGGTATTTCCACGGGCGGTGGCTCCAACCCATCCCTCATGCACATGGACCCCATTTGTATGTGCCCCGGCCCCTATGGTGTCGATATGCCAGGGATTGGGATGACTTATTGGGAGCCAACTTTTTTAGCTGAAGTGGCACGAACACCTGGCTGTATGTCGACTCTCGGTGGCACACAAGTGCTTACCGGATACGACTCGCTGACTTCCAACCAGACGTATGGCTCGGGACGTGGTGAAAGCAGCGTCACCAGGATGCAAATTCACTGGTATATCTACCCACTCTTCAGCGTCCTCAACATGATGAGTTCACTGGGGTGCATGAACACCTCCGGTTTCAACCTTGCAAACCTTACAGAGGTCGATGCCACTTGGCAGGATGACACCTGGACCTCGATTGCCTTTCCAGAGTCAGCTCTCTTCGCCAATCCAGTTGGCGCTCTTTCGTGTATCCCCGACGCCGTGGCCTCGGCCGCAGGGCGCCCGCTTGACATGATGTTTTGGTGCCAGGGATCGCAGGGCGTCGTCTACCCACTCACAGGCTCTAGCACCACGCACAGCTCCCCTCAAGGCGGCAACCTCCATGTTCTTGGCAAATACATGCAGCGAAAGACGCGAATGGCAGGCCTGCTATCGACTACCGGCCCATGGGCGGAATGCCAGTCCGTTTACCTGCCGAACATGATCCGCAGTCAATATCGGATTGATCCTGTGGCTCCCGTAGCCAGTAACCAAACCGCCGTTCTGGGGATGTCCGAGTTCCGCTGGGGGATGCTGCCTCCCGCCAACACCGCCGTTCGTACCGATTCCGCATTCTTGATCTGGGTAGGTAAGCAATGTTGCGCACTCTGACCGCGATTACTTTGACGTTGATCAGCACGTCCGCGTTAAGCCAACAAACGCCCGTAGAAGCCGCCCAGGGCGCGTTCACCGCTCTCCAAGGCTCACAGGCACCAAACAATCTGTTCTCTGGCCAGGGAAGACCTGAGGCCATTCTCGAAGCCATGGGGGCGGGTACAGGGGGTGCTGCTGGGCAGGTTGCTGGAATGGAGATGATTGAGAACGTCCGTGCCCAGGGCCAAACGGGAGGCATTGCAGACCCCGAGATGGCAGCTGAATGGCAGGCTCTGAGGGAGTCATTGGATCTCGGCGAGCAGGACAGGCTGTATTTCTTCATCTCGTTCTCAATGCCCGAGAGCTTGATTCGAGGCTATGCGCTCGACGCGGCCAGAGCTGGCGGTGAGCTGGTTCTGCGTGGTGTGGAGCCAGGCATGAACCTCCGCGACTTCACCATGGAGCGATTGCTGAAGGTTCTACGACCAGGAGGGATGACAGCGCCGATCCAGATCGACCCGCGACTCTTCGATACCTACGACATCGAGACCGTACCCACGATCGTCCTTGCCAAGGAAGATCCCATGGGTGTGTGCCAGACCGCCAAGCGGCAAATCGGCGAAATCAATGGTCAGCAGCTCGAGTACCAAGGCTGCCCCAAGGGCGACCCAGAGGACTACTGGAAGGCAGAAGGGTCAGTCACTGCCCTATATGCCTTAGAGCAATTCAGCAAACGCGGGGCCAGCAATGCCGAGGTCTACATCAACGCATTGAAAGGCGAGGGCGCCGAAAGCGCTCAAGAGCAGGCAGGCATTGCAACAGCACAGTGGGAGTCGCTGACCGATGAGTTAGCTGAGCGCAACGCGCAAAGACTCAAAGAGCGGTATCAGGGCACCGATCGCGAAGTCTATGACACGCCCATGGGGCCGGCTGTTGGTCCTGCAGGACAGAATACTGACCATCTCTGGGAGGAGTAACATGCCGAAGGGCAATTGCCTCAAAATGCTTGCTATGGGGGCCGCTATCGCGGCCCTCGTTCCATTGAGCGCTGGCGCGTTCGCAGACCCTAGCCAAGCGGGGATGAGCGCTGGAGGAGCATGGGCTAGAGATTTCAATCCAAATAATGCTTTTCAGTCCGCCACATCCAGCCTCGGGCTTGAAGATACCAAAACGTCAGGCGAGCTTGGTGGCGAGGTTGGTCTCCAGGTAAAGCAGAAACAACAGCGAAACTTTAAATGTCGCGACGGCGCTCGACTCACAGCAGGCGGTATTCGGGTGCTTATTGAAGAGTGTGAACAAAGCGACAACGGAGAACTGGAGAGGATTAGCGTCTCAATCTGCGACGCTTTAACCCAAGGGATACGCTGTAGCGACGACCGATATACCATCAATCGTGAAATTCCGATAGGGGGAGAAGCTGCCTTTAGCGGCGGTATCCTATACGGAGCATATCGAGTCGAGGCGGAATGCTCATCATCCTCTTGCACAATGACCATGCACCAATTACATGGTGATGCATGGGGCGGTAACGATATGCGGCAACAAGGAAATGACAGGGTAAATAAAGATCCAAGCCATCCCTCAA
Organism: Modicisalibacter xianhensis; assembly: GCF_900113605.1. GTDB lineage: Bacteria > Pseudomonadota > Gammaproteobacteria > Pseudomonadales > Halomonadaceae > Modicisalibacter > Modicisalibacter xianhensis. The sequence goes on from NZ_FOPY01000014.1 coordinate 38,947, forward strand.
ACACTATAGCCGATGTACGGGACAACCCGACATTTACCCAAGGCAGTCAATACGCAGATGAACGATCGAAGTGCCTTGGTGGGCAAATTAACCAGCTGTTCAGCGAAGGAGATATACCAGTCTCTTGCGATCCAGAAGATCCAAGGACAATAGATTTTCTTGATATAAATAGCGGCGGGGAGTGCGAACCAGATCGCATCACAAAGGAATCCTGCGTAGTAGACATTCCAACCAGGCTAGTTACTTGCGAGCCAGAATCACGGGAATGTGAAGTTAAGCGAGATTCTGAAAAATTTACATGCGCAAGAAAACTTGAGGTAACAGGAAGAAAAATACCAACCTGTGAACAGGGCGACCACCTATTAACCATAACAAGCAACCCATGCTCTAGCTGCATTGATTACCTTAGATATAATTTTTACTGCCATGACCAAGGTTATCGGGTTGTTTACGACACAGTACGAAAATCAAATAACCAGCGCTTTAGCGGACCTCATGAAAACGTAGTTACAGGCGGCTTGAACATTGATGTACCTAAAACAGTGGTTATAGAAGACATGGGGGGAAGTAGTTGCTATCGAGTTGCTTACAAACAGAACTGTAATGGCACGACCTGCAATGTAACTGCTTATTTTGAAAACCCATGCCGAGGTATAAGTTATGCGGGTTCAAGCAGTTTCCCTATACCTATGAGGATCGAATTTACAGATAAAGTAGTCGATGAATGTACTGGTTTGGAAAGTCGCCGCCCTGAGGTTCAGTAATATGAGATATTTTATACTTAGTGTATTACTAGCCTTGACACTCAACCCTCAAATCAGCCTGGGGGCTGTTACAGATTATCAAGAATGCTATAAGTTTGGCGAAACCTGTATTGATTCGGCTCCCCGAAAGATAATGGGTGAGACCGTTCGCCGCGAGTGCTGGGAATATGCTGTCACGTACCGTTGTTATGGCGATCCATATAGCAACACATGCAATCTGCAAGAATTACAAAACGACGATGATTGGGAGTTGGTGAACAGGTACAATGAAACCTATCCGGCTACATATTCGGAATATTCTCGCATTCTTCCAGATAGCTGGATCGAAGAGTGGCAACGCAGTGAAGCTTCTTGCAGCGCTGACACTTCCTATGGCTGTGGGCCAGCTATAAGAAGTGAAGATATACTTGACAAATCAGGTAATGTCGTCGGTCAAAAAGTCACAAAGCGCTGTTATATAGGCGAGACACCTCGTTGTAATAACGATCCCAACTGTAGCGTAACGAGCTATGAATGTACCAAAGAGCAAGATGGGCTGTGTGTAAGACAAGAACAGACCTATACCTGCCGAGAGGATGGCCATTGCGATCCTAGTTCTTATGAGATCATGCCCGAGGTTAGTGATGATCAAGGCGCATTTTCCGATGCCATTGCTGCTGCTGGCATCATGGACATGATAGCGGCCGAGGGTGGTTTCGATGAAAACATGCGGTTTTTTTCGGGGTTGGAGCGCGAATGCAAAGCCGTAACAAGTGATTTCCGCAGAATGATGGAGTTCAACACGACAGTAGCGACAGTATTGGCAACATACTTTGGCGGTCCACTCGGCGCAGCACTTGCTGGCACAGCCCAGGCTGACATTATGAACGCCATTGAACACATGGAATGCTGCCAAGATGACCCTGAAGATGTCGTATTGACAAGCTCTTTTATTTCAATGGCAACGGGTGTGGGTGCCGACTACTGCGATCTCGAAGATGTGGAGCTTGCAGCTGCACGCATGGCCAAGCGTGCAGTCCAGGTCACACCTGGCTTCGTTCCGACAAATAATACCCTCTGCACGATAGCCAACTATCTGCACAATGCCCCTGCCAAAGGGGATATGTCCTATGCCAAGCAGATTTGCGCCCACTGGACAAAACCATGGTCAATTGCCAACACACAAACACAAGTAGATGAGTATCAACGTTGGTGTGAGTTCGATTCAATGCTCGCAAGGATCATTCAAGAACAGGGACGAGAACAGCTTGCCGAGCTTGCATCAAAGAATGCTGGTGGCGCACAAACAAAGAAAATCGACTTTGCCTTTTACAAGTCAACTGGCGGGTGGACTAATGAGTTAAACGTCAATGGCAATCGAGTCAGGTTCTGGCAATGGAAAGAGGAATGCGCCACGGACGAAGGTTTCACTAACTCTATGGTCTCTGGATACGATTGCCCGTCAAGCCCAGATATATATGCTGTTGTGTGCTCTGAATCGTCCTGTGGTGTACCTCCTGATCACCCAGTTTATGGGTTCAGCCCTGGTTGGGAAACGCACAGACTTGCTGCAGAAGATCACCACACGCGGGCGCTAAATCGCTATTCGGTGATAGATGGCGGATGCTACGAAGATGGATCGTGCGAATATAAAGTCCATGCTTGGAAAGCCGGAGCTGGTGGGCAACTTCGTATCCCTGTGGACATGAAATGGCCCATAAATTTCCCTAACGATGGGTGGGGAGAGTTCTCTTGGGACCACAACAATGTCCATTTTGAGGCATTTACTAATCCGCTAGGCACAGTTTCCCCTAAACGTGGACTAAGAATGTGTGTGGGATCAGAGTACGACTGCGATACAGGGGCTGCATGGAAAGAGTTAAATATTTCTTCTGACATAAGCGATATGGCCAATTATGTCAACAATGCTCCTCCTGTTACATTGACAGGGGGTTGCAACGATGAAGAATGCGAGTTTAGAGCGACAATTGAAGTTAATCTTAACGCTAAGCCTTGGTACACGTATTCAGAAAAGAAATATGAACCATGCATGCTCAAAGTCTTAGGTAGCTGCGTAGCTAAAGCGTCAACTACCTACGATAGGCAATATAGGCCTGATTGCTCGGGTTTCACTATCAATGAATTCCTTGCTTTGGACTTGGGTGATATGGATTTCTCAGAATATGTCGAAACTCTATCCGAAAAAGCACAAGCGGAGTTTAACCAGACATGGGCAAGATAAAGTTTCGCTTCACTCTGGCATGCTTCACATGTCTCGCATCCATGGGCTCCTACGGGAGCCCTGTAGACTTAGTAACAGACCAGGCTAACGCTTTAGCCAATGGAAACGCAGGTACTCAGGGTGTCGTAATGGATGCTGGTCAACGTCCGTTTCAATTGACACCAAATAATGGCTATGTCGGTTTAAAAACACGACTAGACATAGCATCACTTTATACATCCTATGAATATGGCGGGCAAAACGTACGGCAGGTAGTTAAGGCCGTTGTGGATTGGGGGGACGGATCTTCTCCTTCAACAGCCAAACCAGGAGAACCTATCTATCATACCTACGGCCATCGAAGCGATCGAGGTTCCATCACACCAGACGGTAGCATTGTATATACAGGCAGAATCAGTTTCGTAACCTATTCAGGCGATGTGTTCACAGAGCAATTCAAATATAGCATGTGGAATGACTACCTAAACTCACTTGTGCCGGGAGGCCGTGTTCTTCCAAACTCTTTACTACCAAACGTGAATGGTGCTGATGGACGAGCAAAGTTGCCAAGCGGATTTTTCGACAGGAACAGCCAATGAAAACTATAATTTTCGCTGCTTGCGTAACTGCAGGGCTTACCTTGTTTGGAATAGCACATGCTAATGCGCAGCAGCAAGACGAAAACCATCGCGTGCAAATTTACGGTGGTCCTGATGCCGGACAGCTTTTAGGCAAGTCTGTAATCACACCTGATCAACTAAGCTGGAGCAATGCATGGGTCAAATACCTTGGTGGCCAGCCACCTAAGGATTTACCACCAGGCTATATTGGCCTGTTAGTTTTCGCATCCTATCCTGGACACCTTGTAAGCATTCATCCCCGTACTGATACGACGACCACGACGATACGCTGCCGTCAGCTGCCCTTACCGGATAGTCACAGTAAGTCAGCTCCTGCCTCATGGGCAGCAGGTCTTTTCAAGGCTGAAACCATAAAGCTGGAGGGCTGCCCATGATAGCCGGCAGAATGGATGCGCTGGCCCTCACAGCGATTGCTGCAGGCGTAGCAGCGGCAACGCCCTGGGCTGCAGGGACGTTGCCTGCATGGCCTGCCGGCATTCTCGGGTCGCTGGGCATGGCGCAGCTCACTTGGAGCCAGGCAATGGCCAAGTTGCGCCAGTACGACGAAGATTCTCGTGAGGGCTTCATACTGCCCTCAGACGATCCAGTAGAGCACAACGGGCCAGGTTTACACATCGGTTTGACCACCGACAAAAACACGCGAATTAACATGCCCGACATCCTCGGGCAGCGACATACCGCGATCGTTGGCCAGTCGGGTGTTGGTAAAACCACTCTGGGAGAATACATCCTTTGGCAACAAACGGCGCGGGGACGAGGATGGCTGTTCATCGATGCGAAAATCGATCGGGACACTCGGGACCATTTAGCGTACATGGCCAAAGTGACAGGCCGTGAGGATGAACTCTACATCATCGACGTTTCAGATCCTGATAACGCCAACACCTACAATCCCGTTCTACATGGCGATCCTGATGAGGTGGCTTCTCGCCTGATGAACCTCATCCCATCGGCTGAAAACAATCCCGGTGCGGATCACTACCGCCAATCCGCCAACCATGCATTGACGGTCATCATTGCGGCTTTGCAAGCCTCGGGGCAGCTATATCACTTTGGCGATCTGTCTATTCTGCTGCAGTCCGATCGAGCTTTGGAAAACCTCGAGCGTATGACGCCCCAAGGGCCAGAGAGGCGGGCGCTATCAATTTTTCTCGACCAATTCCGTACCCGTACCAAGGAAGGGACACGAATTGACCTCAACCGCATGAAGCAAACGCTAGGTGGCATGGCAGGCCGTATAGCACTGTTCGCCCAGGGCAAATTCGGTAAGGTGTTCAATGTCTATGCGCCGGAGATCGTGCTCACAGAGATCATCCGCAAGGGTCACATGCTTTACGTCTCGCTCCCAACGATGGGCAAGGACACCGCAGCTCTTAACCTCGGGAAAATGATCGTTTCGGACATTCGTTCGGCTGTAGCCTACATACAGGATCTACCCAAGGGTGAAAGGCCAGAGCACTTCATCGCGCTCCTAGACGAGATGGGGGCTTATGTAATGGAAGGGGTAGGCCGTCTCTTCGAGCAAGCGCGATCGGCAAATATTGCGCTTATTCCTGCCTTCCAGTCATTTAGTCAGCTCAACCGGGTATCGCCCGACTTTGCTGACATCGTAATCCAGAACACATGGAACAAGATATTCTTCAAATTCGGCGCGAAAGACAGCCCTGAAGAGGCCGCTGAGATCCTTGGCAAAACTAAGCGATTCCAGCGTACCGTGTCAGTCTCGGCCAACCAGGGCGAGAGTGCGCAGTATCTGAGAACCACACCTCAATCTAGTATGTCTGATGGCGGTGGTATGGGCGAAAGCTGGCGTGAAGTTGAGGAATTTCGGGTAACACCGGATCAGTTGCGAGCGATGGATATGGGCCAAGCGGTCATGATGATGGGCGCACGTATGTACCATTTGCGAACGCCAATGATCAACTATCCAAAGCACATACCATCATTCAAGGTAATTAAACGCAAGATGAAGATTCCTGCAGACAAGCAGGCGCTCAACTTCGAGGAGCGGCTAAACGAATTTCTTACTGCAACAGCTTAGGTTTAAAAATGATTACGATATTATTTTGGGTGACCATTGCCATATTCGCCATGCTCCTCCTAGGAATACTTCCAGGAGTCAAGGAAGTGTTTAGGCCTCTCATGGATATTATATCCAAGGGAACGGTTGAGGTTTTAAAGTTTGCGGGGGGCTACATACTTTGGTTAGCCAAAACAATAATTCACGCTCATATCGACCTTGTGACACATCTATGTCATCGCCGTTCATATTTTGATCCAGCCGAAAAAATCAGGAAATAGGTTTTTCTGGTTTGACTTTGAAATCGTCGTACAGTAAAATTTAAAGACAGAAAGGTAACTGCGTCGATCGCTCGGAGGTCGAAATGGCTAAAAAAAATCGCAAAGCTCGTCGCCAACGTGCGATCGCAGCACGGCAACAAGCCGCTCAGCCGACCCAGGGCTCATTCGTCGCAAATGAGCTGCACCAACTGATCGGTGCTAACGAAGAAGATGTAGCCAGGGCTTTTAAGTGGAGAGCCAGGCAGAACGTTATTTTTATCTACGCAGTTAATGCCGTGATTTTTGCGTTTCTACTCTTCTTTACCGTGTACACATCAAACAGCGGGCTGAGCAAATTTGCCCCGTTTATTTGGGCGGGTTTCATCGCTTTGTTCTTTGCACAACAAGCTATGCTGAAACGCTACAAGCGGCTCATCCGTAACACATAAAAAAAGCCCCTGCATTTGAACTGCACCCCGGAAGTTGGACACTGATCCTGCTTTCGGGGTGTTTTCATGAGAACCAAGCATGACGAGGCATTCAAGCTACAGGTAGTGCAGGAATGCTTGCGAGGGGATGCCAGCCTAAGAGAAGTCGCTCGCCAGCATTGCCTGGATCCTTCCATGGTGCGTCGATGGACGGAGCGTTACCGACATCATGGTGCGTTGGGGTTGCGCAGGACCTCTCGCTGCCACAGCGAAGCCTTCAAGCGAACGGTGCTCGAACGCATGTGGCGTGATGGCTTATCACAGCGTCAGACGCAAGCACTGTTCGACATTCGTGAGGAAGGCGCTATTGGCAGATGGGAGCAGCAGTATCATAGTGGAGGCCTGAATGCTCTCGCACCGAAGCGAAAGGGACGATGTCCAATGGCTCAGAAGCCGCCTTCACCTCCGCCAAGTGATCCCGTCAACGATGAACGTTCCCGCAAGGAACTGCTCGAGGAGTTGGCGTACCTGCGTGCGGAAAATGCCTACCTAAAAAAGCTCGATGCCTTGATCCAGGAAAAGCGGACGGCAGCGCGAGGCAAAAAGCGCAAGCCATCCAGGGGTTAAGGCAGGGACATCAGTTGGCCTTGCTGTTGCGCGCTGCCAGGCTGGCGCGCAGCACGTTCTATTATCAGGTCAAGACGCTGGAGATTAGCGACAAGTATGCGGAGCTAAAAGTTCGGATACAGCAGATCTACGCGCAGCACCAAGGGCGTTATGGCTACCGCCGCATCACCGCGGTCCTGAGACAGGCAGGTGAGGCGATCAACCACAAGACCGTGCAGCGGCTGATGCAGGCGCTGGGCCTGGCGTCCCTGGTGCGCCGAAAGCGGTACCGTTCCTACCGTGGGGCGGTGGGACGAGTAGCGCCCAACTTGCTTAACCGCCAGTTCCAGGCACACCACTTCAACCAGAAGTGGGTCACCGATATCACGGAGTTCAACGTCAACGGCCGGAAGCTGTATCTGTCACCGGTCATGGATCTCTACAACGGCGAGATCGTGGCCTACCAGACCGGCACCCGCCCCGTGTTCTCGCTGGTGAGGGCCATGCTGCACAAGGCGTTTGCCCGTCTGGGCCTGTCAGACAAGCCACAATTGCATTCTGACCAAGGGTGGCACTACCAGCATCCCAGCTATCGACACTTGCTGGCAGAGCGGGCCATAGCTCAGAGCATGTCACGCAAAGGGAATTGCCTGGATAACGCAGCCATGGAGAGCTTCTTTGGGACCCTGAAGGCCGAGTACTTCCACCTGAACCGGTTCGAGACCATTGAGCAGTTGCAGCAGGGGCTCGACCACTATATCCACTACTACAACCATGAGCGTATCAAGATGAAACTAAAAGGCCTAAGCCCTGTGCAGTACAGGACTCAGGCCTTGGGTGCCGCCTAAATGAACAGTCCAACTTTATGGGGTCAGTTCACATTGTCAGGGGCTTTGCCTATATGACACCTCTTAACGAGACGGCATAAATTCCCGAGGATCAATTTCCTCCCCTTGGCCAGGGGACGGGTGAGATTCATTGCTCGATGAATCTGAGGAAGATCCTCCAGAACGGACCTGTATCCTTGTTATCGTTGCTTCAGTTGCGTTCAAGGTAGGACCATTGCTGGCTTGGGAATCAATCTGTGACTGACTTGGCGGTGCTTCGACATTGACCGGCTTAAAAGTGCCATTGCCACCATATTGGTAATATGCATGTCCGCCTTCACGCTCTACTGCATAGATAGCTTGCCCATGACCGCTCTCGTCTTGGGTGTAAAGCGCGGGTACGAACGTATCATTGCCAACTTGGATGTTCGTTCTCTCACCGCCCGTTATCAGGGCGTCAGCGTTTCTGGCATCGGCAGCCGCTAGATCCCTGCGATCGGCAACCGTAAAGCTCTCACCTGTATCTATAACTTGATAGCTATCGGGGCGCTCCACAGGAGCCTGGGCACTAGCTTGTATATCCTTGAGCTGGCTTGCCGTATCAACGGATAGCCCGCTAACACCATCGTCACCAATTGACGCTGTTGTTGCGCCCGCGTGACTTGCCCTTTCATTTACATCAGCGGTGTTTGCAACAACCATCCCCTGGACAGCAGCTCCGCGGCCTAATATTTCTGCTTCGTCCTCTCGCATTTGGCCCTCAACCTTCCCACGCACAGCATTTGCGTCATTCTGCATGCTATCCATTGTATGTGGAGATGCTGCTGTTGGTATTGATCCAGACCTACTTGCGGTCAATTCCTCGCTAGCACGTTGCTGTGCCTGTACTGCCTCTTGGTAATCATTCGAAGCCGCAAACAGCATTGAGGCGCGATCTTCTCCTGCTTGGGCCTCAATGATCTGCCGTGATTCTCCATCGGTAAACTTTTGAGAAAAGCGACTTCCATCCTGACCTGTAACGCTTAACGTACCGTCTTCACCAAAGACGAGCTTTCCGGTATCGGATTGAGCCACGCTGGTCGACTCTTCGCGTGAATCTTGGTTAGAGTCAGAATATCGTGCGCCAGCCTCGACCCCCGCCGAACCCCGGTAATAACCGCTTATACCACTGCTTAGGCTAAGTCCTAGCTCGCCTTTAACACCAGCTTCTGCTGCTACCTTCCCGGCTGCATGCATAGTCAGATCGTTTATTTCGCGCTCAGAAAGACCTGCTTGGTCCATCACTTGCCGGGTGGCACCCAACTCACTCATATACCTCTGCCCTTGAGTGTCCTGACTCATTCGGGACCAATCAATGGAACCATTCTGCATATAGCCATTGTCTTGGGCGTACTGAGTCGCAGATCGGAGCGTGTCAGTCATCATATTTTGAGATTGCTGGGTGAATGCTTGCTTCGTTTCTTGAGTCTGCTGAGTTGCCTCGGACCAAGATTGCGAAGCCGAAACACTTTCTCTCATATCAACCGCTCTTAGACCTACATTCGTATCCTGGCCGCTCATATTCGTTACTTGTGAAGCGCCAACACCTACATGGTGGGCCGATACTTCTTCACCGGAACTATAGCGGTGTGAGGTCTGGTGAGCATTCATACTTGCGTTGTTCATGCTCACTTGACCAGCCGTGGCAGCACCAATGGCCATACTATTCGCCGCCGCTGCTGCCTGCTGGCTACCTGAGGCCCTATCCAAGACAGAGGTGAAGGCGTAGCCACTACCCGATACCAGGCCCCACATGATGGCTGGCACCAAGGTAGACATGAAGCCGGACGCCATAACCATTTTGTCCGACATCTCACTGACTGCACTCATGTTGGCCATGGTCAATCCATCAGCGAGGTAGCCTGCTGTCTGTCCTTGAAAGTAGAGCATCATGATGTAGTTCACGATCGCGAGCCCCGGCCACCATAAAATGAGCCAGGTCATCACTTGGGCATACGAGGTGCCCATTTTTTTGCCGAGGCCGGGGACCAGAATTGCAGCAAAAACAATGGGCGCCAGCCCGATGACAAACGCCTGCAGGATCGCGAAGAAGTAGCCCGCCATATCCCTGAAGAGTATCGCAGTGCTATACCATCCAGATTGTTGGGCACGTCGCGCCTGTTCCATATTCAGAGCCGAAATAAGCTCACTTGAGCCTGTGGCCATCGCTGCGTATTCATAGGTGCCCTTGTACATTTCTGCGATCGCGGCTTGTGTGGCCAGCCCTGTGGCGTTCTGGACGGCACTTCCCCCTGAGGCCCAGCGGAATGAATCATCCAAGGCAGCCTGTGCCAACGCAGTTGAACCTGCCGCCTGCTGCAGCCAGAAGGGAGACGCCTCACGCATCCCATTCAGCAGCGCTGGTGCCGCAGCCTGTAAGCGGTTGTCGATGCTCGCATAGGCTTCATCGCAGGCCTGCATTCCCCCGTTGGGATCTGTGGCGTCATAAACGACCGTATAAACGGCTTGGTTCAGGTTGTTGCCCAAAACCCCCCATGCGTTTTGTGAGGTAATAAGCGTCACTGGCGTAATCTTGCCATTAAAGATGTTCGGCAAGGCACAGTCATTCATGAAACTTTGAATGCTCGATCGCAGATAGGGATCTGTCAGGCGGATCTTCTTCATGTCATTCAACATGCTAGCCGCCATCCCAACTGGTGCCCCCTCTGAAATTCTTAGATTCTGGAAATTGGGTGTTGTGAAGTTTGTTTCAATGCCGCTTGTGGCCCACATCCCGATCTCGGAAATGACTACGGCTGGGAGACCTATGGCTGCTGGGACACCTTCAATATGCTGAACGAATTGAGGCGATCCAACCCCATCCCACACCATATCTTCTATGAGAATGTCGACCTTCAAAGAGAACAGCATGTATACCGTCAAGATCATCCCGGCGAAATACATGGCCACCTTCTGCAGACTTCCACCGAGTATTCCGGTAAAGCACATCGCAAGGAAACCCGCCATCGCCAGGAACAGCGCAAGGTTCCTGAATCCAGGGTTAGAGTCAGGGTCTGTCAGTCGCTTGATCGCCTCCAGTATCTGCGCCAGCGCATAACCGTTGCCATAGCCATAGAAGGTCCAGGTGTCACCACTAGCTGGCGTCATGGTTTCAGCGATTGCGAGACCCGGAACAGTGACTAATGCAATAGCTGCCAGGACAGGAAATAGCCATTTCATCAGTCGACCTCCCGGGCCATATCACGAGCGAAGTCCATGCCGGCGAGCCCCATGGCATGAAGGTTTCGCAAAGTGGCCCGATTGATTTTGTCCACTTGGCTCATGATGTCTTCTTGTATCTCAGCCATACGGTTAATTTGCTCAGCTTTCTGGGAGGCCATGACCATCAGCTCATTTTGTGCATCACGGAATTCCCGCAAGATTTCACCCGGCACGGAGGATGTCATCGAAGACTTGGCCGTTGCCTGGATGGCATAGCGTATGTACTCGATGGAAATCATGTAGGAAAGAATGGTCGAGTTGCCCACTACTAGGTCAAAGGCAAGATCCGGGTAGGTCGCTGCAACGTTCACAGCTTGGTATAGCGGGAAGGGCGCTGCTGCAATGATGGCTTTCTGGGAGTCGGTCAGCGGGCTGCCACTGGCAACGTTTTTAACTGCGCCTTCAAGCTCCATGATAACAGTGGTCAAAAAGCCTTGCCCTAGAGAAATATCCTCAACCTTTGTCTTGTTCGGATTCCAGCAATCCCTCAAGTCGCTGTTGCTGCAGGTATAAATCTCGGTGGCCTGGCCTGAACTCCCTGACCATACTTTGTCCTCGCAAAAATTATTTACGAATTCAGCGTACGTAATAACAGCCTCGGAGGCTTTCTCACTTCCGCACAGAAAGATGTCCAGCATCGCATCGGCCGTTTCAATCGTCGGGGCAAAGGTGTTCGATTCGCCGCTACCTCCCTTATTGCGAACCTCAGTACCCATCCAACTCATCAACAGCTCAGCGAATATCTTGTTTTCGGCCCCCATGTTGTTACTGCCATCCCGTCCTGGGGCAATACCAGCCTCCTGCAAGCCTAGCCATGTACGGTTGCCGTCAAGCTCCAAGGCCAGTGCGCGATCGCCTGGGTTGTTGCTGAGGTGGTCGCGAATCTCGCTTCCTGAATCTGATTTGCTATCGCATGTGTCCTGCTGAGCGGCAAGCCAGTCACTCTCCACACCTTCAAACATCCCGACTGAGCTGCACCAGAGGTTACCCAATTCACCCGAGTAGTCAGGGAAGCCCTCGACCAGGGCAGTAGCGGCCTCACAGCTGTCCTGGGATAGTTTCGCCGCCGCCTGGGCCATACGCTGGGCGAACTCGAGGACATCGCCGCAAATAGGGCAGAGCTGCTTGAGTGCCAGCTGGAAGGAAAGGGCAACGACCCCTTGGGCGATCTGCTCGAGCATCTGCTGGATCTGCTCGCTGTCGATATAGGAGAACCCGCCAAAATGCGCATCGATGCCATTGCAGCCCACATCCAGCCTCGGCGGGTCAATATTGACGAGCGAGTAGCGATTCTGTGAAAAGCGCATGGTCAAGCCACCGGCCGTGTACCCGTGACGTGTTCGTGTCTCAAACGATGACGCACTGTTCGAGCTGCTGAAGCCACCCCCAGCGCTGGAGAGCCGGTCAAACGCATTTTCAAGCGCGTTGGCTTCGGCCTGGCTTGTAGTGGCCGTTATCGACAACCCGCTGATCACGGTCGACGCCATCATGGTTACGAATTTCTTTCGGGAGAACATTACTCACCTCCTTGGGGAATGCCGGCGCCGAGACCGCCGGACGACCGCTCAAGCATGTCGGGGACACTGAAATCAACGGGAGGGCTCGTGCCGTCTCCAACCGCCTCGAGGCCCTTTTCCGCAGCCCGCTGGATGGCACCGAAAAAGACTTCAATCCTCGAGGTAATGCGCTGCGCTGCTTCCACACCGCTGGAGACGCGAAACCAAAGGTCATCCTGTGGTAGGTGGAGCCATAGATCCGGCACCGCTTCTACTGCCAGGTGTCGGGCAGCCTCCACTGAGCGTCCTGTGGTATCGCAGCTGTTCGCGAATTCAGGCATGCACCCTCCATCAAGAGGGGCGTTGTAGATGGTCAGCCCGGTACGACGACCGAGCTGCTTCATAACTGGCTGCATGTCGTGGCAGAACTGGCAGCTGGATCTGGTAAACCAGACGAGGAAGCCACCCTGGTCATTGATCTCTTCCATGACCGCGTTGCGCTTGCCATCCCGTGCTCGAGAGGCAGCTCGAAGCCCAAAGCTCGATACCGGGCTATGTACCAGCGGGTTGAGATCCTGGTTTTGGATCTGATTCCACTCCCACATCCTCGACATCGTAATGGCCTGGTCGACAGCCCATCGCATATAGCGCTGAAAGGCCTCGACCGTCTCTGGATTGTTGGGATTCATCACCGACTGGTTCAGCAGCATGTCACGCTGCTTGGCCTGGAACTCGAAGCTCCCCTGAGGGTCGACGAAACCGCATGAGGGTTCCCACTGTTCTGGGTCTGTGCAGTCTTTCTCCTCTGGCGCTTTCGCCATGGGAATCTCTACTGGAGGCTCTGCAGGTTCGTCCTCCTCTTCATCATCATTCAGGTGCCCCCAGAACCACCCACACTCGCGGGGGTTGTTGCTATCAAGGCAGGCTTGCCCCCGGCTCCCATTGGACTGGGCGATCGCAGGCGAACTCAGTGTCAGCAAAAGCGCCAGCATGAGCAGTAGCGTTGGCACCGGCAAAAGGCCGGCTGTCTGGTGTTTCATAGCACGAGGCTCCGTATCAATATCGCGGCGATGACCCAAGCCAACAGCACGGGCCAAAATTCCGAGGTGCCGCCATCCCATAGCTTCAATGAGTGGCGTTTAGCGGGGTGCCATACAGGCACTCCCAAGGGTGTGCCGGCATCTCCAATAACGTGAGAGAGCCCACCGACCGAGAAGCCTAAGAGGAGGGCGGCAACCAAAGGCGCATCTGGTAGCCATGCGACCGACACCCCGGCCAGCCCCAGCCAAGGGAGCATCCAGTGAGTCACGGTCCTGTGAGGGATGAGCGTGGCGGGTCCAATGCGAATTTCCAGCCAATCAGGCGCCGTAGATCCAGGCAGCGCCATCGCCGCAACCGCTAGCGCTGACATGCCGCCATAGAAGGGGGTAAGAATTGCGCCAGCCGAGGCGCCAAGCGCAAGGCCGAATAGTCGATGTGCGTTCCCGGTCACGGGGCCTCCAAAACAAGTTTCATGCACGCGAAAAGCCCCAATTCCGCAAAGGAAAAGGGGCTATGGAACGTCAAGCATGTTGGTGTTGCTGTCGCTGGAGAATTCGGCGTCGCTGTGCGATCGCTCCCTTGAGCCGAGCTGACAGGTGAGCGTCCAGTTGAGTGTTATTGACCCAGCATTCAGCTGAAGCCAAGCGCCCAACATCTGAGTTTTCGATCTCTGCTAGAATCGCCTCGGGCGATGCCAGGCGAGGACCGTTCATGACACGCGGCTTTAATGGTTCCGGCGCTTCCTGGGGAAGAGGCGTTGAAGCACATACAGCTGCGTTGTTGGCAGCGTTTCCATCATCGTCCGGGCCGTGAGCCAGGCCGAGAAGCGCCATCAACCCGTACCGCCGTGCATAGGTCTGGGCTGACGCCACGCCATGGCTATCCAGGGTTTCAACAGGCATCTCACAGTAAGAGCCAATGTATTCCCCGGAAGGCCCATGAATGAGCATGGTCTCCATCACCACAGAGCCCACCATCCCGGGCACGGGCGCTTGAACTAAAGCGATCTCATTCTTATTCAAGACTTCGCGAATACTGCCGATTAACACTGTGAGGCTCGCATAGCGGCTGTCGTACATCGGATTCGTGGAATCCGGGGCGATCCAACCACCTAGCTCAGCCTGCACCGACGCTAAGGCTCTGCCAATGCTGGCAATCGAGTCACTACGAATCATAAGGTGTTCTCCTCTCATCCCCCTGGTGTTGGGGTCTCATGAGAGATAGGGGCGCCACTGACAGACAAAGGGGAGGTGATAACGAGAGAATTTCGGGAGTGGCAATGCCGCTGAGGTGACTCGTGACAGCGGTAAATCAAACAAACGTTTATTTTATGCAAAGCTTGGAGAACTGATGCAGCACGTAAGGGAACTAGATGAAATCCCTAGGCCCCATACAACCCTGGTCTCAGCGCTAATAACTGAAAAGAAAAGCCAGACTGGTTATGGAATGACAGATCACACGGCAACCGTAGATCCTGTGCTGGCAGCCTTGCGAACAGAAGCACCGCCAGGAGGCATGCTGTCTACGCTCAGAAGCGCCAATACTGCAGGTATGCGCTTCAAACGGGGAGGGGTGTCATGACCTAACCAATCTGAGAGATTATGCCCAACCCAAATTCAGCAATATGAAACCATGCATCCCGGCATTCCAAATCCCACTATGCTGAAATTGAAAGAACCCTCCCAACATAGGATGTTAGGAAGGTTTGAAGGGTTAAGCAGCTTCGCTCGTGCGGGGAAAACCCGTGAGTCCGCTACTGGTGTACACATCAGCCCAATCCACGCTCTCATCAGCTGAGCTGGGTGCATCAGGGATCTTGATTGACGCTTGAACCCCTTTCTCTAAGAGCCGAGCTTGGAGCACTTCAGCCGCGTCCTGGCCCGCCTTGCGACCCTTCCTGTCGGGGAGGTCACGATCAGCCCAGATGACGACTTCAGTGACACCCTCAGGTGGCTCGAACGACCTCATCAGCGAAGCTGACAGTACCGGCCAGACAGGCATCCCAGTTGCCGCCCGAATAGCTAGCGAAGTCTCGATGCCCTCAGCCACGCCAATAACGCCGCCTGTCGTAGTCCCCAAGCGGATGGCACCACCATGGACATCGCCTCCATTCACCACAGGGAACAGCTTTTTAGCCTTGCTTACCGGGGCCTTCTCCACAACCCCGTTTGCGGCGCGGTTGAGGTACGTCCTATGCATCGTTACAGGCTTTCCAGCCGCATCCCTGACGATGGTTATCAACGCAGGGTAGTGGCCAAGCACTTTGCCTTTCTCGATATAGGCCAGCTTCGGGTGGAGGCGTGCCTCCGTCTCGAGAACGCTAAGCATCGGTTTTACAGGCAACCCGCGGAACTGCAGGTAGCTCGCCAGCATGAAGCGACCTTCCCCCCTTCCCAGGGGTAGAGCTTCTTCCCAGCGCTTGCGCAGCGTTGGCCGAATGTCCTGCTTTTCCTCGGCCTTCGGTGGCGCTGGGCGTGATACGGCGGGAGCCAGCGGCTCAACGGCTTGTTCACCGAGAGCCCCCATGACCTGCTCCAGGATTTCGGGAAGAGACCAGCCTTTCAAGTCCTTGAGTAGGCTGAATCCATCCCAATTTCCGCAAGTGCAGATGGCCGTTCCACGTTGCTTGAAGCCGCGATCGAGGCGAAAGTCCTCCTTGCCACCATGTATGGGGCAATCGATGTGATGACCCGGGTGGGCTAGAGCAGCCTCCAGCTCCGGGCACAAGGCCTGAAAGACCATATCCCACCGACCTTCCGCAACACGCTTCACATCAGCGATTTCGTACTTGTTGCTGTTTCTCATGATCTGCTCCTCTCTCATTCCCGGTTGCCCGGATCTCACAAGTAGATAGGGCGACCAGTGACGGCTATGGAGAGGTAGGGGAGACACTGCCACCAACCAGAAATGTTCCGCATGCGAAACACTGCCGGCCGGTTTCTCTGGACCGAGAAAAGCCCCTTCCTGTAGGGAAAGGGGCTTGAAGGGTGCCTGGGGTTCCAGTGAATGATTAAGCCGCGGAAAGCGTCTTAGCCGCCCCTTGGTGCCAGGCTGATTTGTACTGCTCACGAACGTTATGCAAGCAGTTGCCAATGAGACGGCCCACTGCGCGGAAAGCGCAATGCACCACACCTTGGCCCAGTAGTTCGTGGCTGACTGTCTCAGACAGGCCTTGAACTAGCTCTTCAGGTACGGTTTTGACTCGGGCATGTTCTGCCTTCGTCAACAGCCGCGACTGGCCAGCATCGTCAGGATGGCGGATGAACGGCTCTGTGGAACGCGCTTTTGCATAGCCACGTCCAATGGTGCCGAGGCTATCCTCAGTCCCATCGAGTAGCTGCCGGCGAAAGCCCTTTCCCGCCGCCAGATCCCTGGCTTCTTTTTCGGCAAGGTAGTCGTAGGGCTTGAAGCGATCCTGCACTACCTCAAACGGCTCCAACACCTCAGCGATTGACGCTTCACGTTGACGTACCGGCTCCAGCGCCTCGAGGTCGACCTCGATGCCCTTGCTCACCGCGAGCATGCAAAGCCGATCACGCCGCTCCAACGATCCCATGGCATACCCATCCAGGATGGTCTCCTGAACGTCATAGCCAATGCTTGCCAACACACTGCGAATGACCGTCATACTGGCGGTCGTCTGGTACGGGGGTACGTTCTCCAGCAACACCATGGCCGGCCGCAAAGTCTGGATGGCATTCAGGAAAGCAACGAAGAGACTTCCTGCCGTCTCATGCGCTTCTGCCCGATCCAGCCCATTTTTCGCCCGTCCTGACAGACTAGCCCCCGTACAGGGCAAACCAGCACAAAGGAGGTGAATGAACGGCAGCTTGTGCCACTCCACTTCCTCCATCGGGCCTTGGATCGCAATGCTATCCTCGTCCCACACTGGGTTGTTCGCCAGGGATGCCTCCAGGTACGCACTTTCAAGCTCATTGGCGAAGGCCAGGCGTGCGGGGATACCGACATCAGCTAGCCCAGAATGGATCGCGTGATCCAGCACACCGCCACCGTGGGCGATAGAGCCAATTTCAAGCGGCTCACCCTTGGTCAGGGCCTGCAGTAGCCGACCCATACGATCCGATTCCGCTAGATCATGGTGATGAATCGTGATGTCGACACGGTTGCCCCTGACGACGACACGCACCCGCTCCACCTTTCCCAACGCTTGCGCCAGCTCAGCTGCCGTAATGTCGATGACAGGTAGCTCTACCTCCCCACGCTTCCTGCGAGACACCTTGTAAGCACCATCCTCTGCAAATTGCAGGGTCAAGCTTTTACGGCCGGCAACAAGGTTGAAGCGTTGCCCTGGGGCAATTCCAGTCCGCGCCAGCCGATTGCCTTCCAGCCACAGCCGCTGCTTGCCCCGGTGCTCGCCGATCTTGGTGTAAATCACAGTGCTCTTGCTCATGATCCGATCCTCTCTCATTCCTGCGAAATGCAGGTCTCGAGGGGAGGTAGGGGGCCAGGTGACCCAAAACGGGGCGGTGGGGATGTTGCACAGGTTGCGCCAGGAAGGTCATCGGCGCCGACCAGCAGGGGGAACGTTGCATAGTTGAGCCCGAAGCTACATGGTTCGATGGCTGAGCTTGTGAGGGGGATGTTGCACAGCTGCGATCGGCGGATGTCGGCTAATGACAGGCTGGGCATGGGCAGCCAGAACGAGAAAGACCCCTCGAGGTGAGGGGTCTGTTGAATGAACTACGCAGCGGTCTTGATCATATGCACCAGCCCAATGCCGCGGTTGAGGGCTTCTCGAGCAAGCTCGAGGGCATAGGCATCAAGATGAGTGTTGTCCTCGGTCTTGTTGACCTCAACACCCCCCTTTACGGCTGCCACATCATCCAAAAGGACTGATTGGCTGCCTACCTTCAGTTCGACCTTGGCCTTGAGTACACCGAAGAACCACTTATTCTCTGCCCAAGTTTCCTTATCGGATACTGAGTAGGTATCAAAGCAGTGCGGTGTCACGTCAGGATCATGGTCAAGCATCACGGTGATCGTGAAGTCGCCATGTGTACCTGTAACGGTGTCACTACAGATAGCAAAGCAGTCGAATTTCGTCATTTCCATGATCTTTCTCTCTCTCATTCCTGCGGTATTGCAGGTCTCAAAGGGAGATAGGGGAGGCACTGTCACAAACTGACAGGCCCAGGGCCTCGCGCATGAAAAAGCCCCTCGAGGAGAGGGGCCTTGAATCAATACTGCTAAGCGGAAGGCGATTGTGCGACCAAATAGCGAGTCACGCAGCTGTCCGGTCAAGCAGGGAGCGAACATGCGGGTTGGCATCCCTGCCATCACCTTCGACTCCCTGAGCGGGGCGATTGAGCGAGGCGCCAGCCCAGAGAGCCACCGCAGCTGACCGGCTGACACCGGCATTGCAGTGAATAACCAGCTTCACCTGTCTGCGATCGCTGGCCCACTGGCGAATCCAGCCAGAAATCGTCCGCGCATCTTCAAGCGTCATGGGCTCTTCACACCCGAAACCCTCACCTGGGACGACATCATCAAACTGTATGGAAAGAACATCAGTCCATCCCTTAGCCAGGCGGGGTGAACGCTCATCGATTCCCCGAATGGACAGGACTACAGTATCGGCGTTTGCCGGCCGCCGCTCGATGTCACGTCGACTTGTGTATTCGATGCTAGTGATCATGGGTTAATCATCCTGGCTAGTTAGGGCATGGAGTGCTTGCTGGCGCACACGTCCTGCGACGTGAATCCTCATCGCGTATTCGGAAGCCGCGAAGCGCGATCGCTTTCGTGACGACTGACGATTCATGTGCTGCTGGGTATCAATCACCAAAGCCTGGGCGGCCGCGACATAACGCAAGAGGGTTTCGCGCTCGGGATACATGGGATGCGAGCTATCCCATGACAGACGAACGCACGCCTCGCCAATCACGGAGGAGCGAGAAAAGGGGTTGTCCAGGTAGTGTGTCACTAGCGCGTCGCCGGTCTGGGCGATATGCCCTTCACGTTGCTGCATGGTGATTCCCCTATTGTCCCCTGGCTCATGAATGGCTGGT
Source organism: Modicisalibacter xianhensis (assembly GCF_900113605.1). Lineage (GTDB taxonomy): Bacteria > Pseudomonadota > Gammaproteobacteria > Pseudomonadales > Halomonadaceae > Modicisalibacter > Modicisalibacter xianhensis. The sequence goes on from NZ_FOPY01000014.1 coordinate 58,520, forward strand.
TGTAGGGAGATAGGGCCGGCGCTGACACAGAAAGAGAAAGCCCCAACTAGCGAACTAGAAGGGGCTTGAAGGTAAAGCGTTGAATCTGATCAGCACAGAGCTGCAGATTTGCCGTGCATGACAGCTTCCCCTGGAGCGAAAAGCCACAGGGATGCCTCGAGGAGGTTATCAGGATTGCTGACGTAAGCGCCCTTGCGTGATAGCCGAATAGCCAGCGGGCCTTGTCGAAACAACCTGACAACCTACCTAAGAGGTTATCGTGATTACAATTTTTCGTTTCCCATACCGCTCAATGAACGGCCTCGCCAATAAGATAGGGGGATGGGTGACACCTGGGAAGGCTTTAGGGAGAAAATTCGTTGCTACGATAGATTTTTTTTATTCCTCAACACCTTCTACCGAAGCCAGAAGGCCCTGGCCCTCTGCAGCCGCGTCGTTGACCGCCGAGCTGACCGGATAGGAGACCAGCTGCCACGGAGGCAAGGGCTTGAGGTGCTTCTTCAGCGTGTCGCGGTCTCGCACTTCAGGATCGAGCCAAGCATCAGCGCCAGCCGCGACGACCACCGGCATACGGCTATGAATCCGCTTAGCTTGTCCCTGTGCCGGCTGGGTCACGATCGCACAGCCCAACTCGCCATCTGCTTGCTTAGTGAAAACCCCAGCCAGCAATATCAGTCGATTCGAGGCACCGCAGAAGTAGAAGGGTCGCTTGCGATCACCCTCGTGCTGCCACTCAAACCATCCGTTCACGGGCACTAGGCAACGGTGGCGGGTGAACGCGCCTTTCCAGAACCTGCTCGACGCCAGGCTTTCAGCTTTGGCCACATGAGTACGGGGCGCGTCCTTTGGCGCCCACCTAGGTTGAAATGTCCACTTCAGCGTGGTCACCTCCGGCTCACCATCGGTAGCAGCGATCGCCACGATGGGATCACCTGGAGCAACGTTGTAACTGGTAGGGGGGAATGTTGCACCGGAAGCGATAGGGTAGCTGAAACTATCGGCCACCTGCCTGACATCATCAAAAAGGGCAAAGCGTCCGCACATGATGGCTTCACTTCTGTTTTGAATTTTGATTATTCACCGTTTCGCATGCGAAACAACGTCCATCCAAGAAAAGCCCCTGACAAGCAGGGGCTGAGATTCTTGTCTCCATAGGTGAGCCAGCCCTAATCAAGCTGCCAGCATGACACCAGGAAACTCCGCGGCACAAATACGCTGAAAGGCCGGGTCTGTTAGGTCAAGGAATACCGAATCCCCATGCTTTTGGATCTCGCGAATGTCGTACATTCCCCACTCCTCGACTTCTGCGTGCCATGGCTCAGGTCCATGCCCCGTCCAGTGAACGAAGTATGATCTACCATCAATCCTGATCTCGATGCGATCGCTGATCAGAAAGATTGGCCAACCACGCGAGCGTGCCACTGGGCTCAGCGCCAACCGTCCAGAGAAGGTGTCTAGGTACGCCACCTGCCAACGCAGGTCATCACCACCAATGAACATCTCCCGAGGATCGACCACCCAAACCTCCACCCTCTGAATGCGGTTTCGAGATGCGTAGGGTTGGCGACTCTCAGTAGCGTAGTTGCTGCACATCAGGGTTTTCCTCTCTCTCATACCTGCCGGATGCAGGCCTCGAGGAGAGGTAGGGGTTGGCATGACAGGCAGGGGGCGGCTTTTCACACTGAGACCAGCAAGAGAAAAGCCCCCAGGAGGTGATCCATGGGGGCTGAAGTGCTTATGCGACTCGCCAGATTCCACGCTCGACTGGGGCAAACCAGTCATTGACGTATAGCGTCTGACGAACCTTCTCGCGCCAGTGTTGGCGTCCTGCCAACCGATCCGGCGCATGCTCTGCTACCGCTTCATAGAGCCGCGATAGCGATGCCTCCCCGCCCAGCGACACCAAGGCCTGTCGCACAATAGCTTTCCATGTGCCTCGGATTCGGCGCTGCTGGGCATGAGCCATGCAGGAGAGGGTCGACAACAGCGCTACGCTCCTGTCAGGCCGCTGCCAGAGCAGGATGTACTCGTGCGACACCCTGGGCAGACGCATGCCAGCATACTGACGTGATGCGCTCTGAACGTTGTGCTGTGCCTTGATCAGCACCGCTCGCAGCTCACTCCCTGGCATCCGTGCGATCGCATCAGCTTGAAATGACCAATATTGGCCGTTACGCCTCAGGTCACCGATGATCGTTCCGTAGTAGCCGCCGTGATGGACAGCCTCTCGCTGATTGAGTAACGCCTGCTGGAGCTTGTCCATGAACTCGTCAGGATCAGCGCAGCGGGATAGGTCATCCGGGTGCTCGCCAGGGTACACATTGCCGCTGTACACGATCATGTCGTGATAGGGCGGGTGCGAAAGGCAGAGGTCCACCGGCTTGCCCGTAGCATCCAGAATGGAGTGCCGCAGGATGTTGAAGCCTGAGTGCAGATCCAGGCCAAAGGCCTCGATCCCCATCTCCTGAGCCACCTCTACCGAGGTTCCGCTTCCAACCATCGGATCACAGAACGTTCGAGGTTGAAGCTGCTGGAAGATGTCCTGGTAGACAAATCCCGAGCAGTTGCCCCGCCAGCTGGATTGGCCCCACTTTCCCCGGTTGGGGTGAGAAATAACGGATGTGCTCATGATCTTGCTCCTCTCTCATTCCTGCAAAAGCGCAGGTCTCAAGAGGGGATAGGGGGACAGCTGACCGTCACAGGTCGACCTCGAGGCGATCCCCCACGGCCACACCACGCTCATCGAAGTAGCCGGCGTTTACCTCCAGGGCCATCCAGAAGCGGGCGCCAGCGGGATACCGTGGACAGGCAACCTTGTATGCAGTGCAGGGCGCCATGCTGGTGATCGACTGGATCTCCCCAGCGCGATCGAGGAAGGCAATATCGAGCGGTATGCGAGTGCGGTACATCCAGAACGCATGGTCGGCTGACTGTTCTTCATCGTAAATAAAGAGCATGCCGGCATCGGGCGCCAGAGAATCACGCTCCATCAGGCCCATCCGGCGCTGGCGCGGGGTCGCAGCCATCTCCAGGGTCAGCGTGTGCAGACCGTCCTTGGCATGCAGAACGCCGGGAGCAACAGCAGTTACCTGACGTTGGATCATGCTTACGACCAGGGCGGTGCCAATCAAGAATGCCGCGATGATGCCGATAGCTTGCCGGGTGATGGGCCGATTGTGTCTAGCAAGCCATTGTTGAAGCTGAGACACCATTACCTGGGCTCCAAATTAAAATCAGAATGTCACTCCGAGATAGAGCCGAGGGTGACCATACCGGGACAGGGGTAGGGGGAACATATCATGCCGGCGACCACGTTACTGGGCCGCTGGCTGCGCCATGCTCGCTGGGGCAATCCAGCAGCCGTGCAGCATGCAGTCGAATTTTCACACCTAGCGGCCCGGGTGAATCCACCAGCCGCCAGCGCCAGCGAACTCGGTATCATTCAGTGACACCGATGGCCGCTTAGCACCGGGGGCGACATAGCCTACTGGCAGCCAGGGCCTAGAGGTTTGCAATGCCAGCGTCTCCCGTATTCTCCAGCCGCGGGGCTCACAACGACCACCTACGATGACAACTTCAGTTGCTCGATCAGGGACATCATTTCCTTGGCATCGGGGAAAGGCGATCTTGTCGACTACGCCACTCTCGACTCCTATGCCTTCGGCGAATGCCGCGGATTGGTTCATAGCGATCGCGCCAGCATCGAACCCTTACTCAGCTGGCATGAACTCCGCTTCCATGGCGGCGCTGGAGAGTCACTGGAAGGCTTCAGCTGGCAACCCGGGGGTTATCACTTACACAACCAGGGCGGCGCCCATCACTTCGCCGCGGCCCGCCTGATTGCAGGCTTCTTCGATCCTGAGCTACACATAAAGGCTCCCCTGACCAGGCATGCACTGAATCCCGAGGTCGCCCTGAGCATCCTCGCCGCTTTCGACATCTTCTGTGAGCCAGAGGATCACACGATGAACGAGGCCTTCATGAAGCGCATGGCGGCAGCGCAGATACCATTCGCCACCTGTGCAGCACCCCCACCGTGGCAGGATGGCCATCGCCTCCTACTGTTCCCCCGACAACACAACAAAGCCACGGCAGCAGCAGACATATTCCGGGCCTACGGCTGGCTCGATGTCGGCGCATTTCTTGGCAGGCACGCGATGTTACAGCAGTAGCCAAGCAGCACGATCCCATCTATTGGTCAGGGCCAACGTCGCCCCAAACGCCTTGAAATGGCTAACGCCAACACCGCCCCCACCGCGATCAGTCCCAAAGCCACCGGCAGGGAGGGTGCTGTGAGAATGGTAACAACTGCCCCAAGCAAGCCAGTGAATATGTCCGGGTATTCCAGAAGACAAAGGAAGAGATAAGCCCCAAGAAGCAAGGTAAAGGGGGCAAATGCGATAAGTCGGGTGTACCAGCGGGAATCTTTGCCCACCATTGCGTCGAGGCACTTATCGAGTAGTTTTTGCAGAGAGTTTTTGGATTTCATGGGGTCTCCTTATTTGAATCCAGGGCGCCAACGTGGCGCTTCCTGTCTTATTTACCCCCAACGAAAAAAACCCCTTTGAATCCCTGCAAATTTCTCGCTTCGAACCCTGATCCCCCGCCGTGTCAGGTAGGCCATCGCCTCCTATAGTTACCCCGTGAGCACGACAAAGCCACGGCGGCAACTGGCCTACTCCGGGAGGCCTGCGACTGGCTCTATGCCTGCAGTCTCCTACGCCAATAGGCAATTCCTCTGCCTTAGCCGAACAGATCGGCCCTATCCATTGGAAAGGGCCGATGCCGGTTAGCTCTAGTGCTGGCGCCAGCGCAGAGGCTATACGCCTAGCTGAACGCTGGTGGCCTGAATATACCCTTCTTCAATCTTGATTAGGACACATGTTTCATAGGGATCGTTCGGGTAAGGGCTACCGGCTTCAGAGAGATTGATGCCTCGCTGGCGCAGCGCTGTGATGGCCCTGCGGTTGGGAGAGCCATCAGGCTTGAAAAGCACGTCTTTCGAAAGTTCAATAATCTGCTCGATCAATTGCCGAGTACGGTCATCCGTTACGCTAAGAAACTCCCCATTGAGCAAGTTGCTCTCATCGTCCGGGTTGTATATGTCGTGAGCATCCAAATCGTTAATCGTCTGCGCCAGCGCATCTATGCTCATGCTGTGTCTCCTGTCCGGTTGCGATCGCCCCTGGCCACCCTGCGCCCTGGGTCCATTCAACTCTATGGTGTTGGTAACATAGTTTTACAAGCTAGAGAGGCGTATCGATAGCCTGCGCAGCCATCGGCCGCAACGAAAAAGCCCCTGCCAGCAAGTGGTAGGGGCTTGGAATGGATCAAAGATCCCTGTGTCACACTTCAGTGCTACCGACCCATTGGGTGCCGAGAAAAGCGTCTACGCCATCAGCAACCTCTTGGGGCAGCATCTGCTCAATACCTCTACCAGTCTCCTCCAAGGCCTCATGAGTCCAAGGTCCAGAGGGCAGGACACGCAACAGCACCTTCGTGCGATCGAGATCCTGGATGGTCAATGGCTCAAGCTGATGTCCCGCAAGAATATCGGGTTCACCGGGCCACTGATCCGTCACAAACTTGATACTGGACATGCTTACCTCCACGCGGGCATGTAGCCCAGATTGTGAAAGCCCCTCCACCTCTCGGTGTTGGGGCTTGAAGGATCATGCGATCCGATTCAGTTCAACGGCACCAATCCTGGATCTTTCTGGATAGCCGGTCAGCTTCATCCCAGCTCCAGAATTTCCCGCTCACCAGGGGCACTGCCACGAGGCCAGCATGTGGCAGCAGTCGCGTTAGGTATGCAGTACATACATACCCTTCGCAGTTCCCTCTGCGGGATTCAGTCATCAAGCCCACCGTGTTGGAGAATGATGCAACCTGACAGAGTGAATACACTTCATTCGCGCCATCCTTGAATTCCAACAGATTCGCGACCCATTCATGCTCAGGGAGCATGACGTTGCAGTAGCGCTGGGCACGATCCTGGAGGTGCTCAGCGTATTTGCAGATGGTCTGCGCATTCAGCTCGTCTGCCCGGGGCAGCTCAATCAGCTGATCCTCAAGGTACTCGACGCTATCGCCTAGCAGCTCCGGCCGATAGTGAGCCAGCCGCTCTACCCAATCATCATCCTCATGGACTTGCTCACTGATGGATAGCTCCACCAGCTTATCCTCGAGCACAAGCTCAACCAGCCTTGCGTCAGGACGGTCCCGGAGGTAGATGAACCGATCATCCGTGCGGTTCTGGCGAGACAGGCGATGGTCGATGCCCAATCCCTTCACGATCGGCTTCGGCAACTGCAGCCAGGCTAAGTCAGAGTTGGCATCACGGTGCAATACAGCTTCGATGGTCTTCATTGGTTCTCTCCTCTCATTCCTGCGTTGTGCAGGTCTCAAGGGGAGGTAGGGGGGAGGGTGACACTGCTCGGCCTGGCGACGAAAAGAGCACCATCCCGGTAGGAATGGTGCCCTGTTGGAAGGTTACTCGAGGTGGGTGTCATCCCACATCGCAATCGTTACATCGCCTTCTGCAAGGCCCATGCAGACGATCTCGCTAATATCTTCCCGGGATGAACCGTCCGCTGCCTCAAAGTGCCAGCCCCAGTCACGGGCACAGGCACATCGAGCCTGGTAGACAGCTTCCATTTGCTCATCTTCCCGGTAGTCCCGGATAGGAACCTCAACGGTGCCTATCCAGATCGTGCCAACGCCATTTCTTTGGTGGCAGAACGCGGTGTACGTCCGGGTCTCCGGCTCGGTCGTTGGCTCATCCTTGGTCAGGCCAAAGCGCGTACCAAGAGCATGCTGAATACGAGCTGGCCAACAAGACAGCACGGCCCGCGCCATCTGGCTTTCAGGGTCGTTGGCAAGCAACCGTTTCGTGTAGTCGAGATTCCAACGGCGCCAGCTCAAGCGGTCCTGTGTCGACATCGGCATAACATTCTCTCCTCTCTCATTCCTGCTGGATTGCAGGTCTCAGAGGGAGTTAGGGGACAGGGTGACGCTTGAAGAGACGGGGGAAAGGGGCAGCGGACACCACCACGGTGCCCGTGTCATTTAACTAGATGGTGGTCGGCCTTGAGTGTGGCTCAGGTTCCATTACCCGGCCAACGGGCACAGGAGGCCGCTATCGCGGATGTCAGCCACTCTGGCCTGCCCTAGGCCGCCGATGTCCGTCAGCTGGCCCACAGAGCCCCAGGGGCGCATATCTGCAATCTGGCTGGCCCGTACCGGCCCGATGTGTGGCAGCCCCTCCAGAGCGCTCTCCGGGCTCGTGTTCAAGTCGATGCAATCGGATGCGAGCTGACCCGTATCGACAGTTGGGGAGCTGGCGCCAGGCCAGGCGTATAGCTTCAGCTCGGTGTTTCCCAACGCCATAAAGACCGGGGCATGGTCAGACACTGCAGAACGAGCTTCGTCGTGTTCCATCTGAAACAAGCTGGGGAAAGGGATCATCCCTTGATCCGTCACGGGCAAGCCGGTGCTCTCGTACCAGAAATTATCGTAAAGGTTGCGGTAAACCCCTGTCTCGTGTGCCAGGGTGGTGGCCACTCGCTCCAAAGCCGGCATGGCCCCAGCAGCTCGAAGTGCAGCCCATGCCACATGATCAGGTTCCAGGTTGAAATCTCCCGCTACCACTCGTGGCGTGTCGGGGTAGACCTCCCCAAGCCATTCCCAATAGTCGGCCAAGGCCTCAATCTCCGGGACGCGATCGCCGACTGAATCGCCATATACGACATGCACATTGGCCAGCGCCAGCTCGAGGCCAGACTCTACATCTCGGAACACAGCCGAATAAGGCTCCCGGGCGAATACGTCATCATGATCGAGGAAGACTACCGCGCCCTCGGCATACTCCACCTCCGAAACGCGCCAGACGAAGCCATAGTGCTCTCGATACCGCTCCCCCTTGCCAAGGGAATGGCTGGCCATCGATTCCCAGTCCTCGCCGGTCGTCTTCTCGAGCTGGTTGACCAGTGCTACCAAGGCATCCTCACTCATCAGCTCCTGCACGGCGATGAGATCCATCGACTGCATGATATGAGCCAGTTTTTCGATGTCCTTGCCGTTGTCCCAGCCCAGCTGGCGCACATTTTTAGTCGGTCTGCTGCACTATCATTTAGCTTGTGAGTAAATTTATCAATTTAATAAATATCAGTTTTAAAAAGGAATTATTTTCGGTCTCTTCCTGATAACTACGCTACGCTTCTAAATGACAACAATCATAAAGAAGCAATGGTGCTATATGACAGTCGGGCGCTCTGACATAGGTACCAATTTTACCCTCACATGCATCCTCCCGGGAGGGCGAAAGACCCGAACCTACCAGTTCTCGGGGCTGCGCCACCTTCCTGTCTCTGAAGCTGATCGGCTGCGTTCAGGTATGGAGAGGCAACTGGCGGGGAGGTCGCAGACCACCCAGCAGCATGTTATTTATCCGATAAATAACTATCTGGAGTGGTGCACCACCCATGGTCGGAACCCATCCTTCTACCAATCGAGCGCAACCAAAGTCTTTGATAATCTTCATAGCTGGCTGATTTCGTGGCTCAGCTCGGAAGAGCGGGAATATCTCTCCTCTCATCGCTATTGGGAAGCCGGTCGCCTACACCTGCGGCAATTACAACAGATCAAAGTAATCCCGGTTTTTCCACTGCCTCCGTTAGATAAGAAAGTGCCGGGACTTCGAAAAATTCATCGCTCTACTCCGACCGTTTTGGACAAGCTCGCCATTACGAGTAGCAGTGCACGCAAACTTGCACTCCCGAGCGTGAAAGATGGAGAGTTCTTCGACGACGTTCACAGAGCCAGCAGCGAGCTTTTGCGAGCTATTCGGGAGGCGGCTCAGCAGGAGGCCAGCGAATCCATCGAACTCTTCAAGAGAGGTCAGGAAATGGCTAGAGCCTGTGACATCGAGCGCTTGGAGTACTTCCTGGGCCGGGGCGTTACGTGTGACCCTGATCTGCGGCATGGCAAATACCAGGCTCGCATCAGTTTCTTCTCGACGTACCACCCAAATGGTTTGCAGAATCTCGTGGGCTACCTTCATCACCGCCACAACGGAATCGCCGTCCTGGAGGCACTGCCCTTTTCATGGGGAAGTGTGACACAGAGTTACGGTCGAGAATTTGTTCGTCGCCATCTTGGGCTGACTCGAACAACCTCCGTAGCGTTCTTCATTCTGCTGGTGATTGAGCTAGGAGTGAACGTGGAGTCACTGGATTCGGCTCGCCTGCAAAATTTAAATGGCGAATTGCGTCTAACTAGCTCATTCGACGACCCCGCCCTGACCCGTGTTGCTGTTGTGAAGCCAAGGGCGGCGAAGGTCGTTCATAAGCTTGCAGGCCCAAGCGAGGCGATCAGTGTCTCGGAGATCATGTCCGCACTGTATGCGATGACGGAGCACTGGCGGCAAGATGGCGAAATGGCCCTGTGGCTGGCACCAAGAAGGGGCGATGTGCCGGCTCCGATAGGAAAGCATCAGAGCCTTTGGAAAGCGTTCTTGCGTCGCTGGCCTAGTATCAGCGCGCTTATCTCGAAGCCTATAACCCGAGCGGATGTCCGTGTCCTGGGGGGCGTTGTGGTTTGGTTCGAAGCCGGAGGCGATATGCAGGTCGCCGCCGCGTATCTTAATAACAGACCCGACGTCGCCCTCCGCAACTACATTCCCAAAGAGATCCAGGACGCCTTCTATGAGCATCAGATTCGCAAATTCCAAAACCTCTTAGTTATCGCTGCAACGCAGCAAGATGCCGATATTTTGGTGAAAGCGCTGCGTTTTGAGTCCCTTGATGGGCTGAGTACCGAGCTGGAGGCGATTCGCCAAGACAAGGCCTTGTCCGGGTCCCCCATGTTCAAAAGAAGAGATCGGGAGATCGTGGCCGAATCCACTCCGCAACAGCAATCGGTATTTATGCTCAGCCCGAGGAATGTCGCGGTGCTTGAGCGGCTGTGCGATGCGCTCAAGGAGTTGCAGGCGAGGCACCCCCGATTCAGTCTAGATAGAGTCTATAAACGCTTTCTGGCTCGCGATTGGCTCGACCTGCGCAATTGTCTACATGGCGTCATGCGCAGTTGTATGGACCGCGAACTTGCGAGCATCTATCGAGAAGGCCTCGCGCTGGCGCGCAATACAGACTGCGAAATCGAGTTCCCATGTCTCAACGAGCTCCTGGAGGCTACATGAAAAAGTCTCTCGACCGCGCCCAACTCATTAGCTTTCTTGATGCTCCTGACTTCTCGGAGACTCCTATAGCCGATTGGCTGCTGTCCGACTGGCACGCCCCGGTGTGGTACATCAAAAGGGGGTTCGGCAAAGAAGAGCGAGTCCCCGGCACCGATCGGTGGCGTAGAGCCAATCGTATCAACTGGGACGTTAGGTTGCTGAAGGGAAGGACTTTGCTAGACCCGGAGATGGCGGATCTGCTGGAGACGATCCGGCGTCTGGTGTGGCTCTCCCGCTCCGGCCCTTCGATGTTCACATCGAATGCAAGGGTGCAGCTAAAACTTGCCCATGGCGCTATAGCCCTCATACGTTGGATGATCTTGCGAGGCTTGAGCGAGCCTTTAACCATGCTCCGATTCGGGGCCCTGACAGTGAAGCACTTCGAATGGTTTCTTGAGGATGTCCAGCGGGGTTTGGAGGGCCTTCTCGGTGTCTCTGAGAACATTCAGGCGTATCTTGCGGACCTAGAAGATAACGAGGACTACAGCTCAATACTGAATGCAGATGGCTTGGTTTCCTATCAGAAGTTGGCCGATGCGACCGATCTCCCGATGGTACATTTAGCCAAGAGTCCAGCAGTGAGGGCCATTCTGGAGGAGAGCGGGTTATCAATGCCGCGACGCAATGACCGAAGTGCCTATACAACTGAGCTGGTCGATCTTCGAATCGCGAATGGCTGGGGTGATGACGTAGAGCCTACCGTTGGCAAGCACACGATCTATAGTCTTCTGCTACCCTGGCGAGAACTTTTCACCCAACGTCCGTATCTGCCAGACGGCATTGGCTTTGACGCCTTCGGTATCGAATCAAGCCCAAGCTTATACGCAGAACAACTCGGTCGCGGCACCAACAGAACCCCTACCATTCCATACCCAATCGCACTGCACTACCTCAATCACGCGATCAAATGGGTGGTTGAGTATGGCCACGAGCTGGTCGGCTATTATTTCGACCTAGTGGATGCGACTGGCGGCCAAAGACTAAGCAAATACAGTGGCACAGCTGCGTTTGGCAAGGTACGCCAGCCTGTAGCCCTTGATTCACTGAATATAGTTCGTGCCCACAGATATCACACCGGCGTCAAACACCGTACCCGGCGCGAATCCCCCTCTATTTTCGATGCGATAGATTGTCTCATCGGCGCTTGCTTCCTAGTGCTTGGCGCGTTCTCAGCGCGGCGAGTCGAGGAGCTTGTTGCGCTCCGTGGAGACGGTTTGGTCGGCGAGCCGGGCTGCTATCGGCTGCGCTTTTACCTGGAAAAGGGAAGTGACTATGGACCTATGCAGGAAGTGTTGCGGCCGATACCCGATGTCGGCGCACAGGCATTCGGGCTTATTGCGTCGCTCTCGGGGACTGCCAGCACGAGCGGCTTCATCTTTCGCTTCGGGGACGCGCTTCGAGATATAGAGGGGAGGCATCTGATTATCAATCGCATGGCGCAGTTCGCCGACATGATCGAAGTACCAGCCCAGACCGTCAATGACGTTCTTGCTCGCTGGTACGTGCAGCCACACGAACTGCGTCGCTTCTTCGCGATGGCCTTCTTTTGGCATCGCCGCGACGCCTCCCTCGACGCCCTGTCATGGTTCATGGGTCACCTGAACAAAGAGCAAACCCTCCGCTACATCCAAGAGTCCATGGGTGGGGCAGAACTCTTCGAGGAGGAGGCGCGCTTTACGATGGAAGCCCTGCGTAGGCACATCGCCAATGTTGAAAACCGGGAAAAGCTTGAGGCGGATGTGGAGCGCCATTTCAATGTCAACCGCCTCGAAGTCATTCCTGACGAGGATCTCCAAGACTATCTTGAATACTTGCACGAATCAGGAGCGCTCAACATCGAGGTCGTTGCCAGTCCGGATGTGAAGAGCGCAGGCGAAGCGCTCATTATCCGATATCAGAGGGAGGTTGCATAGCCTTGCCAAGATTACAGTCTGGTCAAATTGCGTCCGGGATCGCCGAGAAGCAGGCGAGAATTCATAAGAGCTTGATATGGAAACAGAGGCATCTGCAGGAAATGCTCACTGAAGGCCGAATCCCTGATGGTTTTGAAGCCTACGCGTCTGTGGCATGCATTTGCGCGTGGGAGTTTAAGAGTAAGGAGAAGGGCCTGGAGATTGTCTGCTGCTCGGTCAACGCTGCAAAGAATTGTGACCTGAATCTGTATAAGGACTTAAAAGGACTTTCGAAGCAACTCCGCGCCCTTCATAAGACCCAAGAGCAAAAAGCGCTCCGAGAACATTCTCAGGACACCTTAATCAATAAGAAGCGGTCGGATACCAAGACCGGGCTCAAAGCACGCAACAGCGACCTTAACCACCAGGTGAGCGTCCTCACAGATGCTCTCCTTCAGTTGCGCGCTGCTTACCTGGACGCAGTAAGCACGCTGGAAGCCGAAGCTCAAATGAATGCCCATCGACAAGAGGCGATGCGGCGCCACCATGCCAAGTACCGTCTTGCGCTCGTTGCTGCAAAGCAGCCTTTACCTGGCAGCCAAGTGGCTGAGGATGAGAATGATGAGAAAAATTCTCCGCTCGACGCAGGCCGCTAATATCCGCGATCCGGCATTCAAAAGAGCGTACAAGTGCGATGACGCTGGTATGCCATTGATTCTCGACAATGCCGGGTATCCTTTTTGGCCGTTCATAGACTATCTGCTACGGTACTTCGGCACGGGTACGAAGGCCGTGGGCTCACTCCAGACATATGCCGCCAATCTATCGCTCTTCGTCCAATACCTAGACAGTCTCAGGCTCCCGCTCGTCGCCATTGATGGCCAGACGATGGTCGACTTTCGCAACCACCTTCTCCGGGATAAAACAGAGCGGAGTAACAACCAGATCAACACCATTCTGCGTCGTTGTTTCCATGCTCTTAGTTGGCTACAGCGTAGGCACTACTTCGGCGACAGTTTGGTTATTGGTACCGAGGATCCTGCGCAGATTGTCATTGGTATGGAAACGTATCAGATCCGCACTAAGCGTGGAGCAATCGCAAAGAGCACTTTCGCTCATGCTTCACTTCTACCGGTGAGTGCCCGGGTCCCGCGCTTCCCGGTATCTTCGGAGACGATTGAAGCGCTTTGGAACGCGATTCCCAGATTAGGAGTGCCAGGTGAGAGCGGCAAGTTTCGCCGGGATAGGATGAAGCTACTTCTCTCGTGCGCGGAGCAGACAGGAGCACGACGTATCGAGTTGTCGCGTTTGACAGTGAAGGATATTGAAGAGGCTAAGCGCCGTTTGGAGGAACAGAGGCGCAGCCCCGAGAGTCAGCAGAGCGTCAGAGTTGCCATGACAGTCGCGAAGTCCGGCATCGTTAACGATGAGCGAGTTGTCGCTTTTGCACCGGAACTGATCATGCGAGCGATCCGCTGGATCAAGGGGCCGAGAAAGCGGGCGATCTTACGTGGCAAGACTAACGGTATCATAGATGCCGATCCCGGACTCCTTTTCGTCGCAAGCGATGGCCGGTCATGGGCGACGCGCTCGTTCAGCGATGAAGTGCTACAACTGAAGAAGCTGGCCGGGTTGCATGAGCCTGCGCACCTTCATCTGCTGCGCCATAACTGGATCGACATCCTGGCTTGCGCCTATGCCCTGGACACCCGGGGATCTGCGGCGGCCCAGGCCGGTATAGGCGTGCGGCTGATGAGCCAGACAGGCCACAAATCAATGCAGGGCGTAGCGCCATACCTGCATATGGCCCATGAAAAGGCAGGCTACTTCAGCAGTGCCGAAAGGATGGCCTATTTCGAGCGGCAAATTGCTGCCTTCTCTCACGAGCTTCAAGGCTTACGCAACGCTCTTGAGTCGGCTACCTCGCTTGAGGAGGCCAAGTTGCTCGGCAGGAATATTGATACATTACTGAGCGCTGCGAAAGAAACCCGCCCCATCGCGAGAATTAAAGACCAGAGAACGCCTGAGTTTTGAGGAGTGCTCGGGCTTGGTGCGGCTAATATACACGGCGTTAATTGCACATAGGTTGATCCAAGCGGGTTTCAGGCAGAACCGCCATAAATACCTGATCCCCTGTACGACACCGGCGGAGCTGGCTCAGTACGGCCGGCTTGGCCACTCCAGCGGCCAGCAGGAGGTGACCCATGGGGCAGCTTGAGCTGACCGTCGGGCGCTACCGCAGCCTGCGCCTGGGCGCCATCGCCGGCGGCCTCACCGCGCTGCTGGCTCAGGCCGAGGCTAACGAGGTCTCCTACCTGGCCTTTGCCGACATGCTGGTCGAGCACGAGCGCCAGACCCGCGAGGCGAAGCGCATCGACCTCTACCGGCGCCAAGCCGGCTTCCCCAGCGACAAGCGGCTGGAGGGGTTCGACTACCGGCACCAGACCACCATCACCAAGCGCCAGATCAACGCCCTGCTGGACTTCTCCTTCCTCGATAACCGCGAGAATCTGGTGTTCATCGGCCCGCCAGGGGTGGGCAAGACTCATCTAAGCATCGGTATCGGCCAGAAGGCCATCGAGGCCGGCTACCGGGTGCTGTTCCGCAACGCCCTGGACCTGGTCGAGGAGCTGGAGCTAGCGGAGATGAAGGGCGAGCTGAAGAAGACGCTGCACAAGCTCGCCAAGGTCGACGCCCTGGTGATCGACGAGCTGGGCTACCTGCCGATGAGCCGGCAGGCGCGCTACGCGCTGTTCCAGCTGATCAACCGGTTCTACGAGCACCGGTCGCTGATCATCACCACCAACAAGGACTTCACCAGCTGGGGCGAGTTCTTCCACGACGACAACGTGGCGGTGCCGATCGTCGACCGGATCATCCATCACTCGCACCTCTACCTGCTCGGCGGGGAGAGCTACCGGCTGAAGCAGAAGACGCTCAGCTGACGATCACGGGTGGGTCAGTTTTGTTGGCCACTGGTGGGTCAGTTCTGATGGCCATTGACAATGCTCGTCCAACAGCGTTCTATGCAGACGTTCGACAAACCCGTTGCTCTTCGGCCGGTGTACCTTGTTCGTGCGGTGCTCTTCTCAAGTTGGAGGAACCGCTCATGCATGCGGGCAGATTGACGGGGTTACTCTCGAGCCTTTCGGATCAGTCGGTGACCCAATCAGATGTCGAGTCGAAAGGGGTACGTGGCAACACTGGGCAGGGGCCGCGTCATGAATGAATCTCTGGCCATGCCGGGGCCCGGACGTGATCGCTCGAACACGATGCCCATGATCGAATGGCACGTACTGAAACGGAGACAAGGTGCGCTTATGAATCACGGCAACGGCGGTCACGGCCATGCGGGGCACATGCCTTCCAGTGGATCTGGAATGGCGATTTCGGCCTGGCTGACGGGGATCTACTTCTTCATCGAGATGGGCATCGGTCTTTGGACCGGCTCGGTCGCGGTGATCTCGGACGCCTTCCACACCTTCTCGGCGGTGGGTGGCGTGCTGGTGGCCATCACCGCTGCCCGGCTCGCCCGCCGCCCGGCTGATGAGGACCGCAGCTTCGGCTGGTATCGCGCCGAGATCGTGGGTGCCCTGGTCAACGGCGGCTTTTTGCTGGGCATGGCGCTGATCGTGGTCGTGATGGCCGGCATGCGGATGACCGACCCCATTGATCTGTCCACGGCACCCATGCTGTGGGCGGCGGCTGGCGGCCTGCTTACCGAGATCGTCTCGCTGGGCCTGATCTGGAAACAAAGCCGCAGCGACCTGAACGTCAAAGGCGCATTGTGGCATATCATCCAGACTTTCGTCGGCAGCCTGCTCATCATCGTCACCGCGCTGGTGATTCGCTTCACCGGGTTCTTGCTGATCGACCCGCTGCTTGGCATGGCCTTCGGCTTCGTACTGTTGTGGGCGAGCTGGGGTATCCTGCGCGATGCCACCCATTTGCTGATGGAGGGTACGCCCTCCGAGATTCGACTGGCCGAGGTGACGGAAGCACTGATAGCGCTTGACGGCGTGGAAAATGCTCATCACGTGCACGCCTGGGCACTGACCAGCGGCCGTTACGTATTCTCCGGTCACCTGCGAATCTCCGACGGCACCGATCCACAGGCCGTGCTCAAAGCCGGCTATAGCATGCTCAAGGATCATTATGGCTTTTTCTTCGCCACACTGCAGGTGGAGACCACCTGTCTCGACGAGTCAGGTGCCGAAGTGATCGATGTCACGCGACCGGCGAGCAAGGGAGGGCAGGCATGAACACCCTCCTTCTGCTTGCGCTGATCACGGTCTCCGAGGCGACCATCGGTGTGTTCGTTAAGCTTACCGACGGGCGGATTCCGATCCAAACTTTGACCTTCTATGCCATGGCCTTCGCGGCGGCCTTCCTATTCATAGCGCGGGCCCTGGCAACTCGGCAATGGCCTCGGTTTCCCAAAGGCAACGTCAAGGATACCGCCATCATCGGCGTACTGATCGCCGCCCAGGGCGGCGTCTTCAACTTCGCCATGTCACTTGTGCCGATCGCCAACGCGGTGATCTTCTGGAGCATCGCGCCATTCTTCGTGTTCATCTTTTCGGCGCTGTTCTTGGGCGAGAAGGCGCGCAGGAGCTATGTCTTGATCTTCGCCATCGCCCTGATCGGTATCGCGCTCGCCAATCCGCTCGGCGGCGGCCATATGCTGGGCAACCTCGTGGCGCTGGCCACCGGGGCGATCTACGCCGCGATGGTTACCTACATGCGCTATGAGGGCAAGACCGAGACCGGGAATGACATCGCCTGGTCGCTGCTAGTCGCGGCGCTGGTGCTCTCGCCGTTCCTGTTGATCGCGGGTCCCGGCCAGGTGGCGATGACGATCGCCTATCCGGCACTCGGCGTGGAACTGCCGGTGATGCTCTGGGCCGCAAGCCTGGGCATCGTGTCCACGGGCTTCGCCTATTTCGGCATCTCCATCGTCTTGAAGTCGCTCAATGCCAACGTCTATGCCCTGGTCGATATCATCGTCTCGCCGGTGGTGGCCTCGAGCCTGGGTTTTCTGATCTTCGCAGAGGTGCCGGGCCGAGGCATGATCTATGGCGGCGCCTTGCTGCTCGGCGCCGGCTTCTGGCTGACCCGCGAGATGTCGCGGGGTCGGGAAAGCCAGGCCGTGCATCCCTGTCAGTGCGTATAGATTTTACCGAGGACGAAATACTTCGGCTGTTTGCCGCGAGCCTCGCCGGTGGGCACGCACCAACGGGTGCGTACCTGGGGATTCGGACGCTGCGGCACCAGCCCGCACTCGGTGAACAGCAACCCGACCCTGAAAGGGTCGAGCCCGATCGACTGTCGCGCCTGCAGGCTGAGTCCTACCGCGAAGGCCCCAAGGCCGAGCATCGCCAGCAGCGTCAGCGTCAGGAAGCCACCGATGAGCCGGCTGTTCGTGAACATGATGGTAGAGCAACAGCCACATCGCACCGGCGAGTCCTGCCGTGACCACGAAGGGCCAGGCCACGGGCCCGCCGAGCAGCCTCTCGGATTGCGGCATCACCATCGGTATGCTGGCGAGCCAACCGTTGAGCATGGGGCCGGACAAAAACCCCAGTGTGGAGGCGGCACTGAGCCAGGCAAATGCCACGGTCCATCAACGGCTCAGCCAGCTGGACCATGAGGATCAGCGAATGGCAGGACACCGTCATCGATTCCACGAAGCCCTCGGCCGAGCAATCGGTGAGGCGTCCATGCAGCTCCTCCTTGCGTGCCCAGGCGGTGGAGTGTATGAGGAAGTCCAGCCCCCCAACGCTGGTAGATCGCTTCGAATACCGCCTCCAGTTGCCTTGGCACCGTCCCGCCCTATGGCGGCCGCGGCGGTTGACAGCAGGGTTCCGTCCAAGCAATAGCCCACGCCGTGGACAGGCTGCGCCGGGTAGATGGCCGTGATCGCGTCGAGGGCCGCGTAGTGCACCAAGGTTCAGCCGTCGACGATGGCCAGACGGTCGTCCTGCTGGTCGATGCGGCCCGGCTCGGTGATGGATGAAGATATTTCATCTTTTCGACGTGGACTCATTCGACGCTTCCAGCGGTGCTGCCAGTTCGAGTCCCGCTTGTTGGGCCAATCGTTCTATCTCCCGGTAGTGACGACGATACTCGCTGGAATCCAGCGGGGCGTAGTTGAGGTTCTTCATCTCGCTGGCCAGGGCGGTGAAGTACTCGCGAATGGCGTCCTTCTCCTCGAAGGCGTATGTCGCGTTCACCAGCGGATGGATCAGTTCCAGGCTGCGCCGCTGGCGCGCCGGGGAGGTGCTGCCATCCACCGCATCGAAGGCATCCTGCTGGAGATAGACCAGATCGAGGAAGGCGGCCTTGTGGTAGGTGAGGAAGTCCTCGAGTGTGATGCCCTCGTCCCCGGTGACCTGCATCATCTGGTTGACGTCCTCCCCATCGTGAAGCAGCTGTAATAATTCGTCGATTCGCCCCGGCCACTCCTTGCCGAGACGCTCGGCGATGGCGGGTTCGAGCTCGGCTCGATAGCGTGACCAGGAGAGCAGGGGATCTACCGCCGGATAGAAGCGCTTGTAGGCGCGCTCGGATGACAGACCGAGAAACGCCTTGACCGTACTCAGGGTCGCCTGGGTCACCGGCTCCTCGAAGTTGCCGCCGGAGGGGGAGACGGTGCCGATCAGGGTCAGGCTGCCGCTGTCGCCGGCGTTGTTCCGAATCACGCCGGCGCGTTCGTAGACGCTGCGCACCGCCGAGTCCAGGTAGGCGGGGTAGGCCTCCTCGCCGGGAATCTCCTCCATGCGTCCGGAGGTCTCGCGCATCGCCTGGGCCCAGCGCGAGGTGGAGTCGGCGATCAGCAGCACGTCGAGCCCCATCTGACGATAGTATTCGCCGAGGGTGATGCCGGTGTAGATGGAGGCCTCCCGGGCGGCCACCGGCATCGAGGAGGTGTTGCAGACGATCACGGTGCGGTCCATCAGCGAGCCGCCGGTGGTCGGGTCGCTGAGTCGCGGGAACTCGGTGATGGTCTCCACCACCTCGCCGGCCCGCTCGCCGCAGGCGACGATGATCACGATATCCACGGTGGAGTAGCGGGCGATAAGGTTCTGCAGCACCGTCTTGCCGGCGCCGAAGGGGCCGGGAATGCAGGCGGTGCCGCCGGTGGCGATGGGGAAGAAGGTATCGATCACCCGAATGGTGGTGTCCAGGGGGCGGTCGGGATAGAGCCGCTCGCTGGCGTGGCTGGCGAGCAGGCGCTGCGGCAGCGGTGTGCGCACCGGCCAGCGCTGGGCCAGGGTGACCCGGCGCTCGACGCCCGCCTCGTCGACGAGGCGCGCCACCGGTACGTCCACGGCGAAGCTGCCCTCCTGGATCCAACTCACCTCCTGCTCCCCCCGGGTGTCGAAGGGCACCATGATGCGGTGGGTGAAACGCCCCTCCTGCACGGTGCCCAGGGTGTCCCCGGCGCGCAGTTTGGCGCCCATGCGCACCCTGGGGGAAAAGGACCACTTGGTGGTCCTGTCCAGGGCCGCCAGGTGTAGCCCCCGAGGCAGGAAGAAGCCGGACTGCAGGGCGATCTGCTCCAGGGGGTTCTGCAGGCCGTCGTAGATCTGCCCCAGCAGACCCGGGCCGAGGGTGACCGAGAGCATCTCGCCGGTCTGCTCCACGCCGTCGCCCACCTTGATGCCGCCGGTATCCTCGAAGACCTGAACGTCCGCCCGCTTGCCCTGGACTCGCAGCACTTCGCCCTTGAGGCGGACGTCCCGTTCCTCCTCATCCTGGGCGGGACGGATATAGACCACCTCGTTCTTCATCAGCCCCTTCGAATCTTCAAGAGCCTCGATGACCACGATATCGTCCTGGACATTGACCACCCGGCAATCCTTATCCATCACTCTCGACCTCCTGAAAAAGCACTCCGTAGTCGCCGAGCCCCCGCGCGATATCGGCTCGCAGACGACGCTGTGCCGCCTCGGCGTTGTAGCGCCGCCAGGCGGCGATCAGTCGCCAGCGCAGCCAGTAGATGACGACCTCGCGAAAGTCGAAGCGGTCATAGCGCCGCGCCCGCTCCAGCCGCCGCCAGTTCTCCTCGATGAGCCGTCGCTCCAGCTCCCGGGGACGGTCCTGCGCCAGATGCTCCCGGGCCTCGGCGAGCCAGGGAAAGACCGCTCCCAGGCCGAACAGCGCTGCCTGCCAGTGGGCGCCGATATGCGCCAGGCGCGGGCCGATTCCCCAGGTTTCGCCCAAGGCCGGAGCAGGGTCGCCGGACCGGCGTCGACGCAGGGCCGCCACCAGGGTGCACTGTTCGAGCTGGGCCTCGACGAGATCTTTCACACCCTGCTCCGCCAGCCGAGGCGCCGCCTGCCGGTAGCGATGAATATAGGCCACGGTGGACAACTCCAGGCCCAGATGCCGCCAGTCGAGCAGGCTCTCCAGCGCCTCTAGCGTGTCGCGATGGGCGTCGCTCAGAGTCTCCAGGCGACGCTCCAGACGAATCGCCGAGATCGGCAGGGGCTCGCGGCCGAAGGGCGTGGCGGGCAGGGCCGGCAGGCTGGCGAGCAGGTCGACGTACTGGTGGCGTTTGGACATCGTTGTTAATGACATCGCTACTTGACGATGCCTTCGAGCATGGCGCGAAAGCGCGGCTGCAGATGCTGCAATAGCAGCTCCGCCACCGCCTCGTCGCTGAAATCGAGCTCCATCTCGTGCTCGTGCAGGCGGATGCGCAGGCCGCTTGCGTGCTCGCCTGTGGTGAAGCGTACCCCCTCACGCAGCACCTCCCGGGCCTGGGCGGCCACGAACCAGGAAAGCGTGCCCTCCTTGAGCGCTTCCGGGCGGCGACGCAGCTCCTCCAGCCCCACCGCGTCCCGGGGCAGCATCACTTCGATGTCGTTCTCCGCCTCCAGCGGCGACTCGGCCCGGGTGCGGGCGGCGAGTTCGAGAATCAGCCGCTGCAGCAGGTCCTCCCGGGACAGGGCCTCGCCCACCAGCCAGCGTAGATGATCGCGAAAGCGGTGGGTCAGGGTGGCCTGCATCTCCAGCACCGCGTCCCGGGCGGCGACCCGCAGCGCTTCCCTGGCGGCGTTTTCCAGGCGCCCGGCTTCCTCTCGGGCCTCCCGACGCAGTTCCTCGGCGTCCCGCTCCGCCTGCTCGATCATCCAGGTGGCGCGACGCTCCGCATCCCCCACGATGCGCCGGGCTTCCTCCCGGCCCTGCTCGACCCCCTCGCCGCGCAGCCGCTCGATCAGCGCCTCGACGCCGGAGGAGGCGCCCTGCAGGGATTCCGCTTGACTCATGAGGATCTCCTCGAACTCATTGGGCCGGAATATTGCCGCCGATCACCAGGGCGAAGATGAAGGCGAACACCCCGAAGCCTTCGACGATGGCCGCCGGGGCGATGGACAGGCCGAAGATCTCCGGCTTGCTCTTCGCGCTGTTGATCGCCGAAGCACAGCAGCTGCCCTGGTAGACCGCACTCAGCAATAGGGCCACCCCGGCGAGGATGCCCACGGAGAACAGCCCCGCGGAGGTCTCGAGGGTGATCGGGCGCTGCAGGGTGAACATCACCACGATGCCATAGATGCTCTGGGAGGAGGGCATCGCCGAGAGCCCGATGAAGCGCCCGTGGCCGGACTCGGTCTCGAGCAGGGCACCGATGGCCGCCTGGCCGGCGATGGCGCAGCCGATGATGCTGCCGATGGCCCCCAGGGCCATGGGGCCGTAAAGGCCCGCCCAGCCCAGGGCGAGAATCAGTTGCTCCATGGTGTGGTCTCCGTTTTTGCGAATGCGGTAAAAGGGTAGCCCTCGTCCGAGATGCCCCAGTGGTAGAACTCGATCAGATTGAGCCGCAGTCCGTGCACCACGCCGCTGACCACCGCCAGCACGAAGTTCAGGGCGTGGCCGACGATCAGGATCAGCGCGTTGAGCAGGATGCCGAGCCCCGGAAAGGCCGCCGCCGCGTCCGCGGCGAGCTGGTTGAAGGTGACCGCGAGCGACGCGCTGGCGAGCCCCAGGGCGAACAGGCGCAGGTAGCTCAGCACGTCGCCGAAGGCCCGGGTCACGTCGGTCAGGGCGTAGAGACCGCCACCGACCCGCTTGAGCAGGTCCAGCGGTTCACGTATGGGGCGGGTATCGGTAAAGACGAAGACGCCGATCAGCCCCAGGGTCATGGCGACGGCACCGCCGGTCATGCCGTAGAAAAGCATGACACCGGCCAGCAGGGCGACAATCCAGCCCAGCGGCGCCAGCATGGCGGCTCGCCCCCGGTGGTGCCAGGCCACGGTGGCGTTGGCGACGATCAGGTGCGCCAGGCCGATGCCGATCGCCAGCTGCATCATCTGACCGAAGTCGTTGACGTCGAGGAGCCTCGAGTGAGAAAGCCAGCTTTCCGGTGGCGGGCTCCAGCCGAAATAGCTGCCCGCAAGCACGCCGTAGGCGAAGGCGAAGCCGACCAGGGCAAAACCCAGAGTGCGCACTCGCAATCCCGTACGACTGCGTTTGAGGCGTGGTGAGAAGAACAGCAGCGCGCCGAGCAGCAGCAGGGCGTAGCCGGCGTCCGCGAGGATCATGGCGAAGAACGCCGCGAAGGAGAAGAAGATCACCCGGGAGGGGTCCCAGCTGCGATAGCCGGGCATCTGATAGAAGTGCACGATCTCCGCGCCGCCGGCGGTGCGCTCGTCGTTGTCGAGCAGAGTGGGGGGCTGATCCTCGGGACCCACCGGCTCGTCGAGCAGGGCAAGCCCTTGCTGCTCGGCGAGGCGTCGAACGTCCTCGATCGCCGCCTCGGGCACCCAGCCCTGCACGGCGAAGATCGCATCCGTGTCGCGGGTGAGCTGCTGGGCCTGAGTCAGGCGGGTGGCATCCTCCGCCCGGGCCTGATGGCGATGGAGCAGATGAATCCAGCGGGTCAGCGCCTCTCGCTCGGCGGTGCACTCATCGAGGCGCACCACCAGGCGCTGCAGCTGCTCACGCAGCCGCCAGCGCGGCACGCTGCCGGTATGGGTGCGCGGCACCGGCAGGGCGTCCATGGCGGGCTCTTCCCGACTGATCACCGCGATATAGCGGTTGCGGTTGTCGCGATGCACTTCCTGCCAGGGCAGCTCGACTTCCGCGAGCTGGCGCGCCCTGTAGTGGGGTACCTCGTAGAACCACAGGCGATGCCCGGCGAGGCTTTCCAGGGGCGGGAAGTCGAAATCTCCCCAGGGCTCGAGATCCTTGAGACGCCGCCGGGCGAAGTCGATGCTGTCCTCCAGATCCCGCATCCGGCGCTGATTCTCCAGGGCGCGCTCGACGATGGCCTGATGATCGAAGTCCGGGTCGCTGGGCACCTGATGGCGCTTGGCCGGGCAGTCGAGCAGGTAGGCCAGCGCCTTGCGGGTGTCGCCGGCCACCGCGCCGGTGGGGGTGTCGCGCCTTGTCTCTCCCAGGTCGATCAGGTGCATGACGCCCAGGCGCTGCAGCTCGCGCAGCGTGGCCGGCTTGTCGCCGTGGCTGCCGACCAGGGTCACTCGGCGCAGGGACACGATGCTCATCGGCGCGCTCCCTGAGCCTGCTTGCGCTTGGCGAGCTTGGCCCGCACCACCGCGGAGCGCTCGCCGTCGGCGAGATGGATGCGAATGCGGCGGATATGCTCCCGGGTGCGCGGAATCAATACCTTGTCGAACAGGTTGACCCGCTGGGTGACCCGCCTGACCGCCCGCTCCAGGCGATGCAGCCGCTCCCACTCCACCTGCAGGCGCACCGTCAATGCGAGCGCGTCGCGCAGGACTTCCCGATAGCGATCCAACCAGTGGGGCGTGGTCAGCGCCGGATAGTCGGCGAGGTCGATATCGATACCCTCCAGCATCGGCAGATGCACGCCGAGCAGGTTGTGCTCGCGCAGCCGCACAGCCGTCACTTGGGCCAGATTCTCGATCTTCAGGGTGTCGTCCCCGGCCATGGGTAGCCGCTCGCGCACCCGGGCCACCAGGGCGTCCAGCTCCGCCTCGCTGGCCTGCACTGTTTCCCGGGCGCGCCGGCGCTCGGCGATCAGCTGGCGGCGCTTGAGGTCCAGGGACAGCAACAGCCGCTGGAACTGCCGGAGCCGGGACTGTTCCCGGTGCAGGGCGGTCTTGTTTAATGAGAGTCGTGCCACGCCACCACATCCTTTTTCCGATGACTACGCCATGCTATCGGCTGGCGTCTCCTCGCCGGGCTGTTGCTGCTTGCCGGGAAAAAACTTGTCGATCAGCTGCTGACGCATGAGCAGTTCCTGGGGCTCGAAGCATTCCGCCAGGGTCTTCCAGGCCAGGTCCAGGGCGCGCTCCAGGGGCAGGGAGACCGAGACATCCATGAAGCGGGTCTCGAACAGCTCACCGAAGCGCAGCAGCTTTTCGTCGAAGCGGGAGAGTTCGAAGGCCATGGCGCGCTTCTGCTGGGCGTCCCGTGCGCCGGCATACAGCCGGATCATGGTATTCATCAGCGCGCCGTGATCCTCCCGGGTGCTCTTGCCGATCACGTGCTGCTTGAGCCGGGACAGGGAGCCGAAGGGATCGATCCGGCCGTCGCGCAGGTAGAACTGGCCCTCGGTGATGTAGCCGGTGTTGTCCGGTACCGGGTGGGTGATGTCGTCGCCGGGCATGGTCGTGACGGTGAGCACCGTGACCGAGCCGGCGCCGTGGAAGTCGCAGGCCTTCTCATAGCGCCGCGCCAGTTGGGAGTAGAGATCCCCCATGTGGCCGCGATTCGACGGCACTCGCTCCATGCTGATGCCCACCTCCTTCAAGGCGTCGGCGAAGGCGGTCATGTCCGTGAGCAGCACCAGCACCCGCTTGCCCTCCTCCACGGCGAAACGCTCCGCCACCGCCAGTGCCATGTCCGGCACCAGCAGGCGCTCCACCACCGAGTCCGAGGCCAGGTTGGCGAACATCACCGTATGGGCGAACACGCCGGCGTCGAGGAAGCGCTGGCGAAAGTAGTGGTAGTCGTCGAAGATCAGCCCCATGCCGCCGAACACCACCACGTCCGCATCGGCGTGAATGGCGATGCGAGCAAGCAAAGCATTGTAGGGCTCCCCGGCCACCGAGAAGATGGGAATCTTCTGGCTCTCCACCAGGGTGTTGAAGACGTCGATCATCGGCACGTCGGTGCGGATCATGCGGCTCGGCATCACCCGGCGCATGGGATTCACCGAGGGGCCGCCGATGTCCACTCGACGATCCTCGCCGAGCGCCGGGCCGCGATCCATGGGCTCGCCGAGGCTGTTGAAGGCCCGCCCCAGCACATTCTGGGAGCAGATGACCCGCATGGGGTGACCGAGGAAGCGGATCGAGGCCTGGGTGGTCAGGCCGGCGGTACCGCCGAAGACCTGCAGCGAGACCACATCGTCATCGATGCGGATCACCTGGGCGAGCACCGTCTCGCCGTCGGCCTTGCGCAGGCTGGCGAGATCGCGAAAGCGCGCCGGGGAGGCTCGGTTTTCATCGCCTTGGGGCACACGTACTCGGACGATGCCGCCGACGATACTGAGGATATTGCGATAGTGACTGAGGGGTTGTGACATGCCGGGCCGATGACTCCACACAAGAGGGGGTTGTCTCGGCACGATGCAAGCGACGCTGCCGGGGACAACGCGAAATTCGTCGAGAGGGAAAGCCGCTGGTGGGAAGCGGTCCCCTTACTTTAGGCCAGTGATGCCATCTGCCCATTGACCCATATCAAGCTTGAAAAACACAGGAAACATTCCCCTTCAATCCTGACGCGGTGCGTGTTTAACCAGTGCTATCACGCGAGGATGATAGTGAACAACGAAAGTGACGATGGCAGTAACGAAAAGCACGACCGCAAGCCCCCAGTACGTGCCGAGCGCACTACCCACGAACAGCATCCCGGCGCCCGCAGACCCCACGGCTTGCCCGAGGCTGGCCAAGGCGGTCTGCTTGCCCAGCGCCGCACCCTGTGCCGGCCCGCTGGCCAGGGAGACCTGATAGGCCAGCAAAGGAATCAGTAGTCCCGATCCGGCGCCCAACAGCCCCACCACGACGAATGCCTCCCAGAAGCCCGAGGCGTAGGGGAGGCCGAGAATGCCCCCGGCCATCAGCAGGAAGGCCCCGCCGATCAGATGGCCGGGGGAGAGTCGTTTCGGTGGGTATGCCGACCACAGCAGCTGCACCGCCAGCATCACCAGGCTGCACTCCGTGAACAGCAATCCGACCCTGAAGGGGTCGAGACCGATTGACTGTCGCGCCTGCAGGCTGAGGCCCACCTCGAAGGCCCCCAGGCCCAGCATCGCCAGCAGCGTCAGCGTCAGAAAGCCACCGATGGCCCGAGGCGACGCCGGCTCACCGGCAGGCTCGTCGGCAGGCGGACGGTGTGCCGACTGTTCGCGAACGTGATGGTAGAGCAACAGCCACACCGCACCGGCGAGTCCCGCCGTGACCACGAAGGGCCAGGCCACGGGTCCGCCGAGCAGCATCTCGGATTGCGGCATCACCATCGGAATGCTGGCGAGCCAACCGCTGAGCATGGGGCCGGACAGGAAGCCCAGGGTGGAGGCGGCACTGAGCCAAGCGAAACGACGTGCACGGCGTGTCGCATCGTCACACTCGGCCGCCTGCGCCAGTGCCACCGGGATCACCGCCGCCGCGAAGGCGCCGGCAAGGGCCCGTACTCCATAGGCGAGTGGCAGGTTTCGAGTCAGGCTGAACCCCAGCATGGCCAGTGCAAACCCTGCCAGCCCCCACAGCAGGACGGGCCGCCGGCCCAGGCGGTCGGAGAGACTTCCCCATAGTGGGGCGAAGCCGAACAAGGCCAGCGTATACACCCCCGTCAGCAGCCCGGTGTGCAGCGATACGTCCCCGGGGATAGTCACTGCCAGCACGCGGTCGAGGAACAGCGGCAGGATCGGCAGCACCGTGCCGTAGCCGAGGAAGACGACGAAAGTGGCGGCGAGCAGGGTATTGAAACCAGCGCTAGATTTTGCCACCACACCAATCGAACGGTCGCTCGCATTGCCGTTCGGGTCTCGCGGATGCCCGAGATCAAGGCTCACGTCGGTGTCGCCATTACTTAGCTTTCCGTTCTCGCTCATGCGGTACCGTACTCATGAGCCAGACGGCTGAAGAATGCCAAAAATACCATGAAGTCTCCTTACTCACCTCAGTGGAATCCGGCGAGCACCGCTCCCAACAGTAAAACCACCTTCCGACCCGACCCGCTCACGCGACTTCGTTGGCGTCGTTTTCCAGGGCATGCTCCCAATCCGCGATGTAGTTCCGGTGCGAGGGAACGGCGTCCCGCTGGCGTGTGAGCTGGATCTGGAAGACCATTATCGGTCCGTTGCGAAAGGCCATCTCGCACATGTTTAGATAGAATTCCCACATGCGACAGAAGCGTTCGTCGTAGAATGCACGCACCTGCTCGCGGTTGGCCGCGAAGCGTCGCGCCCACTCCCGCAGCGTCTCCGCATAGTCGAGGCGCAGCACCTCGATGTCCGTTACCCACAGGCCGGCCTTTTCCACCGCGGCCAGCACCTCCGAGAGCGCGGGGCAATAGCCGCCCGGGAAGATGTACTTGCGCAGCCAGGGATTGGTTTGCCCCGGCGGCTCCATGCGCCCGATGGCATGAATCAGAGCGACGCCGTTGGGCTTGAGCAAGCCCTTCAAGGTGCGGAAGAATCCCCCATAGTGCGACACCCCGACGTGCTCGAACATGCCGACCGAGACGATCCGGTCGTAGACCTCGTGCTCCGCTCGGTAGTCGAGCAGCTCGAAGCGCGCACGCTCGCCCAGCCCGGAGCGCACCGCCCGCTGCTGGGCGACGTGCAACTGCTCCTCGGAGAGGGTGATCCCCTTGACACGGGCCCCGGCGCTCTCGGCGATATGAAGGGCGAGGCCGCCCCAGCCCGAGCCGATATCGAGCACGCGCATGCCCGGCTGCAACAACAGCTTGGCGGCGAGATGGCGCTTCTTTTTCTCCTGCGCCTGCTCGAGACTCTCGTTGCCGTCAGGGAAATAGGCGCAGGAATACTGGCGATCCGCGTCGAGAAAGAGATCGAACAGCTCGGCCGAGAGATCGTAATGATGGGCGACATTCGCGCGCGAGCGGCCGAGCGGATTGTACTGTTGTAGATAACGCAGGGGTCGGCCAAGCCGCTGGCGCAGCCGCTGCATCGGATGGCGATCGAGGGCTTCGACGCTGGCGGTGCAGAGGTCGAGGAAGTCGCGCAGGCTCCCCTCCTCCACGGTCAAGGTCCCATCCATGTAGGCCTCGCCCAGATACAGGTCGGGGTTAATGATCAGTTTGCGATAGAGCGCCCGGTGGTGGAGCCGCACCGTGACAGAAGGCGCGCCACCAGGCCCGAAACACTGCCGCTTCCCGGACGGTGTTATCACCGTGAGCTCTCCGGCCTGAACGATGCGACTGAGGAATGCCGACAACATTACGCAAGCCTCCTTGCTAGTTGCAGTGAAATGTCATGACTCAGTGAAAGACCATGCCGGCGACATGAAAGCCGCCATCGACGTGGAGCACCTCGCCGGTAATGCCGGTGGTATAGTCGCTGGCCAACATCAGCGCAGTGCGACCCACCTCATCGGCGTCCACGGTACGGCGCAGGGGAGCCCGCTTCGCGGACTCGTTGAGCAGCTCGTCGAAGTGCTCGATGCCGGAGGCCGCCCGGGTCCTGACCGCGCCGGCGGAAAGGGTATTGACACGGATGTTGCGGGGGCCCAGTTCGTGGGCCAGATAGCGCACCGAGGCCTCCAGCGCGGCCTTGACGGGCCCCATGACGTTATAGTGATCGACGACCTTCTCGGCACCGAAGTAGCTCAGCGTCATGAGGCTGCCGCCACGGTCCATCAAGGGTTCGGCCAACTGGGCCATGCGGATCAGGGAGTGACAGGAAATCACCATCGATTCGGCGAAGCCCTCGGCCGAGCAGTCCGTGAGTCGCCCGTGCAGTTCCTCCTTGCGGGCCCAGGCGATGGCGTGCAGGAGAAAGTCCAGCCGTCCCCAGCGCTGACGGATCGCCTCGAATACCGCCTCCAGTTGCCCCGGCACGGTGACATCGCAGGGCAGCAAGAGCCCGGCGTTCACCTCCCGGGCCAGTGGCTCGACATGGGGCCGCGCCTTGTCGTTGAGGTAGGTGAGCGCCAGCTCCGCGCCGGCATGGTGGAAATGCCGGGCGGCCGACCAGGCCAGGCTGTGTTCGTTGGCGGCCCCCACGATCAGGCCCTTGCGTCCTTTCATGTCGATGAGTTCCATGTTCGTCCTTCCTCTCTCTAGGATGTCGGTGGTCGGGTCTTCAGCTGTGGCTCGACAACCCCTGAGGTGACGTGGCGCTGGCACAGGCAGCGCACACAGGTGCAGGCGTCGTCGCAGCAGTCCGGGTCGTGCTGGGGTATGCGCCCGTGCCGTCGCGCGAATGGATACAGGATCCGGCCCAACAGGCTCGGGCTGTATAGCCTGGCGAGCATCGGGCGCGCATCCCCCACCGCCATCCGGCGAAACATGGCCCGTCGCCCTCGATCACCGGCCTTGGCGTACAGCAGTCGGTTGCCGATGCTCTGGCGGATGGCCGGCAGCAGCGAGTGCCGCCACAGCGAGTCGTAATCGCTACCCTCCAGCAGGCTGCGCGCGGCCAGGATGCCCGAGCGCAGGGCGTAACGCATGCCGAAGCCCGCGAGTGCGTCCTGAAAGCCCGCATGCTCACCCACCAGCAGGCGTCCCACGTGTTCGCCCCGGCAGGGCGGCCCATAGTTGCCGACCCCGCCGAAGGGGCGAGCGGTGCGCATGTCCAGCCCGGCATGCTCGGTAAAGAAGGCGATCGTGCGCGCCAGGAATTCGTCGTTGCGGGTGAACTCCCTGAACAGACAGGTGGCGACGGTCCCCCGCCCACCCTGCACCAGCAGGTAGGCATAGCCGTCCGGCGCCAGGCGGTCGCTGAAGCAGGCCCACTGGCCGTCCGGCATAGCGGTCTCGAACAGGTAGCCCACCGCCATGATGTTGGCGAGCACCGGCCCCGTGGCCACGACGGCGAGGCCGGGAGCGCTCTTGAGGGGAGAGGAGAGCCTTACCTCCACGCCGCTGGCCTGGGCCTGCTCGAGCAGCGCCTGATCCAGCGTGTCCGTCCCCGACCCGCGCCGGACCAGGTAGTACAATGGCTTCTCCGCACGAATCTCGTGGCGAGCGTCCCGGCCGTCGAAGGCCGTCACGTGCGAGATGGCATGATGCTCGAAGCTGGGTCGGATCCCCGCGCTCGCGAGTTCATCGAGCACATCGATGTCGTCACTCCAGCTCTCGAGCCCTTGGAAGTCACCGTGAAAGCGGGCGCCAACGCGACGGCGGCGCTCGTGCACGATCACGCGCTGCCCGGCGCGCGCCAGCACGATGGCGCAGGCCAACCCGGCGGGGCCCGCGCCGATCACGGTCACGGGCTCCCGGCGCGTGGGGACGGCGCAGACGGTCTGGGCCTGGATCACGGCTGAAGGGCCTCGACGTTCACCCACGTCTCGACCTATGCTGCCACTGCGCACGAGCGTACCGTTCGGGATCCGCCTCGAACTGTTCGCGGCAAGCCGCTGAACAGAAGTAATAGCGCTTTCCCCGGTATTCACTCCCCACGGCGGCAGTCTGGAAGCTGATCGCCATGCCACATACCGGATCCACGAAAGACTTCCGTTCCGCTTGTTCGTGTTTCATCGCTGTTTGCCCTTTTCATGATTCAGAACGGTGCATGCTGGCTGCGTCCCCCGTCTACAAACGCAGCCCACCATCCAACGCCAGGACCCGGCCATTGAAGTAGTCGTTTTCGAAGATGAACTGCGCCGCGTGAGCGACTTCCGCGGGGTCCCCCAGCCGTCCCACCGGGATCTGGGCCCGCAGCTTGTCGAGGACCTTGTCGGGCATCGCCTCGACCATGGCCGTGCGAAAGAACCCGGGAGCGATGGCGGCGACGCGGATGTTGTGGCGGGCGAGCTCCTTGGCCCAGGTGACGGTCATCGCATCCACCCCCGACTTGGCCGCCGAGTAGTTGGTCTGGCCGATATTGCCCGCACGGCTGATACTCGAAATATTAAGGATCAGCCCAGGGGATTGGCGGGTGGTGTCATCCGCCCGCATCTCGATCATCCGCGCCACCGCCTCCCGGGCGCACAGAAAGACGCCACGCATATCGATATGCGAGACTGCGTCCCAGTCCGCCAATGACATCTTCTTGACGACATGGCCATCCTTGGCCTTGACCAGCAGGCCATCCTGGGTGATGCCGGCGTTGTTGATCACCCCGTCCAGCGCGCCGAAATCATTCGCCAGCGCCTGGAAACAGGCTTCCACATGGGTTTCCTCGGTAATATCCACGGGATAGTACCGGCTTCGCACTCCCGCTTGCTCGCAAGCGGCGTGGGTCTGTTGCAGGCCGTCCTCATCCCTGTCCAGCAGAGCGGTCCGCGCGCCATATTGCGCCAGGCGTACCGCCATGGCGCGGCCAAGCCCTTGGGCGGCGCCGGTGATCGCGATCGTCTTGCCGTTCAACTCCATGCTTGAGCTCCTTGATTGACAGGATCGATATCGGTGACCTCGAGGTGACCGCCATTCGCGGTGCGGGTGAGCATCACTCGGCGGTCAGCAGCATCTTGATGGCCTGCTCCTTCGCCGCCTGGGAAAACACGTCGTAGGCTTTCTCGATGTCGTCAAGCTTGAAGCGGTGGGTCACCAAACCCGCGGGCTCGACGCCACCGGCCTCGACGATGCGCATCAGCACCGGAGTCGTGTTGGTGTTCACTAGGCCGGTACGCACCGTGACATTCTTGATCCACAGATCCTGTAGGCGGAACTCGACGCTCTTGCCGTGTACGCCGATGTTGGCGATATGCCCCCCCGGGCGCACGATGCGCTGGCAGATATCGAAGGTCTCGGGAATGCCTACCGCCTCCATGGCCACGTCCACGCCTTCGCCACCGGTCAGCTTGTCGATGGCTTCAAGTGGGTCCCGGGCAATGGTGTCGGTGGCACCCAATTGGCGGGCCATGGCCAGTCGGTTCTCGTCGGGGTCGATCATGATAATCCGTGCGGGAGAATAGAAACGTGAGGTCATCAGGGCCGCCAGACCGATGGGGCCGGCGCCGACGATGGCCACCGTGTCGCCGAGCCCCACCTCGCCGTTCAGGGCGCCGATCTCATGACCGGTAGGCAGAATGTCGCTGAGCATTACCGCCGCGGCGCGGTCCATGTCCTTGGGTAAACGGTGCAGGCTGTTGTCCGCGTGCGGGATACGCACGTACTCGGCCTGGGTGCCGTCGATCAGGTGACCGAGGATCCAGCCGCCGTCGCGGCAGTGGGCATAGAGACCCCGCTTGCAATAGTCGCAGCGGCCACACGAGGTGATGCAGGAAATCAGCACCTCATCGCCGACCTGAATATGGCTCACGCCGTCGCCGACCTCCTCGACGACGCCGACGCCCTCGTGGCCGAGGATACGACCATCCTCCACGGCGGGTACGTCGCCCTTGAGGATGTGCAGGTCGGTGCCGCAGATGGTGGTATGGGTAATGCGCACCACCGCATCCGTGGGCTTGGTGATGCCTGGGCGCGGTTTGTCCTCCCAGCGACGCTGGCCAGGACCATGATAGACGAGTGCTTTCATGATGTTGCCTCCTTGAGTGGCGCGGCTCGGCACTTTCATAGCGAGCCGCGCGTACGGGTTGATTCGCGGTTACGCTAGGCGCTCCAGCGCCAGCGCCACCCCCTGGCCGCCACCGATGCACAAGGTGACCACGCCGCGGCGCACGTCGTCCCGGGCCATGGCGTGCAGCAGCCGGGTGGTCAGCACCGCCCCGGTGGCGCCGATGGGATGGCCATGGGCGATCGCGCCGCCTTCCACATTGACGATGTCCTCGGCCAGCCCGAGCTCCCCGATCAGGGCAAGGACGATGGCCGCGAAGGCCTCGTTGATCTCGATGCGCTCGACATCACCCATGCGCCAGCCGGCGCGTGCTAGTGCCTGTTGCACCGCCGGCACCGGGCCGAGGCCGAAGTAGCCGGGCTCGACGGCGCCGACGCCGTAGCTCACCAGACGCGCCATGGGCGCGAGGCCCTGGCGTTCCGCCCAGGCGCGATCGGCGACGATCATCGCCGCCGCGCCCGTGTTCAGCCCGGGGGCGTTGCCGGCGGTGATGGTGCCCTCCTTGCGGAAGGCCGGCCTGAGTTTGCCGAGGCCCTCGGCGGTGGCGTCGGGGCGGTTGTGCTCATCGCGCCCGAAGGCCACCGTGCCCTTGCGGGAGTTGACTTCGACCGGCACGATCTCGGCGTCGAAGCGTCCTGCCGCCTGCGCCTCGCCGAAGCGCTGCTGGCTGCGCGCCGCCCATCGGTCCTGATCCTCGCGGCTGATGCCGAAGCGGCTGACCAGATCCTCGGTGTGCCACCCCGAGTGCTGATCGGAGAAGGCATCATTGAGCCCGTCGCGCAGCATGCTGTCGTAGATTTCGGCATTGCCCATGCGATGGCCCCAGCGTCCGGCGAGATCCAGGTAGGGCGCGAGGTCCATATTCTCCATTCCGCCGGCGATGGCACAGTCGAGATGCCCGAGCATCACCTCCTGGGCGGCGCTGGCCACGGCTTGGGCGCCGGAGCCGCAGACCCGGTTGACCGTCATCGCCGGCACCGACACCGGCAAGCCGGCATGGATCGCGGCCTGGCGCGCCGGGTTCATCTTGGCGCCGGCCTGGACCACCTGACCCAGCACCACGCTCTGCACGTCCTCGGGGGCCAAGCCCGAGCGGCGCAGGCTCTCGGCGATGGCGGTGGCGCCGAGCTCGGGTGCCGGCGTGGCCTTGAGTGTGCCGCCGTAGGTGCCGATGGCCGTGCGCACCGGGGCGCAGAGAACGACGTTGGATTCCTTCATGATTGCTCACCTCGCTGACTATGACATTGGCCGCGCCCTTCGGCACGGCTGCTCTGGGGCCATCGATGGCAGCGGCCCCCTTCCCCGCAGGACGGGCTCATTTCTCCAGGACATAACGTCCTGGCGCTTCGTCCAGCGCCGGATAGCCTTGGGTCTCCCCCGGCTCCCGGGCGGGCACGCGCTGGGTGCTGTGATCGGTCAGCCAGCCCTGCCAGCAGGGCCACCAGGAGCCGTCATGATGCGCGGCAGAGGCCTGCCAGCCATCCGGATCCATGAAGGGGTCCTCAGGCTGGATGGTCGAGATCTGGTGGAAGCGGTGTGAATCGCCGGGCGGGTTGACGATACCGGCGTTGTGTCCACCGCTGGAGAGTACGAAGGTGACGTCCGCCGGCGTCAGCCACTGAACCTTGTAGACGGAGCGCCAGGGGGCGACATGATCCTTGAGCGTGCTGACGGCGAACACGGGGATCTCGATGTCGGTCAGCGATACGGGCCGTTCGTCCACCCGGTAGCGCCCACCGGCGAGATCGTTGTCGAGGAACAGCCACCGGAGGTACTCGCTGTGCATGCGTGCCGGCATGCGGGTGCCGTCGGCGTTCCAGGCCATCAGGTCGAACATGGGCGGACGCTCGCCGGCCAGATAACTGCGCACCATCTTCGACCAGATCAGGTCCTGGGAACGCAGCAACTGGAAGGCGCCCGCCATCTGGCGCGTATCCAGATAGCCCCTGACCGCCATGAGGTCCTCGAGGAAGCGTACCTGGTCCTCGTCGATGAACAGCATCAGCTCGCCGGCCTCGCTGAAGTCGGTCTGCGCGGCGAGCAGCGTCAGGCTGGCCAGGCGAGTGTCACAGTCCCGCCCCATGGCGGCCGCGGCGATCGACAGCAGCGTCCCGCCCAGGCAATAGCCCACGCCGTGGACGCGCTGCTCCGGGCAGATGGCCGTGACCGCGTCGAGGGCCGCCATGACCCCCAGCCGGCGGTAGTCGGCCATGCCCAGGTCTCGCTCGTCGCTGCCCGGGTTCTTCCAGGAGACGACGAACACCGTATGGCCCTGGGCCACCAGGTAGCGGATCAGGGAGTTCTCCGGGGAGAGGTCGAGGATGTAGTACTTCATGATCCAGGCCGGCACGATCAGCACCGGTTCGGCATGGACCTCCTGGGTGGTGGGCGCGTACTGGATCAGCTCGATGAGCCGGTTGCGGTAGACCACCTTGCCAGGCGTCACCGCCACGTCTCGGCCGACCCGATACGCTTCGACCCCCACCGGCCCTTCGCCGGCCTGGCGTCGCTGCCAGTCCTCCAGCAGATTGGAGGCACCACGGGCCAGGTTGGCGCCACCCTCGCGCCGCGTCTGCTCCTGCAGTTCGGGGTTGGTGGCGAGGAAGTTTGACGGCGACCAGATGTCGAGCATCTGCCGCGCGCCGAAATTCACCATCGCCTCATGGTGGCGCGAGACGCCCGGTACGCCGGTGGTGGCCACATGCCACCACTGCTGCTGCAGCAGGAAGCCCTGATAGAGCATGTTGAAGGGCCAGCGCTGCCAGGCCTCGTCGCGAAAGCGTTTGTCCTGGGGCAGCGGCTCGATGCAGGGCTCACACGGCGCCTGGCCGGCGCGCTCGCAGTAGCTGCCGAAACGTTGCCACTTGCGCAGGGCCTTGCCGACGAGTTCCGTCTGCTTGTCCGGTGACAGCAGCAGGTGTTGCGCCCAGTCCCACCAGGCCTGCTGGACGGCGGTCGGTGACAGCCCCCCTGTGAAGAGGCTCATCATGGCGTGCAGGCGCGCGTCGGTGGTCGTCGCCGGTGGGCTCGCTGTCGTCCCGTCGATGGTGGCTCGGGTGGTGGTTCGGGTCGTGGTGTCCATCAGCGCACCTCCCTGGGGCAGCAGGCCGACTCGGGTTGCGGGGAACAGCAGAAGGTGGATTCCGCTTCGTCAGGGGAGGGCACGGGCAGGCGGATCCCCGCGCGGTACATCAGCGCCGCCACGGCCAGTCCGGCCAGGCGCGCCTCGGGCGGGTCGGCCCGGGAACTCAGTACCGCCGGCACCGTCAGCCCCATGACCACCCCGGCCGCCGTGGCGCCGGCATGGTACTCGAGGTTCTTGGCCAACACGTTGCCTGACACCAGATCCGGCATGAGCAGGATGTCGGCCTTCCCCGCCACCGGGGAGTCGATGCCCTTTTCGCGCGCGGCCCGTTCCGAGATGGCGTTGTCGAAGGCCAGTGGCCCGTCGACCTCGGCGCCGGCAATCTGGCCGCGGCGGGCCATCAGGGTCAGGCAGGCCGCATCCAGGGTAGAGACGATGGCCGGATTGACCGTTTCCACGGCGGAAATGACCGCGGCATGTGGCCGCTCGAGCCCGATCATGTGCATCAGCTCGATGGCGTTCTGGAGAATCTGCGCCTTGGCATTGAGGTCGGGGGTAATGTTCACGGCCGCATCGGTCACGGCCAGCAGGCGTGGGCAGTCGGGCACGTCCACCAAAAAGACGTGGCTCACTCGCCGGCCGGGCTGTCGCAGGCCATTGCCCAGCAGGGCATGCATGAAGGTATCGGTGTGGAGGTGCCCTTTCATCAGCGCATCCGCGCGTCCGGCCTGCACGAGCTCCACCCCGATGCGGGCGGCCTCCACATCCGAATCGGCCTCGATCATCGCTTGTGGATCGAGGTCCCACCCGATCGCCGCGGCGGCCTCGACGACCTCGGCGGGGCGGCCGATGAGCACCGGCTCGGCGATGCGTCGCCTCGCCGCCTCGCGAAGCGTCTCCAGCACCGCCGCCTGGGCCGCATTGACCACGGCGACGCGGATCGGGTCACCGCCACCGGCCTGCTGAATCAGGTCATCGAGCGTCGCAAGGGCCACTGGCGTTGCCATCTGGGTCATGTCACCTCCTGGGTGTTGGTTAATGTGCGCTGCACGTGCCGGGCGATCATCCGTTCTTCATCGGTGGCCACGGCCTCTACCCGGACCGGGCCCTCGTCGGCGGAAATCACCGGCCCGAGCGTGCGGTTGCGTCCTTCCTCCAGTGTGATGCCGAGATACCCCATTCCTGCGCAGATCTGTGCCCGGATCGCCGGTGAGTTCGCGCCGATGCCGCCGGTGAAGATCAGCCGGTCCAGCCCGCCGAGCGCGGCGCTCAGGGCACCGATGAAGTGGCGGGCACGATGGCAGAAGAAGTCGACGGCTTGCGTGGCCTCCGGCGTGTCCTCGCGGTGCGTCAGGAGTTCCCGCATGTCGGCACTCACCCCGGAAAGCCCCAGCAGCCCCGAGCGTCGATAGAGAAGTTCCTCGATCTCTGCGGCATCGAGCCCGTCATGACCGGCCAAATAGAGCAGGATACCGGGGTCCAGATCGCCGCTGCGGGTACCCATGGGCATGCCGCCCAAGGCGCTGAAGCCCATCGTGGTCTCGACGCTGCGCCCGTGGCGGATCGCCGCCATCGACGCCCCGTTGCCCAGGTGTGCGACGATCAGTCGTTCGTCGAGCGCTGCGGGGCCGTGGCGCCGTCTCAGGTCGTCGACGATGAACTCGTAGGAGAGGCCGTGGAAACCGTAGCGACGCACCCCTTGGGCCGCGTATTCCCGGGGCAGGCCGGTGTGCCGGGCGACCGCGGGCAGGCCGTGATGAAACGCCGTGTCAAAGCAGGCGAGTTGGGGCACGTCGGGGAACTGCGTGCGCATGGCGGTGATGCCGGCCAGGTTGTGTGGCAGGTGCAGCGGAGCCAGTGGCACCAGAGCGTGAAGCCGGTCCAGCAGGGAGGCATCGATCCTTTGGGGGCAGTCGCAATCGGGGCCACCATGGACCACCCTGTGCCCGATGCCGACGAGGTCCAGTCGGCTTGTCTGCTGTTGAAGAAGGGTGTCGACCTTCTCGATGGCGGTGGCATGATCAGCCAGTCGCGCGGGGTGGTCGTCAACCGTTCCCTGTGCACTCGACATCTGGAGCCGGCCTTGTGACGTGCCGATCCCACTGGCCGATCCCCAAACCAGCCGTGCGAGCCCTTCCGTCAGACCGAATACGGCAAACTTCAGGCTGGATGACCCGCAGTTGACCACCAGAATGGCCGATCGGCGGCTTGGCATCGTCGAGTCCTCCTTCTCCGGGGGCGAAAGGTGATCCCTGTTCAGCGCCTGGCTACAGGTCTCGGGCTCGGTTGATCTGTTGGGACAGACGCATCGCCTCGTGTTCCTCCAGCTTCAAGAGCTCGCGAACGAGATCCCGAGCCTCGGGGATGTCGGCGCGTCCTTCCAGGTAGCGGTATAGCGCGATGACCTGATCGTGCAGCGAGAAGACTTCCCGGCTGATGTCTTCGAAGCCCATCTCGGCATAGGGCAAATTGCACGCCTGATGGGGTTTGATGGGCGCATGCGATAGATAGTCGTAAACCCACGTGTGCAGGGCCTTGGGGTCGGCCTGCTTCTCGAAGCTGGCCACGGTGTGCTCCAGGACCGCCTCGTGATCGGCGAGGTACTCCAGCAGCGATTTGGCCCGTGCCTCCTCCTGCTGGGTGGCACAGTGCCTGAAGCATTCGGCCAACTGGGCATGCAGCTGGCGAGTCCAGTCGATCAGGTCATGAAAGGTCTCGATCTTCATTTATTGCTCTCCATTAGTGGGTTGCTCTATAGGTATTGGCTGTAAACCGGGTTGGCTTCGACTGGGTCACTCGTTCTCGCTCCACCATCCCCCGCCGTAGAGGCTGTGAAACCCCATCTCGTACACGCTGTCGCGGGTCGTGCCGGCCAGCTCCAGCGTCGAGGCGATAGAGTCGCTCACCAGCGTCTCCCATTGCCGATAGGGGGTGTCACTATCGACCGGCGCCGGCGCGGTCTCCACCATCTCGGCCAGCCACTTCACTCCGGTCATCCAGGGGGAGAAGCGTTCCGAGAACATCAGCCGGCTGGTCCGCGCCGGATGCAGTTGTCGCAGCGCCTCGGCGGACCAGGGGGTGGTGTAAAACCGCACCCAGGGCCCGACGAAGGTCTCGTAGAGGGCCACATTGTGCTCGGAGAGCGCTCGCACCCGATCGAAGGCCGG
Organism: Modicisalibacter xianhensis; assembly: GCF_900113605.1. Lineage (GTDB taxonomy): Bacteria > Pseudomonadota > Gammaproteobacteria > Pseudomonadales > Halomonadaceae > Modicisalibacter > Modicisalibacter xianhensis. The sequence goes on from NZ_FOPY01000014.1 coordinate 97,539, forward strand.
GGCCTGGTCGGGATAGTCCAGGTCCTCCACGCGGCGCTCCTCGAAGCGCACCTGGAACTGGGGCTTGTGACAGTCGGGGTCGCCGGTGGGATTGTCGATGCGCATCTCGTAGAGGCCAGGGGCCAGGTCATTCAGCTCGCCGACGCTCTCGAGGATCGCTCGGTGCTCGAGGCGCGCCACCTTGGAGGAGACGAAGATGCCCAGATGCCCGACGTGGGGATTGAGCAGGTAGACGATGCGCTGGTCGGCGGCCTTGAGTGCCGCGGTATCGGGGTAGACCGCGGGGATCCAGTTGAGCGCCTGATGGGGCGGGGTGATGTTGTCACCGCTGGAGGCGAAGATCACCAGGGGGTTGCGGATGCGCTTGAGATCGACGGTGCAGCCCGGGCAGACCTGCAGCTCCCCGCGTTCGAGCCGGTTGCCGACGAAGAGGTTCTCGACGATGGCGGTGATCTCTTCCTTGCTCAGGCTATAGAACCCCGTCCACCAGCGCTCGAAGTCGAGGAAGCGCTCGCGCTGGCCGTCGATGTCGGCGAACAACCGATAGTCCTTCTGCCACAGGGTATTGGCCGGCTTGAGGGATTCGAAGTTGGCGGCCAGGTGGGCGCCATCGAAGCGGCCATCGCCCAGGTCCGCCGCCAGGTGCGTCAGCCAGGCGCCGCCCAGCAGCCCACCGGCCAGCCGCATGGGATTGACGCCGGATTCACCCGACCAGTAGGAGAGCGGCGAGCCGTTGAGCACCGCCGGCCCCACCAAGCCCTCGCAGTCGGCGGAGAGCAGGGCGATGGCCCAGCCCGCCTGGCAGTTGCCGTAGAGCACCGGCGGCTTGCCGGGATGGCGCTCGGCCAGCGTCTCGACGAAGCGCCGCAGGACGTGCAGCACGTCCTCCAGGGTCTGGCCGGGGACGGGCTCGGGGAAGAAGATCACGAAGTAGACCGGGTGCCCCTCATGCAGTGCCATGCCGACCTCGGAGTCGCGCTTGAAGCCGCCGATGCCTGGGCCGTGGCCGGCACGCGGGTCGACGATCATCACCGGCGGCCTAGTCTCGTCGAGGCAGTCCTCCAGGCAGTCATCCCCCACGCGGGTGATGCGCAGCAGGGCATAGTTGGCGGGGCGCGCTAGTCGACGGCCATCCACGAGCATCTCGTAATCGAAGTCGAGCAGTGGCGGCTTGCCCGCCTGCTCATGCTCGAGCATGTTGTCCGCGCGCTCACGCAGGGTATCCAGGTAGCGCAGGCCGCGCCGCCACAGGTCGGTCTGGTAGGCGAGCAGTTCCGTCGCCGGGTGGCTCGGGAGGAGGCCCTCTTCGGGCTCGGGTACGGTCATCGGGGCGGCCATCTCTGGTGGGGCGGTGGGTTGGCGCTTGCGCGGGGCTTTACGCGCCGCGGGGGCCTTGGTGGTCGATGTCTTGGCGGTCATGGTGGATTACCTCTCGGTGTCAGGATGTCGTGGGCTTCGGGTCGACGCCGATCTCGACCCGGGACTCGGACAGGAAGCGGTACGGCGGAACCTCCAGGTTGGTCGGCGCCGGCACCGCCTTGTACACGCGGCCGGCGAAGTCGAACTTGGAACCGTGGCAGGGGCAGAAGTAGCCGCCCGGCCAGTCGTCGCCGACCGAGCCTGGCTCCGGTCGAAACAGGGGCACGCAGCCGAGGTGGGTACAGATGGCGATGACCACCAGATACTCCTCCTCGAGCGAGCGCAGTGGCCCGGTGATATAGGTCGGCTGCTGTGATTCCACCTCGGCGAGGGGATCGCGGAGCCGGTCGGAGTCGGTCAGTGTCGCCAGGCGCTCGAGGATCGCCGGGGTGCGGCGCAAGACCCAGACGGGCTTGCCGCGCCATTCCACGGTCAGCTGCTGCCCCGGCTCCAGCTTGTCGACGTCGACCTCGATGGGGGCGCCGGCGGCCCTGGCGCGCGCACTGGGCTGCCAGGAGGCAATGAACGGCACCGCCGTGAAGGCCGCCCCGACGCCGCCGACCACCACCGTCGCGCCGACGAGAAAGCGTCTGCGTTTCATGACAACCTCCCAGGATCGATAGTCGAATCCTCCGCCGGTGGTGCAGACTGCCGGGGCAGCGTCGCCGCCAGCACCGCAGCGCCGACCAGCGCCGCGACGGCTGAGGCGAGTAACACGCCCTGGCGGGCCGCGGTCAGGGCCGCCGGGGTATCGAAGGCGAGCCCGGCGATGAACAGGCTCATGGTGAACCCGATACCCGCCAGCACGGCCACCCCGTAGAGGTGGCGCCACCGAACGCCCGCGGGCAGCCGCGCGAGGCGCAGCCGGATCGCCAGCCAGGCGAAGGTGAACACCCCCAACTGCTTGCCCAGCAAGAGACCGAGAGTCACCCCGAGGAAGACGTTGCCGAAGCCCTCGCCTCCTGCTCTCACCGCGATCCCCGCGTTGAAGAAGGCGAACACGGGCACGACGCCGAAGGTGACCCAGCGCCTCAGATCATGGTAGGTGCGATCGAGTGGGGAGCCTTCCCGGTGGCCATCCCGCGTCCTGGCGGGAATGGCCAAAGCGATCACGACCCCGGCCAGGGTCGCGTGAACCCCGGACTTGAGTACCGCGACCCACATCACCAGCCCCAGCAGCACGTAGGGCAGGGCGCGCATGACCCGAAAGCGATTGAGGAGTACGAGGCCGGCGAGGGCGGCACCGGCGATGAGCAGTGCCTCCCCGGCGAGGCGCTCGGTATAGAACAGCGCGATGATCACGATGGCACCGAGATCGTCGAAGACCGCCAGGGCCATCAGGAACACCCGCAATGCCGGGGGCACGCGCTCGCCGAATAGCGACAGCACCGCCAGGGCCAGCACGATGTCGGTGGCGGTGGGCACGGCCCAGCCGTGGGCGGCGATCCCCGCGGTGCCGTTGACGATCAGGTAGACCAGCGCCGGCAGCAGCATGCCACCGGTCGCCGCGATCGCCGGCAATGCCACCTGCCGGGCCGAGCCCAGCAGACCACCGAGCATCTCGCGCTTGAGTTCGACGCCCATCAGCAGGAAGAAGAACACCATCAGCCCGTCGTTGATCCACAGGATCAACGGCTTGTCGATGCCCAGGGTGCCGACCTGCAGCGACACGGGGGTATGGTGCACCAGTTGGTAGAAGTCACGCAGTGGCGAGTTGGCGAGTATTAGCGCCACGAGCATGGCGCCGACGGTGACCAGCCCCGCCGCCCGTTCTTCCTTGCCCTGTTGCGCCAACGTCGTCACGGTGGATAATCTCCTGAAGGTCGACCTAGGCGCGCCAATCGCTCGTACGCGCTGTCCGCCACTGGGGAATGAATCGTGGCGTGTGTGTCGCATAGGCTTGCCACGCCTCACCGAACCGACGCGCTACCTCGCGCTCTTCGTGGATCGCCAGTCGTGAGTACATCCACACCAATACCGGGAACATGACCAGGGTCAGCAGGGTGGGCCACTGCAGCAGGAAGCCGGTCATCACCAGCACGAAGCCGGCGTACTGCGGATGCCGGACATGGGCATAGAGTCCGGTGGTGGCCAGTTCTCCCCGCCGCTGGGCGGCATAGAGCACCCGCCAGCCGGCGGCGATGAGCCAGAAACCCGCGACGATGAATACCATGCTCAGGAGGTGGAACGGCCCGAAATGCGGGTTGGCCTGCCAGCCGAAGAGCATCTCCAGTAGGTGGCCCGAGTCGTGGGCGAACCAGTCCACCTCCGGGTAGCGCGACTGCAGCCAACCGGAGAGGAAGTAGAGGGTCAGCGGGAAGCCGTACATCTCGGTGAACAGCGCCACCAGGAAGGCGCTGAAGGCCCCGAGCGAGCGCCAGTCCCGGCGCGTCTGTGGCTTGAAGAAGCTGAAGGCGAAGAAGATGAAGATCGCCGAGTTGAGGATGACCAGGCTCCACAGGCCATAGGACGGTATCTCGCTACTCATCGCGATCCTCCTTGTGCGGTGCCTGATGGTCGCCATTCGTTCCGTGGCCGCCGTGTCCACCATGCCCGCCGTGCATGAACACATGCATCAGCAGACAAGCACCCAGCAGGATCACCCAGGGCAGGGCACCGAGCAGATGCACTCGGTGCTCCTCCCAGAGCAGGAAGACCACGGCCGCCAGGGAGAGCCCCACGACGATCCAGAAGCGAAGCTTCCCTGGTTGCCGGTCTAACCAGCGCTGGTCGTTGGCCATGCTCAGATCCTCACCCGGCGCAGGCGCAGCGAGTTCAAGACCACCGATAGCGAGGAGGCGCTCATCGCGAAGGCGGCGAAGATCGGCCCGATCAGGATGCCGAGGAAGGGATAGAGGATCCCGGCGGCGATCGGCACGCCGGCCCCGTTGTAGATCAGCGCGAAGAACAGGTTCTGCTTGATATTGCGCATGGTGGCCAGCGACAGCTTGCGGGCGCGTACGATGCCGTCGAGGTTGCCCTTGACCAGCGTGAAGCCGGCGCTTTCGATCGCCACGTCGGCGCCGGTGCCCATGGCGATGCCCACATCGGCCTGGGCCAGGGCGGGAGCGTCGTTCACCCCGTCGCCCGCCATGGCCACCTTGCGGCCTTGTTCCTGCAATTCGCGGATGATGCGGGCCTTGTCCTCGGGCAGCACGTCGGCGCGGATCTCGTCGATACCCAGTCGCCCGGCCACCGCCTTGGCCGTCCGCTCGTTGTCGCCGGTGGCCATGATGATGCGAAAGCCAAGTTTGTGCAGCGCCTTCAGGGCCTCGGGGGTGGTCTCCTTCACCGGGTCGGCGACGCTGACCAGGCCGGCGATCTGGCCATCGAGCACGACGAACATCACCGTTTCGCCTTCATCGCGGCGGGCGTTCGCGGTCTCGGAGATCCGGCCGCCATCGAGGCCCAGTTCGGCCATCAGCTTGGCGTTGCCGAGGGCCACCGACTGGCCGTCCACGACCCCCTTGACGCCCATGCCGGTCACGGCTTCGAAATCGGTGGCATCGGCGAGGGATACGCCGCGCTCCTCGGCGCCGGCGACGATGGCCTCGGCCAGTGGGTGTTCCGAGCCACGTTCGAGGCTGGCCGCCAGGCGCAATACCTCGGCCTCGTCATGCCCTTCCTCGGGCAGCACCGCCACCAGCTTCGGCTTGCCTTCGGTCAGGGTGCCGGTCTTGTCGACCATCAGCGTATCGACCTTGGCGAAGCCTTCCAGCGCCTCGGCATTCTTGATCAGTACGCCGGCCTGCGCGCCGCGTCCGGTGGCCGTCATGATCGACATCGGCGTGGCCAGCCCCAGTGCACAGGGGCAGGCGATGATCAGCACCGCCACCGCCGAGACCAGCGCATAGGACAGCGCCGGCGCCGGCCCCCAGATCGCCCAGGCGATGAAGGAGAGGATGGCGACGCCGATCACCGCGGGCACGAACTTGCCCGCCACCTTGTCGGCGAATTTCTGGATCGGTGCGCGGCTGCGCTGGGCGGCAGCCACCATCTCGACGATCTGGCTGAGCATGGTGTCGGCGCCGATGCGGGTGGCCTCCATGACCAGGCTGCCGGTGCCGTTGATCGTGGCCCCGGTGACCTTGTCGTCTTTGACCTTTTCCACCGGCACCGGCTCGCCCGAGATCATCGACTCGTCGATCGAGGAGCGGCCCTCGACCACCACGCCGTCCACCGGCACCTTGTCGCCGGGGCGCACCCGCAGGTGGTCGCCCACCTGCACGTCTTCCAGCGCGACCTCTTCTTCGCTGCCGTCGGGCCGGATCACCCGCGCGGTCTTGGCGGCCATGTCCATCAGCGCGCGGATCGCCTTGCCGGTGCCTTCACGGGCGCGCAACTCCATCACCTGACCCAGCAGTACCAGGGTGACGATCACCGCCGCGGCCTCGAAATAGACGCCGACGGTGCCGTCTTCCCGGCGAAAGCCGTCGGGGAAGACGCCCGGCACCAGCACCGCCACGATGCTGAACAGATAGGCCGCGCCGACCCCCATGCCGATCAGGCTGAACATGTTGAGGTTCATGGTGCGGAAGGAGTTGTAGCCGCGCACGAAGAACGGCCAGCCCGACCACAGGATCACCGGCGTGCTGAGCACCAGCTCGATCCACATCGCGTTGCGTTCACCGAAGAAGTCGCGAATGGCCCCGAGGCCCAGGTAGGGGCTCATCGTCAGAATCAGGACCGGAAGCGTGAGCACGGCCGCGACCCAGAAGCGTCGGGTAAAATCGACCAGCTCGGGATTCGGCCCTTCATCGCCGACCGCCGCCGATTCCAGCTCCAGACCCATACCGCACAGGGGGCAGGCACCGGGAGTGGTTTGGCGCACCTCGGGGTGCATCGGGCAGGTGTAGACGGCGCCGGCATGCCCGGCCGGCACCTTGTCGTACTTGCCGCCGTGGGCCGGCGCGGAGGCCCCATGACCATGCCCGTCATGCGTCTGCGAGTCGTCGCTTCCCACGGGCACGAGGTGCATGCCGCACTTGGGGCAGTCACCCGGCTGGTCGGAGACGACCTCCGGGTGCATCGGGCAGGTGTATTGGGCGCCACCCTGGCTGCCGGCGGCGTGTTGGTCCGTATCGCCGCTGCCTCGTGTCGGTGCCTCGTGCGAGGAGTGCCCGTGACAATGGTCGTGTTGGTGTTGCGTCATGGAATCGTCTCCGTCGCTTCCGCGTCTTGATTCAACCTCGTGGCCCTATCTCGATAGGGTCGAAACTAATAGTGCCGTATCCAATAATCAGGAGGTGCGATCAAAGCAGAAGATCGCGCTTGCGTTGCTCGTACTCCTCGCGGTCGATTTCTCCCCGGGCGTAGCGTTCTTGAAGAAGGTCCAGGGCCGTTGGCCGCCGTTGAGAAAATGGCTCGCCCCGGCCTCGGGTCAGGCCACGCACCAGGAGAACGGCCAAGGCAATGACGGCGCCCCAGAACAACACCATCATGACCCCGCCGAAGAGCATATGTCCCCAGCCGTAACTCCCCATATACGCCGTCATGTCGTCCCACATGGTCGGATCTCCTTTCAAGTTGAATCATCCTGATATCAGGCTAAAACCTGTGGGAGACCCAAGGGTCAAGATAATATGAGGTGAAAGCATGCGGCTCTTGATCCCGGTCAACGTTCGGCATCTTCAGTGGGATGAAATCAACGCCGCCCGCGTGTGTTGATGTGTGAATCCAGGATGTCAGTGAACCCCCGGCTCATCGTGAGTATTGCGTGAGCTACCCGCTAGCTTCCGCCACTGTCCCCAGCGAGGAATGAACATCGGCACCCGCCGCTGGTAGGCGCGATAGGCGTCACCGAACCAGGCCAGCATCTGCCGTTCCTCGCGGTGGGCCAGCCAGGTATAGGCAAGCACGATCACTGGAAACAGGCCGATCGAGAATAGTGTCGGCCAATGCACCACACCTTCGCCGAACAAGGCGATGAACAAGCCGGTGTATTGGGGATGCCGTACCAGGGAATAGAGTCCGCCGGTCACCAGGTGGTTCTCGCGCCGTGCCTTGTAGACTTGCCGCCAGCCTTGGATAAAGATCCCGATGCCGGTAAACGCGAGCCCGTAGCCAAGCAGCATGGAGACAAGCATGCCGGTTTCTCCCAGCCCCACCAGCGTCGACCAGAGGCTGGCGCTGACATACTCGCTATCCAGACCGAAGAAACGCACCAACAGATAGATAGTGAGCGGAAAGCCATACATCTCGGCGTAAAGCGCGATGATAAAGGCCTGCACCGCGCCGGCACCGGTCCATTCGCGCCAGTTCTTCGGTGCGAAATAGCGATAGAAGAACCAGGACACCAAGACGATGACGATCAGCGCGAGGCCCCAGGCGCCGGTATGGTTGAGGGATTCGTTCATGGCCTACGCTCCGCTGCGCCGGTTGAGGCGTGTGACAAAGAAGTTGTAGAGCGGGCCGAAGACCAGGGCCACGTACCAGCCGTAGCCGAAGCTTTCAGCCAGGCCCAGGAAGAAGCTTGGCCAACTCAACCAGGTGAAGCCAGGCAGCAGGCGCAGCCAGCTCTCATACATCGCCCGGTCGGGAAACAGCAGGCCGAAGCCGACGCACAGGATGAAGGTCACGGCCAGAAACAGCCCCAGGCTCATACCCAGTGCGATCACCGGGATCCGCGGCACGGCTTGAACCGGCAAGCGGGTTCCGTAATGCGGCTTGGCTGTCGGCGGAACATCGGCATCAGGCATGTTCATTCTCCGGCTGGGCGGGCGGGCTCATGGCTTCAGCGGCGAGATATTGCTCGGGCGCGGCCTCGAAGCGTTCTCGGCAGTCACGTGAGCAGAAGTAATAGACATGGCCCTCGTGGACGCTCGACTTGGCCTTTTCGGTGCTGACGGTCTTGCCACAGACGGGATCGACGTCCTCGGCTGGCGGAATCCAGCGCAGGCTCTCGGTGGTCGCCTGCCTCTCTGATGCCCCCTCGCCATGCTTGGCCTTGCCACGACCATGACCCATCACGTGAGCACCGCAGCCGAAGCGCATCATCAGAAAGATGATTCCCGCCCAGAGCATGAAATATACGAGCTCGTTCATGGACTCTCTCCTGCTATTTCATTATCGGGACCCGTGTCATATCGGCCGCCTTCTTCGTTATGCCGAGAAGCTGTCCAGAGAAAGGCTAGAGCCTATGTGTGACACAATGGTCAAGGCCGGAGTCGCTGCCCTACGCCTCTCGGTTTCGCGGAGTGTCTCAAAGCATACGCAACGAAACTGAATTGACGCTGAAAAGCGAAGCACCCCGACGCCTGGCAGTGGTTTATAGCTCGAGATGCTGATAAGTCTGGTGGGAAGAGTCTCTGCACGCACAGCGGCCACTCCGGCAGTCGCCTGGTTCGATACGAGGGCGGGCACGAGTTATCTCCCCGCGTATCCGTCTGGAGTCGTGGGGCTGGGGAAATGGGGATGACTTAGACTCTGAAGCGTTGGCTCAACAGGTAGACTGCAACCGGAGAAGGGGCGGGAAGGGCACGTGGCGTGCCGCTGGCGGTGACAACCCGGGGCGCTATGGTCGGGGCAGCCATGCTCAAGGGAAGAAGCTTGCACTCGAGGTCCTGGCGTTCCAGGCGCAACAGGGCACTGCCGGCATGGCGAGCGCCATGGCCATGGTGGCAGCGCGGCCGAGGGTGTTCCGTGTCGATGCGTTCGGCGCTCGAGTGCGTGTCCGAGAGAAACTCGACGCCAACCTGGCCAAACGCGGTCGAGGAAGGCACAGGCGCCGCCGTGGCGGCACTGAAGAGAAGCACCAGCACCATGCCCAGCAGGATGCCCATCCCAAGGCGCGGCCAGGCGACGTCAGGCCGCGTGGAATGCTTGGGAAAGAGGGCATGCCTGGCCATGTTGCAGGGCTCCTGTGGCAGGTTATGTCCCCACCATATAGCCCAGAACCGGATCCTGTCGATTGATCCAGATCAAGTCAGATGGCGCTGCAAACCTCGGTTGCAGTATCCTCAGATCGATCCGGTTGCCATCGCCATCGGGCCGGTGCAGATTCACTGGTATGGCCTGATGTACGTTGTCGGCTTCGTGGCGGCATGGCATCGCTTCCTTCGCATCAAGCTGAGCTGTACCTTGGACCTCATCGATTCGCAATGACAGGGATGACTGACCCCATGCTGACGAGATACACCACGCTTCCCGACCCTCGCGTCTGGCGGTTTGTCCTTGTGCTGATCATGGCGATGCTGTTGACGGGTTGCGGCGTCAACAACATCCCCACCTATGACGAACAGGTGAAGTCGGCCTGGGCGCAGGTGGAGAACCAGTACCAGCGACGCGCGGACCTGGTGCCCAACCTGGTCGAGACGGTCGAGGGCTTTGCCCGCCAGGAGCAGGAGACCCTGACCGCCGTGGTGGAGGCGCGGGCCAAGGCCACGTCCATCCAGATCGACGCCGAGTCGCTCGACGACCCGGAAAAGCTGCGCCAGTTCGAGCAGGCCCAGCAGCAACTCACCGGGGCACTGAGCCGCTTGATGGCGGTGTCCGAGCGCTATCCCGACCTGAAGTCGAATCAGAACTTCCTGGCCCTGCAGTCCCAGCTGGAGGGTACGGAAAACCGCATCGCCGTGGCGCGGCGCGACTTCATCACCGCGGTCGAGCGCTACAACACCGAGATCCGCACCTTCCCCGGGCGGTTGTGGCACAGCATCCTCTACAGCGACATGCCGCTGCGCGAGACCTTCGAAGCCACGACCGAGAACGCGGACCAGGCCCCCCAGGTGGAGTTTGAATGAGCGATCTTCTGCGCATCCCGCTATTGGCGCTGCTGCTGTCGGGGGGCCTCGGCCTTCAGGCACAAGGCCTCCAGGCCCAGGAGCTTGAGGAACAGGAACTCGACTTTCCCGAATTGACCGGTCGTGTGGTGGACCAGGCCGGGCTGCTGGATCCGGCCACCGAATCACGCCTGAGCGAGAGGCTCGCGGCCCACGAAGAAGCCACCACCGAGCAACTGGTGGTGGCCACCCTGCCGGACCTGCAGGGCGTCACCATCGAGGAGTATGGCTATCAGCTGGGGCGCCACTGGGGCATCGGCCAGCAAGAGGAGGACAACGGCGCCCTGCTGATCGTCGCGCCGAAGGAGCGCAAGGTGCGCATCGAGGTCGGCTATGGCCTCGAGGGTCGACTGACCGACGCCCAGTCCTCGGTGATCATCAACCAGACCCTGACGCCGGCCTTCCGTGAGGGCGACTACGCCCGCGGCATCACCGAGGGCGTGGAGGCGATGATCCAGGTGCTGGGTGGCGAGCCCATGGACACCAGTGCCACCGCCAGCGCCCCGGCTCGGGAACAGGGACCTGAAGGACCGGCATCGATTCTCTTCTTCGTGATGTTCGTCATCGTCATGACGCTGGTACGGGGCGGTCGCGGCGGCCTGCTGGCCGGCATGTTGCTGGGCGGTGCGCTCGGCGGCAGGTCGCGCGGCGGCGGCGGGGGCGGCTTCGGCGGTGGCGGCGGCGGCTTCGGTGGCGGCGGCGCTTCCGGCGGCTGGTAAGCCAGCCTTCCCGCCGGTGGCGACACCGACATGACAATCAGGATTCGGAGATCACAACCCCCATGGCCTTACTGAGTGAAAACGAGCAACGCCAGGTAGCCGAGGCGATTCATCGGGTCGAACGCGACACCGATGCCGAGCTGGTCACCGTGCTGGCTCCGCGAGCGGACAACTATGCCTATATCCCGCTGCTCTGGGCCGGCCTGCTGGCCCTGGTGGTACCGGGTGCGGTCAATTACTTTCCCGGCTGGTTGACGGCCTACGAGCTGACGCTGGTGCAGTGGGCGACCTTCATCGTGCTGGGACTGGTGTTTCGCATCCCCGCCATCACCACCCGGCTGATCCCGCGATCGGTTCGTCATTGGCGGGCGGCCAACCTCGCCCGGCGGCAGTTCCTGGAACAGGAGCTGCACCACACCGAGGGGGGAACGGGGATGCTGATTTTCGTCTCCGAAGCCGAGCGGTATGTGGAAATCCTGGTTGACCGGGGCATCTCGGCACGTATCAGCGACGAGACCTGGCAATCCATCGTGGCGGCGTTCACCCAGCAGGTGAAGGCAGGTGAGACCCTGCGGGGTTTCCTGGCGTGCATCGAGGCATGCGGCGAACATCTCAAGGAGCAGGTACCAGCCACCCACGAGCGCAACGAACTGCCCAATCATCTGATCGTGCTGGATTGACCCTCATCTGCCCATGCACCGGGGCATGACGAGTGCTTCTCCCCGGCAGAGGTGCCGCCGTCTGACACGGAACACGTGGGGCGATACGTTGAGAAGTCGCAGGAGACTCGACGGTTGGATGTCGATCAACGCCCTCAGCCGATTGTGGCCAGGGCCGGAAACCAGTCCACCAGGATGCTGGAGAGCCGGGTGAGCGTCCCGGAGACGATCAGCAACCCCATGAGGATAAGGATCACTCCGGCGACTGGTCGGGCATAGGCACTCCACTTACCGAGGCGGCCCCGGTAGTGGCTGAACCTGTTGAGCAGCAGGGTGCTGGCCAGGAAGGGCAGGGCCAGGCCCAGGGAGTAGGTCGCCAGGTAGAGCATGCCGGCCTGGGCATTGGCGGTGGTCGAGGTGGCCATCAGGATCGCCCCCAGGATCGGGCCGATGCAGGGCGTCCAGCCGATGGCGAAGGAGATGCCGAAGAAGGTCGCCGCCATGGGAGAGCCCCCTCTCAGCTCGGGCGACCACTGAAAGCTGCGCTGCAGGACGGGCAGCCGGAACACGCCCGTCATGAATAGGCCGAGCACGATGACGATGCTGCCGGTGATCCAGTTGAGCTCCTGGCGATAACCACGCAGCAGCTGGCCGATGCTGGTGACCCCCAGGCCCATCAGGATGAAGACCACGCTGAAGCCGAAGACGAAGAAGGTGCTGAGCAGCAACGCCTCGAAGCGCCGATCCGCCTTGCCGGCACTGCCGCCGGTGACCACCGACAGATAGGCGGGCAGCAAGGGCAGGGTGCAGGGCGAGAAGAACGACAGCAGCCCGCCGAAGAGGGCGCCGATCAGGCCGATGGAGGAGAGCGTTTCCACAGAGCTTCTACCTGGGTGAAATGAAGGGAATGGCTATCGGCCGGCGATCGTCAGGGTCGCCGGCCTAGGTGCGGAAGCAGACTTCGCGGTCACCAACTCATTGGTTCACCTGGAAGGCGATGCCCCGAGAGATATCTGGTGACCGATGCCCCCCAGCTCCACGGTCTGCAACACCTCGAGGGTGTCCGGGGCGATGATCCACAGGTGGGGTTCGGCGCGGCTGGTGACCAGCACCCGCCCATCGGTGGGCGAAACGGCGAGATGGTAGGGGGCCGGTGCCAGCTCGGCGGCATGCCGTGTGCCCTCCTCGAGGGAGATCCTGACGAGGCGGTTGTCGCCCTGACTCGTCGCATAGAGCGTCTGGCCATCCGGACTCAGGTCGATGCCGTGAGGCGCCGTGCCGATCTCATAATCCTCCGCCACACTGCCTGTCGTCAGATCCACCGCCAGGACGCGGCCCCCGGCATGATCGTTGACGTAGAGGGATTTACCGTCCTTCGAGAGCACCATGTGTTCCGGGTTCCCGCCGACGCGCATGTTGCGCCGCACGAACCAGTGCTGAGGATCCACCTCGCTGATGGTGCCGTTACCGGCGTTGCTGACCAGTATGCTACCCCCCTCCTCGTGCTGAACCAGGTAGTTCGGATTCGGCCCCGTGGCCAGGGAGGCGATGACCTGGCCGCTATCCAGCGACACCATGCTGATGCCTCCGCCCGTGGGGTGGGTCGAGACGGCATGACGCCCGTCTCGCGTGACCAGCACATGATGCACGGCCCCTGGCACTTCCAGGGTTCTGACGATGCGGCTCGTGGCCGTGTCGACGACGTAGAGCAGGCCGGTACTCGCTTCCTCCGGGGAGGTCGTTGCGCCATCGCCATGATGGGCCGCGTGCTCGTCTTCCGTCACCCCCTCGGGACGAACGATCTCGCGACCGGCATCCTGCGGGGAAAGGCTCCCCACGATGAGGTGTCGTCCGTCAGGAGTGAGGGCGGAGCCGTGCGTATTGATCGTATCGGTCACGGTCGATATCACCTCCTGACGCTCCAGGTCGATGATACCCACGGCATCTGCCGTCCCCATCGGCACGAAGGCCCGGTCGCTCGCCGCCAGGGCGGTCGTTGAGGCTGCGAGGGCGATGCCGGCCATGAGACTAGCCAGCCAAGAACTGTGCAGAGAGTTCTTCATGAGAGACATGTCCTAAGTATTGAGGCCCCTGTGGGGCGTGGGCGACCGTCAGCAGACGGTCGGGGCTATGGAAAACGTCGATGAGATCGACATCGATCAATAGCCATCGACAGACCTCGTGGTCAGATCCTCATTTGGCTCGAGCGCAGGGAGTGTCGTATCACCGATACCGAGCCGAACGACATGGCTGCGGCGGCGATGAAGAGAGCAGTCAATGGCAACTCCATGGCTCCTTGCTGGCATTGTCCTTGATGTTCTGGTCGACGAACCGGTAGTGGTCTTCCTTGAAGCGCGTCCACCAGCCATGGCTGATCTCGATGGCGTGCCAGGCGAGGATCGCCTCGATATGGTCGATGCACAGCCGCGTCGCATCATAGGCCATACTGAGCTTGTGCTTCTCGGTGTCATAGGTGACTCGCTCGAGCCCGTATAGCCCATCGATCTCGTCCATGGCGACGCGTAACTCATCCTGATCGCAGGGCTCGAGCTTCAGCTTGCGAGTCACTAGATTGACCTCGGAGACGCCGAGGCGGTGTTCGTTCTTTGACATACGAAACTCTCCCTTCTGCCATTTCGTCATGCACGGGTAGATCCACATCTGGTGGAAGTGCGGAGCATTGCCCGCCACCGACACCGAGCTGATCGCAATGACGATACTGATCTACTCCCCCTTCGGCCCAGGGCATCCTTGATGCCGTCGCCGGCCCTAGGCCTCTGGCGATACCTGGACGCTGGGAAGCCGCCGATTTGCTCGAAGCCTAAAGCCCTTGGGTAACGCAAAGGTCAAGCGAGTGGGGAGCACCAGGGTTGCGGATAGCTCCGAACCTTGATCGATGTCATGCAATTTCCGGTTTTGTGAGGCTCACCCCTAGCCTAGATGGCAAAGCTGAACCAACCCTGAATGGGCGGAGCCTGTTGGGGCGTCATGTCATTGGGATGTCGGCTAGGCATGCCGGGTTAGGCGTCCCCGTACCCCATGCCAGAACCCCATCATTGACGCTTCAAGCAGGGCGCTTGGCGGGGCTGAGACTCGGCTACCCGAGATGCAGCCAGCGCCTTACGGTCGCGCGATAGCGCGCCGGAGCCGCCTTCCAGGCCAGGGGGAGCAGGGTGATGGTGCCGAGCGCGAGCACCGTGAGGCCCGCGCGGCGCAGATCGCTGGAGGCGAGCTCGTCACCGAAATGCGCCAGCAGGAAGCTCGCCGGAATGATCCCGAGCAGCGTCGCGACGGCAAAGCGCCAGGCCTTGAGGGGGGTGAGGCCGGCCGCGTAGCTGAGGACGTCGAAGGACAGGAACGGCATCAGCCGGGTCGCGAAAACCGCGACCATCAGGGCATTCTGCGAGCCGATGAAACGGTGTAGCAGGTTTGGAGTAGGGCGCACGCCCAACCAGGTCCTCAGGGCGTCATATCCCAGCAGGCGGGCAATGGAGAAGGCGATCAGCGCCCCCGTGCCGGAGCCGATGGCGACATAGAGCGTCCCCCAGGCATGGCCATAGGCCGCGCCGGCGGCAAGCGCTATCGGGGCGCTGGGAATCGGGCTCATGACGATGGCCAGGGTCATCAGGCCGATGACCAGGACCGGCCCCAACGGGCCAAGCCGTATCACTGCCTGCTCGAGGGTGTCGCCGGTCAGCAGGGTTTCCAGCGTCCCGGTGCGCCACAGCAGCAGGGTGGTGGCAAGGAAGGCGGCAAGCAGCCCAACGCCACACAGGATGCGCCGCCTCGAGGCTTGGGATAAGCGGGAAGGGGCGCCGTCTTCCGGCTTCTTCTGCCTGGCCATGTTTTCCAATCCCGATCTCCCACGCTTGTCGTTGCACCCACTCGGCCTCCTTGGGGATGAATGACAGCCGGCTGGCAGATGCCATCAAAGCCCGAGCGCTTTCCTCATGCTGTGCCTGCTTCAGTGGACGAAGCCCCAGGGCGGTGGCAATCGCCAGTGGCACCTTCACGCCGAGCACCCACAGCGGCGCATGTTTTGTCCTGCTCGTCCTCAATGGCAGTCACGGGAGCAGAAAAAGTAGTCATGGCCATCGTGAACACTCGGCTTGGCCTGTTCGGTACTGACGGTTTTGCCACACACGGGATCCACGTCTTCGGTGGGTGGAATCCAGTGCGGCCCCTCGGTAGTCGTCTGGCTCTCCTGCCTCTACCGTGTAGTCAACGGTGCTGCGGTGATTCTATGAGCCCAGGCACTATAGCCTGTGCAGCTCAGAAGAGGGGGCTTCAGGTGATTCCTGCCTGTGGCATGAACAGCACCAGCCTGTTCATCGTCGCTGTCCTTTGCCGTCTGCCGTCAACCTATCGCCACGTTGCGAATGCGAGCTTGTTATCAGGATACAACCTATGGGTTGCTCAAGGGTAAAGTGAGGAAGTGGTTAAGGATTCTTTTCTTGACCCTTGTCAGCTGTCAGTCTGCGCAGCCAAGCTGAAATGGCGCTGAACATTGGGGGGTTGATTGTTGTTGGCCTAAAGGGTGTGGAAGCACAGCCATTTTCTGAAGAAGGGTAAAGGGGGAAAGTGGGACGTCTTTATGCTTGATTCATGGCGGTAGATTGTGGGAATATTTTGACTTTTGTTCAGTATTGATATTGGTTAATTGCGTGAAAGGAGTGAAAGAGATGCGAATGACTAAGAGTGCCTTTCAAAACCTTGAAAACCCCTTCAGTCATTCCTAGATTTTCGGTATGGCTAAGAAAATCGTATCCGACGAACTCTGGTCCATTGTCGAGCCACTGCTGCCACCACCGACGCCCAGGCCACGCGGTGGCCGGCCTCCCATCTCCAATCGCGCAGCCTTGACGGGCATCCTGTTTGTGCTGCGCTCGGGCATTCCCTGGGAGATGCTGCCCCAAGGCTTCGAGGGGAGCACCACATTGGAGCTGGCTGATTACGGTATCGATATGAGCCAATTCCCCGAAGTCATGCATGAAGTCGAGTTATATGTTGTGCTTGAAGGTATTCGCCAATAAGCCTGGTTAGGTACTTTATATCTTCAAGACTGAGCTACGGCATCAGCCGATAGTTCATGCAACAAGAGCCAGCTGACAGTGTCGGCTGGTTTTTCTTGGTTTCATACTCTCACCAATAGCGAACCCTGAGCTACTCAGAAGTTAGGCGGTACAGCTGAATCTGGATGTTGCAAAACATTACCAATTGCGATTGCAGTATTCCCTCCACCTTCTGCGTCCCAGCAGCTTACGAAGGCGAGAGTTGATGGAACGTGGTGCGGGACGTAGGTAGTAGGTGCACCTGTCTAACTGATACCAAGTGGCTTCGTTCTAAATGACAGACAGGAGGCCTGGTTGGGGCGCTCCGGCAAAAAACCTCCCAACTACCTACGATCATCTCCGCGGTGGCCACGGCTGGCGCCAGCGCCAGCAAGAGCCCGGCAAGCACGCGAGGTATTCTGCGCATCATTTGTCTTCCTTCGATCCTTTGCTTTTCGTCGTCGGCGTTTGCCGTGCCTTTTGGTCAGCCAGTTGCTGGCGCAAATCCTCTTCTCGAGATTGGATGATCGCCAGTTGAGTTCTGGCTTCGGTCAGCTCCTGCTGGGTGTGAGCTAACTCATCGATCCGCTTATTCGCTGTCTTCAGCTCGCTACGTGCTTCACTGGCCGAGGCCTTGAATGTGTCTAGGTCAGTACGAAGCGCGGCATTCTCGCTCTGCAGCTCCTCATTGCGTTTCACTGCCGAGGCATTTTCTGCACGCAGGCTGGCATAGTCCTGCTGAAGGGAAGACAGGTCTTCGTTGACCGATTCGAGGGTCTGCTGAAGCCGCAGTTCCCGTTGGTTGGCAGCCTCCAGCTCCCGAGTAGCGGTCTTGAGTTCGCTTTCGAGGGTAGCCAATCGGGTACTGGTCTCGGCCTTCTCGTCTCGCAGCTTGTCGATCAGTGCTTGTTGCCGCTGACCTTCACCACGCATGGTCTCCAGCTGCTCATTCTGGCGGGCAAGTTGGTTATGCAGATCGGTGACGCGCTCCAGAGCATCCGCCGCCCTTTGCTTGGCCGTGGCATTCTCCGTCATCAGGTTGTGGTTTTCGGCCGTCAGCTGCTCGATGCGCTTCTCATCCTGGTGGCCGTGCTCGCGCAATGTCGTGATGCTTGCCTCGAGGCGTTCGATTTCACGCAGCGCCTCATCGCGCTCATCGTTGGCTGTTTTCTCACGCTGCTCTGACTCGGTGCGTATCCTCTCGACCTCTTCATCTGCGAGCTGGCTTGCAGAGCGCCACAGCTCGGCCCCGACCCGCTCCAGGACAGTACGGATCTCATTCGGCATTTCACGAACAGCAACGGCACTGACCTTCAAACTTTCGCGCCATTCCCTCATGACAGGTGAGATATGGGATAGGGAGCCACCCCCCAGGCGCTCGCGTACCTGCTCATTGGTGGGCCTGTCGATGCCTTCAGCAGCCAACTGCTCGGCAGCATCGAGGATGCGTTGACGGATTTCCGGCTTAATAGACATGCTGGGCGGCTCCTTGTGTATGTATTGTATGTACGTATTGTACATACAATACAAAATACAGCAAACAATATCCTCTTCATCGATAAGCATGGTGCTGGCGCGGCCACCACCTAGATTACGATGTGTTGCCGGGGTTCAGCTGTGCAACATCCCCACCTTTCATGCTGACCACATGTTCGGTTGGAGCCCCGTGACGCTGCGATCGCAACTGCCAGCTGTGGCCAGTTATCGGTGCAACATCCCCACCGCTCCTGGTGCCCGGGGGGAGGGTGATTGGAAGTCAGCACACCCATAGAAATACGGTTGCTGTGCAACATCCCCACCGCTGGATGCAGGTCATAAAAAAGCCTCCCGGTTGGGAGGCTGTTGAATGGTAAGGATAATCAAGCTGCCGCGGTTGCTGCAGTTGAGTCATCTACTCCATCGATCAAGCCGCACTCTTGTGCCATTTGCTCGATGAAGTTGACCGCTTTCTGCGCATCAGCCAGAGCACGGTCGATCTCTTTGGCCTGGTCACCTTTGAGCCGGGAAGCCCATCCAGTGAGGTAGGACGCCGAGTTTTCCGGGGTAGCAGGGAGGCCGAAGCGCATGGCAGCGAGCCAGGCGCCAGCTTCAGCCACTACTTCCTCTCGAGCGCGATCGCTCTTGTCCCGGTTGAGACGCGAGGCAGCTCCAGTTGCATGGATCAGCTCATGCAGGCCCGTGGCTGCGATTTCACTGACCTCATGGAACTGTTCGGGGCGAGGTAGGCGTATGCCGTCCGTAGAGGGCCTGTAGTAGGCCTTGTCGCCGCCCCAGCTCAGAGGGATGCCCGAAGCCTCAATCAGCCGTGCAACGAACTGCACGGGCTCAGGCTGGGCTTCTATGACAGGGGGCTTTGCAGCCTCTGTCAGTGGGTCCGCCAGCTGCTCCTCGTTGAAGACATAAAAGATCCGGTTCACGGGGATGACCTTCTCCTCCGTTGTCCCGTTTTCATTCTTCTCGCGCTTCTTGTGGAACTTCCAGAATTCCACCGGGGTGCCCTTCTCGCCCTTGCGGGGGTGAATGCCGAGATCCTTCGCTTGCTTGAAGGTTACCCAGGCAGGGCTGGTGTAGCCGCTTTTATCTGAAGCGATCCAGAGGCTAACAATGTTTGACCAGCCGGTATAGGCACGCCCTGAGGAGGCGTTATACGGCTGGCTCACATCCTTGTCGCCAGGCTTCCAAGGTTTCTGCCAAGGGGCTGTGCCTTCCATCAAGCCCTGGATGAGTGCTTCACGGATACCATCGATTGCACGCTTGCTCATGATCCTACTCCTCTCTCATTCCTGCAGTAGCGCAGGTCTCAAGAGGTGATAGGGCGCCAGGTGACAGCCATCAGTCAGTGATCCCCCTAACTTCCCTCGAGACCCGGCAACGGGAATGAGAGAGGAGAGTGAGATGAAACCCAGCAACCAAATGGATATGTTCGCGGCCGGGACGACCGCAGCGGCTGTCGCTGAGCCAGCAAAACTCTATAGCCTGCCTGGAAAGGGAGCAGTTGAGACCACAGAGCAGCGCAGGGAGCGCGAGGATGCGGTTATCAGTGAGGCGCTGAACATTATCGAAACACGACTCATGGGCCAGTTTGAAGGCGATGGAGCGCTTCTGACGGCACCGTGGATCGTGGCCGACTACCTGAAGCTGAAGTATTCGGAGCTGCCTTATGAAGTGTTCTCAGTGACGTGGCTTAACTCACGGCACCGTGTCATTCAGCACGAAGAGCTGTTCCGAGGCACCCTGGCTCAAGCGCCTGTATTCCCTCGTGAGGTGGCTAGACGTGCGCTTGAGCTGAATGCAGCGTGTGTAGTCCTAAGCCATAACCATCCAGGTCAAGATCCTACCGAGAGCGATGCCGATCGCAAGATCACGAAGCGGCTCGAGGAGGTCCTGGGGATGATCGATGTTAGGGTGCTCGACCACATCATTGTGGGAGGCACCGAGCATGTCAGCTTTGCAGAGAAGGGGCTGATATAACGCTAGCGGCCATGCCGTTTCCATAGCCCCTCAGCAGCGATGCTCGAGGGGTTTTTTAATGGCTATACTTAGAGGGCTGTTACGCTGCGATCCGTGGTTTATCTTCCTTGGTCATTCTTCCCGAGGATATGGCCTATCACCTCGAAGCCTCAATCTGTGGTTAATACAAAAAGGTTCTAGGGATAAGGCGGGGGTAAGACAGGGTTACGGGCTGTTAAATGCGCCTCAAGCTGCTGAAAACTCGGGATAACCTTTCGATTATCGATGCAGCATTCCCACCGCTTGCTGTGCAACGTCCCCACCGCTTGCTGTGCAACGTTCCCACCTAGACCTTCAACTTATCCTTTCGATGTCCACAGAAAACGGGATTTTGTCCACATTTCGGCTCGTTTCGTCATCTTCTGTGCAACATTCCCACCTGCTAATTGAATGGCATACCGGGTTGACAGATTCCTCGCGCTTCGATTCTTGCTAACTATGCAACATCCCCACCTAGGATTGATGCCGAAAAAGCTGGTCAAAAAATGATCTGTGCAATGTCCCCACCGAACGGATGCAACATCCCCACCTATCCAACGTCACTTTTCCACAGCCTTACCCACAGTAAATGTGGATACGTGAGACAGCCTTGCCGAGCATTTATACCGTTAACATTTGTGACTATGCGAGCTGTTGCCAGCTTCAGTCATCAAGGTGGCACAGATCGATGCCCTGGGCCAGGCAAGGAGTAGGCAGATTTCACTTTCAAAGGACTGGTGATCATTTCCAGCAGGTGATAGCTGGAAGAAGGCACAAGCCTGCTGTGCAACGTTCCCACCTAGGCGGTCCTGCCCTATGGATGTCTGTGAAGAGGTAGCCGCATGGTACGGGGAGGGAAGGTTTTCCTGTGCAGCATTCCCACCGAATCGAGAGAGGGCTCAATAGCTCAAACCTGCAGGGCTGGCGCGGTGGCAGCGGGATCAAAGGGTAGGTCAGTTGCTCGTGTCCTTGCCGTCAGTGTCGAATGCCTGATAGATGGCCCAATCGGGCTTGTGTGGCTCAGCAGAGGTTGAATACGGCTCGTAAAAATCCGCATGGGGCAGGTCGTATCCGATGAGAGCATCACTCATCGAGGCCCTGTCCCGAACGCGCTTATATGCTGCCCAAGCGTCAGCCGGCCGCGCACTGCCGGCTTATCGGCACCATGCCGCACGCTCGTAGCGTGAACATTGATTCCACCATTCCATCCCGTCTGCTTCTTCCTGGGCCAGCTCTCGATCACTCATGGCAATTTCCAAACCATCCTGTTATTTCCAGTGGCAGCAAACTTTAATTATAGTGTAGCCTCCTCGCCGATCTCGCGAAGATCGCTTTTCAGGCGAATAGAGTTGCTTTTATAGTTTGCCCGCTTCACTGTTTTTACAAATTTATCAGTCGGATAAATTGCATAGTGTATATCGACTAGTTTTTTGCCTTCTGTGATGCGCTTTGCCTTGTAGCTGGCTACCACTTCATGTTCAACAAGCACATCAAGGGCGATCTTCATGGCGCGTACATTGCTGCCCATGCGATCGGAAAGCCCGCGAGGGCTGCCTGCCAGGTATGAAACTAGGCGAGGGGTGTAGGGGTCTCGGGCTGACGCCTGGCTCCAATAGTGGCTCATACGCTTATGTATATAGCGAGCGAGAGGGCTCTTAATCGACATCGATGTGCGGTAGTCATACAAGCGAAACGTCTGTTTTTGAATACTCTCGGTGACTAAAGGGTTAAACTGCACATAGCATTTAGTATCACCTTCGCGCATCTGTATATCCTTCCGAGTGGTTAAACCGACCATGGGGAAGAAACTAGAGGAGATGACTGTTTCATTGTCATGCGTGACAGTTTCAAGCTGGGCACCACGGCAAACTAGAATAGCCTCTTTTATTTCGCTGAGTTTAAACTCGTGATTATTTCTACGTAGCTCTGCCCGCAGCTCATAGAAAGTGAAAAGCACACCCGCTTTTCCATCGATCATGGCAATGCCGCCATTGACCGCTAACTTCCTAAGGGCGTCCTCGATAATCTCCTCGCGCTCGCCAGGATAAACAAGCTCGTGCTTGCCTTTGCTGTTTTCAATGATGGCAGGTTTGACTTTAACCTTAATGGTGCGATCGCCAATACGACATTCACGCTCCCTAACGGCATTCGTGAGATCACTAAAACGACGCCGTTTTTCGAGCGAATATTTGGGTAAAGCATCATAAATGTCGATGCTGTTGCTATAATCCTTATCCCTTTCATCCTGCAGGCTGAAAAGGTCAAGCTGGGGTGGTTTGTTAACCGACACCGCTTGTATGTCCTTGTCCTTATTGCTTTTGCTGGCCATTTTAAACCCCTGTCAGCCTGCCGGTTAAAGCGTTTATCTCTCTTCGATTAGCCAAGAATCTACGGTCTCAGCCCCATGTTGATCCTTCCATTTCTTCAGGATCTTATGATTTCCGCCCCTTGTCTCAACAGTCTCGCCGCTGATTGGGTTACGATATACCTTTAATTTACGTTTTTTTCGGCGAGCGGGAGTTTCGCTACTATTCTCCCCAGGAGAAAGTAAACGTAATACGTCGCTACCTGATTTATCAAACTCTTGCATCAATCCTTTTAACTTATCAAGAAAGTCTTTTTCTTTCTTGAATTCATCACGACTTTCGAGCGCTTGTAGCTCGGTACTCAAAGATGCGGCTTGCTCCTGGAGCAGTTGGTAGTGACGCAATAGGGACATGGGTATCCTAAGGATAGTAATTGAAAGTGTGCAAAGCACATTTTGCGGGTATCGCCGGTCCCTGTCAACGAGGCGTAGTCCATGGAAGGTGAACGTCGCGTCAACGCTAAGCCATCCAGCATCATGAGCGCAAGCGCTACCAAAACGGTCCTCTCTCGCGAAATTTCACCGGCTAGGCATCTGCTGAAGCTCCAGATTTTGCGTACAGCGGCGCAAAAATCGCGATAAATTGACTGATAGCGCTTCTATATCAAATAGATACGGATATTTTTACCCTCGGTAAGTGACCTTGAAATTGGCTCATTTTCGACCTGATTCTGGCTCTTTCTATCTCTACTTATTAAAATAACTCTTTAAGAAAGTAGAGAAGGGTAATGAAGCCGTGTAGGCTGACTTCAAGCCCAACGATAAGGACCAGCTGAATGACCTGGAAGGCCATCTTCACCCTTGCCGTTGTCACCGACACCCTCGTGCTGGCCATCGACCAGAATGGACCGCGATCGGTGACCAATGATGCCCAGGGAGTCATCGATCGTATCAACGCTGACATAGGCGGGCTCGGCAAGCGCCGGATCTTCTATCGTGACACGGAAGGCCGGTTCGATGAGCTGCGGGTCGAAGGCGGGGTGTTCAAGGGTTTCTCGCCCTGTTCCGAACATCAGCAAGAGGCCTTTGCCAGCTGGTGCCGAAACGCATCCCAGACGGGCGCCATCGGCTAGCCCCTGACCAAAGCAAAGAATCACAACGACACAGGAGCATCTGGATGTTCGATCATTCGATAATGCCGCCTCGAGCAGGATATACAGTTCTCAGCACCAACGACTTCATGGCCATCCTTCGGGACACGGGCGAAATCGTCAATGTCCTGGATGACGCTGACTCTGTGCTCGAGCACTTGAGCCACACCCTTCCGGGCGGGCTTCGTCGCCAGCGTGTCTACGTCGAGGCGGCGCCAGGCTCAACAGAATTCCATGAGCTAGTGCATCAGGGCGGGGATCTCCTCGAGGTCGTGGCGTGCTCTGCCGACCAGGCTGATCATTTGCAGCGACTCGTTGCTGGCGCGGGAGGGAGTGGCTGGAATGGCTGACTCCTTGGCGATCGTTCCTAGCTCTACTACAGGGAACCTGGCCATAGCAGCCGATTCATTGGCAGAGGCCAAAGGAAACCCTGCGCTTTCTTACCTTATGGGTCTCGGCTCGCGCCGAAGCCGGATTACGATGCGATCGCACCTCCTACACATTGCTCACCTGAGCGGTGGACACGACATCAAGAGCTGCCCGTGGCATCTGCTTCGACGTGAACATGTACGATCGATTATCGAGCTGTTGAGCGAGCTGGATAAGGCTCCCGCGACCATCAATACATCGCTGTCCGCGATGAAGGGTGTGGCTCGTGAGGCTTGGGTCGCTGGTCGCATGGACAGTGAAAGCTATCAGCAGATCAATGATCTGAAGTCAGTTCGGGGCTCGAGGTTGCCTAAGGGCATCCACTTGGATGATGTCACGATCCGTGCCCTTTGTTCCGCATGCGAAACAGACGAGACCCCCAAAGGGGAGCGAGATGCCGTCTTGCTTCATTTGCTGGTCAATACTGGGTTGCGACGTTCGGAGTCTGTCTCCATTGACCTAGAGATGATCGACCGCGGCCGGCAATCGATCAGGATAGTGGGCAAGGGCAACAAGGAACGTCTCGTCTTCATGCCCAAGGATACGTTCCTGAGAGTCACGGCATGGCAAAGTAAGCTAGGGCGAGATACCGGCCCGTTGTTCACCAGGGTGCGTCGCCACGGGGTTATCACAGACCATCGCATAACCGATCAGGCCGTGTACTTCATCATCAAAGAGAGGGCCGCTCAGGCGGGCGTCGAGGAATGCGCACCGCATGACTTCCGGCGCACATTCGCCACGAACATGCTGGATCGAGGCATTGACGTTCTCACTGTGCAATACGCTTTGGGCCATACCAACCTGGCCACCACGCAACGCTATGACCGTAGCGCCGAAAGACGCCTTGAGGAGGCGATGAAAGGGATATGACACTTCAAGCCAAGGCCTCAGCTGAAGTCGTGGACGTGATCCAACGCCTGGCAGAGGGCGGAATTTCCTTCAGCGCCAGCCACGATGGCCCAGCTGGGAAAACCACCGTGACGCTAACTCCAAAGCAGCTCGAGCTATTCTGGTGCGATCCGGCCGCGGCTTTCGCCAGTGTCTATGGTGTCAGTCGCAGTGAATACATCGCCTGGCATGAATCCGGGTACATGGTTCGATGTTCTGAGCTTACCTCAAAGGGCAAAAGGTGCCGTAACGCTGCCGTCGATGCGCATCTGGTGCCTTCGCCAGACCGCTGGGTGGCCATGCAGGGTGGGTATTGCAAAATCCACAGCGAAGGGTGGAACGGATAAAAAAAGGGAGCCCAGCGGGGCTCCCTGTCGGTATTGCTTGGCCCTTCAGCCAAAGTGCTCGCGAAAAGAGGCAGGGTCCAGAATGCCCCAGCCTTCGAGTGCGTAGTAGCCCAAAGCCCCTTCCGGGGAGCTTGGGTCACGAATGAAGAGAATCTTCACCTTAAACTCCTCCCGGATGGAGGTCAGTTGGCGCTTGACCGTGCCGGCCGGTATGCCGGTTGCATCCGCGATGTCCTGAAGGCTCGGCCGTTCCATGTGATCTATTGCACGTATGATCGCGTACTTCCGCTGCGTGTCACGGGATAGGTTCGGCATAGAGGTCAGTCCTCACCCTCGACACCGAGTAACTGCACATCGGAAACACTTACCCTCTGCACGTCTTCGCCATCATTGTCGAGACGTACCCAGCAATACCCGGGTTCAGGATCGATGCGATCAGTTAGAAGCATGCCGCTTCGCCGAGAGCCCTTCGTGGTGATGCTCACAACGATGCGAGCGCGTGTCGGTTCCTTGGCCAACATAGGAGCAGGGGCTGCAGGTTTGCCACCACCCGTCTCTTTCGGCTTGGGCTGCTCAGTCGCTGGCGCTGGATTGGGGGCCGGTGACTCTGACGGTGCAACATCCCCCTTCCCAGAGGGTGTGTTTTCATCCTTTTGGGGCTGGGGAGGCGGTGCTGGCCCGCGGTCCTCCTCGTGGCCTCCAGAGGTCGTATCTCCTGATGTGGAGGGAGTATCGAAACCACTCAATGGCGGCTGATCATCATGCGTACCAACAGCCGGTGCTGGCGCTTGCGGCGCCATTGGATCTGTTCCTGGATCTTCTGGCAGGGTGCCGGCCTTTGCCTGCTTCAGCAGCTCGCGGCATGCTTTACGGCTGATGCCTTCGACAAGCGCCTTTTCGCAGATGCGTTCGGCCTTGTCAGGTGCAATCTGATGCAGCTGTCTCAGCGAATTCAGCGATTCCGGGTCGGCAGTGACCTCTTCCTCGTAGAGCTTCTGAACGCACTCAGGGAGCTTGAGTAGCGATAGATGCTGCGAAATGTATCCGCGTGACTTGCCGAGCCGCTTGGCCACATCAACGGGCTTCCATCCGCCGTCCACAAACTTCTGTATCCCCTTGGCAATTTCCATAGGGGTCAGATTCTCGCGCTGGATGTTCTCGATCAGCTCGCCGGCAGTCTCGTCCAGCTCGTCTTGGTCCTTCTTGTTGACGATCGCCTCGACGGGCACGCCGGCCAGCTTACAGGCACGCCAGCGGCGCTCGCCTTTTTGAATGCGGTACTTGCCGGTGTCATCCTTGGGATAGACGATGATCGGTTGTTCCTGGCCATGCGACTTTATGGAGTCGGCAAGCTCATCGATGCCGGCGAACTTCTCACGGACCTGGCCCTCCTTCGGCACCACATCAGCTGTATCCAGCACCAAAACTTCCTTGGCGCCTTTCGAGCGGCGTGAAAGGCTCTGCAGGTTGTCTAATTTTCCCAGTGCCATGGTCAGCCTACCTTTTCCATGAGTTCTTCGATTACTGCACGGATCTCTTTCGCGGCTTCTCGAGCCGAGGTTTTCTTGATACTCCAAACGGGGACACCGTTGAGGTTGGCCACGTCGAGCTGTCCACGGACACCGATTTCTGCCTTGTAGACCAGATCCGGGACCGCCTTGCGAAGCTCATCCCGAGTAACCATGTCCTCCTCGAAGCCGCGCTTGAGGTTGTTGATTACCATCCCGGTATTTTCCAAGGCGGGATTCAGCTCTTCCTGGACACTGATGATCGTATTCAGCAGGCCCTCGACCCCATCCAGGGCGAAGCCACTCACTTGCACCGGGCAAATGACGTGCGTAGACATAGTGAGCGCGGCCACCAGCTTGCGACCCAGGCTGGGCGGGCAGTCGACCAGAACGTAATCGTAGTTGTCCAGGATGCCGGATGCCTTCAGGTTCGTGATCGGGTGCATAACGCAGCTCAGCGGCAGAGACTCGATTTCGGATAGCTCAGGATCGTTCTTGGTGGTCCAGATCAGATCCATCCCCCGCTCGCACTTCATCGGCTGGATGTCAGGCATGCTCTCATCGAACAGTCTGACGGAGGGGGTGCCCGTATAGCTGCTCTCGTCACTCTGGCTAAGCCGGCTCGAGGTGTTGCCCTGAGGATCGAAATCAATCGCCAGTACGCGATAGCCCGCCTCTACGAGATAGAAGACTGACTGAAGGCAAATGGTCGACTTGCCGACCCCGCCTTTTTGATTGGAGAAACTGATTATCTTGGTCATGGTGTTCCCGGTAGCCGACCTGGAAGAGGCAGATTAGAAATGTCCTGGTGCAAACGGTGGCGATCCCTGCCAAGTTACGCATGCGAAACATGATAATCCACATAAACTGAGTCAGCAAACAGTATAAACCGCACTGACAGGCGCAAAAAAAAAGGCCTGGACAGGGCCAGGCCAAACGCTGGGAATGAAAGTGGGGTCAGGCGGCTTGAGTTGCCTCCGTGGGGCTGTCGGCAGTCTCCTCGCGCACTGGGCTTACTTCACCGCCCAGGAGCGTGATCAACTCTTCGGCGACGGCCGCAAGGGTTGGAATGCGTATGTGGGCATCAGCATCGAATTGGGATGCTTCGTCTTCGCCGGTATCGGCCTGCTCGAGCAGCGCGTCATCGAATTTGATCTTCTTGAAGGCCAGATCGTCCTGAAGCTGAAGCGCCAGCTGGTCCGTCCTGGCGATGGCAAGCGCAGAGCAGATGCGGCCACCCTCGAGGTGCTGCAGAATCTCGTCGCTATCGAGGTCGACCTCCGCAGCTCTGATTACCCCCTCGCTACCTGATGGTGATTCGAGCTGACAGAATTCTCCTATTGTCCACCCTTCGGCACGCTCATCAGGCTTGGAGAGCCATGTGGTCATCAAAGCCGTTGGCCGGTCGCGAGTTGCCAGCGGGGTGACCTTGAGTGACCCAAGGGTGATACGCAGCAGATCCAGTGCCTCTTCGGCTTTCTTCCGACTGGCAGCGTCGATAAGAATCCAGTTTCGCCTGGTGTCGATCGCAACCAGGAAATCCCCGGTACGTTTGAGAGCTTTGGGCAGTTCCTCCTCGTAAACCTGCTCTTTCAGCAACTGCTTTTCCGCACGGCGTAGCGGGCTTCCAGAGGCCTTTTCCATTTCAGCTGCCCTCTCCTCCACCAGCTCTTTAACTGCAGCTGCTGGGAGCAGACGCTCCTGCCGTCGAAAGCGAAGGATAAGGAATTGTGAAAGCATGCTGTGTACCAGCACATCTCCACAAACAGCTGACCACCCTACCCTTCGGGCTTCTGTGGGTGCGCAACCACGGAATAGCTGCTCTTGGATGAGGCTGGTCATTTCGTCGGGATCGGGAAATGAACTGTGAGCCCGATATAGAAGTGTGTTGTTGAACATGTGAAGCCCCTTCGGTTTCTTTGTTCTAGGTAGGGGGAAGACTGCCACTTGGTATATGAGGCAAGTATAGGTAACGGTATAACTCCTCCTCCCCTCCCCAGCTCACATCCCAGTACGCCTGGAACGCTGGTCACCTTGGATTGGTTGATGCCTCGACCCCCAGAGCTTCACGTAGAAAGGTGTTGGCTGCCCTTCTCCCCGCGTTATCTCGTTGCGGATCAGGGGCTGCCTCGGCCGCATTGAGCCAGCACTCCTGGTATGCAGCCAGAACGGGCTGATGAACGACCACGCCCCCTTCACGGAGGCAGTGAAGAATGAAGCGTTGATCTTCTTTGGAAAGGGGAAGCTCATGCAGCTGTTCCAGACGGGCATCATCACTGTTCATATTATATCTATACCAGACGACGATTTATATAATTACTTCAGCCAACCGACAGCTTTCAGTGCTTGCCGTTGGAAGTAGGTATGTAAAGGCGCCGATCACTCCCTGAGCAGTTGGCGCTCATCGACTCTCGCGCTGGGTGGCCATAATCCACCACGCCATGTACCGCATCCTCCATGCGCCAGCGATCGCCGTCGCGGGGAGCCAGGCTGACTCTCACCAGGCCAGGAGGGAGCCTTACGGTGAAGCTGTGAAGGTGTATGTCTTCGAGCCCTTCAATCATCGCGAGGTTGATCTCATCAATTTGATCCGTCGCTACCGCATAGACGGTATAGCTCCCATCCAGGCCAAGCTGCTCCTTGGCCACCATGGTCAGCATCTCATCGAACATCGGCGGGGTTTCTGCTGCGACCTTTGAATCAACCATTCTTCACCTTGCCAGCCATCGAAGCACCGTTGGGGCCGTTTAAACGCTGATCGGTCAGCAAGCATAGGCGCCGGCCATCAACCCATAGCTCTCTGAAAATGCCCTCGTGGGTATACACCCCGATAAGCACATCCAAGGGTTCTCCGTAATATGTGGATGAGGGGGTCTGTGTGCTATCGATGATGGGATCTTTGCGAACCTGAAGAACAACCGCGGTCTGTCTGGCCAGGGGTACGCCCTTGTTCTTCATACCCCATTTCCATGTGACTCGATCTCTTGGCGAGAAACGCTCGTGCGATCGCTCCTCGTTCAGAAGATCCAGTGCCAGGTTGATTGTCATCTTCGTGATTGCGGGGTCACTCGGGTCGACCTGGACAGCCTCAGCCGATTGCCTGTCACGCCCAATCAGCACCCGCCCCAGCGAGGCGAGCCAATGCTCGTTACCCTGGGTCATGCATCTATCCTCGGTGTCTTCCTATTCCGCCCGACCGCCACGGCTACTCCGATCAGTGTCCATGCGGCAAGTAGCGTGAAACCTAAGTGGAGGAAGGCGCCATAGGGCGGTCCCAATTTGACAGAGAGGTACAGTGACAGACCAAAGCCAATGAACCACCGCAACCAATATTCAACTGATCGCTCGGCGACCCATCGCGCCTGCTCGATCGTCAGGGGGCGGTGTAGCCAGCGATAGGGATAAACGGTTTTCTCCCTTGTGCCGCGGCCTACCTTGAACGGCTGGCGCGGGAAGAGGCGGTTTACTGCGAACTGTGGAAACATGCCTTCGAACGCTCGGCGCAGCACGCTGACGGAGCGTTGGTCGTTTAGAGACATAGGGTGCCCTCTAGCTGGGCGCCCGGGCTTCCCGTGAGGGAGCCAGGGCGCATTTACTTCAAGCCGTGAAGAGGTTACAGGTTGCGGATTTCAGCTGCACGGAGGGCTCCACGCACGATATGTGCTGTCCCGTCTTCATCCTTGTAGATCGTGTTCGGTGTAGACCGGATACCCAACTGCTGCATCAGGTTGCTGTTTTCGCTCACGATATTCATGGCTTCAGTGCTCGGGGCACCTGAAACGGACCCACCACGCTCGAACGTGGCCAGCACTTCAATGGGATTCTCGGCGTCGACCAGTTGAGCTGCTTGGTGGAGCGAGCCCTCGCCCATGAAACCAACAGGAATCCAGCGAATGGTCACTTCATCGAGGACCGCTCGAGATGCCTGATACATCCTCTGGCAGAACCCACATTGGGTGTCGAAGACAACATAGAGAATCTTGTCGCCCGTTCCCTCTTCGATGTAGAAGGCCTCTTCTTCGACTTGGGCAAGAGCCTCAGCTTCCTGCGCATCCGTGTACCCGCTGTCCTGGGCGCCGGCACGCTTCGGCATGTTGGCCAGTGGGCTGGTCTCCATGTGCTCAGCCATGTGCTCTTGAGTCAGGTTCACGCCTCCCTCGCCCAGAATCATACCGATGAAAGCGTATTTACCATCTTCGGTGGTGTAGATCACATTGGTGTCCTTTTCGACACTGATGACCCATCCCTTAATTCCATCCAGGCCGGTTTCAAAGGTCTTGTCGACCTTCGCATCAGGGATGCCTAGGTCTGCCACGGCCTGAGGAAGTTCCATACTCTCGGCCGCCGCTTTTTCTTTGTCAGTCGCGGTGCCTGTCATCAAATCTGTCACGCTTTTTGCGCCAGCAGTTTGTTCATTGGCAAATGCAGAGCCAGCCATGAGTGCAGAAGCAAGGGTAACGGCGGAAGCGATCAGGGTGAGGTGTTTCATCAGTTAGCTCCTTGAGCATAATTTAGCGCCAGCGGTACTGGCGAAGTCTTCGCCATGCAGGGCATGGCCACATCAGGTTTTAATCATCTGCTGCTCAGGGCAGCAGCTCTTCAATACCCGCCTCGCTTTGCGAAGCGGCACGCTCACGCGCCTGCTGGTTGGCACGGCTAACCAGCTCGCGAGCCTCCTCATAGAGGCTCGAGGCGCTGTATGTGGTGTCCCCATGCCGATCAAGGCTTGTCTCGATCGTGGGGGCGTCTGTTGGCAGGCCTAAACCAGCCAGCACGGTGTCTGTAATGTCTGGGATAGTGCCGTCCAAGACGGCTGCTTGGCGGACAATGACCATGGCGCCATTCGCGGCTTCTACGATCGCCGGCCGAACGCCATTATCGACACGCGCCAATGTGGAAACGGCAGATTCACGCACCTCTCCGTCCCCCAGCAGCTCACTGGCGGCTGCACGGCGGGCATTGACGTACTTGGCCGTGTCAAAGGTCACGACCGCGGGAGCTTCAGCGCTAGACGAGGCCCAAGGGAGATCAATCGGGATGACGGTAATAGCAAACGCGATCGCACCCAGCACGCCACCTGCTAAGGGCATTACCCTGGCCAAGGGGTGCTGAGACGTGGATCTGGTTTTCTGGTCTGTCTCGCTCATGTGCCTACCTATCGTCTACGCATGAAAAAGCCCCAGGAATTAACCAGGGGCCGTGAATGAAACATCAGAATGGGATTTCCCCATCTTCGTCCTCGTTACCGGCAGCACCAGCGCTACGCGGGTCACGGAGGATGCGGCAAGTGTCGACCATGAGGTTGGTGTAGACAGTGCCGTTATCAGCCTTGCGAAAGGACAGTTCGCCCTCAACAAAGACCAACTGACCACGCATCAAGCGATCCTTCATCACCTCAGCAAAACGCCCGCCAAGGATGCAGTTGAGCCACATCGGATCAGCGCCAGCCTTCTTGGCCATGTTGATGCCGAACCGAACGTAAGTTTTGCCATTGCCGTTGGTCCGAACCTCAGGTTCGCCAATGTGACCTATCTGTAGAGTTTGCCCCCACATGTTCAAATCTCCTCTCTCTCACATTCCCAACGAAATGGGTCTCGTTGGGGGATAGGGGCGCCACTGACACTAAACAGGCACCTTTGGCGATTTTTTCCTGCCGGCGTGAAAAAGCCTCCTGACCCAAAAGAGTCGAGGAGGCTATGAAGGTGTCACCGTGAAAGGTGACGAACGATGGTTGCCCTGGGCTGGAGATAGCTCCAGTGGGCCAGGTTAAGGAGGAACGTGCCAAAGACCCGCTTCGTGAAGCTCACCACGAATACATCCTCAGCGTCCTCTATCGACTGCAGGGTGCTTTGCCGGTGCAATTCGCGATCGGGACGGCGCACCTGGATAACAGTCCCGTCCGAGATTGAGAAAGCAAAGCCCTCCAGCTCGTTTAGCGAGAAGACCTCAAATGCCACATTCGCATCCGCCCCCAGGTCTGCCATCTGCCGTGGAGTTGGCTGGCGCCAACGGCGACCGGCCTGCCGTGGCAGGATGAAACGTGAGCCTTGGGCTGAGTCGATGGCAAACGCCACCTGATCATCACTGAGGTCATCCAGTTTCAGCCCACCGAACTCACGGCCAAAGGCTAGGGCATCTTCTTGGTTTACGATCAGCTCGATATTCATGTCACTCTCTCCTCTCATTCCTGCGCTGCAGGTCTCAAAAGGAGATAGGGCGGGGACTGCCATTAGTGGACAGCTAGGGGCGCCTGAGCGGTGTTTCGCATGCGGAACAACCCATAGGCGGCATAGAGGGGGTGAAATAGCGCCAGCGGCAGAATAGAAAAGCCCCTGACCGAAAGGTGCAGGGGCATGTGAATCATGCAGGACGTACTGAGCAGCGCGTCACGACGGTCTGGGGAATCCCCCGGTACTCGCCATGTTCCTTGACCCGCCCCTTCAACACGACCTTATTCTCCTCGAGGGCTTTGCCTGTCTTCCAGACTATGTATCGGCCTTCGAGATCACAGAAGATATGCTTCCACATCAGCCCCCATCGCGTGTCAGACGAAAAGGACCGCTTCCGCACTACTTCCATCTCTAATTGATCGCCTGGAGCACCAGCATAGCCGAGAGCCTTCATGGACTCGCCGGCAACAGCTGATTCCTCATACCGATCGTAGGCAGTGACGGCCGCCGTCATGACACCGACACCGCGCTTGAGACCGACCATATCGAATCGAGCATGATGAACAATCATCGTCTCGAACTCGCTATGCTCAGCCTGCTTCGGTAGCACTTGCCGCGCCCACTCAATCACAGCATCAGCTCGTGCCACGTCCTCAGACGCAAAGGCCTTCATCCCCTTGTTGAGCATAGGGGCTGAACGGGCCATTTCCCCAACGATCTCAGCGGTTGCCAAGTCGCCGGTTTCCTCTGCTCGAGCACGAGACACGAAGCCACGTTGACGGATCTGCCTCACTGCTGCGGCCATCAGCCATCGCAGCTCGACTACCGCCTCTGGCGGGCGACCAGCACTTAGGCCAACCTCATCGATCTCTTCCATCATGTTGATCACAGAGACCAATAGTTGAGCGCGAGCCATCATCGACTCGGCACCTTGGTGGCCAACATAGTCCTTGAGGCACGTCTTGCCGACCTCGAGGACCGTGCCGGTTGCCATCTCCTCCATCAGGAAGAGATAGCGCCGATCGCGCCGCTTGTTGCAATGGTTGCAGTCTCCCGTGGCGTCACCCGAACGGTAGGGCTCAGGTAAGCGACCATAGGCCCACTCCAAGGGGGTGACACGAGCCGCCTGGGCAGCTGCCATGTCTATCCGCGCCAGCAAGCGATACCCGTCCAGCTTAGGGGGTTCGCCACTGATCGAGACTTTCACAGCAACGATTTGCTCACGTCTGAAGTGCGACAGCCGATCCTCAAGGTCCACCGTCTCGCGAGTCCATGGCCTTACGGCCTCCTCCAGGACGCGGATCTCGAAGGGCGCCATGCCAAGTTTTTTGGCCTTGCGATCGAGCCGTTCCACCTTCTCGCGTAGTGCAGGTAGGTGGCACTTCGGTATCCAGCAAGTTGTCTTGTCTGTCTGTGTCGTCATGGTCTTGCTCCTCTCTCATTCCTACGCAATTGCAGGTCTCATGAGGAGGTAGGGGGCTCACTGACCGGCTAAATGTTTCGCACGCGAAACGGAGGTGGCCTATGGATAACCGCCTCTTTGTTGGGGTCACGCAGCTTTGTTCGCCCTATACTGGGAAAGGCTCAGTAATAGCCGTAGCCGAGCGGCCTTCCGGTGCATTCTTCGGGCTGTCGAAAAGTTGTCCCACCCAGACTCAATGCTGCCTTCGCGATCCAGATCCTTGATCAGTGCAACTGTTTAGTCCCATTGGTCAGGGGGAATGGTGTCGTCAAGCCAAGCTCCCCGTTCGTACAGGTCGATAACTTCCCCATCACGATTGCAGATACGAATACTGTGTGGCGTGAATAGCCCCTCATAATCTTCGTCGGCTTCACGACATATCTTTTCCAGCTCTGCAAAACGTGTCTCTGCGATCTCGCGCAACTCACCGAAATTGGTGTACGGAGGCACAGCAACTGATCGAGTAGAGTCCTGCTCAAAGAAGGCCATCCCTGGCGCGTGATCGTACATGTCCATCAAAACCCGGCCCTCAATGACGATCGAGGCACCTGTCGCCGGCAGTACATTGGTGCCGAAGGTGGCATCAAAGAAACTGGCGCAACTGGCAGCTAGACTCTTCTTTAACTCTCGCAGAAATAAACGGTCTTCATACGTCAGGGCAGACATGACGGCCTCCATTAGCGATGGTCATGGTCCATGGATTGGATATAACTGGAGGCCTGGCCAGGTGAGCGCAAACGCTGAAGGCCTCAGATGGAGGTAGGGGGATGGGTGTCCAGTTTGAATAGGCGGCTGGCGCCAGCATAAAAAAGCCCCATGCTGAGATCAGCAGAGGGGGCTTGTGAAACTATGCAAGCACTACGGCATCATCCAAGTGGCGGGCCTGAAGCCTGACCAACATGGACGAACCTTCCGGCCTGAAAACATTGCGTTTACGCGGCAGATCCACCTTAGTGAATGTGTCGCATTCCAGGCCTCCAACAAACCGTACCGAGTACGGTAGCTTTATGCGATCGCCAGCTTTCAGGCGAGCACGCTGCTTCTTCGACTCAGCATGCTTTCGGCATCGCTCACGCCATTCACCGGCATACTTCAGGCTGGTGCCCACTACAACTCCCAACTGCTCAAGCTCCTCCAGCGGAGACAGCAGTTTAAGTATGGACATGGGGCATTGAGATTCATGAGGCCCCATGGTCTCGTCCATAGACTTGTAGCAGAACTCTCCTTGCATGCTGCTCGTTTTGATCACGGCTCCGAGTGTGTACTCGAACGGCGCTTGGTCCGGGGCTTCTCCCGGCCGCTTGATCTTGATAGCAGCGTAGTAGGTAGAGCCCACGAAGCTCGACTTTAGCACTGTCTGTGAACCATCCTTCGTGGAGTAGTTCTCGTCCAGGTAGGCTTTACGGTCGGCCGGCATTGCCATGCACAATGTACCCATGATCTTGCTCCTCTCTCATTCCTGCGGGATTGCAGGTCTCATGAGGAGGTAGGGGCGGTACTGACAGAGAATGCTACGATCAAGAACGCACGGCAGAGAATGTTGTGACTATCAACATGAAGCTATCAAGCGACAATTATTTTCTTTAACGTGATTCAATCATTTATTTGTTTCTCTTCAAAAATCTGATCAACCCTTGTTTTTATTGCTGCGTAGATCGCCGGAAATATCACCAGTATCATATTCTCTAGCAAAACGCCCAATAGCATTGAAAGACCTAATTCAGCCCACTCGATGCTAGTAGGCACAACCTTTTCAACCTTGCCTACGTATTTCCAGAGCCAAGGCGATGTCACAACAACTACCGACATCACAGTACCAAAAAGCCAAGTTATTGTGAGATACGCTTCGCTTATTACCTGAACCATGCCGGTAGTTGACGCAGCCAACGCAACTGAAGCAGGCCCAACTCCCCAGAGTATCAAGTTGAACGTGACTCGCTTGTTCAAGGAATGCTCTCCTGCTTCCATGTTTACATGCTTAGTCGATCATCAGAATCGCAGTTTGCTGATGCCAAGAAAGATAGGGCTCGTACTGTCATCTGATGTTACGCATGCGAAACACACGGTAGCCTCCCCAGGCTTGCCTTGCGGTAGGGAGCCCAAGGAGACAGTTTCACACGAAGATGGAAGGCTAGGCCGTAGCGAGCTTAAACTCAGGCCACGCTTTAACAGCAGCGATATGCTCTGGCTCGACAACGAAGGGTGCGGAAGTCATCCCCAACAGCCTCATCATGGTAACGATGCGGTGACGCCCATTCTGCAGCGTCGGGCGGCCGCCAGGCAAAGCGGACATCCAAGGGTGGTAACACCAGCCCTCCGAGAGGTCGCGTGTCACGTTATTCCACCTTGCCGGATTTAATAAAAACTGCTCCTCCTCTTCCATGGTTTCGAGTGCTGCACGCAACGGTAGCTCGATGACATAAAAATCCTTCGTACCAGGAGGGCGGCGAAACGATAAGGGATTGTCTGGGTCCAGCTCGTATTTGCAGCTATACGGAGGGAGGTTTTCCAGCGATTTAAAGTTGTACCACTCGCTCCCGTCTTCTGAAAAAGAGTCGGTGCATAACCGCATGAAAAAATAACCTGAGATACCTTCTGGGACAGGTGGTAAAGGTTTCTGCTGCATAACTGTTTCCCTAGTAGATCATTTTTATGGATGCCGGCTCCATAGCCATCAAGCATGCCCCAGGCCGCATACATTAGAAAACCCCTGACAGCACAAGGCTGACAGGGGTTTATGAAGAGGAGTGGTGACTGCGCGATCGCGTCAGTCCTCCTCGGGTAGCATGATCGTTATGACGGGCTCAGGAGTATCCCCGGGGCCGATTGTCATGACGACATGTGTTGGCTCTACAATTGGGCCAGACTCGGCTTGCTCAAGCACATCAACAATGAACTCGACCAAGCTCTCGTTGCGCTGCTGGGAAGCAGCTTCAAAGGCGACATAGAGAACGTCTCCTAGCCGTCTTTCCTCATGCTGCTGCCGTTCAGACGGACTCCCATCGCAATGCCAGGCCACCAGTGACTCCCATACTGCTGAAGTCATGGCAACAGGCACCTTGAAGCCCATCATATTGCCACCAGCATGCTTCGCTCGCTCGCTGACATCAATCAACTGACCTTCATCGATTGCATCGGCTCGAGAGTAGGCGTGGATAATGTCCGTAGCTTCAAACATTAGCTACACCTCCCTGCTGGCGTGCTGCCAAGAAAGCGGCCATCGGTACAGAGGAAACCACGAACCCATCCGGGAGTTTCCAGGCACCCACGCGCTTCACATTGTGAGCTAGGCGATCAGCAGCGAAGCACAGCCCCCAGCGCTCGTTGGAGCGCTCTGTAAGGCCGCTTGCCTCGTGCGTAACCTCCCACATCCAGCCGGCATCAACCTCAACACAGGAGCGGACCTTGAACACCTGATTCTCCAATCTCGCCCTGCGGCTCACACCTTCAACCCCTAGGTACTCGCCGAAGTTTCCGCCGCGACGGCTAAGGATGATCGTTTCCAAACGCTCGCCAAATGTTTCCATTGCGATTCTCTCTCTTCTCTCTCACATTCCTGCAAAGCAGGTCTCAAGAGGAGATAGGGGCCTTGCTGACACTGCATAATGTGGTATCTCTGGTTCATCCCTCATGTTCCGCATGCGAAACAATCCATTCAGGAGAAAAAGTCGATGACCATCCCCGCCACTGTCCAGGACACTACTGACCGGGGATCGTCTCGTGAGGATCTGCGTGTGCTCCAGGTACGCCACCGTGACACGCCCAACAGCCCCTCCCCGGACGCGACCCTCCTGGTTCAGCGCAAAGAGCTTATCGTTGGCCAAACCACCCGGCTGACGCTCAAGGTCAAGCGGATCGACAGCCAGCGACCGCATGGCAGCAACCAATTCAGCTGGTCCGCGTGTTATTCGCCGGCCGGCTTCGGGAACAACGAGCGGGTCAAGCTGACCGACGAAGAATGTCGCAGTGGCGGGTTTGTACACATGCCGCTAAGGGGCCTCCTTGGGTATCGTATCGGCACCTACCTGATGACTGAAATCGTCTCATGGGCAAAGCAGTGGCCTACAGCAGAGGTCATGACGATCCAGCTTTCCTGGGAAGATGAAAAGCCCGGGGCTTGGGATGGGATGAATAAGCCGAGGCGCGATCGGTTCTATGAGCAATACGGAATTTCCTTCACCCTCAGTGAGACTGAATCTGCGATCACCGCACGTTCCGAATCCATGCTGGCTGGTGACCTTACGACTGAAGTGGCCGATCGAGCCTGGCGATTGAATATTCAAGAGGTGAATGCCAGCGAGTGGCTATTGGATCAGCAGCACCTGCTGGAAGAGCGAGATAGACAGCTCACCAAGATCACCCGGAAGGCGGCAAGCGCAGAATCGCGGCTGGACCGCATTGTAGCCCATCCATACCGCTATGCGCTGTCTCGACTACTCACCAACCCACTGGCGTGGGGCTTCCTTGGGGTGGTGGTTGTAGGCGCTTCCCTGGCCAAGGAAGTGATCAGCTGATCAAGCTCGTCTGGCTTCGGTAGCTGGAAATGAAAAAGCTCCCCGGAGGGGAGCTTGTTGAATGTGAGATCAATGTCTCTTGTTCTGACGAGAATGACAATCGCCAGAATTCAGCTAACTGCTGCTGCCGTTCTGATGGTGATGATGCTTGCTGCGCTCAATCTGAACGAACGTGAAGAAACACACGCCCGCCATGAAAACCGCAAAAGCTGCAACTATCCATCCAAAAGGACTCATAGTGTCAATCCTTCTCATCTGCACTGTTGCGCTCAATTCTTGCATGAAGCGCAATACCTGTTACCCAAATGATAGCACCCAGGAAAAACAAGGCAACTGATGCGCCTAAACTGATTTTCTCGCTAGGAGCGAAGAAACCCAGGACACCGGCACCCATGGCGCCAAGTCCGAGCTTACGTACATCGTCTGTCAGTGCTTGCAGGCTGTCCGGCCCCATCAGAGGCTGGCCATCCTGCATCCTTCGTCGCACGGCGGCGACCCATTGTTGAAACTTTACTTTCATGATCCTACTCCTCTCTCATTCCTGCTGAATTGCAGGTCTCAAGAGGAGATAGGGCGGGAGGTGACACTAACAGAAAGCCTCCCGCAGCTTGGCTGGGGGAGGCGTGGAATCAACGATCCGGCCGAACCACAAGGCCATATAGACCATGCCTGACGGGATAGGTCCGCCGTTGGCCATCAATGGATAGCCTTACTGAGGCAGCGTAGGGCCAGTCCCGCGAATGGAACCTTACCTGCGCTTTCCGTCGCTCGATCCCAAAGTCAGCTGGGTCGATTTCCGCAAAAGGCTGACCTTCCATCGCTCGCCAATAGCAGCGCAGATCAGCATCGCCACGGACGATCAGCACTTCATGATGTTGCATGTCTCTCTCCTCATTCCCGCTGTGACAGGTCTCGAGGAGAGGTAGGGGGCGGTGTGACGGAAACTAGGGCCGTGGCTATCGCCACGATGATTGGTCGACAGGCAGCCGGCCGTCAGGGTCGTAGGCGCTGAGCCTATCCTGGTCGCTCAGTGCATCGGTGTAGACGACGAGATTCACTCCCCCCGGGTTGGCTGCCGATGGGAACAGGATTCCGCTGGCGCCTGCTTCAAGGGCAATATCACCCAGCAGCCAGCTGGGCGGCTCGATCCGCTCGTTAAACCACAGCCTGCGCCAGTCGCAACTCATTTCTTGCCAGAGCGCGTCCCAGTCAGCCGAGTACCCTTGGCTGAAGTCGACCACGGTGGCCAACTCCACCGTGTAGCTCACAATCAGCCCGGGAGGCATCAGTGTCGAGAGCTGCCGGTACTCCTCGAGGGCGGTCAACTCTTCCAGAGCCAGGTACAGGGCGGACACCCCGATCCGATTAAGGCGCCCGCCATGCTGGGCGGCGCCAGCACCACTGGTTGGCGCGATCGCCCAGCGAGGGACATGGACACGATAAGCCGGTTGGTCAGCCAGGCTAGTAAGGATCATCCGGCCGCGCCCGCACTCAGCGATTGGACATAGCGCAATAGATCCTCGGCGCGGCCCTCACTGACCAGCTGCTCAGGCGTCTTGAAATCGAATACGCCAATCGGTTCGTTGCGAAACCAGAACGCGGCATCCTGGAAGCTGCCATTAACGTCAGCCGCAGCGCCCATGACTCGTACCGCATCCCGTAGGTAGGCCTGCAGCTTTTCGGCGCCTTGGGCACGGTTAACGGTAACACGGTGGACATGAGCCCGGGAGGCAAGCGTCTGCACATCCATACCCAGAGCCAGACAGAACATCCTGGGGCTGATGATCGGGCTCTTGGTTTGCCGTGCTCGTGCTTTCAAGTCAGCGAGGAACTGATCGAAGGTGTCGGGAGCGTCGTAATCGGACGGCTCTTTGATAGCCTCAGCATTCATGGCTAATCTCCCTGCAGATTTGCAGCGATATTGCTACATAATTGCATCATAGCTTCTGCGGCCTACCAACGTCCAACCTTTATCGGCCTTGTGCTAGAGTCGGAACGCAGCCCTCATCAAGTAGGTAGCCTGGATGCCAGTTACGTTCGCCCCTCCCTATGACAGCCCCATCGAAACGAGGTTTGTTGAGCTATACATCAACCACGCGGATGATGACGTAACCCTCACC
Organism: Modicisalibacter xianhensis; assembly: GCF_900113605.1. Taxonomy (GTDB): domain Bacteria; phylum Pseudomonadota; class Gammaproteobacteria; order Pseudomonadales; family Halomonadaceae; genus Modicisalibacter; species Modicisalibacter xianhensis. The sequence continues at coordinate 138,550 of NZ_FOPY01000014.1, forward strand.
CCGCAACACGCCACCCCAACCTTATGCGGCAATTTCATCTGCGATTTCTTGTTGGCCACACCGGATGGACGACGAGTAGGCATCGAGTGCGATGGTCGGGAATTCCACGACCCCTCAAGGGACGAATGGCGGGACGCGATGATACTGGGTGAGCGTCACCTCGATGCGATCTACCGAATCCGCGGCACAGACATTAACCATCGCATGGAAGACGTGCTGTACTTGCTCGCCAGCCTGGAACCTCAACTGTTTCACAACCGGGCGCTAGCCAATCTGGAAGTGATGGCCAGCGAGGAGGTGAAAAAGGCATCAGAGGATGTCGACCAGGATTTTTTCCATTATCGATACCGTAGCGGCATCGATGAGGGGCGTTTCTGCGTGGAGCGGCGATCGGTAGACGTTCCTCCCGGCCAAAGGCGCTTCTGGCAAGCTGCCTATCGATACGCCGATTCGATCGGAGGTGGGCAGTTGGATGAAGTCATTGCACGTTACAGGGGGGACGGCATCTTGTGATGCCGTCTGATTAGCTAAATAGTTTGGGAACCCATTTCACTTCCGCCTTGGCGCTACCTGGCTTGGCTGTTCCTTTGTTCGCCTTCCCTTGGCCTGGCTGTTGACCTTGGGCTGCTGGCGCTTCGCTGCTGGATGCCTTTCGGCCTTGGCGTCCTACCGAGGCCCCTCCACGCTTCTTCAGCCGGCGCTGGATCGGTGAGGTAGCTTCGGCATCATCCTGCCGCGCCACTGCCGCTTGGGGCTGCTCAGCGTTAGCTGACGCGGCATCAGCCATTACAGCGGAGTTTGCCTCAGGGTCAGCCTGCGTCCTGCTCTTAGTATGCTCACCGGCTTGAGGTGAGTCTTGCGGGTCTTCCCCCAACAGCCATGCGCCATCTTCGTTGGCCGGCTGCGCCACCTGGGGCGCATGCTCAGCTGGATCAGGCATGACTCCCCCCTGACCAGGGACATCAGCAGGATCTCTATGATCGTCGTCGACTTCTGGGCTCCAGTCATCCAGCTCGGCCGCTACATCACCCTGGGTACTTGCGCCAGCAGCTGGCGCCACCTGGCCACCCTCATCAGCAATGATCTGGGGATCGGGCTGATCTGTGATCGGTGCAATATCTCCACCGGCTGATTCGGGTTTGCTTATCGCATTCTGTGCAATATGCCCATTGGTCGGTTCTGTGGTCTCCTCGAGCAGCCAGGCCCACCCTGTATCGTCGGCAAGTTTCCGTGAAAAATGTAATCAGCAAAAGTGTTACATGGCCTAGAAGGCCACATCCCATAAGGCTAGAGTGGCTGGTAACTAATTTTATGTTACTAGCTAATACTATGAACAAGAAGGGAATTGACCTAAGAAATAAGGGGTCCGGGTTAAGTGGTTGAAAGGACTACCAAGCCCTTCCGATCACTTTTTCTCCCCCTAGAAGGCTAGAAGGTTGGTAAGCCAACGCCCAGGTACTTTGCGGGCTCAGGTAGATTCATGCTGTATGTCTTGGTGACCCTGCCCTAGGGCGATGATTATTTGGCCTTTGATGACTTCTTTTTGTGTTTGGTGGTATAGAGTATTCGGGCCCGTATTACCTAACATGAATAGCCCCCAGGCATCATGACTCTTGTCCTTGACCAAGAGGTAATCGAAACTGTGGGGTGTTGTTGATCGTTATGATAGCCCCAAAGTAAGCCAGCATTTCCTCTGTGCCAGCATCTTACGGCGCTGATGATTTCGTTCCTGATCTCTTTCTTCCCCTAGGGATTTTGACGGTTCAAGAAACCAGAAAATTCTCGCACCACGGCGATTGGCGCAGTCCCAGATGTGGAGGAAACGCTCCTTGTATTCTCAGATACTAATGCCTCGTTGAGCTAGGTGTTTAAAAAATTACAAAAAGCATCTCTCAAGTGCAGCTTGTTTGTTCAGCTTAATTTCAGCTTGCTGCGTTAGACTGGCTGCCATTTCGTGCTTCTGTTCACTCATTACAGGAACCGTGCCATGGCATCTTCACCGACAGTACAGACGCTATCGCGGCGTCAACTGCTAAAGGTCGCTTCCGCGCTAGGTTTGTCTACCGCTGCACTGGGTCTGCGCCCCACCTGGGCCAGTTCCGCAGGCCTCAGTAACCTCTATCCCCAAGGGGTAGAGCAGGGCAACGAAATCTCCCTTACGGTGCGGCGTGAGTCGTTGCCTATCGCTGGCAAAATGGGAAAACCAATTACGCTCAATGGCACCAGCCCGGGGCCCTTGATACGCCTGCGCGAAGGACAGGATGCCGTATTGAAGGTAACCAATCTGCTGGATGAGGAAACATCGGTGCACTGGCACGGGCTCATCCTGCCACCGGAAATGGATGGAGTGCCTGGCGTCAGCTTCGCTGGTATTGCTCCGGGTGAAACGTTCACGGCACGTTTTCCTGTGATTCAGAACGGCACCTACTGGTACCACAGCCACTCCGGTCTACAGGAGCAGCTTGGCCACGCGGGTCCGCTTATTATCGATGCTGCAGAACCTGAGGCGTTCACATATGACCGTGAACATGTGTTGCTTCTTACCGACTGGACTTTTGAAGACCCACAGGATGTCTTCCGTCACTTGAAAGTGGCGGAAGGCTACTACAACTACCAGGAGCGAACACTAGCTGATTTCTTCGCCGATGTGGCGGAGAACGGATTTGCCGACACTGTTAAGCAGCGCTCGATGTGGGAGCAGATGCGCATGAGCTCCCGCGATATCGCCGATGTGACGGGGAGTACTTACACCTACCTGTTGAACGGCCATACGTCAAAAGATAACTGGACGGCGCTGTTCAAGCCGGGAGAAAAAGTACGGCTGCGTGTCATAAACGGTTCAGCAATGTCTTACTTCGACGTACGCATCCCTGGTTTGAAAATGACCGTGGTGTCCGCCGACGGTCAGCCAGTACAACCGGTACCCGTCGACGAGTTTCGCATTGCCGTGGCCGAAACCTTCGACGTACTCGTCGAGCCTGAGGCTGGCCGTGCGTACACCATATTTGCCGAGTCTATGGACCGCAGCGGTTACGCTAGCGGCACTTTGGCTCCTCGGCTAGGCATGGTGGCGCCGATTCCGGAGCGCCGTAAGATCGCAGATCGCGGCATGGAAGCGATGGCGGCACATGGTGACATGGACCACTCCAACATGCAGGGCATGGA
>NZ_FOPY01000010.1 GCF_900113605.1 Modicisalibacter xianhensis
CGGCCCCACCTGGCCCTGAAATACAAAACGCCCGATGCAGTGCATCGGGCGCTCTGAGGCGAAATTAGGTGTCAACCTATTTCAGGACTAGACAGTATGGCTTGTTTCCGAGGCCGTTCCGGCAGGCTGCGCGATCCATTTTCGGATAAAATGGAAAATAATTTCATTTTATGAGTAGGCCAATAACCTAGTTGAACTGAGGACATAGCCCTTTGGTCTACCTGAAACAGAAACAGCTTGCAGTGTAATATTGCCTGCACCAATACATGCCATGCCGGCCTGGGTGCCAACTCAGTGCCAGCCATGTCTGTCTCGTTCGCAGTAAGGAAACGCCGTGGAAGACTCTCTCTTTACCTGGGGACTGCTTATCGTTGCCGCCTTTCTCGGAGGCGGGCTCAATGCCATCGCAGGCGGGGGGAGCTTTTTCACCTTTCCGGCCCTGGTATATGCGGGCGTGCCGGCCGTGGCTGCCAATGCCTCGGGCACCTTGGCCCTGTTGCCAGGCTATGTCGCCAGTACCTGGGGTTTCCGTGAAGACCTGAAAGCCCCCGCGGCCCTGCCCATGGGGCAGACGCTGGGCGTCAGCCTGCTGGGAGGGGCCTTGGGTGCAGGGTTGCTGCTCGTTACCCCCGATGAGGTCTTTCGTGCCGTCGTGCCTTGGCTGCTACTGGCGGCGACCGTGCTTTTCGCGGCCGGTCCGCGCTTGATGACTGCGCTCAAGCGTGGTGATGGCGAGGCAGGCGGCATCGCTCATGCGGCGTCGCTGCTGGCCGTGAGCCTCTACGGTGGCTACTTCAATGGTGGGCTGGGCATCGTGCTGCTGGCAGTCTTCAGCCTGTTGGGACACCGCGACCTCAACATGATGCAGGGGTTGAAGAACCTGATTTCCGCGGTGCTCACAACAATTGCGGTGACGCTGTATGCCCTTGGCGGCGCCATCGTTTGGAAAGAGTCGCTGGTCATGATGATCGCCGCCATTGCCGGCGGTTATGTCATGGCCCGCGTGGCGCGCCGGCTGCCGGCGGTCGTGGTTCGCACGGTGGTCATCGCCACGGGCCTGGTCATGACGATCCTGTTTTTCAGGACCTGAGCCCCGTAGCTCGTGTCACCGGCAGGGGCTTCTGGTTCAGCTAGGGCGCTCCAGGGCAAACACATCCGTGGTGCGCACGTAATCGGCTCCGGCCAGGCGGCCAACGGGACGCAGGGCCTCGCGACTGACGTGGCGTCCATCCCACACCCCGGGGTCGGCATGGATGGCCACGACCTCCGCCAGCACCAGGCGCCCCGAGCGCGGCCGGTCACCGAAGCTCAGCACGTCACGGACCCGACAGCCAAAGGCGATCGGCGCTTCGGCGATGCGTGGGGGCTTCAACTCTCCCAGAGGGGCCTTGCCGAGTCCGGCATGAGTGAACTCGTCCCCGTCGGGGGGCAGCGTGGCGCTGGTCGCGTTCAGGGCCTCGATCAGGTCCTCACTACCGATATGCACCACACACTCCCGCACTGTCTCCAGGTTGCGCACCGTGTCCTTGGGCATGGCGCGATCGTCGAGCAGCGGAGCAAAGGCCAGGACCGGCGGGTCGACACTGGCGACGTTGAAGAACGAGAACGGCGCCAGGTTAGCGTTGCCTTCGGCATCGACAGTAGATACCCAGGCAATCGGGCGGGGCGCAATGGCCCCTGAAAGCAAGCGATAAACCGTGCCGGCGTCCAATTGCGCGACATCGAAAAAAGCCGGGTCGGCTGAGTGGGTTGGGGACATGTGAACGCTCCGTCAGGTTATGAGGGGCACCGCGCGACATTCATATGCGCTGGCCGAGCCGGCGCTCGAGATGGGCGCTGAGGCGCAGCGCGAGTTGCGTCAGCGTCAATGTAGGGTTGGCATGCCCCGCACTGGGGAACACGCTTGACCCTGCGATATAGAAATTATCCTGGCCAAACACCTTGCAGTCGCTATCGACGATGCCCTGGTCGGAGGTCAGGCTCATGCGCGTGCCGCCCATATGATGGCGACCGGCAATTTCGCCGTCGGCCGGAAACTCAATGGCCTCGACGGCCTCATTTGCCAGCCACGGGGCAAGCTGTAACCGGCCGGCATTCTGATCGCGCAGGTAGTCGCCGAGCAACAGGGTGCTGTCGCGAACGGTTCTGGCATCCAGCGGGGTCTTGCGCCAGATCAGGCGGGCGCGCGGCATGCCCAGCTTGTCGGTTGCCGTGTCCAGTTCGATACGGCTCTCCGGGTGCGGTTCCTGCTCCCACGCGGCCCGCAGCAATGCACCACACATCAGGCGTTTGCCGAGGGCCTTGTCCTTGAGCTGGCGTCCCAGTGCCGGCGCGGCAAAGGCCAGGTCGTCGATCAACTGCTCGGTATCCTCGTCGCCCATACGGTGCAAGCGCAGGCCGCAATTCAGAATGCGCCGCTCGGCAATGCTGTCGGGGGTCGGGGCCAGAAAGGCCGTGTGGTCGAGGTCGAGCCCGAAGCGGGCAGGGTCGAGAAACAGCGCCCGGCCAATGGTGGCATGGGGGTGATCCATCCAGTAGCGGCCCAGGGTCTCGGGGTGCTTGACCAGTTGACCGTCCGCCTGGCGGTTGCACCACAGCAGCAGGCGTGAGTTCTCGATGCCGCCACAGGCCAGCACGAAGTAGTGGGCACTGACTCTTCGCTCATTGCCGGCATAGTCGCGGAAGACCGCTCGCGTCACCTTGCCTTGCGAGGTTTGCAGCCCCCACAGGTTGGCCGTCGGGCAGTAGGCCAGTGCCTCGGCATTCTGGACAAATGCGGTGTACTTGGGCTTCAGGCGTGTCGGGGGCGGAGCGGAAAAATGGATCCGCTTGAGTCCTGTACCGGGAATATCGCTATCCGGGGGAATGGGAACGACGCCCAGAATATCCGCCGCTTCGGCATAGTAGGGCTCCAGCGCCTCACGACCGATCGGCCAGGCCGTCGTCGCGGGAGCGGCCGGTTTTGCGACAAAGTCGTAGGTATCCAGCGAGCGGCAGATGCCTCCCCAGTGATTGGTCGATCCACCGAAGTAGCGCAACCTGGCGCTGACGAGCGGGATGTAGGGATCGCCGAGCGACTCGCCGGCATAAATTTCCTGCGAACGTTCGCTGTACTCGTGGTCGCCACCCTCGCACAGGGCCACACGATAGCCCTGGCGCACCAGTCGCTGGGCCATCGAGAGCCCGGCCGCACCGCAGCCCACGATACATACGTCAACGGAATGGTTGCCGAGTTCGGAAAATTCGATCTGCATCAGATATCGCTCTCGCGAAGCAGCCAGCCGTTGACATTGCGTGGCTTGTCACCCTGGCCGGAATCCGGCGGCCGAGAGATATTGGCACTCGCCGTGAACGGACCAACCAGGGTCACGCCGAGCAGGCCCAGAAAATGTCGACGTGACAAAGGAGGAGGGGGCAGCAAGTCCTTTTGCGGTAAGCGCATGGCATGACCTCATTATCGTTTGAGATCCACTCTATCCGATCCGCGAGCGCCTCACATCATGAGCGCCAGTAATACCGGCAGGTAAAGAAACGAGAGCAGGGTCGAGCAGAACACCAGCCCGGCGACATATTCCGGCTCGCGGCGGGCGCGTTGGGCGAACAGGTAGTTGTAGACCGCCACCGGCATGCTCATCTGCAGGATCAGAACGCTCTGTGCCAGCGGTGGCAGTCCGAGCAGTTGCGACACGCCGAAGGCCGCCAGCGCTGCGGCGGGAATACGTAGCAGGCTGAACTCCAGGCTCGAAGCGAGGCTGCGTACCTGGATGCTGGCCAGCGAGACCCCCAGCGTGATCAGCATGAGCGGCACGCTGAAACCGGAGATCAATTCGACCGTATTGGACAGCCAGCGTGGCAGGGTATGTCCGGTAAGCAGCAGGACGGAAGCGATCAGGATGGCATAGATGGTCGGGGTGCGCAGCAACGTGCGCAGTGGACGACCGCTGCGGCTGGCGAGCATGGCGCCGAAAGTGAACTGCACCAGCGCCACCGAGACCATGATGGTGATGGCATAGGCGAAGCCGGCCTTGCCGAAGGCATAGAGCGCGACGGGCAAGCCCATGTTGCCGGTATTGGGATACATCATCGGTGAAATGATGACCTTCCAGTTCTTGCGCAGCAGTTTGGCCAGAAGGAAGCTGCCTGCGGCCATGAGGAGGAGCACCAGCAGCGTGCCGAGCATGGTCTGGCCGAAGCTGCGCGCGTCGATCTCCGCATTGCCCAGGGCCGCGAGGATCAGGGTCGGCGTACCGATGTTGAAGACCAGGCGGGTGATGAAGTCGACGGGATAGTCGTAGCCCAGCCGTTTCCAGAAGAAGCCGAGGCTGGCACCGAAAAAGACAGGGGCCATCACGGCGAAGAGTTCGGCGAACATGGGCGGTCCTTGGTATCGAAGCGAAACAGGGTTCGACTATTGTCTACAATCGACAGCCCATTGTGCAATTGCGAAGCCCGCTAACGGCGCGCTGTCGGCCAGGCCCCTTCGCGGATCGGGCGACAGCCCGACACGTTGTGGTTGTAGAGATACAGCCAGGCCGGGCCAAAGGCGGTGCGATGCACCAGGCGGTCGTAATCGCCCTGCTTGGGTGCGCGTACCCGGTAGCCTTCCAGGCGGTCGAGACCGGCAAGAACGTTGCTATCGACACGAAAGACCTCCACCTCGATGCCAAGTGACGGCTCGGGCTTGGCGCCTGGGTAAGGGCCCAGGTCGTAGAGTGTGACGGCAGTGAGGCGATCCGACCCCAGAAATTCCGCCTCGGATAGCCAGTAATGATTGCGCAGCCCACGCTTGAGCGTGCCGTAGACGGCCACCAGCGGGGTACGTTGTGGCGAGAGCGGGCGTTGGCATGGCGCTGGCTCCTGCAGGTGAAAGCACGACTCGGTCGATGAGGGCCGTAGTCTAGCAGCATTGAGCCAGTCGTCGTTGAGCGCGGGGAAAACGCCGGTCCGTGCCTGGCATGGCGGCACGGACCGGCAGGCAGGTTCAATTCATTGCCTGGGGCAAATAAAGCGCGATCTCGGGAAACAGGCGCATCAGGGCGATGGCCAGCAGCATCAGTAGGAAGAACGGCACGGTGGCCCGGGTGATGGTCACGATATCCTTGCCGGTCATGCCCTGAATGACGAACAGGTTGAAGCCCACCGGCGGGGTGATCTGCGACATCTCGACGACGATCACCAGATAGATGCCGAACCAGATCAGGTCGAACCCGCCGGTCTCTATCAGCGGCATGATGATCGAGGTCACCAGCAGGATCAGCGAGATGCCGTCCAGGAAGCAGCCCAGCACCAGCAGGAACAGGGTCAGGATCACCAGCAGCGCCGTTGGCGACAGGCCCATTCCGGCGATGGCGTTGGCCAATTGCATGGGCAATTGCGTGAAGCCCATCGCCGACGACAGAAACGATGCCCCGGCGATGATGAAGGCGATCATGCACGAGGTACGTAGTGCCGCGAACAGGGAGTCGAGGAAGATCGCCTTGTTGAAATGACCGTTGGCGCGGGCAATCAGCATCGACAGCACGACACCGGCCGATGCCGCTTCGGTGGGTGAGGCAAACCCACCGTAGATGCTGCCGAGAATGCCGCCGATGAGTATCAGTAACGGTATGAGCTGAATACTGCCGGCGAGTTTCTCGCGCAGCGTGGTCGATGGCTCGCGCTTGCCGGCACGCCCCTGGCGCTCGCCGACCAGTAGCGACCAGCCGATCAGGTAGGTCATGAACAGGCCGAGCAGCAGCAGGCCGGGGCCGATCCCGGCGATGAACAGCCGCGAGATCGACTGCTCGGTGACCACCCCGTAGACGATCATCATGATCGAGGGCGGAATCAGCAGGCCCAGCGTCGAGGCGCTGGCCAGCGTGCCGATGGCCAGGTTGGTGTCGTAGCCACGCCGTTCCAGCTCCGGCAGGGTCATCTTGCCGACGGTGGCACAGGTCGCCGCCGAGGAGCCGCAGACAGCAGCGAACAGGCCGCTGCCGATGATATTGGAATGCAGCAGGCGCCCGGGCAGGCGATTGAGCCACGGCGACAGGGCGCGGAACATGTTGTCGGCCAGACCGGAACGGAACAGCACTTCGCCCATCCACACGAACATGGGCAGGGCGGTCAGTTCCCAGCCGTAGCTGGCCCCCCAGAAATCCGAGGCCAGGATCGGGCCGGGTTCGAAGCTCGTGAACGTCGACAGGGCAATCCAGCCGGTGCCGAGCAGGGCGAAGGCGATCCACACACCGCCACCCAACAGCACTGCCAGGGCGAGGATCGTGACGAGACTGAGGGTCAGCACGGGAGCGATCTCCAGAAATAGCGTGGACGAGGGGTGCGGCTCATTCGCCACCGGCCTCTTCATGGCGTTCGGGGGCGATGTAACGGTTCGGCGTCGTGACAGCGATACGCAGCGTGGCGATAAGTGCCTCGACAAGCGCCAGGCACAGCAGGCCGACGCCGATCGTCAGCACCGTCTGCGGTATCCACAGCGGAATGGCGAGCAGGCCGGAGGAGACATCGCCGTAATCGAGGCTCTCCCGAATCAGGCCGATCAACTCCCAGCCCAGTACCAGGCTCAATGCCAGGGCCACGACCAGGCAGGCACTCTCGACCCACACGCGAACCGCGCTCGGCAGGCGCGAAATCACCAACGTCACCCGAATATGTGCATGGTGAACGAAGGTATAAGCGAGACTCAGGAACGTGGCGCCCACCAGCAGGTAGGCGGCGATCTCCGACACGCCGGAGACTTCCAGGCCCAGCCGGCTGGCGCCGAACAGGACCAGCAGGCCGTCCAGGCAGCGAAACAGGACCTGCAGCGTGACCAGGGCGCAGATGATCAGCATGCAGATGGCGGCGCCCCAGGCGCCGAGGTCATAGAGCTTGCGAAGTCGGAAGGTCATGGCGAAACGTCCACATGACGGGTGGGGCGAGGGCGCGACGATGCCATCGGATGGCTTCGTCACGCCCTGCGGTCGGATCGGGCCGGCGGAGCGGCCCGACTCGCGTTACTGGGCCGCCTGACGCTTGCGGTAGTCGGACACCAGTTGCTCGGCCTGCTCGCCGGCTCGCTCCTGCCAGCTCTCGAAAAGCTCGTTGCCGGCAGCCTGCAGCTGGGCTTGCAATTCGCCCTGGGGCTCGGTGATGGTGACGCCGTGCTCTTTCAGTGCCTCGACGCTGGCTGCCCGGTCGTCACGGCTCATCTGCCAGCCGCGGCTCTCGGCCTGGGCCGCGGCGTCCAGCACCGCTTGCTGGGCGGACTCGTCCAGGCGATCGAAGGCACGCTTGTTGACGAACACGATGTTCTTCGGGAACCACAGGTTGGCATCGCTGAAGTTCGAGACGTAATCCCACGCCGACATGGCCTTGCCGGTCGACACCGAGGTAATCATGGCGTCGACGCGCCCGGTGCTGAATGCCGTGGGGATGTCGGCTTCCTCGGTCTCGGTGGGGTTGCCGCCGAGGTTCTCGACGAAGCGCTGGGTATTGATGTTGGGCGCACGCACGCGCAGGCCCTGGAACTGCGAGGCGTCGGTCAGCTCGAAATCGGTGTAGATCCCCTGCGAGGGCCACGGCACGGAATACAGCGGCATCAGCCCTTCCTTGGCGAACATCCGGGTGATGATCGGCTTGGAGGCCTGCCACAGCGCATAGGCATCCTCGTAACTGTTGGCCAGTCCCGGCAGCGTGTCGACCTCGTAGATCGGCGACTCGTTGGACAATGTGGAGAGAAAGATCTCGCCGGCCTGGACCGTGCCACGACGCACCGAGGGCTTGATCTCGGCATGTCCGATCAGCGAACCGCCGCCATGTACGGTGATATCGACTTCACCATCGGTGGCCTGACGCACATCCTCGGCGAACTGCTTGGTATTCTGGGTATGGAAGCTGGCGTCGCCGTAGGGGGTGGCCAGGTTCCATTGCTCGGCGGCGAACGTCGGTACGGAAACGGCCATGGCACCGACAGTCGCCAGTGCGGCCAGGGAGAACAGACGGGTAGGCATGGGATTACCTCATGTTGTTATTGAATGAGTCGGGTCAATTCATTCTTCAAGCCACGCTATTGCAAGGTCAAATCGTTAATTCTTATTTTCAGTATCGGTCCAGGCTTTCACCTTGGGTAGCGTGGCATCGTCGGCATGCTCCTGGGCATAACGGTTCGCGCAGTCCTGGGCGAGCTGCGACACGCTGCGACTAAAGTTGGGATAGCTGGTCGTGCGCCAGATGGCTTCGTAGTACATGGCTGGCAGGGGCGTGGGCAGGTCCAGCCGCACCAGCTCGCCACGCTTTACGCTGTCGACGACGGTGGACACCGGCAAGGCGCCGATGCCCAGGCCTTCGATACTCATGCGGGCAATCGACATCAGCGTGCTGGCGCAGTGGATCTTGGGGTCCTCGAAGCCCTGCTCGGCCAGGTAGGTGACCAGCTCACCATACGGGCGTGCCTGGCGCGAAAAGGAGATGAACGGCAGGGCACGCGGGCCTTGCCGACGCAGGGTCTCGATGTGCTGAGGGGCGACGAACATACCCATCTCGAACGTCGCCAGGGGCACCTGCTCAACACACAGCCCGGGAGCGACACCGTCCATCGCGAACAGCATGTCGAAGTCGTTGTCCGCCAGGCGCTGATGCAGCAGTGGCGAGATATCCACGGTCAGTTCGATGGTCAACTGCGGATAGCGCTCGGCCAGGCGGCGCATGAAGTCGGGAAACCAGCTATGCGCAATGGTCTCGATGATGCCCAGGCGCAGCGTGCCCGAGAACTCTTCCTCATTCTGGAACAGTCTCAGGGCCTCTTCGCGGCCCGCCAGCAGGTGCTCGGCATGCTCGAAGAATTCCCTCCCGCGTAGGGTGGGCTGCACCGGGCGGGCGGTGCGTTCGAGCAGCGACTCGCCGACCGCCGCCTCCAGCCGGTTGATGCGATCCGAAATCGACGGCTGGGTAAGGTGCAGGCGGGCGGCAACCTTGCGGAACGACCCCAGGCGGACGACCCACACTAAGGCTTCGAGTTCCTTGAAATCGAACATGGCAGCGCCTCGCTACGTGGTGTCGTCAGCCGGCGTGGCCGACGTCATGCCTTCTTGAACAGCTGGGTCTCGCGATCCTTGAAGGCCTTGAATTCCAGCGCATTGCCGGACGGATCGTAGAAGAACATGGTGGCCTGTTCGCCGGGCTCGCCCTTGAAGCGCACGTAAGGCTCGATCTCGAACTCGACGCCATGGGAGCGCAGTTTGTCGGCCAAGGCGTTCCAGGCGGCCATCTCCAGCACGATGCCGAAGTGCGGGACAGGCACGCCATGCCCGTCGACCGGGTTCTTGTGGCTGGACACCGGGTTGTCCTTCAGTGCCGGATTGAGGTGGCAGACGAACTGGTGACCGTAGAGGTTGAAATCGACCCAGCTGTCGGAGGAGCGTCCTTCGGGGCAGCCCATGAAGTCGCCATAGAAACGACGCGCCTCGTCGATGTCACGGACCTGGATGGCCAGGTGGAAAGGGTCACTGACAGCCATGAAAAGGTCTCCTTTTGTAAAAATTATCAGGATGATTACCTGCAGAATTCTTTGCCTTCGGCTGCGGTAACGTCAACTGATTTCGTCAAACCCCGCACATGAAAAGTTGCGTCTATACCGCGCATCACGAAAAACGATTGGACCGTTTTCGGTGCGATTCCTAAAGTGGGTAATCTGGCAAGTCTCACCAACCAATGACAATAACGAGAGGAAATCGCATGCCCGTTCCGCTACTCAACTGCGACATGGGCGAGAGCTTCGGCAACTGGAGCATGGGCCTCGACGACGAGGTCATGCCCTACGTCGACTGTGCCAACATCGCCTGTGGTTTCCATGCCTCCGATCCGATCATCATGCGCCGTACCGTGGCGCTGGCCGTGGCCCATAGCGTACGTATCGGTGCCCATCCCGCCTACCCTGACCTGCAGGGCTTCGGTCGCCGCTCGATGGCCTGCTCGCCAGCCGAGGTCGAGGCCATGCTGCTCTACCAGATCGGGGCGCTGGACGGAATCTGCCGTGCCGAGGGCGGCCGGGTCACCTACGTGAAGCCGCACGGTGCGCTGTACAACGACATGACGCGCGACTTCGATTTATTACGCGGCGTGATGCGTGCCGTTCATGCCTACGACCCGCAATTGCCACTGCTGGTCATGGCCACGGCGGACCCCGAGCCGATGAAGTCGCTGGCAGCCGAGATGGGTATCACGCTGTGGTTCGAGTCCTTTGCAGATCGGGCCTATGACGCACGCGGTCAACTCGTCTCACGGCGCGAGCCGGGTGCGGTACACCATGACCAGGCAGTGATCGTCGAGCAGGCGGTCAAGCTGGCACGCGGCGAGCCGCTGACGGCCAATGACGGCAGTTCGTTGACTTTGGTGTCTGACACGCTCTGCGTGCATGGCGACAATGCCGAATCGGTCGCCGCGGTACGTGCCATACGTGAAGCGTTCCAGACGCTGGAGCGGACATGACCCCACGACTCGAAACGGTCGGCATGGACAGTTTCATCGTCCGCCTGTTCGATACCATCGACGAAGACCACATGCCGTGGTTGACGGCGGCCGATGCGGCACTGCGCGAGGCCTTCGGCGAGGCGCTGGTCGATCTGGTGCCGTCCTATACCACCTTGCTGATTCATTACGACGTGATGCGACTGACGCATACCGAGGCCTGGGACCTGGCTCGCCAGGCGTTGCATGGGTTGCAACCGACACAAGAGGCGCAAGGCGAGCGCCATGTGATCCCGGTGTGGTACGACGAGAGCGTCGGTCCCGAGCTGCCGCGCATTGCCCAGCGCCTGGGAATCGATACCCAGGAGCTCATAGCTCGCCACTGCGGCCGTGACTATTGCGTCTTCGCCCTGGGCTTCGCGCCGGGCTATGGCTTCATGGGGCTGGTCGAAGAGGAACTGGCCACGCCGCGTCTGAAGACGCCCCGCCAGAAGGTGGCCGCCGGCAGCGTGGGCATCGCCGACCGCCAGACCGCCATCTATCCCATGCGTTCGCCAGGCGGCTGGAACATTCTCGGGCGCACGCCTGTAGCACTGTTCGACCGGGGCCGCGAAGGCTACAGCCTGTTTCGGCCTGGCGATCGCGTGCGCTTCGAGGCGATCAGTCGCGAGGCGTTCATCGAGCAGGGTGGCGATCCCACACCGCTGGAGGAGCGTGGATGAGTGGTTTGATCGTCGAGCGCACCGGGCCACAGGCCCTGGTTCAGGACATGGGCCGCTTTGGCGTGCGCCATCTGGGCGTGACCCAGGGTGGCGCGCTGGATTGGGTGTCATTGGGTTGGGCGAACTGGCAACTCGGTAATTCACCGCAAGCGGCAGGGCTGGAAATTGCCGTGGGCGGTCTCGTGCTGCGTGCCGAGTCGCGGGTCACACTGGCGTTGGCCGGAGCCGACCTGGGGGCCACGCTCGATGGCGAGCCGTTGCCCGCCAACGGCAGCTTCGTGATCGAACCCGGTCAGTCGCTGGCCTTCGCCCAGCCGGTTAAAGGACTGCGTGCCTATCTGGCCGTGCCGGGAGGCATTCAGGCCGAGCCGGTCATGGGCAGTCTCTCCAGCGTGGTGCGCGAGGGACTGGGCGGGCTGGATGGTCAGGGCAGGGCATTGCAGGCAGGGGATCGACTGGCCTGGCCCAATGACTCGGCCGAGACAAGGCGATTACCCGAGGGAGTGTCGCTCCCTCACGAGGCGCCGAGCGCGCTGGGCCTGGTGGTCGGTGCGCAGATCGCTCATTTTACCGGCGCGAGCCTGTATGCAGCCTTCAATAGCGAGTGGCAGGTGGACACCCGGGCCGATCGCATGGGCGTCAGGTTGCGCGGACCCGAGTTGCGCTGCACCCTGAGCGGCATGGTTTCGGAGGGCATCCCGCTGGGTGCCGTTCAGGTGCCTGCCGATGGCCAGCCGATCATCCTTCTCAACGACCGCCAGACCGTAGGCGGCTATCCCCGTCTCGGTGCCCTGACGCCGTTGGCCTGCGCGCGCCTGGCTCAATGTGCACCAGGCGATGCATTGCGCCTGGTGCCGGTAACGCCCGGCCAGTCCCGGCAGGCTTATCTTGCCCAGTGGCAAGCGTGGGGATAAGCCAGTAGGCAGGGTGGGCGCAGCAAGTTCCACTGTATTGCAAATGCAAACGAGTCGTTGACGCAGGCCGCGTTTTCCACAAAGGTGTGCGCCTGCAACCACGACTCGGGAAATGTTATGGAACTGCTGCGCGTCGTCTTTCGCGACTATCGCTGGCCTTTCATCGGCGTCATGGCGTTGAGCATGGCCAGCGCCGGGCTGGGGATCGGTGTCATTGCCTTCATCAACCAGCGTCTGATCGTCGCCGGAGGCAACGCGTTGAGCGAGTTGCCGCAGTTCATCGCCTTGCTGGTGGTGCTGCTGGCCGTGTCACTGGCCTCGCAACTGGCCCTGACGACACTGGGCCACCGGTTCGTCTACCGGCTGCGCGGCCGGCTCATCAAGCGTATTCTGGATACCGACATCGAGCACCTCGAGCAGGTAGGAAGCGCGCACTTGCTGGCCAGCCTGTCGAGCGATATACGCAACGTCACCATTGCCTTCGTGCGCCTACCCGAGCTGGTACAAGGTGTGATTCTGACATTGGCCACGATAGCCTATCTTTTCACTCTCTCGCCGCCGATGCTTGTCGTTACGGCGGTATGGATTGCCATGACCATGGCGGTGGGCTGGTGGCTGGTGTCGCGGGTCTATAGCCACTTCCACCGGGTACGCGATGCCGAGGATCGGCTCTATCGAGATTACGAATCGGTGATCGACGGACGCAAGGAGCTGGCCCTCAACCGGCATCGTGCCCGGCGATTCTATGAGGAGAGCTACGAGGCCAATGCCCGCGACTATCGCTACCACATCATCCGTGCCGATACCTACCACCTGAGCGCCAACAACTGGTCGAACATCATGATGCTCGGCGCCATCGGCATCGTCTTCTTCATGGCCAACGGCCTGGGTTGGGCCGACACCACCGTGGCGGCGACCTACTCCCTGGCGATTCTGTTTCTACGCACGCCGCTCATCCAAGCGGTCGGTGCGCTACCGACACTGCTCAGTGCCCAGGTGGCCTTCGACAAGCTTGCCGGGCTGGACCTGGCCGACTACCGGGGTGAGTTCGGTACCGCGACGCCTGCCTCCGACTGGCAAACCCTGGAGCTGCGCAACGTCACCTATCGCTATCCGGCCCAGGCAACACGGGACGGTTTTGCCGTGGGGCCAATCGACCTCTGCATCATGCGGGGCGAGCAAATCTTCCTGATCGGTGGCAACGGCAGCGGCAAGTCGACGCTGGCCCGATTGCTGACCGGCCTGTACCAACCCGAGAGTGGCGAGATACTCGTCGATGGCCAGCCGGTCGAGGCGGGCGACTGGGAGCGCTATCGCCAACGCTTTGCCAGCGTGTTCACCGACTTCCATCTTTTCGATCAGTTGATCGGCCCCGACGGCGGCAAGGCCGATCCCGAGCTGATCGATACCTGGCTGGATCGCCTGGCCATGCGTCACAAGCTGGATTTCGTCGACCAGCAGGTCGCCTCTACGCAACTCTCGCAGGGCCAGCGCAAGCGCCTGGCATTGCTGATGGCCATCTGCGAGCAGCGCGACTTCCTGCTGCTCGATGAGTGGGCCGCCGACCAGGATCCGGGATTCCGGCGCGTCTTCTACCAGGAACTGCTGCCAAGGCTGCGTGAAGCGGGCACGACGGTGTTTGCCATCAGTCATGACGACAGCTACTTCGAACAGGCCGATCGACTACTTGAAATGCGTGACGGGCTGTTGAGCGAACTGACCGGGGAGCAGCGCGAACTGGCAAGCCGGGACGCGGTATCTCGTATCGGTTGAAATATCGCGGCGGGACCCTGGATTGATAAGATGGTTCCATTGTTAGTGCAAATAAAAATCCTTATCCTATGCGTTAGGTTTACCCGCTGTTAAGGCTCCATCCAAATCCCACGCCAGGGGCCGATACGGCGTTTTGCATCCCGCCCAAACCACGCCCGAGGCCTCCATGCCAAACCCTGCTTTCGCTTCCCAGCCCCTTGCCCAGGCCATTCGCCACTGCCTGGGCCTGTCGCTTTCCGGTGCCCTGGTGGCGATGCCCCTCGCGGCATCGGCTCAGGAAGGGGCGGCCAGTCCCGATGAAACGGGCACCATGGTTATTACGGCTACTGCCCTCAAGGTCGAAGTCCCTGCGCTAGAAACACCACGGGCGGTTTCAGAGGTTTCACGGGAAGACCTCAACGAAAGAGCAGTCAACAGCTACGATGAGGTCTTCCGCTATCGCAGCGGAGTTATTTCCGCTCCCTATGGCGATGACAACAGCGCGGACTGGTTTTTCCTGCGTGGTTTCAGTGGCGAAGATTCCACTTACATGGATGGGTTACGTCTGTTCCGTGAAGGAGGTTATTTTTGGTGGGTAACTGAGCCGTTCGGGTTAGAGCGTGTCGACCTTCTCAAAGGACCGGCTTCTATCCTGTATGGTGAAGCGCCTCCCGGCGGAGTGGTGAACGCAATCAGCAAGCGGCCTACAGAGGAACGGCAGGGGCTCGTAGAAATCGAGGCCGGTAACAAGGATCATCGCCAACTTGGTGTCGATTCTGCCGGCCCAGTCGCTGAGCATGAAAATATAAGTTACCGAATGGTTGGCCTATTCCGCGAAGAAGATGGCGAGTTGGAGGGCACCGGCAATCAGCGTGTATATCTGGCTCCCAGCCTAGCGGTAGATTTTTCCGAAGATACTTCTTTGACCCTCCTTGCAAGTTATACGAAAGATCACGGTACGCCTAGCAAGGGCTTTCGGCCGGTCAAAGGCTCATTGCTTGATACTGCTTTTGGGCGTATTGATCCAGAAACGAACCTAGGCGAACCTGATTACGAGCGCCTTGAGCGTGAGCAGTTTACACTGGGTTATGAATTTGAGCACGATATCAACTCCACTTGGCAGTTCGAGCAAAATCTGCGTTACAGCCGTATGGACCTTTTCCTGCGTTCGCTGTCACCGTATACCTCACTCGAAACAGACAGTCGAACAGTTGGCCGTTTTCTGACCTATCGCGAAGGAGATTATGATGCCTATACGGTCGATAATCGTCTGGTAGGAAAATGGTTTACCTCTAAGGCTGAAAACACTTTGCTGTTAGGGATTGATTACCAGAGGTTTGACATAAATTATCGAGTGGGGGATGGTGTTTTTACTCCCATTGATGTTTTCGATCCTCAGTACGGTAACCTATCGCCAGGTGCGCTGCGTTATCGTGTTGAAGATAAGAAAGAGCAAGTTGGTGTCTATTTGCAGGATCAGTTGCGGCTGGGTGATCGCTGGGTTTTGCTCGGTGGAGTGCGTCACGACTCGGTAGATGTAGAAAGTTACAGTGAGGATCCTACTGCTGTGCCTTACGATGAAAGTGAGAGTCAGGTTTCCTTTAGTGGTGGGGTAATGTATTTAGGAGACTATGGTCTTTCTCCTTACCTCAGTTATAGCGAGTCCTTTAGCCCCCAAGTTGGGCGCGGCCCTGATAATGAGGCCTATGTGCCCAGCGAGGGCGAGCAATGGGAAGCTGGCATTAAGTACACTCCCGATTGGCTTGATGGTTATATGACTGCTGCCGTCTTTGATCTCAAAGAAACCAATACCTTGTATAGCAATGTAGGGGAGTTCATCCAGCGGCAGGGTGGCGAGCGTCATTCTCGTGGCTTCGAGTTGGAAGGGGTGGGCTACATCACTGATCAGTTGCAGTTGACCGCGGCATATACCTATTTGGACACTACGATCGAGGATCCCGATCGTGGTGAATTTCGCGCCGGTTTAATTCCTTATCATCAGGCCTCTCTGTGGCTAGATTACAGTTTTGAGGGAGGTGTGCTGAATAGTGTAGATGTAGGTGCCGGGGTGCGCTACGTAGGAGAAAGCGTCAATGCTGATCCTAACAGTAATGAGGAGGTTTCTTCCTATACCACGTACGATGCTATGGCGAGCTATGAGTTTACTCCGTCTTGGATAGCTCAAATTAATATCAAGAATTTGACTGACGAAGATTATATTAGCGGTTGTAACTCATGGTGCTACTACGGCGAGTCGCGGAGCGTAATCGGCAGCCTTAAATACCGTTGGTAATCACCTATAGATAGAAAAACAAGCCCCGGCATAGAGCCGGGGTTGTCTCTTGTAAACTGATTTACTGCTGATCGTTCTGCACCGCCTGGTCGGCTTCGTCACCTGCCTCGTCCAGCGCGTCGCTGGCATCCTCCAGCATATCTGACGTAAATGCCTTGGTGCTTTCCCAGGCGCTGCTAGCGGTTTCCTTGGTGTTTTCCCAAGCTTGGCGTGTAGTCTGCTTGGTCTGGTTCCACCAATCGTTGGTATATTCGGGTTGCTGGCTGATCTGCTCTTCGGTCATGTTGACGAGCACCCGATACTGGATATTGTCGAGATTGTCTCCATTGCTGGTCTCGACCGCGAAGTTGCCGGCGTCGATCACGTATTGTTTCTCGCCGAAATCGAATACGCCACCCGTCTCGATGACCACGCTGTGCAATTGCATGGATTCATCGAGCAGAATGTCCTCGACTTCACCAATGGTCTCGGTATCGCTTTCCTTGGAATAAACCTCGGCATCCATCAATTCATCGGCGGAATACAACCCTTGGGGCTGGGCCATTGCGGTTCCGCCGAGAGTGAGGCCACCAGCGATCAGGGCCGTGGTGATCGCCTGATTGAGCGGCTTGCGCAGGGTCATGTTGTCGCTCCTTCTTCAATATCCTTTTGAATGTACGTCGCGTTAGCGAGGCTTTTACCTTCGAAACATCTGGCAACGTCATAACGTGAGACAACGATCGTTCAAGCCAGTTTCCTTAGGCTCTCTTCCAACATAAGACATGCGCCATACATTTCAACCCTGTAACAGAAACGGGGGCGCCAGGCCCCCGTCATGCTACTTCATGTATCACATGAGCGTGTCGCTGGGCGCCGTGTCCGTGCCCAACAACTCGGCACTGGCCAACTCGGTGTCGAGTAGTGTGCTCGTGCTGTCACTACTCTCGGTGGTCAGCACGATCTCGCTGTCAAAGACCTGCGTCGTGTCGTCACCGCTCGTCAGCAATTCCTCGATGCCCGGGAACACGATCAACTCGGACTCGTCGGTCGCGTATGCCTCCTGCAAATCCTCGGCGCTCGAGACATCAATATTGCTGGGCAGTGCCTGCTGCGTATCGCTTACCTTGTAGGAGAAGCGCCAAACTTCGCCTGGCTCGAGTTCCACGCCGCCGTTGATGGCTGATACCGTGTAGCCGTCTTCAGTCGGGACAAATTCTCCATTCCAGAGTTCGGCGATCTCCACCGGCAGATCGAAGGTCACCTTGGGCTGACTCAGCGTGATGTCCGAGGTATTCTCGACCAGCACTTCCGTCACGTAGCCGCTGTTCCAGGACTTGGTAACATTGCTGGTCACGACCAGCGCATCACTGGGCTGGGCCACGCTGACGGTCTCGTCCGTGACCGGTTCGCTGATGATCTCGTCAGCGGTTTCCTCCGCGGGCGCTTCGGTCGTCGGCTGGTCGAGACTGCCCTCGGTGATGTCTGTCGGTGGCTCGTCGATGACCGGAGCGGCGATGTCCTCGCCGGCAGGTTCGCTCGTGGCGCTTTCCAGCGCCAGGCCATTGATGGCCAATACGCTCGGCTGCACGTCCGGAGAAACGTAGGCCTTGTAAGAGATGCGCAGGGCTTCCCCGGCTTCGACCATATCAGTACCGTCGTAGCGCACGGTATAGACGTCGCCGTTGCGCTCTAGCAGTGTCGCGCCATAGAGCGTGTCGATATCCGCCGCCAGGCTGAAGGTGATCTGTGGCGTCTCGATAGCCTCGGCGGAGGTATTGGTGATCGTCATGCGCATCACATGGCCATTGGACCACTGGCTGACGGTTTCCAGATCGACCTGGGCACTGATCGAGTCGCCAGTGTCTACCTCGGGGGCCGGTTCGATGACGTCCATCGCCGGTGTCGTTTCCTCTGGCACCGGCTCGGGGGCAACGATCACAGGCTCGTCAATGTTGGAGTCCGGTGCAGACACGGTGTCTTCCGGTGTGCTCACTACACTGTCTTCGACTGGCGGAGCGGTTTCTTCTTCGATCACATCCACGACCGGCTCGGTGATCTCGGTAACCGGCTTGACGAGGATTTCCGCCGCCGTCGGCACGACCGGCTTGTCGCCCTGGCTCGTCTGGCGAGTGGCGATGTCCAGGCGAGTGCCGTCGGCGAAGATCGCCTGCTCGATGTCGATCAGCGTATTGTCGTCACTGCTGCCGTCCAGGTAGAGACTACCGTCGTCGTTGAAACGGATCTTGTAGGCCGTGTAGTCCTGCTCGAGGATGGCAGTGTCGAAACCCTCGCCGCCCATCAGCGTGTCCCTGCCCAGGCCGCCACGCAGGATGTCATCGCCCTTGCCGCCGCTCAGGGTGTCGTGACCCAGCGCGCCATCTAGGTAGACGCCATCGTCGGAGCCCTGAAGAATGTCGTCGCGCCGCGAACCGATCACATAGTCGAAGGTGATGGTGTTGGCGCCGGCCTCGGTAATGGCCCCGAAGCTCTCGCCGCCGTTGTTGTACCACAGCGTGGTGGACATGCCGTCGGCGTTGGGGTCGCGAATCGACTGTTCGACGTGGACGGTGTTGTCATGATCCTGTCCACCATGAAAATTGACGTCGCGGTCGGTGGAGAGCACATGCACCTCGTTGCCCACGGACGAGCGCCAGGAGGCGAACAGGATGCTGTGGCGCATGCCCGAATCTTCGAGATTGACGAAGGTTCCGTCATAGCTTTCGCGCAGCTCATAGGCATAGCCGTTGCCGCCGGTGCCCTTGTTGAACGCGCCATGGGCCTGCGCGCCATCGACCGTCATGTCGAGGCTCAGGGCGAACTCGAACGCGGTGGACGGTCCATCGAGGACTTGGACATCCACGACGCTGCTGCTCACCGTGCCATCGAATTTTACGGCCTGGTAATCGGTCAGGCTGGACAGCGTGTTCTGGAATACGGCATTGTCGGGCGTGCCCAGCTCATACTGGACGGTAAAGCCCTGCAGGGTCACGTTCTCCAGGGCATCCATGCGCTCGACCTTGGTTTCCCCGCCGTCGAAATCGAAATGCACGCCCCGATCAAGGACGACCGTGTCGCCATCCACGGCAACCACCTTGGCCATGCTGGTGCGCAACGGCGCGTTGAGCTTCTGCCAGGAAGTATCGCCGATCTCCTCGAAGTACTCCTGCGTGTTGTCCTGCCAGATGCGAACCGTGTCTCCGACCCCGAGCCCATGATTGCTGCTCAGGGCCAGGGTGTTGCTGCCCTCGGCAGCATCGCTGCGCAACGTGCCGGCGAACTCGGTGTGGGTGCCTTCGACATAGAAGGCATGCGAGTCGTCATTGGCCAGCGCCTTGTCGGTAAAGGTGATGCGTGTCTGGTCGGAACCGGCGCCAACCACGGCAATATCCGAGCGCGTGATGTGAATCGAGTCGTCGAAGCGGTATTCACCGGCAGCGAGCTGAATGGTGGCACCGGCCGGCGCCTTGGCGATCAGCGCCTCGAGTTCGCTAGCGGTAATATCCGACCCCACCTGGACGGTGATGGCCTCGCCAAGGGAGGGCAGGGCATCTTCGATCACCGTTTCCACGGTATCGGCCACCGTCTCGATCACCTCGGTGACGACGGTGTCTATAGCATCGTCTACCGCTTCCACCGTGTCGGTGATCGTTTCCATGATGCTGTCGAGACTCTCCGTTACCGTATCCTGCGCTATCGGCTCGACACCGTTCACGGCGGCAGGTTCGTCGTTCACGGTGAAACCGGATGGCATGTCGCCGCTGTCGGTCAGTACCTTGAACTTGAAGCGTACGGTCTCGCCGGGAGCGATATCGTTCTGGTCGTCATCGTCGGCGATGGTGTAGCCGGTTACCGATTGGCCGGCGATGACGCCACCCCAGACATCGGAAATGGTCCCATCAAGATCGAAGCCGACCTGAAAGTCCTGAATAGCCTGAGTCCCTTCATTGGTGATGAAGACTTCCATCACATAGCCGCCATTCCATTGGCTGGTCACGTTGTATTTGATCGAGGGACGCATCGTGCACCTGTATCGAAAAACTCAGGAGGACGGCCAGCGTGGGCGCGGACCGCAGAACGATGTCGGCTGCAGGAGAGTCACGCGTTATCCTCAAGGAAGAGGCAACGGCGGTGTGGTGGGCATTCACTCGCCCGGATGTCGTCCCTGACTTGCTCTTGCAAGCAGGACATGACTCCGTTAACGGCGTGCCGAAGACAAACTTGAGTGAGAGGAAGCGGCGCTTTTGCCGCTATTTTAGGGCTTTGACCTCGAGTGTGGCCCTATAGGCGTCGCAGGCCCCACATGAAGTAGGCGCCGCCTAACAATGAGGCGACCAACCCGGCGGGAATCTCGTCGGGGAACAGCAACTGCCGGCCGAGCCAGTCGGCGACCACCATCAACAGGGCACCGAGCAGGGCCGAGCCCAGTAGGTGACTACCGGCACGGGAGAAGCCCAGCAGGCGGGCCATGTGTGGCGCCAGCAGGCCGACGAACGAGAGCGGGCCGACCACCAGCGTGGCGCAGGCGGTAAACAGCGCTACCAAGCCCAGCAGTATCAATCTCGAGCGCAGGATGTTCACGCCCAGCGCCTTGGCCGTAGGGGCCCCCAGGGGCAGCAGGTCGAGCCAGCGCGAGAAGGGGGCCGTGGCCAGGCCGAGCAGGGCAGCCAGGGCAACGACAATCACTGCCGTGGACAAGTCGACGTAGTAGGTCGAGCCGGACATCCAGGCAATGATCTGTTGACCGCGTGGGTCGCCACCCGCGAGGATGAAGCTGCGCACGGCATCGAACAAGGCAGTGATGGCCACCCCGGTGAGCAGCAGGCGCTCGGGGAGGAAGCCGCTGCGATAGTTGAGCCCGATCAGCACACCCAAGGTCACCAGCGCGCCGAATGTGCCGACACCGATCAGGGTCCACTGGCTGGCGCCGGGGATCAGGAATATGGCCAGTATCAGTGCGATGGCCGTGCCGCCGCTGATGCCCAATACCTCAGGGCTGGCCATGGGATTGCCGGTGACGCGCTGGACCAACGTGCCGGCCAGCGCCAGCAGCACGCCGGCACCCGCAGCGGCCAGCATGCGCGGCAGGCGCCACTCGAGCATCGGGGTGTCACCGAGCCGAGGCAGCCATTGCCAACCTTCAGCGTTCTGGCCGGACAGCAGGGCGAGTGCCGCGGCAAACAGCAGTCCCACGCCAAGCAGAGCGGGCAGCCAGGCCATTGCGGGACGAGTAGCCATGGGCAGGGAGACACCGGTGCGGGGGCGGTCGCTGCCGAGCTTGAGGCGCGGAATCAGCCACAGCAGCAGCGGGGCGCCGAGTGCGGCAGTGGTCGCCCCGGTCGGGATCAGCGTCGGCAGAGCCCCGGAAAAGCGCTGCAGCAGCAGGTCGGTAGAGGCCAGTAGCAGGGCGCCGAGCAGGCCCGACCACAGCAGGCGCGGACCCAGGCGGCGCGCACCCAGCAGGCGCACGATGGCCGGCGCCGCCAGGCCGATGAAGCCGATCACGCCGACCACGCTAACCACGCAGGCGGTCAGAAACACCGCCAGACCCAGGCTGGCCAGGCGCAGGTACTTTAGCGACACGCCCAGGCTCCGGGCATTGGTATCGTCGAGTTCCAACACACTAAGCGGCTTGAGCATGGCGAAGGCCAGCAATGTGCCGACAAGCAGGCGCGGCCACAGGAACGCCACGCCCTCCCAACTATTCTGCGACAACGAGCCGGCGCCCCAGATCAGCAGGCCCTTGAGTGCTTCCTGATTGAACAGCAGCAGCACCAACGACAGGGCACCGAAATAGAGATTGACCACCAGGCCTGCCAGCACCACCATCACAGGGGACAGGCCGCGCCGCCAGGCCAGCAGGAACACCAGCCCCATGGCCAGTCCGCCACCGACCAAGGCTACCCATTCGCGGCCCACTTCCATGAGGCCGGGCGCCGCTAGTGTGGCAACCAGCAAACTCAGGTTGGCGCCACTGGCCACGCCCAGCGTCGTGGGCGCCGCCAGCGGGTTGCGCAGTACCTGCTGCATCAGCACTCCGGCCAGGGCCAGGCCGCCACCGGCCAACAGCGAGATGACCAGCCGTGGCCACCAGCTATAGTGCGCAAGCACCTGGGCGATATCATCGTGCGCCGGCGAAAACAGGGCCTGCAGGGCGGTCGCCAGCGACAATTGAGCTTGGTTAGCCAAGACCAGCCAGCCCAGCCCGACCGTGAGCAGGGCCAGCAACAGACAGGTTCTGGCCGGCGATATCAAGCGCGAAGCTTCAATCATCCGCCTTGTCTCCATCGGCTGTCGCATAGGGTGCCTGCAAGGCCGTGGCCAGAAGGTCGGCGAAGCGCTTGGCCGAGGGCAGGGCGCCGAAACTCCAGACCGGCGGCAGGTAGATGACCGGACGCTCACGTACGGCACGCAGGTTGCGCCACAGCCCGCTGGATTGCAGCTCCTTGGCGGCCCCGACCGGCAACGGCTCGATGACCACCATTTGGGCGTCGAGTTCGGCCAGCTTCTCCAGGCCCACCAGCGAAAATCCCCAGTAATTGGTCGGGCCGGGCCAGGCATTGTCGAGGCCCATATGGTCGAGGACTGCCTGGTAGAGGCCGCTCTCGCCAAATACCCGCACATGACGGGCATCCATGAACTGCACCAGCAACAACGGCGGCACGTTTTTGGGCAGTTCTTTCCGCGTCTCGTCCAGATAGGTGGCGGTGGACTCGATCAGGCGCTCGGCGGCTTGTGGACGATTCACCACCTCCGCCACTTGGCGGGTCGCCTTAAGCATGCTTTGCCAGGGATCGCTGTCCGGCCCGTAGATACCGATGGTGGTCACTGGAGCAATGCGTGACAGGCGTGGTTCGAGGTTGGCGAACATCGGTGAAATCAGGATTCGGTCGAGCCCAAGGCTGGCCAGCAGCTCCAGGTTGGGTTGGGTGCGCAGGCCGAGATCGGAGACACCGTCGGGAATGTCCGGCTCGAGCACCCAATCGCCATAGGCCTCGATCTGCGCGACGCCTGCCGGCACGACGCCCAGGGCCAGCAACGTCTCGGCCAGGGTCCAGTCGAGGGTGGCGATGTCGGGTGGCTCATCCGCCCTGCTCGGGAGCGTCAGGCTGGCCAGCAACAGCAGGATCAGCAGTGGCGTGACGACGAGAGCGGCCAGGGCCGATCTTGAATGAGCGGGCTGGGAGGTCTCGTCGGTCACGCAGTCTCCGGAAACATGGCGGTCAGCGAAGCGAAAATGTCAGTGCAGGATGGCGATGGGATGCTCGCCACCCGGGTGTGGCATCACGCGCATGGGAATGCCATAGATCGCTTCCAGCGTGGCGTCGCACATCATCTCGCCGGGCGAGCCCTGGGCCAGCAGACGGCCGCTGTGCAGGGCGATCAATCGGTCGCAGTAGCGGGCCGCCATGTTGACGTCGTGCAGCACGATGATCACGCTCAGGCCAAGCTCGCGGCACAGTTTGCGCACCAGTGCCAGTACCTCGACCTGGTGGGCGATGTCCAGTGCTGCCAGCGGTTCGTCGAGCAGCAGGTAGCGGCTGCCCTGGGCAAGCAGCATGGCCAGCCACACGCGCTGGCGCTCGCCGCCCGACAGGGTATCGACCAGACGGTCGGCGAAGGCCTCGGTGTGCGTCAGAGCGATGGCCCGTTCGATCTGGGTGCGATCCTCGCGAGTCATGCGACCCAGCAGGCCATGCCAGGGGTAGCGGCCGAACGCCACCAACTCGCGGCCGGTCAGGTTTTCCGCACTGGGCAGGTGCTGCGGCAGGTAGGCGACCTGCCGGGCGAACTCACGATTGCCCCAGGCCGACAGGGCGCGGCCATCGAGCCGAATCTCGCCACCACTTGCCGGCTGCTGCTGGGCGAGCAGCTTGAGCAGCGTCGACTTGCCTGAGCCGTTGTGACCGATCAGGCCATGGACCTGACCTTCGCCGAAGGTCAGGCTGGTAGGCTGCAACAGGCACTTGCCACCTACTTCGAAGCTGGCAGCGTCGACGTCGAACATGCGATGAACCCCACAAGGGAAAGACTCGTACGTCGCAATCGTAATTCAAATAAGAACAGTTATCAAAATTACCCGCTGCGACACAAGCGCTCACCGGCTGGCCTCGCGAGCGCAGGCTTCGATGGCCTGGGTGATGTAGCGTCCCGCCATACGTTCGGACACGCCGAGCCGCTGGGCGATTTCGCGCTGGGGCAGGCCATCGAGACGATGCCACAGCAGGGCCTGGCGAACGTGGGAGGGGAGTCGGGACAGGCGGGCGCGCACCTGGGCCAGGCGCTGCGCCTGGCTGACCGCAGTCTCGGGGCAAGTTGTCGTGCTTTCCAGCGCCAGGGTCGGATCGTCGAGCGGCATGGTTTCCGGTTGCGCGCCGCGCTGGCGCTGGTGATCGATGAGCAGGTTGCGGGCGATCCGGAACAGGTAGGCGCGTGGGTTGCGCAGCGGATCGGGAAGCGCCGAGCGTCGCAGGCGCAAGTAGACTTCCTGGCACAGGTCGGCGGCGAGATCGGGGGCGTCCAGCTTGCGCGCCAGGTAACCGGCAAGTTCCCGGGAATGTTCCTGAAACAACTGATCGAGCGTGGAGGTCATGGCGGATCACGTCTGAACAGTGAAGGCCTGGGGCACATTCCGTGCCTTGGCCGAAACGACTACCCGCCCGCAGGCGGGTAACCCATCCCTTGGTGAGTCTCAGGCCGTCGTGGCCTGGGCCGTGGCCGAGTCCGACGGCATGGCGGTAGGGCGGAACGCGGCGATGGGATTGTCCAGCGTGCCGGCGAACTTGAGGTTCTTCGACGGATCGGCCAGGTCGATCATCTGCCGGTTGTTGCCGAGTTGCAGGCGATTGAGGCAGGAGCGGGCGAAGGCCGGGGCGAACAGGTCGTAGCGGGCGAACTTGTCGCGATACTGCGGATGGCGGCGCTGGTAGTCGATGATGCAGTCGGCGACGCACTGCCAGAAGTCGCGTTCCTCGAACGTGCCGTCGCTGCCGCCATGCTCGACCAGGATATGCGTCAGGTAACGGAAGATGCAGTCGAACGTGTCGGTGAAGATCGACAGCACCTTGAGGTGGTCGGGCACCTCGACGGCCAGTCGCCGCACCGTGTCCGGCAGCTCGGCGTCGACGTTCATGATGGCGCTCTCTTCAGCGATGTCCTTCATGATCGCCCGGACCGGCACGTGCCCCTCGAGTTGCAGAATCAGGTTCTCACCATGAGGCATGAAGACCAGGTCATGGGCGAAGAAACAGTGCAGCAGCGGTGTGAGATACGCTTCCAGATAGCGTTTCAGCCAGGTGCGGGTGTCGAGCCCCGAGGCCTCGATCAGTGCCGGCAGCAGGGCGTGGCCGTCCCGGTCACGGTGCAGCAGGGCCGCCATGGTCATCAGCCGCTGGCCGGGCTCGAGCAGGCCGATCGGGCTTTCCCGCCACAGACAGGCAAGCATCTTTTTATAGGGACTGTCGCGCTCGATGGCCGACTCGAAGTAGGCATTGCGATAACCGATGGCCGCGACCTCGCGCAGCAGGGTGAAGCCGTTGGCCGCCAGGAACGGGTCATCGTCGACCAGGCGCTTGAGCCAGTCGTTGATCGCCGGGGTACCCTGCATGTAATAGGGCGACAGGCCACGCATGAAGCCCATGTTGAGAATCGAGAGTGCCGTCTTGACGTAGCGGCGCTCGGGGCGGTGGGCGTTGAACAGGGTGCGGATCGATTGCTGGGCACGATAGCCATCCTCGCCGCTGCCCAGGCAGACGATGCGCTGACTGGCGATCTCGCCGGCGAAGGTGATGGCCAGCTTGTTGTGCCACTGCCAGGGATGGATTGGCATGAACAGGTAGTCCTGCGGGTCCAGGCCAAGGTCGACGAGTCGGCGCTCGAAGTCGCTCACCGTGGTATTGCCGAGCTCCTCGTCGAGCAGCATCGTGTAGGAAAGCGAGGCCGAACAGGTGAAACGGGCGTGCTCGCGATGCACGGCCAGCCACACCAGATGGATCTCGGCGCCGGCCTCGGGGGCATAGGCGTGATAGTCGACGCCATCGAAACCGATGCGGCCATTGTTGGCTACGAAGGCCGGGTGCCCTTCGGTCATGGCGGTCTCGATGGTCTGGAAATCGGCAAGTGCCAGGGTGCTGGCATCGAGCCGCTGGCTGGCCAGCTTGTAGGCGCTGCCGAACAGGGTGCTGCTGATTTCTTCCAGATAGACCGGCAGGGTCTCGTGGTCGATGCCCAGCACATCACGGAATTCGATGATGAAATGCTGGGCATCCAGCTCGGCGGAGCGGTCGCCGACGAACTTCTCGATTGAGCCAGCCTCGATCCACCAGTGGTCGAGTTGCATTACCCGGGCGCGGAACCGGTAGCGGATGTCCTGGTCGGGTACGCGCAGCTCGTAGTGTCCCCAGTCACCGTCGCGTACCAGGCAGGTGGGCTCCAGCAACAGCTCGTGGGTGAATTCGGCGATGGCCTTGCGGATCAGCAGCCGATTGGCCTGGGCCCACAGGGCGGGTTGAAGGTGATCGGTGGTTACCTGGGCGGTGGTCGGACGGGTTGGCATGTCTGTTGTCTTTTCCTGAGTGAGTTCGTCAAGCTCGCGCCGTTCGGCGGCCTGGAACTGGGCGCGGGTACAGAAAGCCAGATGGGCGGTCTTTTCCGGCAGCGCGACCTGGCGGTCGTAAGCGAAGCCCACCCGGCGGTTGAGCGGATGGATCCTGGCGTTGTTCACGTCGGGCTCGACCACCACGCGCCGGGTATCGGCTGCGCTGAACATCAGGTGCATGACTGTGCTCAGCACGCCCCAACTGAAGCGGTGAATGCGTTTCTCGACGGGAGCGACGAGGAAATGCATGCCGCGATCGCCCGGCTGGACCGGGTAATGCGCGCCGATGGGGTCATGCTCTGGCTGGTAGCACTCGACCAGAAACGCCGGCCGATCCTCGAAGAAACCGAGGAAGGCCTGGCTATGGGTACTGTCGTGCATGGCCTGATAGAACGCCTGGACCTGGGCGACGCTGTCGCCGTTCATGCCCCAGAATCGGGCGTACTCGCGGCTGACCCAGTCATGGATCAGGGCGATGTCGTGGGGCAGGCGAACGGCACGCAGGTGAAAACGGCCGAGTCCTGGCACGTCGTGAGTGAAGCGGATCTTTGGGTCGTACAGGGCACTGAGGAATGGTGTCGTCGTCATTGCGAAAGACCTCTCGCACGGTAGGGCGCAGCCGGGCTGGGCATGTCCGCCTGGCGCGGGGTCAGCACAGGCTGCAGCAACAGGGGAAAGAGCAGGGCCGTCGCTACGAAACCCAGCGCGGCCATGAAAAAGGGGCTGGCCAGCCCGAAGGCACTGACCGTCGAGCCAGCGGCGAACGAGGCGCCGAGTACCCCCAGGTTCTGGAAGATGTGCGCCTTGCTGTAATCGCTGGCGTAGCTGTCCGGTGTCCCGGACGCGAAGATCAGCACCTCGAGGCGTACAGTGACCTGGAACAGCGCCCAGCCGAACAGGACGCGCCCGATGAGGACCACCGGGGCCAGCGGGCTGGCCTGTAGCAACAGGCCGGCGGCCCCCAGTACCAGCAGGACCGCCAGGCGCTCCCCGGGCCGGCCGCCTTGACGTCGGGCGTGGGCGTTCCATACCAGCGCCAGCAGAGCGACCGCGCCGGGAATGGCAAAGACCAGTGCCGACATGCTGGCATTGACCAGTCCGGACACCGTTTCCCAATGCAGCACGAAGAACGGCCGGATCAAAAAGGCGCTGAAGTAGAACATCAGCATCACCAGGCCCAGGCGAATGATGCCGTGACCGCTGGGGCGTATCGTGGAAGCCGGCGTCTCGGCGGCGGTGTCGGCTGTCGGACGGTGGACACCTCGCATGACCAGGAAAAGGCACACCGCGACCTGAATCACGTCGCTGACGGCCATGACCAGGAAGATATCGCGCGCCTCGCCGTGATCGAGAGCCACCCCGCCCAGCAAGGCGCCGAGGATGCCGCCGAAGTGCACCACGACCGACAGCACGCCGATGGTGCCGGCGTGACTGTCGCGGTGTTCCAGGCGCATGACGTAGGGATAGATGAGCAGATAGCTGGCCTTGAACACCAGCATGGCCATCGACACTACCCAGAACGCCAGTACATCCCTCAGCGTGTAGCAGGTTATGCACAGCACGCCGGCAGCCACCTGGGTATAGATGAGCAGTACCAGCGGATCGATGCGCCTGGCCAGGCGCGCCCAGGCAGGCAGTGCGAGCATGACCGTCAGGCAGGCCGCCGCCAGGTACAGCCCGACATGAAGCGGGCTTTCGATGCCGAAGCGTCCGGCGAAGAACTGCGGATAGAACGGCAACAGCATCGAGTCGCTGACCACGGCTACGGCGGTCATGCCGATCAACAGCCCCTTGAGCATCAGGCGGTCATCCGTTGCGGGCGGAACACGGCTTCGTCGGGAGCACCGAAGGTCTGGAACGCGATGCGCCGCTCGATGGGATAATGCTCGATGCCGCTGAGCTCGCGGATGATGCAGGCGTTGCGGTAGCAGGCCATGCCCAGGTCCGGTGCCGCCAGCCCGTGGGTATGCAGTTCGGCATTCTGGACGAAAATCCGGGAGTGCGAGCGGTCGATGCTGTAGTGACGGTCGACCGCGAAGCGCCCGTGAGAGTCGCGGCGGATATGTGAGCCGATCGGCGCCAGGAAGGCCGGTTCCTCGTAGCGGTAACCGGTGGCCAGTACCAGCGCCTGGGTGCGATGCCGGTAGTACTGTGCCTGCTCGGTATGCAGCAGGGTCAGGTCGAATTCACCGCTGGCGGGATCGAAGCGACAGCCCTCGAGCTGGGCATTGGTGAACAGGTGGGTGTCGAGTTTGCCGCCGAGCTGCTTGGTGTACAGCAGATCGTAGATGGCGTTGATCAGGTCCAGGTCGATGCCCTTGTACAACCCGGTCTGCGAGCGCATCAGCGCGTCGCGGGTAGTCTCGGGCAAGGCATGGAAGTAGTCGATGTACTCCGGGGAGGTCATCTCCAGCGTCAGCTTGCCGTACTCCAGTGGAAAGAAGCGCGGCGAGCGGGTAACCCAGTTGAGGGTATAGCCGTAGCGGTCGATGTCCTGCAGCAGGTCCTTGTAGATTTCCGCCGCACTCTGGCCGCTGCCGACCAGCGTGATGGCCTCCTTGGCCTGCAGCTCCGCCTTGTTGTCCAGATACTGGCCGCTATGCACGACCCGCTCGGCATGGGGGCGGCAGCTCTCGGGCAGCCAGGGGCGGGTGCCGGTGCCCAGCACCAGCTTGCGGGCCCGATAGCTGACCGGCTCTCCGCGCCGGGTATCCAGGCAGCGCACCACGTAATGGTCCTGCTGCGCGTCGTAGTCGATGCGCTGCACGTCCTGTTGGAAGCGGAGCGACGACAACTGGCCGACCGCCCACTGGCAGTACTGGTTGTACTCGTTGCGCAGCAGGAAGAAGTCCTCGCGGATATAGAACGAGTAGATCTTGCCCTGCGCCTTGAGATAGTTGAGGAAGCTGAAGCGGCTGGTGGGTTCGGCCAGTGTGACCAGATCGGCCAGAAACGGAGTCTGCAGGGTGGCATCCTCCAGGAGCATGCCGGGGTGCCAGTCGAAACCGGCGCTGCGCTCGAGGAAAAGCCCGTCGAGGTCATCCAGGGGCTCGGTCAGGCAGGCGAGGCCCAGATTGAACGGGCCCAGGCCGATGGCGATGAAGTCGTAGGTCTTGTCGTGCATGGCGTGTCTTCCTTGAAGAACCGTCAGGACAGGGCGCGCGTGGCGCGAGCATGGGCCGGGGTGGTCAGGGCATGCCGGGTCAGGTAGTTAGCGCCGTGATGCTTGATGCGCTCGGCGATGACCTGCAGGTCGGCCACGCTGGTTTCCGGATTGAGCAGGGTGAACTTGAGGAACTGGTGGCCGTCGAGACGGGTCGCTGCGATCACGGCCTCGCCGGAACGCGACAGCGCCTGGCGGATGTAGGCGTTGGCGGCGTCGAGCACATCGTCGGGTACGGGCGTTTCGGGGCGGTAGCGGAACACCAGCGTGCTGAGCTGCGGGGCGACGGCAATCTCCAGCTCGCTGTCGTCCTGCAGGGCGCGGTAGGCGTCGTGGGCCAGGGCGATGACATGATCGAACAATTCGCCAAGCTGGTCGGCCCCCATCAGGCGCAGTGTCATCCACAGTTTCAGGGCATCGAAGCGCCGCGTGGTCTGCAGGCTCTTGTTGACCAGGTCGGGCGTGCCTTCGCTGGCCTGACTGGCGGGGTTGAGGTAGTCGGCATGATAGGTGACATGGCCCAGCATGCGACGATCCCGGACCAGGAAGGCACTGCAACTCACCGGCTGGAAAAAGCTCTTGTGGTAATCGACGCTCACCGAATCGGCGCATTCGATACCTGCAAGCCAATGGCGGTGGCGTGTCGACACCAGCAATCCACCCCCATAGGCCGCATCGACATGCATCCACAGCGCATGCCGGCGGCACAGCGCTGCAATATCATTCAGCGGGTCGATACTGCCGAAATCCGTGGTGCCGGCGGTGGCTACCACGGCGACGGGAATCAGACCGTCTCGTCGGCAGCGCTCGATCTCCCGTTCGAGCGCCCGAGTGTCCATGCGGTAGTTCGCATCGCAGGCCACGGGAACCACGGCATTGTGGCCCAGGCCAAGCAGGGCGGCGGCCTTCTGCAGGCTGAAGTGGCTAACCTGCGAGGCCAGGATGCGCAGGCGTCCAGCCTCTGCCGGCAGGCCGTGCGTCTGGTTGCCGATATGGCCCTCGATACCGGCGCAGTAGCGGTCTCGTGCAAGCAGCAGCGCCATGAGGTTGGACTGCGTACCGCCGCTGGTAAAGGCACCATCGGCACGTGGCCCCAGCCCGATACGCTGGGTCGTCCAGTCGATCAGGTGCTGCTCGATGAAGGTGCCACCGGCGCTCTGGTCCCAAGTTTCCACTGCGGTGTTGATCGGGGCGGTAATCGCTTCGGCCAGGATCGCGGGCAGGGTGACCGGACAATTCAGATGGGCGACATAACGCGGGTGGTGAAAGTACACGGCATCGTCGAGATACAGGTGTTCGACCTCGTCCAGTACCGCATCGAGATCGCCCAGGTGCCGGTCCAGGTCCACCAAGGCGAAGCGTGCTTTCATCTCCTCGGGCAGAACGCCCGTGAAAGGCCGGTCGACCGAGGCCACCTTGCGTTTGACGAGATCGACACAACGCAGCATGCCCTGGAGATAGCCATCGGCGTTGTGGGCGTTGAACAACTGGTCGTCCTTGAGGCCCGACTGGGTCAGGTCGGTGAAGCGGATGGGAATGGCCGTTTGGGGTGCAGCAACATGGCTCATGACATCACCTTTCCTAGTTCGATTCGTATCGCGTGCCGTGTGGCGATGACGCGTGCCCGGCATCGTATGTCCTTCTTCTTTGCGAATGGTTATTGTTTTCTTTGTCTCGTTGAAGAAGACGAACCCGGCACGAATTCCTGAACCCGGAAAAGGAAATTTTTTGTAAATGAAGTGTTAGTCGAGTAGTGACAAAGAATGAGGGGAAGTTTGGTCACGGCGTGAGGTGCCAACGACGTGGAGGAGGCCGGAACAACAACGGCCAGGTACCGTCAGGCCCTGGCCGTAGCAGGTGGCAGCAAATCACATCAGAAGTTGTAGCTGACCGTTGCCATCACGTTGCGCTCTTCGCCGAAGTAGCAGTAATTGATGTCGTAGCAGGACGCGACGTATTCCTTGTCCAGCAGGTTGTGCACATTGACGCGGGCACTGACGCCTTCCAGGCCGACCTGGCTGAAGTCATAGCCGAGCATGGCGTCGACCAGCGTGTAATCCGGCAGCGTCTCGGTATTGGCCTCGTCGACCCAGATGTCGGCGTAGTGGCGCACGCCCAGGCCGGTTTCCAGGCCGGCCAGGCTGCCACGGTCGAAGCCGTAGTTGACCCAGACGCTGGCCTGATGGCGCGGCACCTGGTTGGCGGTATTGCCTTCAGTGTCGTCCTCGGTCTCGACATAGGTGACGTCAGTGTAGGTGTAGCTGGCCTGCAGGCTCAGGTTGTCGGTGAGCTGGGTATGGGATTCCAGCTCGACCCCCTGGGATTCGATCTCGCCGACCGCACGATAGAAGCTTTCGTTGGGGTCCTTGGTCGACACGTTTTCCTGGGTGATGTGGAACAGCGCAATGCTGTAGCGGTCCTGCGTGCCAGCCGGCTGGTACTTGAGCCCGGCTTCGACCTGTTCACCCTCGGTCGGCTCCAGCAGATCGCCGTTCTCGTCCGTCGTGGCGTTGGGCGTGAACGAGGTCGAGTAACTCAGGTACGGCGCGACTCCGTTATCGAAGTGATACAGCAACCCGGCACGGCCACTGACCTGAGTGTCGTCGAGTTCACTGCGAGTGCCGAGCGTGTGATTGGTATTTTCGATGTCGACCCAGTCGTTGCGAAGGCCCAGCACCAGATGCCAGTTGTCCAGGGTCATCTGGTCCTGCAGATAGACGCCAGTCTGGCTGAGTTCACGTGTCTGGTTGTCGGTATAAGTGATCAATACATCACTGCCATACTGGGGATTCGTCACGTCCAGATTACCGGCCGAGCCCGAGTCCCAGGTGACATCATTTTCACGCTGCTGATAGTCGGCGCCGAACAGCAGGGTATGCTCGACCGCGCCGGTTGCCAGGCGAGCCTCGAGCTGGTTGTCCACCGTCCATGCCTGCAGGTCTTCTTTGCCGCCCGAGGCGTAGCGAACCAGCTCCGTGTCCGAGGCCCAGCCGTAGGCATAGACCTGCTGCAGCTCGACATCGGAGTTCAAGTAACGTGCCCGCTGACGGAACGTCAGATCGTCATTGAAACGGTGATCGAATTCATAGCCGAACTGGCGCTGGGTGCGCTCGAACTTTTCAAAGTCCTCTTCCCCTTCGAAGAATTCGTTATCGATCTTGACGCCATTGCGGCTTTCCACCGTGCCTTCGAAGGGCAAGCCGGAGTGGTAGCCGCCCTCAGGATCCTTCTGCAGGTAAGCCTGCAGGGTCAGGCTGGTATCGTTGGAGATATC
Organism: Modicisalibacter xianhensis; assembly: GCF_900113605.1. Classification (GTDB taxonomy): domain Bacteria; phylum Pseudomonadota; class Gammaproteobacteria; order Pseudomonadales; family Halomonadaceae; genus Modicisalibacter; species Modicisalibacter xianhensis. The sequence continues at coordinate 33,135 of NZ_FOPY01000010.1, forward strand.
CCAGGTCAAAGAAGGCGCGATGGCGTAGCGTTCTTCCTCGACCGGGCCGAACTGCGTATTGGCGGCTTGCCCCAGCCCGATCAGGCGATAGGCGACACGGTGCTCGTCATCCAACGGGCCGGTGATGTCAAAGGCAGCGCTGCGCTGATCGTTGGTGCCGACTCCCAGTTGGATTTCCCGTTCGGTATCGAACTCGGGGCGCTTGCTCTGCATGGCGACCAGGCCACCGGGGGACGCCCGGCCGTAGAGCACGGAAGCCGGCCCTTTGACGACTTCGATGCTTTCGAGGAAATACGGATCGATGACCATCGAGCTGTACGAGCCACTGTCGCCCATCAGCTTGAGTCCATCGAGGAAGGTATTGTTGATGCTGCCGTCGGAAAAGCCGCGCAGTACGATGTAGTCGTAGCGGTTGGACGCGCCGATCTGGTTGGAGAACACGCCGGGGATGTAGTTGGTCGCGCGCTGTACCGTCTGGGCGCCTTTCTCTTCGATGTCCTCCCGGCTGATCACCGAGACGGCCTGGGGCGTCTCGATGAAGGGCGTATCGGTCTTGGTCGCAGCCTGGCCGGTCACCGTGACCGTATCCAGCGTAGCGGCATCCTCGCCGGCCTGCTGGGCCGTGGCGGACAGGGGCAAAAGGGTAAGTCCCAGCAACCATACCGGAAGGGGGCGGTTTGACGACGTGTCCTGCATGAATGCTCCTTACGCTCGATGAATAATTATGACTGAGAATTATTCACGTTTGCGTAAGGCGTTGCGTATGCTGGATGTCGAAAATGCTATGCCATGTGACGAACCGCAGCCTGGCAAGGCGTTTGTCCCTGGCTCGATCGAGGTGGCTGGCCCGGATCTAAGGGTTCACCAAGCCTCGCTCGGCACTACTCTACATCTCTTGGCGCTACACCATACCGCTGGCGAAACGCTGTAGCGAAGTTCGTGGCATGGCGATAACCGACTTGGGTGGCGACCTGCTGCACGCTTTCGCCTTCCCGCAGCAATTGATACGCCAGCGCAAGTCGCCGCTCCCGCAGGTAATCGAAGATCGGCTGGCCATACGTCTGGCGGAATTTCTCGCGCAGGCTGCTGGGGCTCATGCAGGCCATTTCGGCCAGGCTTCGCAGCGTATGCGCATCGCCGGGCTGGGCATCGAGATAATGACGGACTCGCTCCAACAGGCGACGATGGCGGGGCGAGGCAATCGGCGACTCGGCATGACGAGACGGTGGGGGAGGCCGCGTGGTGTCTTGGGTAGCCAATGCCAGGGACAGCAATTGCAGGGCAAGGCCTTCCGCCTGGAGTAGCGCGGCCGCTCCCTGCGCCTGCGACGCGAGCCATTCGGCCAATGACTGGCAGAGTCCGTTAGGTATGGCAAGCGACCACAGCCCATCCTTGGCCTGGAGCAACGGCGACAGGCTGACCAGGCGCTGATCCTGCTCCAGTGCCTGCTCGAGAACCGTCAGGTTGACCGCGCGCACCCGCTGGCCTGCAATATGCCGAGCGCTAAGCCGTTGTGCGCCGGCGTAGGCGAGCAACACGCCATTTCCTGGCGTCAGGCTGCAGTGCCTGTCGCCCAGTCTCAACTCCGCACAACCTTCCAGTATGACGATGATCGACACGTGGCCCGGCGCATCCTCGCGGGCGTGGGTCTCGTAGGTGTGGTAGACGTTCAGGTCCGAGCCGACCAGTTGCAGGTCCCGCCAGGGCTGGCATTCGCCGATGTGCCCCTCGGCAACCATGCACCCACCCTGGGGGCAATGCCGCTTGGGCAGGGAGGGAAAGCGATGGGTCAGATGATAGCGATGCTCATAGGTGGTGAAATCCGCCACCGTGAGCCGACGGGCTGCCAGGGGCGCTGCAGATTGTGAAGGCGAGTAAGACGTCGGTTTCATGATCGCATCACACGTCAATGTCGGAGTGATGTGCCAGGGTCCTAGGAGCCGTGCACTGGCACTTTATGAATAATAATCCTTATCGTTCGCTTTACTCTATCGCTTCGAAAAAACGCCCACGATGACGTGGGCGTAATGCATGCGAGCTTGGCGATGAAATCAGTACTGGTGCGACCAGGTCAGGGTGTAGGTGCGGCCGCGGCCTTGCAGGTCCCACAGAGCGTCGGCACCGTAGACTTCGTAGAATACTGCAGCACGCTGCCCCCAAATTGTGGTGTATTCCTCATTCAGTAGGTTATCCACACCCAGACTGAATGTGCCGTAACCGGTATCCTGGCTTGCAATAACATCGACTGTAGTGAACCCGTCAATTTCATAACCAGCCTCATCCTCTATGCCAAAGGCGCGGCTTGCCTGTAAACGGGCACGAGTATCGAGATCTGACCATTCGCCGAACACAGTTGCTGTTGGCAGGCTGGCCTCGGTGACACTGGCCTTTATCCAGTCACCATTGCTCTTCTCTTCAGAACGGACCCAGTTGAAGTTAGAGCCGAATGACCAGTTCTGGCCCACGAAGCGCTGCACTTGGCCCTCGACGCCGTAGGTTCTGACATCCTTGTCGACGGTGGTCACGCCGATCTCGATGTTCTCGTCATCGCTGTAAAGATAGCCGATATCCTTGTCAGACCAGCTGTAATAAGCCGCTATCTGTGTCTGCCAGTCGCCGTTAGAAAGCCGCCAGCCAGCTTCGAGCTGCTCTGTCTTGATACCGTCCACCGGGTTGCTTGAAATGTCGAAGCTGACACCTCGATAGGCCTTGGCAATGTCCGGAATCTCGAAGCCTTGGGTATAGGCTAGCCAAGCCTGCTGTCCATTTTCGAAGTCATAGAGTGCCTTGGCGTTGAACAAGGAAACGTCGTAGTCGTTCTCGCCCCCGTCGTTGCCGCTCTGGGCAGCAACGTCCACGTCCGTCCGTTCGAAGCGGGCTCCACCAGACAAGAGAAGTTGTGGAGTCAGTTGGTAATCCGCTTGTGCGAAACCGGCAAAGGTGTCTGCCTCGAAGGAGGGGTAGTAGGGGGCAAGTACCGAGACTTGATCGAGATCCAATCCGCCTTCAGAGACGGCGAGCGTGTAACGCTTGGAATCGAATTCTTCGCGGGAGAGGTCAATTCCGTAGGTCAGGCTGAATGGCTCGCTGACATCAGCCGTAAAGACAGCCTTAGTCCCCGTCAGGTCAGTGTTCTGCTCGGATATCGTGAACGTTGAAGAGCCCGGGAAAGGATGGAATACCGACGATTCTTGTCGATGATAAGCCTGAAGATAGAACTCTTGGCCGAGGAACGAACGATTGTGGTAATTCGCGTTCAGGTAGACGCGATCGGTTTCTGCATCCACGTCGGATTCGTAACCGTCTCGGACCTCACTGCCCTGAATCTTCTCGGAGTATGTCGTCCCCGTCGAATAAGCAGGATAATAAAGTCCCTTGTCTCCCTCAAAAGCAGAGTTGTAATACTGAGCCGTGAAGTCGAGGCGTTGTGTTTCGCTGAGCTCGATGCTCACGTTACCCATCACGTCGACGGAACGGTTGCCTTGCAGGCCCGACTGGGCGATATCCGGCGTGATGATGTCGCCATCAGCATCATAGAACCAGCCGTTTTCCTGAGCAGCGACAGCGAGGCGGCCTTGGACCTTGTCGTTACCGCCAGCGATGGACTGTGCTGCTCGCTTGTCCAGATCTTCGGAGTCGTTGAGGCCGGAAGTCAATCCAACTTCGCTTTCGAAGTGTGGCCCACCAGCGTCGCCTTTCTTGGTAACAATATTGATGATTCCACCGGTAGCGCCGCCCCCGTACAGGCTGCTGGCCCCCGACAACACTTCGATGCGTGCGATATTGAAAGGGTCGATCGAGTCAAACTGACGAGACAAGCTTCGAGAGTTATTTAGGGAAACCCCATCGATCATGACCAGCGCATCACGCCCACGAAAGTTCTGCGCATAGTTGGTGCGATTTGTGCTAGAACCAAAATCGAAGCCTGGAATCAGTTTGCCGAGTGCCGACTTCAGTGATTGGCCGCTATGAATCTGTTGCTGAATTTCTTGCTCTTCCACAATCCAGACCGCCCCAGGAATCTGGCTGATCTGCGTGGGCGTGCGCGAGCCGACCACGACCATGGTGTCCTGATCCTGCTGAGCGTACGCGGACATGGCGGCCGATCCGGCAGCCACGAGGAGGCCATACCTGAATGTCTTTTTCATTGTCTGTTCCCTTGCTGCTGGCAAGTTTTTGCCTTAACTCAGACGTGCAAGGGTAAGAATATGCAAACAAAAGTCAAACAATAATTATTTTCATTATTGTTATCGTTGGTGGGCTAGGCAGGTATATCGATCAGACTGATTACGTAGGGCCCTTGCTGGGTGTGCTGACCGCTCAGCAGACTGCCGGCCGGCCAATGTTTGCTCAACGACTTGTTCAGGCGCAGGGTTGCCCGTTGGGCATCGGGGGACCAATCGACGAGCTGGGCGTCCTGAAAATAGAAACGCACACCAGCTAGTGGAAACAGCGCCTTGAACAGGCTCTCCTTGAGCGAGAACATCGCCGTGACGAAATATGCTCGTTGGGCTGCAGGCAGGGCCGCCATCCGGTGGCATTCGTCCGGGGTAAGAATTTGAGGGGCCAGCCGCTCGGCCCGGGCAAGCTCGAGCTGACGTTCGGCATCCAGCCCGATGCCTTGATAGCAAGCTGACGGTGCGACTATTGCAGCAGCCAGGTCGCCGCTATGCGTGATCGAACCCACCGTACCGCTGGGCCATAGCGGGGCCTTGCTTTCAGCGATACCTGGTACGTGGGGCGCCCCGATCAATGCCTGTAGTGCCTCGCGGGCACACCACCGACCAGCCAGATACTCGACCTGCCGCTTGGCGGCGGCATGGCGTACCTTGTCGTGCAGCGGGATGCCGCCATGAATGAAATCATCCACAGCCAGGCGCTGACGGTCGAAACGCACCGAACGCCACTGCACGCCGGGAAGCGCCGCCTGCCACGGCCAAGCGTCTTCCAAGGAGTGGCAGCAGGCGGGGAGTCGTAACGCCATGAATCAGCGATCTTCCAGGCGAGCATCGAGCTCGACCGGCACCTCGTCACCGATCTCGTCGTACCCCAGCAGCATGAGAATCGTGCGTGCTGTCTGGTTCTGCATCAGTTCATTGCCATCCAGCGCGACCCGTTCGGCATTGCGTACATGCAATGTGTTGTCGGATTCGCGTGTGATGCGGACCTTCAATGGCTCCTGTTGATGCTGGCCCTGGTTATCCGCACCCAGCATGACCGTTTCAATCGTCGATTCACCGACCTTCAGGTTATCGAGCCGCTCGGGAGACAATTGGATGGTTACGGTGGTCAGCGTGGTGTCGGCCAGGCCGGATAGCAGGGGAGGCAACTGACCTACGCGCTCCAGAATATCCGTCTGGCGAAGCCGCAGTGGCACCCGCAACGTCCCGTCACTGCCAAGCGTGCCTTGAAGCTGACTAACCCGATGCGTGTGCGGCACCGGCCCGGTCGGCGTGATCTCGACGACCGTCGCCTCGACACGTGACTGCTCGGGCACGAGCTGCCAGGCAGCCTGTGCCGGTGAACCCAGCAGCAGTGCGGCTCCTGCCGCGGCGATCAATGACAGTGCCCGGGCGGGGCGAGACGTGAGATTGTGGATCGATGGCATCGGTAGCCCTCCGTGGTGATGTAGCTCGCTCTTCGACAACGAAAACGCGACTGGTCTCCTTCATTATCATTCGCTATCATACGCCACCACTGTCAGGGCCTATAGCTCAGTTGGTTAGAGCAGGGGACTCATAATCCCTTGGTCGCAGGTTCGAGTCCTGCTGGGCCCACCATTAAAATCAAGTGATTACGCTTTTTCCACTTTCCGACTGTATTCGCTGTCCCTTGGCGATTCGATGCCGTCATGTTCGAGGGGAGGGGGAGTTCTGGCAGGCGTCTTCCGAAAATAGTCGGCCGACGCTGGGCCGCGTGTCTTGAGGCCCGCGCCGCTCTTCTCATCTGGATGGTTCGAGCGGCCCTGAAACTCAGCGCCCCTGGGCACCCCGGCGCAACCAGCCATGTACAAAAGCGAGCTTGCGACGCGAGATGTCCGACAGCACAAACGGGTAGAGATCCGGTAGCCCCATGGATCGGTTGACGTTATTGACCCCCACGGCCAGTGACGCCGAAATATATATCAGGCGCTCTGCATCGGGTTCCGAATACGGATCCCAGCTTGAGTTCGGCAATTGAGGCGAGGATAGGCCTGCCGCAACAAAGCTATCGGCAATATCGGTCAAATGCAGGAGATGAGCTGTTGTCTCGGCCCAGTCTTCATGGGGATGCGAGGAAGCGTAGGTGGTCAGGAAACGCTGCTCCCAGTCCAGAGGCGGACCTTGATGATAGTGTTTCTGCAGTGCTTGTGAATAATCCATCCTCTCGTCGCCGAACATGGCTCGGAAGGCATCGAGAAAATCAGCGCGCAAACTGAGTCGCCACCAAATCATATGCGCTATTTCATGGCGCATATGGCCGATCATAGTTCGGTAAGGCTCCTCCAGCGCCTGACGACGGGTAGCCCGTAGGACTGGGTCCGCCTCGGCAACGCTGATAGTCACGACACCCTGGGCATGGCCCATGGGCACAGGAGTTGGGCCTTCGGCGAGCATATGAAAAAGGGGACGAACGCCAGGATCTTCTGGCCGGAACCAATTCCAGCGCCCCAGGTTATCGAGTACCCAGCGTTTGGCAGCCTCGGTCTGTGCCCAGTTTGGGATAGCATTGGGAATGGCCGGGTCTGGGGCAAGCGCAGTCATGGCACAGGACTGACAGAACGCACCTTGCCTGGGAGCGATCCAGTTGCAACTGATCACGTCACGATTCGCGCAGAAGGGTGGCATGGACAGAAAGGCCCGGGCCTGCGGGTCGTAAGCTACCGGTGTGCCATCGGCCGTGGATAGGTTGTCAAACCACAATGAGCCGGAACCGACTGGGTTGGAGAAAACGCGCATGATAAAGGTCTCCGTAACAGGGACCGCAAGAAGGATAGAAAGTAAGAATAGCTGCCCTCGCCGTTAAAGCGAGTGTCCTATCCTATATCTATTTTAGTAGCGAAACGAAAGTAATAAATAGGGAGTAAAGAACCCTACCCAATTTCCTTGAGTTGGGTTCTTTACTGCTGCATATCCTTGCTTGCTGCCACGGGCAGCCGGTTAGTGCATCCTTGCCAACTTCAGCTAACCCATGCTCGGTCTTCCTCCGTAGGGCATCTTCTGCTCTACGTTATAACCATAGTCACACGTATTTGTGAATATAGATACGCCATAGTCAACTATTTTTATGCTCATTGCGGCAGAATAAGTAAGTTATTGCTTCATGAGGGTTGTGTGAAGTGTGATTTCTAGAGTCGCTCTATTGGCATGAATAAAATCCTATCTGTTTTTTTGTAGGAGGCGCTAGTGATTTACATTGTTAAAAGTGGGTGAGTTACTCCTGCCATGCAGCCAGAAGAGCAGTGATATCCCCGTTACGGCTGAAAATACGGATGCAAGAAATATCCCTAGCTTGGCGCTATTTATTAAGTTTTCACCAAAGGCCAGTCCTGCAATAAACAGCGACATAGTGAAGCCAATCCCAGCAAGCAGGCTGCCACCTGCTATTAGTTCCCAAGTGAGCTCAGGTGGGCGGCTTGCGATGTATAAACGCACGGCTAGCCAACTGAAAAGTAGAATGCCGATGGGTTTTCCGAAAACAAATCCTGAGAATACCGCCACGGTAACCGGGTTGCCAAAGTCGCTAAAAGCGAATGGAAATCCGGCGTTGGTCAACGCAAAAAGCGGCATGATGAAAAAGCCAACCCAGGGATGCAGCGCAATCTCAAGGCGCTCTACGGGGGATAATGACTCTCGTGCTGCAACTGCGGCTACCTGTAATGTCTCTCTGCCCTGTGTGCCCTTGCTGCTTTCGCTATTGGCTGGATGAGATACGACCTGCCCTAAGATGGCATATAGCCGTTCATCACTGACCCATCGCCGCGCAGGTGTCATCAAACCAAGTATGACACCAGTGATTGTTGGATGAATCCCTGAAGCATCAACGGCCAGCCATATCAGCGCTCCAAGCAAAAAGTAATGAGACAAGCCGCGCAGGCCGAGCATTGCCATTGCTCGGACTAACAATAAGCCGAACACAGCAAGAAGCAACCATAACCAGTTGATATTATCACTATACGCGATGGCAACGACCAGAATTGCGCCAATATCATCGATAATCGCCAGCGATAACATGAATAATCTCAAGCTTTGAGGGACACGTGGTCCCAGTAGTGCCAGACAGCCAATCACAAAGGCCGTGTCGGTTGCCATGACCGTACCCCAGCCATGCTGGCCAGGCTGTCCGGCTTGCAATGCCAAGTAAATGAAGGGAGGCACGGCCATGCCGCCCAAGGCGGCAATTATGGGTAACGCGGCCACTCGGGGCTTCCTTAGTTCACCGAGCACCAGTTCACGCTTGAGCTCAAGAGCCACAAGAAAGAAAAACAGAGTCATCAAGGCATCATTGATCCACCCACGTATAGTACGGGAGGACTCCAGCGATCCAATGTGAATACCAACCGATGTTTCCCATATTCCTTCGAAGCGGGGAGCCCATGGAGAGTTTGATAAAGCAAGAGCTACTAAGGTGAATAAAAGCAAAAGCCCACCCCCAGCCGACTCAATTTTCAAAAAGCTCGAGAAAGGTCTTGCAATTCGGTCTATATACCCCTTGGGAAGCAATGGGGGGGCAAGCTGATTTTTACGTTGATCAACCATTAGGATACACCATTGCGGCAATTATAGATGTCGATAACAGCCCTCGGAGAGCTGGCACTCTTGTGGTGATGGTTTGGATATTCAGCTATACAGGGTTATTGCCAGAATATGTTCTTTAGAGCAATGATGAGCATTAAATTTAATCCGACTATTCGGGAGTTGGGACTTACGGATGCGCTTGCCTTGCCGCCAAGAATTCGGTAGAAGGCATCGAAAGCAACAGATAATGCCGGGCCCCATCGAGTGGCACACGGACTTCCCTCGCGACGCAGGCTATTGCTTCTCCGTCCAGATGGGCTTGCGAGGTAACGAGGCCCCGGGTGGGAGACTGATCCACCTGGATGGTGTAATGCGACGCCGCCACTGTAACTATCGCCTTATAGCCCGGCCAGGCAGCAGGCAGGCACGGGGCGACGACCAGAAAAGTACCTTCGCGGCGGATGCCGAGGATGCCTTCGAGCCCCGCCCGATACATCCAGCCGGCAGATCCGGTATACCAGGTCCAGCCGCCCCGCCCGGCATGCGGGGCGACGGAGTACACATCGGCAGCGACAACATAAGGCTCGACTTTATAACGTTCTGCCTCTTCCAGCGTGCGGGCGTGGTTGATGGGGTTGAGCAGCGAGAACAGCTCTGCAGCTTTGTCGCCATCGCCCAGCTGCGCATGGGCCAGGATGACCCACATCGAGGCATGACTGTACTGGCCGCCGTTTTCTCGCAGCCCGGGAGGGTAGCCGCCGATATAACCGGGATCGCGCGCGGGCTGGTCGAAGGGGGGCCAGAATAGCAGGGCAAGCCCGGGATCCACGCAAATCAGCTTACGCTCCAGCGAACGCATGGCGTGAGCGGCACGCTGTGGACTTGCCGCACCTGAGAGTACCGCCCACGACTGGGCAATCGAGTCGATACGGCACTCAGCACTTTCCCGGGTGCCGAGCCAGCTGCCGTCGTCGTAGGTCGCCCGCCGGTACCACTGGCCATCCCAGGCATGCTGTTCGAGCGACCCTCGCAGCGCGACTGCGTGGGCCCGCCAACGGTTAACGCGGGCAGCTTCGCCACTGCGTTGTTCGGCGAAGGGCAGGAAAAGATCCAGCGTGCGTACCAGCAGCCAGCCCAGCCACACGCTTTCCCCTTTGCCTGCTTCGCCAACCCGGTTCATGCCATCATTCCAATCGCCGCCACAGATTAGCGGCAGGCCATGCTCGCCCGTCAACGTCAGGCACTGGTCGAGACCGCGCGCGCAATGTTCAAACAGCGAGGCGGTTTCGTCGGCGATCATGGGTTGGAAGAAGGCATCGTGCTCACCCTCGCCGAGCGGCGCACCTTCCAGGAAGCTCGCCGGCTCGTCCAGCACAGCATCATCGCCCGAGGTAGCAATATAGAGCGCGCTGGCATAGGCCAGCCAGACCCGGTCATCGGAAATGCGGGTGCGCACGCCCTGGCCGGAATGGGGCAGCCACCAGTGCTGGACATCGCCTTCGACGAACTGTCGCGATGCGGCTCGCAGCAGGTGGTGGCGGGTCGTCTCGGGGCTGGCGAAGGTCAGGGCCATACCATCCTGTAGTTGGTCGCGGAAACCATAGGCGCCGCTGGCCTGATAGAAGGCGGAACGCGCGGTGATCCGGCAGGCGAGGGTCTGGTAGAGCAGCCAGCCGTTGAGCATGATGTCCATGGCGCGGTCCGGGGTAGTGACCTGCACTGCGCCAAGTTGCCCCTGCCAGTAGGCGGTGACCGCGGCGAGCTCGGCGTCGAGATCGGCCTGACGATAATGGACGATAAGATCCCTGGCCTCATCGGCGGAGTGGCACTGGCCGATGAGCGAGACGATCTCTACCGTCTCCCCCTTGGCCATCTCGACGATGCACTGCAGGGCCGTGCAGGGATCCCACCCGGCACCGACGGCCCCTGAAAGGGGCGTGCGACCGGCAAGGCCCGCAGGGGAAGCATGGCTGCCGCCATGGCCGAGGAATTCACCGCGATCCGCCGTCCAGGCCGTTTGCAGGCCGCCCAGGTCGGCGAAGGCGACGCGTCCGGGAAAGGCCATGTTCCAGGGGTTGCTGACCAGCATCGCGCCACAGGCTTCATCCTTGCGCGAGATAATGAACGGGCCGGATGTGCTGCGTGACAGACCCAGCGACCACTCCACGTAGGCGGTGATGGACAACCGGCGGGAGCGGCCCGAGCGATTCACGAGGGTCAGGCGCGAGATACGGATGGGGGCGTCGAGGGGCACGAAATGCACCAGGTCGAGAGCGATGCCGTGAGCCTCGTGCTCGAAGCGGCTATAGCCGAAACCGTGCCGTGCCACATAGCGTCCCCCGTCGCGAACCGGCAGTGCCGTCGCCGTCCACACCGCCAGGCTCTCTTCGTCGCGTACGTAGATCGCCTCGCCGCTGGGGTCCATCACGGGGTCGTTCGACCAGCGAGTGAGTGGGTTTTCACGGCTGTTGTCGGCCCACAGGTAGCCGGAGCCCTCCGCCGAGACCTGGAAACCGAACCCGGTGTTGGCGATCACATTGAGCCACGGGGCTGGGGTGGAGCGTCCGGCCTCAAGTATCGTCACGTATTCTTTCCCCTGCTTGTCGAACCCCCCCAGGCCATTGAAGAACTCGAGGGCCGGCGTCGCCTCGGCGTACGATGGCACCGGCACCGCGCCGTGTCGCCCGGTCACTTCTGCACCCGGCTCTGGGGGCGGGTAACGCAACGCGGGCGGTATCAGCGCGAGCTGATCGGCAATCGGCCCGCGGTGCGCCAGCAGCGCCACCCGGGCCACGGACTGCAGCAAAAGGCGCGCATCGAGGCCCATTAGGTCACCACGCAGGACGATGACCGAGCCCTGAGCATGATCCTCGTGGATACGTGGCCGCGACTGGCTGCTGTTCACCGCGGTCTCGATGGCCTGCTGGAGATCCTGCACATAGGAGGAGGCGCGCTCGTTGACGATCACCAGATCGACGCCGAGACGCTTCATGCGCCAGTATTCATGGGCGCGCAGCAGTTGGCGCACCTGGGCCAGGTCATCGGTCGAATCGATGCGCAGCAACACGATTGGCAGATCGCCGGCAATGGCGTGCGGCCAGAGTGCCGATTGCGGACCCGCGCCGCGCGCGATGGCTTCACGCGAGGCCCTGAAACGCGGGTCGGCATACAGGATGGGGGCGGCCAGGCGCTGGAAGTCCGCCGCTTCCTCGGGCGTGACGCTCAAGTGGTGGAGTTGGACTTGCGCCTGGGTCCAGGCCAGGGTCTTGGCCCGCTCATAGGCGCTGCGGTCGTGATGCTTGTCGATCAGATCCAGCAGCGCTTCGCGCGATGCCGCCACGACGGTCCAGAAAGCGACACGGGCGACCTTGCCGGGAGCGATCTTGAGGCGATGGCGCAGCGAAAAGACCGGATCGAGTACCGTGCCGGTGGTATTCGTCAGCCGCTGCTCTCCGCTCAGGGCCGCGGCCGTTGCCACCGTGCGGCCCCGGCCGATGAATCGGGCGCGATCGGTCTCGTATTGCGGCTCGCTCAAGACTTCGCCTTCCACCACGGCAAAGTGGGCCGCCCAGATCTGCGCTTCGTCCGGTCCACGCCGGCGACGGGTGGCGATCAGCGCGCTGAATTCCTCAAGATATTCGGTGACCACGAACAGTTTTGCAAAGGCGGGGTGGGCGTCATCGGTGGCCGGCGTGGTCAGCACCAGTTCCGAATAGGAGGTCACGTCGATATGACGCGCCCGCCGCCCGCTGTTGGTCAACGACACGCGCCGTACCTCGCTGTCGTCCTCGCCCGATACAAGCACATCGAGGTGGGTGGTCAAGTCGCCATGACGGTGCGTGAAGCGGGCATAGTCTTCGGCAAAGAGCACCTCATGAATGCCTTTCTCAGCCTGCGTTCCCTGGCCGGGCATGGGGCCGCTGGCCGACCAGACGCCAGGCATGACTCTATCGCGCAGGAAAATGAAGCTGCCCAGGTGATCGCGGGTTGCATCTTCCTGCCAGCGGCTGATGGCGATATGCCGCCAGCGGCTGTACCCCGCCCCGGTCGCTGTCAACATGACCGAGTAGCGCCCGTTCGACAGCAAATGAGTAACGGGTACCTCTACTATGGCCGTTGTCGCGATGCGGCGAATTGCATGGCTGTCGTTGAGCGCCTCGCTCGGTGCCGACTTCACCTCCTCGGCGCGGGGATGGGCTATGGCAACGTCGCGCGGGATGCGCTCCTGCAGTAACAGTTCGCTGGCCTGGATGATCGGTTCACGATGGAAGCGTTCGCGCATCCGGCCGTCATGCAGGGTGTTGGCAATGGCCACGATACTCATGCCCTGATGGTGAGCCATAAAGCTGCGTACGATGGCGACCTCTTCATCTTCAGGGACTCGCGAGCGGGTGAAGTCGAGCGCCTCGTAGAATCCATAACGACCCAGCGCCCCCAAATCGGCGAGTCGGGTGAAGTTACGACGCGCACCGAGAGGGTCGGTCATCGTCGCCAGACCGGTCGCATAGGGGGCTACCACCAGGTCAGCGGAGAGACCGCGTTTCAATCCCAGGCCGGGTACGCCGAAGTTGGAGTACTGATAGGTGAGTTCCCTATCGCGGGCATTGTAGGCGGATTCGGAGATGCCCCAGGGAACTCCCAACGAAGCGGCATACGCCACTTGGCGCTTGACCACCAGGCGATTGCTCTGCTCGAGAAGACTCCCCGCAGGAGCGCGCATCACCAGCGACGGCATCAGATATTCGAACATCGAACCCGACCAGGAGATCAGCGCCGAGCCGTGCTCCAACGGCGTGGCCGTACGTCCGAGACGGAACCAGTGACGCGTCGGGACATCGCCCTTGGCAATCGCCAACAGGCTTGTCAAGCGCGCTTCGGAGGCGAGCAGGTCATAGCAATTTCCGTCGAGCGTGTTGTCGTCCAAGGAATAACCGATCGACAGTAACTGGCGCTCGGGAACGAGCAGGAAGGCAAAATCCATTTCCAGCACCATACTCCGCGCGGTGTCGGCGATCTGCCTGAAGCGGGCCCGCAGACGTTTTCGAGGCTCGCTCCTGGCGATCTGCTTTCGGTCTCGGCAATGCTCGGCGACCGACTGGCGCAGAGCCCCCACCCAGAACAACAACTCCTCAACCCAGGCACCTTCGGTATTTCGCAGGGCTCCGTGGGCCACCGCCGTGGCATGATCAACGAGTTTTTGCAGTGCCGGCAACCACGCCGTGAACAGGGGGGCGCCCTGCAAGTTCGCTTCGACCTCGTCCAGACAGGCCACGAGCGGTGCGATATCCACGTAATGAGCTGTCGGTATCGCCTGGAGGGCCTCGCGCACCAAGGTCAGGTTATCTGCAATACCCGGGCGAGGGTCGGACAACTGTTCGCTTTCCGACCAGGCTTCACAGGCATTGGCGATGACCAACAGATGACCCGCGAGGTTGCCGCTATCGACCGAGGAGACATACCTTGGATCCAATGGGCGAAGGTCCTGGGTGTCATACCAGTTGAAAAAGTGTCCACGATAACGCGGGAGGGTCTGCATGACCCTCAATGTGGCTTCAAGACGTTCGGCGCCATTCAGCGCACCCAGCCAGCCAAAGTCGCGCGCGGCTAGCACCGACAGGAGATAAAGCCCCATGTTGGTGGGGGAGGTACGACGGGCGATGACGGGCTGGGGGGTTTCCTGGAAATTATCCGGGGGAAGCCAGTTGTCTCGAGCTGTGACGAAGGTTTCGAAGTAGCGCCAGGTACGCCGTGCGATCAGGCGCAGCTCCTGAGCCTCGGCTATCGGTAGTGGATACTGTGGCGCGAGACTTCCGGGTCGGCTGATCCACGCGGCGATTGCCGGCGCAGCCGACCAGAGCAGCAACATGAGCAGCGCCACGGGCCAGGCCGGAGGCGTCAGGCTCACGGCACCCAGTGACACCACCAGCGCCAGTACGGTCCCCGGCGCCATGCTGCGATAAAAGCCTGTTAGCGTCAGTCTCGGCCGTCCCGTCGACTGGGCCGCTGTCGTCCACTCGAGCAGGTGGCGACGGGTGAAAAACACACGAACCAGGGTCCTGACGATGGCATCCAGCATCCGCCAGGATTGGTCGGGCAGGAAGGCTATCCATAACAGGGTTTGGGCCAAGGCCAGTTTCAGATCGGAAAGCCATTGGTGAAAATAGTGCCGCAGGTTGACGCCTGCTTGAGTCGGGATCAGGGACAGCAGCAGTGGCAGCAGCGAGGGCGCGGCGATGACCGTGATGACGAACAGCGTGCCTGCTAGAGCCGCGGGCAGCGGTAACAACCAACTGACAGCGAGACAGGCCAGCAGCAGCGGTGCCAGCAGCGAACGGCGAAGGTTGTCCATCAGTTTCAAGCGGCCGGTCCAGGGCATCGCTTGTGCGAAAATCCATGGCAGCAATTGCCAGTCGCCCCGTGTCCAGCGATGTTGGCGCTTGGCGGCGACATCGTAGCGGGCCGGGAATTCCTCGATGACTTCGATGTCCGAGGCTAGGCCGGCGCGGGCGAAGATACCTTCGAACAGGTCGTGGCTAAGTACGCTGTTCTCCGGCACGCGCCCGCTGAGCGAAGCTTCGAAGGCATCGATATGATAGATGCCCTTGCCGGCAAATGAGCCCTCGCCGAGAAGATCTTGATACAAATCCGATATGGCTGCGGCATAGGGGTCGATGCCACCGGGAGCGGAGAATAGGCGTTGATGAATCGAACCCTGACGGCCCAGCGGCAGCGAGGGCGTCACCCGCGGCTGGAGAATGGCGTAGCCCTCTGTGACGCGCTGACGGCTTGCATCGAAACTGGGTTGATTCAATGGGTGCGCCATCTTGCCGATGAGTCGGCTGGCCGCCCCTCGGGGCAGCCGGGTATCCGCATCCAGTGTAATCACATAACGCACATCGCCCGGCAGAGCGGCAGGATTTTCGAATGTAGTGTCTCGGGCGCCGCGGAGCAGGCGGTTGAGTTCATGCAGCTTGCCGCGTTTTCGCTCCCAGCCCATCCAGCAGTTTTCATCAGGATTGTATACCCGTCGACGGTGCAGCAGGAAAAAGCGCTCGCTCCCATTATTCACCCCATAGCGGCGGTTCAGTTGGGCGATTGCCGCGCTGGCGGTCGCCAACAATGAGGCGTCCTCGGCAATAGTCTCATGCTGGGCGTCGACCCCATCGGTGAGCAGGGCGTATACGATAGCGCCGCCACCACTGGCCAGGTGATGGACCTCCAGCCGTTCGATTTGTTCGTGCAGGTCGGCCTCGTTGGTCAGCAACGTCGGCACGGCGATCAATGTGTGCAGGGTGGGTGGGACGCCTTCGGAAAGATCCAGGCTCGGCAGAGGCTGGGCACCGACGCTAAAAACAATCAGCCGATTGACCAGTAGCGTCGCCACTTCGGTGGCGGGGAGCAGTCCCAGCAGGCCCAGCAACCACAGCCACCCGAGATGGAGCTCACCTGCGGACAGCCACCATAAAGCCGCTAGTGTCACCGTCAGCAACCCAGCGGTGGCTACCGCGACCAAGCCGACATAGCCGCTCATGCCACCTGTCAGAATGGCCTGCCGCAAGCGCTGGTACAGAGAAGGTCGAAAGCCGATCGCTTGCTCGAGCGAAGGTCGTCCGGCGGCGATCAGGAAATAGCCGGGATCGCCCACCCGTGCGGTCTCGGCAGGGTCGCCAGCGTTCGCCATCGCCTCACGTGATGCAGCCAGGGCATGGTCCACTACCTCCAGTTCTTCTCGTGCAGAGCCACGGGCCAATTGCTCCACGGCACTGCGGTAACTATTGCGGGTCGGGAAATCCAGCCGCGTGAAGAGACCACTTTGGCCAAGCCGTGCATCGACCAGGCTGACGCTCTCGAACAGCTCAGCCCAGTCGATGCTCGATACGAAGCGCATGCTGGTAATGATGTTGCGAACGGTGACGTTGGCGGTGCCTTGACGCTGCTGGGCCTGCTGGATCACGTCATCGATGGAGCCGTCCTGGGCACTGACTTGCCCCTCCAGCCAGCCCACCATGGGGTTGGTTCGCGGATCCAGGCCTCGCAAGCGCTTGGCCAGCTGAGCGACGAAGGGCTCTGCCAATGGTGTCGTGCTGCGGGGCAACGTACTGATATCCAGCGAGGATCGGTGCCCCTCCGGGACCAGCCACCGGGTCGCCAGGGCGTCGGCCTCGTTGCGAGCGGCCTGCTCGCTGACGATCTGCTCGGCGAGTCGTCGCAGGTTCTCTACGAGAACTATGCGCAGGGTGATCGCCACCGCCCATAGCTCGCCGATGGTCAACGGCTGAACGCGTTGATAGGCAGCAATGAAGCCACGCAGGGTATCAGGGTCGAGGTGACTATCGGTATGGGCGACAAAGGCCCAAGCCATCCCGAAGACGCGTGGATAGCCGGCAAAAGGGCCATCGGCCAGTTTGGGTAGCTGGCGATAATAGCCGGGGGGAAGGTCGCCACGGATCTCGCGGATTTGGGCTTCGACGAGATGATAATTGTCGAGCAGCCAGGCCGCCGCGGGAACGATATCGCGCCCTTCGGCGACTTCTAGGGCACTTGCGCGGTAAGCCTCCAGCAGGAGCTTGGCATTGTCCTCGAGCCGCCTTGCCAGCGGCAACACTCTAGGCGGTTTGAAGGTGACACGCTGAGCCAGCGCAAGGCTGCCGGCATGCTGTTCGAGCCGTTCGACACTGAACAGCTCTTCCCGCACCGGGGGCGTATCATGCCAGGGCGATGGCGAGGAGGAAGCCCGGCGTAAAATACTAAAAAAAGAGGCCACGAGCGCTATCCTGGTCGATGCATTGCCCACTGGGGCAAGCGATGCTTCGTTCCCGGAATTATGCGAAAGAACCGCGAATTTGTCGGTTCGCTAGCGCACACTGAGCTGGAAGTCAGACGAAAAATAGGCGCTTAAGCGCGCTAGCGCACTGAATGTCCCGATCACTTAGAGCAACATAGCCTCGTCGCTGTCATGCATTTCGCGGATGGCGTCACTGAGGTCACCTCCCATGAAAAATGTCAGCGATCTGCCCCGCACCGGTATTCCAAGCACCTTGCATCTAGTCGTTGCGCGTCGCCCCGAACATGGACCGGTCGTTTTTGGTAAGCTCACGTATCTGCACGTTCCCAGCCAAGCTAACCCGAGTGCACCACTGCAAGCGGCTCGCGGGGACGACGATCTCATGAGCATGGAGCCCAGCTCAGCCTGAATGACCTGGCGGGCCGTTGGCCCGCCATTTCCAAGGATAACCTCGCTTTCCGGTTCACGTGATCGTGTAATAGGGCAGCAGGCGGTCACTCTCCTTCTTGACCACGGCATAACACTCGCAGCTAAGCTGTTCGAGCCTAGGCCTGTCGAGTACCGTAATATGTCCGCGCCGGTATTCGATCACACCCAGCCTATGCAATTTGCCTGCTGCCTCGGTGACCCCTTCGCGGCGCACCCCCAACATGTTGGCGATCAGTTCCTGGGTCATGTTCAATTGATTGCCTGGGAGCCGGTCTAGAGACAGCAGCAGCCAGCGACACAACTGCTGGTCGATCGAGTGGTGGCGGTTGCATACCGCCGTTTGTGCCATCTGAGTGATCAGCGCCTGGGTATAGCGCAACAACAGGTGCAGCATTTCCCCGTGGCGATTGAATTCATCCTTGAGCTGATTCACCGGTAATCGCAACGCGTGGCCGGCACTCTGCACTATCGCCCGGCTGGTGGTGCTTTCGCCGCCCATGAAGACGGCGATACCGACCAGGCCTTCATTACCCACCACTGCAATTTCCGCGGATGCCCCGTTCTCTGTCACGTAAAGCAGCGACACGATTGCGTTGCTAGGGAAATAGACATGACTCAGCGCGCCTCCCGCCTCGTGCAGTACCTGCCCCAAGGAAAGCTGTACTGGCTCCAGAAGAGGTGTTAAGCGCTGCTTGACCTCGCTGGGTAGTGCCGCCAATAGGTGGTTTTTCTCAAGAGAAAGGCTCTCGGTCATGCATCTTCTCCATCGGACAGGAGTTTCAAACCATGCTGTTCCGTCTTTCCTCGATCTTATCGTAACTGGCACTAGGCCAATTCGCTTCGCGTAGACGTCGACTACCCTGCAGGTGAAGTAAAGCTGTTCTCCATTTCTTCCATAGAAGAATTGCTCTTAGTCGGTGAACGCGATGTACTCGTTATTCACGATGACCGTATGCTGGCACATCGGCCCAACGCCGAGG
The DNA here is from genome assembly GCF_900113605.1 of Modicisalibacter xianhensis. Taxonomy (GTDB): domain Bacteria; phylum Pseudomonadota; class Gammaproteobacteria; order Pseudomonadales; family Halomonadaceae; genus Modicisalibacter; species Modicisalibacter xianhensis. Next base: position 52,046 of record NZ_FOPY01000010.1, read on the forward strand.
AGCCTTTCCAACCCGGAAAGCTGGATAGCCGTGTATAGGCGATTCTTGGAGGGCTTTTCGAAGGTGCCGTAATCAAATGGAGTTATCCCGAACATCCCGGAAGGCTCCTGGCCATTACCGACTTATTGACGCGCGAACCCGTGCCCGGGGTTCGCTACGAAATGGCCAGGCCCGCCACCGAAGAACAGCTTGGCAGGGTACACACCACCTCTTACATCGAGAATATTTATGATCTGCGCGGTAAGCAGGCATGGCTGGATGTCGATACCACTGCGGTTTCTCCCGGAAGTGTCGCTGCCGCTGAGGTAGCTGCGGGCGCTGCCATTGCTGCGGTCAAGGCGGTCGTGCAGGGGCGGGCCGGCAGCGCGCGTCCTTTGTCGTCCCCCTGGGCACCATGCGGATTCGGTACGCGCGCGGGGCTTCTGCCTGTTCAATAACGTTGCGGTGACCGCCGCTCACGCCCAAGCCGAGCTCGGCTGCGAGCGGGTGTTGATCATCGACTGGGATGTCCACCATGGCAATGGGACCCAGGATATTTTCTGGGCTTCGCCCAATGTGTTGTTCTTCGATACCCACCGTGCAGCGCCTTTCTATCCGGGTACCGGTAACAAGGAGGAGGTCGGCGTGGGCTTGGACGAAGGGCTGACCGTAAATGTGCCTTTACCGGCTGGTTGCGGCGATCCTTCGCTGGTCAAGGCCTACCGCGAAATACTGGTCCCCGCAGTCGAGTGGTTCAAGCCGGATCTGATACTGGTCTCTGCAGGCTTCGACATGCACCGTCTGGATCTGTGCATGAACTTGAGCTATAGCGGCTTCGGTGCACTGAGCGGCATCGTACAGGAGCTGGCAGATAACCATTGTGGCGGGCGCTTAGCCATGGTGCTAGAGGGAGGATACCATCTCGAATCGCTGGCACGTGGGGTCCGCACCGTCTTGGAGGTTCTCGCAGGTGGTGATCCTCCCGAGATCGAAGAGCCAGGCATTAGCGAGGTGGCTGGCTTGGCTGACTTTCATCGTGACGCGTTTCGATGAACATGCAGCCTATTAGCAAGCTATGCGGGGGTAGGCTCTCTGCTCGCTTAGCGAACGCTTAGCAGTGTAAGCGACAAAAATAGGTCTCTTTCGGCTGTCTGGCTAAACAGTAACTGAATTGACCCGACTCGACCCGAATGCAGTCCACCAAGTTGCTGGGCTATCGAGGCATAACCGCCGGCTGCGTCTTGGCACTCGCCGCCTACCGGCAGCGCTGGATCAGGCCGTAAGCGATCCACTTTAAAGCTCGATACATTGTGTACCTGGTTGCGGATTGGTTGCTGATTGCGCACAACTAAAGTAACAGGTGGGAAAAATGGAGGAGCATAATTCATTGTTTTATCTAGAAAACCGCATTGCAGGCGCGATCCTTAAATTAGCAAAATTGCACTCATAATCCCTTGGTCGCAGGTTCAAGTCCTGCTGGGCCCACCATCCTTAAGCCGTGCTACGACTAACCTCAAGCAAACTTGTTCCCAAGGTGTTCTGGCGTACATTAATGGTCGCAGGCCGAGCACGCTCGCCCCGGGCAAGAGCAACTACTTGGCAGGTCTTATAATGACCTTTATCGGTCCACTGTGGTCGATGGCGGTAAAATCGGCGGTGAATCCTCCCAGTTTGACTAGCCCCTTCGCATAGCTGAAACCCTGACGGAAGATGGCCAGATTGCCCCAGGGAGCATAGTAGGTTATGTCGCCGGCCCGCGGTGTCATACCGCTGGGGGCCTCACCGATGGGCAGGCTTCCCGGCAGGTCGGCGATTTTCTCAACGCCGGCACCGAAATCGTCCAGCGAAAGCTCAAGCGGTAGCATATCGGCAAAGGCCCGGGCGGCCGCGGTGTCGTCGAGGAGTGCGCTGATTTGCTGCCCCTCTACATCAAAGACGATATCCATGGTGTGATTTTCTCCGGATAGGGTGGTGGTGGATGCCCCCTTGACGGCATCGGAGCAACCCAAGGCGCGTTTTGAAGTGATACGAGGCATGACGACTCCTCGAGGTGGTGTGCTCGCGCTGATGGACGGCGAGGTTGGGTAATCGCAAAGTAGACGATACGTACAAATGAATCTGCCGGAATTGTCGCCGATGCTTGGAAGGCCCCGATTGCCTCCGAGGCCGCCGGATCGGTGATATGGCTGGGCAGTTCGGTATCAATGGCACCCGGCAAAATGCTCGTCGAGTGCAGGTTGTAGCGAGGCGCAGATATCAACTCTCGATCAGGCCGCGCGACTCGAATACCGACTTGAACACTGGCATGGCTGAAAACACCTTGGGCCAGCCGGTGTAGAATGCCAGCTGGGTGAGTGTCTCGGAGGCTTCAGTCTTCGACAGCCCGTTATCCATGGCGCGGTTGAGATGGAAGGTGACCTGCTCGGGCTGGCCGGCTGCGACCAGGGCGCTGACGGTAACCAGGCTCCGGTCTCTCGCGGCCAGGCCGGGACGCAGCCACAGATCGAGGAAGAGGGCATCGGTGGTGTACTCGACCACGCCTGGGGCAACGTCGGCGAAGCGCTCGGCGACGAACTGCTGACGTTTGGCCTCGGCTTCCTCATCCAGCGGTAAGCGCTGTGTCGGTATGGCGGGCGACGACGAGTTGTCGATGCCCCGTGCCGAAAAGACATCATCCAGCAACGTGACCGCTGCGGTGGCATTGCCCCACCCGGTGTAGAACGCCAAATGGGTGATGATCTCGGAGAGTTCGTTGGGTGCGACGCTGTTGTCCAGCGCCAGGTTGAAGTGGTAGCGCAGCTCGGCGACCTGCTGCTGAGTGATCAACGCCGAGAGGGTCACGATGCTGCGATCCCTGGGGTCCAGGCCGGCCCGATGCCACAGGTCGCCGATGACCATGTCCTCTGTGTAATGTGCGAATGCCGGGGAGACGCGGTTCATCTCGTCACCGCTCGGCGCGGGCGAGAAGTCTCGGGTCGATTGGGATTCCGGCATCTGACTGCAGGCGGCCAGAACACCGAGCAAGGGGAGCGTGAAAAGTCGTTTGGTGCGCATATCGGGGGCTCCAGAAAGCGGCGGGGGAGAGAAACGCATTGGGCCCCGGTCCGTTACGGTCGAGTCGGAGCCTCGGCGGGGGTGCGTCGCCGGATCAGCCTTGGTATTGCTCGTCGCTGACCGGTTCCAACCACTCGACGGCGCTGCCGTCGACCTGCTCCTGGATGGCGATGTGCGTCATCGAATGCGTGTCGGAGGCCCCGTGCCAATGTTTGATGCCTGGCGGTGTCCAGATCACGTCGCCTGCCTTGATCACGCGTTTCTCACCGCCTTCCTCCTGAATCCAGCCGATGCCATCAGTGACGACGAGGGTCTGACCGGCGGGGTGGGTGTGCCAGTTGGAGCGCGCACCCGGTGTGAAAGTGACTTCGCCGCCGGTGGTATGGCGGGTATCGTTGCTGTCGAAGAGTGGATCGATCAGGGCGTGACCCACGAATAGATCCTCGCTCCCCACGACCGTATTCCGATCATGAAGATTGCTGATCTGCGTGCTTTCAGCGTGGGCCATCCCTGCGGCCAGGTTCAGGCCCAGGGTGGCGATCAGGTGGCTCGTTTTCATCGTGTCGTCCTCTGCGTAGCGGTGAGTTTGAATGTCGCGATTCCCTGAAAACTGATGGGATAAGGTGAAGAATTGGCTATCGAGAGGAACCTTTGCACAGCTTCTCGCGGCCGACCATGGCCCAGGCGCGCAAGCACTCATGAGATGAATTCATGAATGCTGCGAAATCGGTTTGTGGGTAGGGGCTTTAGCCAGAGGTGTGGCGTGAGTTGCCGCCGGCAGTGGTTGGGCCGTTAGTCCTCGACGGTCAGGCAATCTTAATGTCACGGCACGCGCTGATCATGCAGGGTGTGAGGGTGGCTCCGAGCGTTGTCGCTGGCCTTTCGCTCGGTGTTAGTGTGTCCGGATCACGTCTGGCTCAAGGCGTTGACGAGAATCGAGAAGGCGGGAGAGGACTGCCGGCGGTGCGGGTAGTAGAGAAAGTAGCCGGTAAACGGGGGAGACCACGCCTCGAGCACGGCTTCGAGCTTCCCGGCGGCGATGGCGTCCGCTGCCAGACCATCGGGGACATAGCAGATGCCATAGCCGTCGATGGCAGCGGTGAGTATCGGCTCGATGGTGTTGAACGTCAGCTGCCCCTGCACCCTGACCCGAATCTCGCGACCCTCCTTTTCGAACTCCCAGGCATAGAGGCCTCCATGGGTGGGCAGCCTGAGGTTGATGCACTGGTGCTGGGTCAACTCCTGTGGGGTCTGGGGTTTGCCATGCGCCTGAAAGTAGTCGGGAGAGGCGACGGCGCGCATTGCGAAATCCGGCCCTACGCGCACCGCGATCATGCCTTCGCTGACCTGCTCGCCGAGTCGGATGCCGGCATCGAACTGTGACTCGACAATGTCCGTGAGCTGATACTCCGTCACCACCTCGACATGAATATCCGGATACTGATTCAGCACCGGACGCAGCTTGGGCCAGACGATCGTATTGGCGGCGTAATCCGTGGTGGTGATGTGAAAATTGCCGGCTGGTTTGTCACGGGTATCGATGATCGACCACAGTTCACCCTCCAGCTCTTCGAGCATCGGCACCACCCGGTCCAGTAGCCGCTGACCCTCCACCGTGGGCGCGACCTTGCGGGTTGTGCGGGCCAGTACCTTGATGCCGAGTCGTTTCTCGAGATCGCGAACCGTATGACTGAGCGCCGATTGGGAGACGCCCAACTGTGCCGCGGCCTTGGTGAACGTTCCCGCTTTGGCGACCGTGGCGAAGGCTACCAGGCCGGCCATGTTTTCCCTCAGCATTCATTAACTCCTTTCATAGGTGCTGCCGGTTCAAGCCCATTATCCACTCCCCGAGGACTGCTAACCTGCAAATGCTCTCACTGATAGCGATACCGCCACCCTTCAGGAGGTTGTCATGAAAATCAATCGCGTCGGCACGCAGCCGTCCACACCTGGGCCGGAAGACTACTTTACTGGCACCGTTCGTATCGACCCGCTGTTCAGTGCCGAAGCGCCTGGGCGCACCAGTGGCGCGGCGGTGACGTTCGAGCCCGGCGCGCGGACGGCCTGGCACACGCATCCGGCGGGCCAGACGCTCATCGTCACTGCCGGCTTAGGACGAGTTCAGCGCGAGGGTGGCCCCATTGAAGAGATTCGCCCCGGCGACGTGGTGTGGTTCCCGGCTGGCGAGAAACACTGGCATGGTGCGGCACCCGATGTCGCCATGACCCATATCGCCATTCAGGAATCAATCGACGGTAGTCCGGTGACCTGGATGGAGAAAGTCAAGGACGAGGAGTACGAAGGCAAGGTGTAAAGCTGCCTGTGACGGCGCCGCGCCGGTGCAGGCGCGTACCGCAGGCCGTCGAGCCGGCTGGCGGACGTCCGTCGGCGGTACCTGCCAGCGCTGTGCGGACAGACTTGAGAGTGAAAATGGTATCCTTGCAGGTAAATAGACATCGCCGAAGCGGTGCGTACCGAATCATGACGTCCACCTGGTGGACGCTCCCTGCAGGGAACAACCATAATCATGCGTGTGAGAGCTGCCATATTCGCCCTGCTGGGCCTGGCTACTACCCCACTGGATTCGTACGCCGCCAATATTACCCAGGCCCGGTCCTGGACGGATGATGCAGGTAAAACCCGCGTTGTGCTGGAGCTTTCAGCCCCGGTCACTCCAACGGTTTTCGAGCTTGCCAATCCTCATCGGCTAGTGGTCGACCTTCCGGGAGCGGTAGCCGGTGCCGATCTTGGTGAACAATTGGCCTTTTCAGGCTCTCCCATCAGGGCCATGCGTACTGGCGAGCATCGCCACATGACGAGGCTGGTGCTCGATCTTTCCGAGCCGGTTCAGGTGAAACACTTCCTGCTGGCGCCCCACCAAGGGCAGCCCGATCGGCTGGTTCTCGACCTGACTCATGCTGGCAAAGGTGCCACGGCAACGCAGCCGATAGCCTCTGTTACGCTACCGGGACCACTGCAAAATGCGCCGGCATCACCCGGGCGGGATATCATCGTGGTGGTCGACGCCGGCCACGGCGGGAAAGATCCGGGAGCGGTCGGAGCCAATGGCACCTATGAGAAGGATGTGGTCCTGGCCATTGCTCGGCAATTGGAACGGCGCCTGGATGGTATCCCAGGCTTCGAAGGGGAGTTGACCCGCAAGGATGACACCTTCCTAAGCCTGCGAGAGCGGACCCGAATAGCACGAGACCTATCCGCAGATTTCTTCGTCTCCATCCATGCCGATGCAGCCACTCGCAAGAGTGCCCAGGGGAGTTCGATCTACGCATTGTCGACCTCGGGCGCCAGCTCGGAAACCGCCCGCTGGCTGACGAGGCAGGAAAGCGCATCTCTACTGGGGGAGGAAGATGAGCATATCGCGCTTGCGGAAGCCGATCCCATGCTCCGCTCGGTTCTGCTCGACCTGGCAATGGGCATAACCCTGACTGACTCGATCTCGGCAGGCGACCGGGTTCTCAAGGAAATGGGTGAGGTCAACCGCCTGCATAAGCCTCGGGTCGAGCAAGCGGCCTTTGTGGTTCTCAAATCTCCCGATATACCCTCGTTGCTGGTGGAAACCGGCTTCATCACTAATGCGCAAGAAGAGCAGCGACTGAAAGATCCAATCCATCAAGCCAAGTTGACGGATGCCATCCTGAATGGACTTGTGGGGCATTTCGACAAGAAGTCCCCCCCTGGGACTTGGCTGGCACAGCAGAAAACAAGCCGCGTGGCGATAACCAATGCAATGCTCGAGAAGCAAGTCGCTGTTGAGAAGCCCCAAAGGCCGGCTGTATACCAGATTCAGGAAGGGGAGACTCTGGCTCAGATTAGCAAGGCTTTGGGCATACCTCTCGATAGCCTGCGAGATGAAAACCCGGTCGAGGAGCTTCCCCTGCAGGCCGGGGCAACCCTCCGACTCCCCGCCGGCCCTGACAATACGGGTACTTGAACCAATTACATCAGGGGTATGCCTACCTGTTTGATAGGCGGCTTGAGAGATGTGCCGCATCGTCAGTATGGCGCTTCGCTAGCGTTACCAAGCCAGCATTCGCCAAGCGAAGGTGCGATGCGTACCATTGCGGTGACGCAACCGAGTACTTGACCATACTAACTATGCCGCTAGCCACGCCCCGCCGCCTTCTGCTGTTCTTCAGCACACTGGCCACCCTGTCGGTGGGTGGGTTCCTCGCTATCGAGTCGTGGCTGGTATACAAGCGCGATCTCGCTTCAGTTGAGAGCAACCTCGAGGCGCAGGCCACCTTGTTGACGGAGCATGCCGAGTTGGCGTTTACCACGGCGCGCCAGGTCCTGGCTGATATCGAGTGGGAGCAGAACAGGCAGGCAATGCAGCAATACCTGTCCAGCCGCCCTTTGTACCAGCGCATTCTGGGTACGCCGTTGTTCGGCGGGCTATTCGTGGCGAATGCCGAAGGTGATGTCATCTTCACGGCCAAGAAGTTTCCCGCCGATTTCGATGTTCTGGCCCAAGGGGCGCTCTATCAAGCGCATCGCCAAGGGGCCTACGATGTCGTGGGCTGGCCATTGACCTTGGGTGAGTCCGACCGGCAGATGATCCCCGTCAGTCACCGCCTGGTGGATCGGAACGGCGAATTTGCCGGATTTGCCGTGGTCTTGCTCCAGGCAGAGTATTTCCGGGATTTCTATGATCGGGTCATCAATGACAGTGAGCTGCGTATCGGCATGTTTCATCGGGACGGTACTGTGCTGATCCTGCACCCCTCGCCACTGGCGGAGCGTCCCACGTCCCAGCATGAATTATCCGCACTGTTCACTGCCAAGGCTGCCGATACGCTACTTGTCAGTTCGCCAGTGGATGGTCAGGACCGGATCGCTGCCTTTCGCAATATGGACATGTATCCCGTGACCATGGCGGCTTCGTACAGCTATGCAGCGTTCATCGAAGATCTGTTGCCTGCGTTTCGGCGCAACGCGATTTTGTTTCTTATCTTTACCGGCGGGGTGATTCTGGCCTGGGTGCTGATCGATCGTGCATTGCGTGTCGCGGTGAAGGCACGCGAGGCCACGACAGGTGCGCAGCGGCGGCAGCAGGAAACGCTGCAGCTGTGCCATGCTATCGCTCATAACCTGCCCAATGGACGCGTTTTCGTGATCGAGCGGGGCTATCGCTACGCCTTCGTGGAGGGGCGCCTGTGGCAGGACCATCCCGATTACAACCCTCAGGCTATGGTGGGCAAAACCATTCGTGAAGTCTTCCCGGCGGATCACGCGGCTCGGCTGGAATCGCTGGTGGATACTGCATTGGCCGGTAGGGAGGGGGAGCAGGAAATCATCTTCCAGCAACGCGTCTTCAAGGCCTTTGCCACACCACTACGCAACGAGTCCGGCCAAGTGCTGCGCTGCCTGCTCCTGACACAGGAAATCACTCGGCTCAAGGAGGATCAGAAGGCGCTCGAGATGCTCAACCAGGAGCTGGACCGACTGGCGCGGACCGACAGCCTATTGGGCATCAGTAACCGTCGTGAACTGGATCGCCACTTGGAAAGTGAGTGGTCACGCGGTAGCCGCGAGGGGCATCCTCTGGCTCTATTGTTGATCGATGTCGACTGTTTCAAGCATTACAACGACGTTTATGGTCATCCGGCCGGCGATAACAGCTTGCAACAGGTCGCAAGCGTGTTGAGCGAAGCGATACGACGCCCAGGCGACTTGGCCGCACGCTATGGTGGCGAAGAAATGGCGGTGCTGTTACCGCATACGGAGATGGACGGGGCGCTCAATATAGCTCAGCGGATCCATGAATTGTTGGCCGAGCGTAACATTCCGTTCGCTGCGTCACCCGTATCAGATCGAGTGACGGTCAGTATCGGTGCAGCCTCAATGCTGCCAGTGACGGGGCAAGCGTCGCAGCAATTGATCGACCGAGCCGACCAGGCACTGTACCGGGCCAAAGCCAATGGGCGCAGTCGAACCGAGGCTTACAGGGAAAAGGAGGCAAACTAGTGGGAAGCTGCGGGACGCCGCCAGTGGCGGCGCCCTTGTGTCCATGATCAGTGATAATGCTTGCTGCAGTTGACGATTTCCCGGGCGAGGTTGTCATCGTCGCAACGATCGGCGATATCGCCGACGGTCACTACGCCGGCCAGGTCCTTGTCATTGGGGTTGTTGAGTACGATCAAGCGCTGGACATGCTGTTCTTGCATATTCTTCAGCACATTGACCACGTCTTCGTCTTCATAAGTGTACAGGACATCCTTGGTCGCAATACTGCTGGCCTTGTCATCGGGGCTTTTGCCTTCGGCTACCGCACGTACTGCGATGTCGCGATCGGTAATCGTGCAAGCGATCTTGTCACCCTGGACCAGAGGCTCGAAGCCGCTGGAATCCCGGCTCATGCGTTCGGCCACTTCGCGAATGGTGGCATCGACGGACAGGTAATCGGGCCGCTTGGTCATTACATCTTTGACTTGCATGACGATACCTCCCTTGTCTCGTTTCCATGAGATCGGCCAGCGCATGGATCATGCTGGCTACACGTCAGGAATAGAAAGCAGCCCGCGAATTATCAATGACGACTTCAAAGAGATTCTTTTCACTTGGGTTTCAGTGTGTGAGCCGCCGAGGTCCGTCCGGTTAGGGTGGCCAAGGCCTGAAACTTGAGCGACATCAACAGAGTCTGTCCCTTGTCCATCGAATGATGGCGAGATGGAACGCAGGCAACGATGATAGGGCGTGAGTCTGATCGTTCCCCTTCGTCGTGCCGCCCCCGGGGCAGGAGATCGCCTTGTCCATTCGCAACCTCGATGTGTTGTTCAATCCGTCTTCCATCGCTCTGATTGGTGCCAGCAACCGCCCGGGATCCGTCGGTGCCGTACTGGCTCGCAACCTGTTCGAGGGCGGCTTTGCCGGGCCGATCATGACCGTCAATCCGCACGAGCGGGCGATCCGCTCGACGCTGAACTATCGCTCCGTCGCCGAGCTGCCGGAGGTTCCCGACCTGGCGGTGATTAGTACACCGCCGGCGACTGTGCCTGAGTTGATCAAGGAGCTCGGAGAGCGCGGCTGCCGTGCCGCCGTGGTGATCACGGCCGGGTTCGGCGAAGGCGACCGGGAGGAGGGCAAGCGGCTCAAGCAGGCCATGCTGGAGGCGGCCAGGCCTTACCTGATGCGTATCGTGGGACCGAACTGCCTGGGTATCATGGCGCCACATGCCGGGGTGAATGCCAGCTTCGGGCATGTCGCGCCACGCCAAGGGCACGTGGCTTTCGTCACCCAGTCGGGGGCAGTGGCGACCTCGATCCTGGACTGGGCCGATAGCCGGGGGATCGGTTTCTCGCACGTGGTATCGCTGGGGGGCATGAGTGATGTCGATTTCGGTGACATGCTCGATTACCTGGCGCTCGATCCCAAGACCCATGCCATCCTGCTTTATGTCGAAGCCGTCAGCCAGGCTCGCAAGTTCCTCTCTGCTGCCCGAATGGCGTCACGCAACAAGCCGGTCATCGTGGTCAAGGCAGGGCGCAGCGACGCCGGGGCCAAGGCGGCCCTGTCGCATACCGGGGCCCTGGCCGGTTCGGATGCCGTCTATGATGCCGCTTTCCGGCGTGCCGGCATGCTGCGGGTCAAGACGCTCGACGAGCTGTTCCAGGCGGTGGGCACGCTGGCCACTGGGATAAGGGTCAAGGGCGACCGATTGGCGATCCTGACCAATGGCGGGGGTATCGGGGTCTTGGCCGTCGACGAACTGGCCGAGGGCCATGGCCAGTTGGCCGCGCTGTCGGAAACGAGCGTTGCGCGTCTCAACGAGGTGCTGCCCGCCGCCTGGTCTCGGGGAAATCCGGTCGATATCCTCGGCGATGCGCCGGGCAAGCGCTATACCGATGCCCTCGAGATACTGCTGGATGAACCGGCTGCCGATGCGCTGCTGGTCATCAATTGTCCGACAGCCGTCGCGGATAGCCTGGATGCAGCGCGGTCGGTCACCCAAGCCATTGGCTCACGCCGCGTTCCCGTATTGAACTGCTGGCTGGGCGAAGCGGCCGGAGAGCAGGCAAGACATCTGTTCGCCACACACGGACTGCCATCGTATGAAACGCCGGAGCAGGCCGTGCGGGCTTTCGCACACCTCTGGCAGTATCGGCACAACCAGCAATTGCTGATGCAGACACCGCCCGCGCTCGCCGGGCTGGAATTCGATCAGGCGCGTGCCGAGGCCATCATCGATGCCGTGCTGGCGGATGAGCGCAGCTTGCTCACCGAGCCCGAGGCGACAGCGCTGCTGGCAGCATATGGCATTCCTACGGCACCGGCCAGGACGGCGCGCGACCCAGCCGATGCGGCGGCCGCAGCCAAGGAACTGGGTGGGTCGGTCGTGCTCAAGATCGTGTCGCGCGATATTTCCCACAAGTCGGATGTCGGTGGGGTGGCATTGAATCTGACAACGCCCGAGGCGGTACACGATGCGGCCGAAGCCATGCTCGAGCGAGTGCGTAAGGTTGCTCCCGAGGCGCGCATCGACGGGTTCAATGTTCAGAAGATGATTCGTCGTCCCGAGGCCCACGAGTTGATTGTCGGCGTGGCCGAGGATCGTGTCTTCGGTCCGATGATCCTCTTCGGACAAGGTGGCACGGCAGTCGAGGTAGTCGGCGACCGGATGATGGGGCTACCGCCGCTCAACCCGCTGCTGGCGCGCGAAATGATCGACGGGACACGAGTTGCTCGTCTGTTGCACGGCTATCGCAACCGTCAGGCGGTCGACCTCGAGGCGTTGACACTGACGCTGGTGCGCGTATCGCAACTCGTCACGACACTGGATCGTGTCGTGGAACTCGATATCAATCCGCTGCTGGCGGATGCCTCGGGAGTCATTGCCCTGGATGCGCGGGTCGTGGTTCGCCGGGACCGCAAGCCACTGGCGATCCGGCCTTATCCACAATCGCTTGAACGCCATGTCACGACCCGTTCGGGGCAGCAATATTGCCTGCGGCCGATCCGCCCGGAAGACGAGCCGGCCCTGGTCGAGATGCTGCGCCGATCGTCTCCGGAAGACCTCAGGTTACGTTTCTTTGCTGCCATCAAATCCTTCGATCATGCCTTCGCCGCCCGGCTGAGTCAGATCGACTATGACCGCGAGATGGCGTTGGTTGCGTTCGCACCGGGTGGGCAGGAAATCTGTGGTGTGGTGCGGCTGATCGCCGACCCTGACAAGGACAGCGCGGAATATGCCGTCATGGTCCGGTCGGACATCAAGCACACCGGGTTGGGTTATCGCCTGATGAGCGAAATTCTCGCTTACGCCAGGGAAGCCGGGATACGCCGTGTCTTTGCCGACGTGTTGGCAGAAAACGAACCCATGCTGAAGATGGCGCGTGAGTTGGGGTTTTTTGTCAGTCACAAGCTTCAGGGCGACGATACAGTGACTGTCGAGATCGACCTGAACACGCGATGAAACGCTCGAAATCGCCTAGTCAAGCTATCTTGATAATAGGGTGAGGAATCAGTCAGAAGAGAATGGCTAACGTAACTTTGGGTTTGATGTGTGCGGCGAAAAAATAGAGTTTAAAAATAAACGTTATTTGTCTCACTGTTAATACTTGATTTCTAAATCCTCATATTGGCGATTGGTAATTAGTTAATATCAATCGCTGATTTCTCTGGTGTTGCTGCATACTTTCGGCGCTATCGGTAGTGTGGCCAAGCAAGCTGGGCGGCATGCTGCAAGGCCCGGCGACGGGAGGCGGGCGGAAGTTGCTTGCACAGCATAAGGGAAGTTGCCTCTCGGTAAGTGAATGTTCTTTTTTGATCGACCCCGCGTTGAGCACTATGCTTCAGGTCAGCGGTAGACACAGACAGAAACGGTCATGCCACACCTGACCGAGACCAACCGAAGATAGCTTCGTCTTCATTCTTCTATGTCCTGCCGTTTTACCACAAGAAAACGCGATCTGACTCGTTCGAGTGTGTGGCCGGGCGCACCTTACCGGCACTTGTCGTTCCCGTATCACCTCATGGTCCGAGGCACGAGGCCATCGACGTACGTCTACGACATAGGTATGGTAAGACATCGGTAACCGAGCGCCGAGGATAACAACGTCAAGGGTAATGGCAGCAGTCCCGTTACCGGCAGGCGTATACACAATTGCAACGCGCCGAAGAAGAAGCAACTCGAGTTGCTCAGGGACGAGGGGTCGCCTAATGAATATGGAAATGAGGAAGGCGCATGAAGGTGTGGCAATGCATCGTTGTGTCAGGGTTGGCCTGTGTGCTGACCGTTGCGCAAGCTCAGGAGACATCCACTCCTCCCAAGGACGGCTCGCAAGCGGCCGAGGCCCAGCCCTCCGAGGCTGAGCAGGACAACACCAACCCGCAGTCGGCAGAGTCCGCCCCCAGCGAGCAGGAAACAGCCCAGCAGGCCGATAACGGCTCCGCCCCCAAGCAGGACTGGACTCCAGACGCTTTGTTCGAGCATGTAGTGGGGCGTGCAAAAGAAATGGCCGGCTCGTCCTATGTGGCACCAGAGTCGTCGCTTCCCGACGAACTGGCCAACATGGAATACCATGATTTCCGCAACATCCGCTTTCGGCGCGATGCCGCCCTGTGGCGCAACGAGCGGCTGTTCGAGGTACAACTCTTTCACCCCGGTTTTCTCTACGACACGCCCGTCGATATCCACGTGCTGCGTGGCGGCCGCATCGACGAGGTTGCGTTCGACAGCAATATGTTCGAATACGAAGGCCAGACCGGGCACATCCGCGATATCGTACAAGGCATGAAGCCGGAAAATCTGGGCTTCGCTGGCTTCCGCCTGCACTTCCCCCTGAACACCCCTCAGTACAAGGATGAGTTTCTGGTCTTTCTGGGCGCGTCGTATTTCCGCATGATCGGGCGTGACCAGACCTATGGCATCTCTGCGCGCGGCCTGGCAGTGAATACCGCGACCCAGGGCGGTGAGGAGTTTCCTGCGTTCCGGGAATTCTGGCTGATTCCACCGGAGCCAGACTCGTCGCGAATTACGGTATTCGCCCTGCTCGACAGCCCGTCGGTAACGGGTGCCTATCGCTTCGATATCGAGGCGGCCAACAATACCGTCATCAATGTGGATTCTCGCCTGTTTGCCCGCAACGATGTGGCCAAGCTGGGTGTGGCGCCGCTGACCAGCATGTTCCTGTATGGTGAGAACAGCGTTCAGCATTACGATGATTTCCGCCCCGAGGTCCACGATTCGGATGGCATGCTGATGCATACCTCAGGCAATCAGTGGATCTGGCGTCCGCTTTCCAATCCGCCGTCGCTCAACGTCACTCAGTTGCGTGATAACACACCGCAGGGCTTCGGCCTGATGCAGCGCGATCGGGATTTCGAGCACTACCTGGATACCGCACTCAATTACGAGGAGCGCCCAAGCCTGTGGGTCGAAACGCTGGGCGGCGACTGGGGCGAGGGCGGTGTGGAACTCGTCGAGATTCCTGCAGATTCCGAAACCTACGACAATATTGTTGCCTACTGGGTCCCCGATGACGATTTCCGGGCCGGCGATGAGCGCCATTACCAATATAGGCTGACCACCTATGACGAGCCGATTCCCCATAGGGAATTTGCCCGTGTCATTCGTACCCGCCAGGGATGGGGGGCGCAGCCGGGCGAATCGAACGGACCGCCGCGCAGCCTGCGCCGTTTCGTGGTCGACTTCAAGGGAGGCGAATTACCGTCTCTGTCCGCTTCCCAGCCGGTCGAGGCCCAGTTGACGACCTCCAAGGGTGAGACCAGCGAACTCCATGTCAGGAAGATGCCGGACGGCGAGACCTGGCGGGCCATGTTCAAGCTGTCGCCGCAGGACGATGAGCCGGCTGACATGCAACTGAAGCTGACGTTGCGTGGCAAGCCGCTTACCGAAACCTGGAGCTACATATGGGATCCCAATGACTTATGACAATCAAAGTCGTGGATACGGTATGAGCGAGCAGGAATTGAGTCCCGATCATACCGAGCGTGTCATATCTCCGCCGAGGCAGGCCGAACACACGGCCGACCCCGAGACCTCCACGCGCAAGACTACGCAGGCACCGCCCCGTTCGAAAATGCAGCGTATTCCGCTGCTGGGACTGCGGCGCCTGGTCTTTTTCACACTGTCGCTGCTCACCGCCATCCAGGGCGGCTACATGATGTTCGACATCCTGCGTGCCAATGGCATGAACATGCTGGAAATGTCGATCTGGCTGCTGTTCGTGGTCATGTTCGCTTGGCTGTCGGTCTCGTTCTGGACGGGCATCGCCGGCTTTCTGGTTGTCGCCTTCAAGCGCAACCCGCTGACCCTGAAGCGGGACAGGCCGCTCGAGCAGACGCTCGATCCCGAGCGCCGCGTTGCCTTGGTGATGCCGGTCTACAACGAGGACACCGAGCGGGTCATTGCCGGCCTGGAGGCCACATGTCGCTCGCTGATCGCGACCGGACAGGCCGCGGCCTTCGATGTCTTCCTGCTCAGCGACACGACCGACGAGACCATGGCAGTTGCCGAAAAGCAGGCGGCCTACGCGCTTCGCCAGCGGCTGGGTGACGACCTGACGCTGTACTACCGGCGCCGTGAACGCAACATCGGGCGCAAGGTCGGCAACCTCTCGGATTTCTGCTGCCGCTGGGGGCAGGACTACGAGAGCATGCTAGTGCTCGATGCCGACAGTGTCATGGGCGGTCGCACCATGGTCGGCATGGCGGCAACCATGCAAGCCAATCCGCGTCTGGCCCTGCTGCAGACCGTGCCGCTGCCGGTGCGTTCGAGCACACTGTTCGGACGTTTTCTGCAGTTTGCGGCAACACTTTATAGCCCGATGCTGGCGGCGGGGCAGAGTGTCTGGCAGGGCGACACCGCGAACTACTGGGGACACAATGCGATCATTCGCATTGCCGCCTTCGTCGATACCTGTGGCTTGCCATCGCTACCCGGCAAGGCCCCGATGGGCGGGGAGATCCTCAGTCACGACTTCGTCGAGGCGGCCATGCTGCGTCGCGCCGGCTGGGAAGTGCGCCTGCATGCCGGTGTCGAGGACAGCTACGAGGAGTTGCCGGGCAGCATCATCGAGTACGCCAAGCGCGATCGCCGCTGGTGCCAGGGCAACATGCAGCACCTGCGCCTGCTGTTTTCCAGCGGGCTGCACTGGGTCAACCGGCTGCACTTCCTGCTGGGTGCACTGGCTTACATGGCCTCGCTGCTGTGGCTGGTCATGCTGGCGTTGAGCACCGTGGACGCGGTGACGCGTGCCGTGGTCAAGGTACGCTTCTTCAGCCAGGACTATCAGCTGTTTCCCGAGTGGCCGGAGTCGCGCGTGGCGATGATCGCCTCGTTGCTGGTGATAACCGTCATCATGCTGGTCGTGCCCAAGCTACTGGGGCTGGCCGTGGCCTTGGTCCAGCGGCGCAAGGAGTTCGGCGGCGGACTCAAGCTGACGTTCAGCGCCTTGCTGGAAATCGTCTTCTCGATCCTGATCGCACCGCTGATGATGGCGTTCCATGCCTGGTTCGTGATCAGCGTGCTCTCGGGTCGGACCGTCTCGTGGAGCACCCAGGCGCGTGGTGGGCGATTGATCCCCTGGCGTGAAGCATGGCGGCGGAGTTGGGCAATGACCTTGGCCGGCCTGGTCTGGGGAACGGTCAGTTACTACTATTCACCGCTGTTCTTCTGGTGGCTCTCGCCGGTACTGCTGGGCATGGTGACGTCCGTGTTCATCATCCGTTTCACGAGCAGCATACGGGCCGGTGAGTGGCTGCAGCGCCATGGTCTTTTGTGCATTCCGGCCGAGGTGCGGTTACCGGAGGTGCTCGAGCGGTTGGAAGCGCACGAGGAAGCGGCACCGGCCATGCACGATGTCAAACTCGACGACCATATGCTGTTACCCGGCAGGGAGCGTCGTCAGGACATGCCGGTGCAATCGCTGCGTGCCCCCTTCGGACTGGGTGGGGCGCAAACGCCAGTTTGATATGTCTATTTCGTCTAGGCAAATTTCCACAAATAACTTCCAGGCATAAAGCGTGGCGGTCAGAATGCGGGCAGATTCACTGACTGTATTGATGGACCGCCACCATGCCTTGGGATGCCTGGATTACGTTGGCCACGACATTGGCTGCGTTCGTACTGATGGCCACGACACGTATCGGCCCCGACATGATTCTGCTGGGGGCCGTGGTGTGGCTGTTGACGCTGGGTATTCTCGACACGTCCCAGGCGCTGGCCGGATTCTCGAACAGTGGCCTGTTCACCGTCGCGTTCATGTACGTGCTGGTCGCGTGCATTCGCGAAACCGGTGGCATCGACCTGATCATTCGCTACGTGCTCGGGCGGCCGCGCACCGAGACGGGGGCCCAGGTTCGGCTGCTGTTTCCCGTCTCCGCGATCAGCGCGTTTCTCAACAATACCCCGGTGGTGGCAACCTACATTCCTGCCGTGATGAGCTGGAGCCGCCGGCTGGGCCTGTCGTCGCACCGCTTCCTCATGCCGCTGAGCTTTGCCTCGATCCTGGGCGGTACCTGCTCGCTGCTGGGGACCAGCACCAACCTGGTCGTCAATGGCCTGCTTGAGGATCGCTATCCGGAGCTCTCTCTGGGCCTGTTCGATATCGCCTGGGTGGGCGTACCGGTCGCTGTCCTGGGGCTGGCCTACCTGCTGCTGGCCGGGCGCTTCCTGCTGCCCGAGCGTGCCGGCACTGCACAACTCTTCGACAATCCGCGTGAGTTCACCATTGAGATGGAGGTCGCGCCTGACGGTCCTATCGTCGACAGGACGGTCGAGGAAGCGGGCCTGCGCCATCTCGAGGGCTTGTTTCTGGTCGAGATCGAGCGCAGCGGTAACGTGGTCAGCGTGGTCGGGCCGGGCGAGAAGCTGAAGGGCGGGGACCGTCTGGTCTTTGCAGGCACCACAGAGGCAGCCGTCGAACTGCAGCAGATACGTGGGCTGCGACCATCGATCCAGGGCGAATCCAGCCTGCAGAAGGACTATCGCGAGCGCCGCCTGGTCGAGGCCGTCGTCTCGGATCAGTGCCAGTTCATCGGCCGGCGCATTCGTGAGGGGCACTTTCGAACACTCTATGGTGCCGCCGTGCTGGCCGTGTGTCGTCATGGCGAGCGAGTCGCCGGCAACCTTGGGCAGATTCGACTTCAGCCGGCCGATGTCCTGCTGCTCGAGGCGCGGCCGCCCTTCATCGAGCGTCACCGCCAGTCCAAGGATTTCCTGCTGATCAGCCGGGTCAATGGCCAGGCTCGCCCCATCCACGAAAAGGCCTGGCTGGCCTGGAGCATACTCGCCGGTGTCGTGGCCCTGGCTTCGTTCGGCGCACTGAGCATGCTCAACGCGGCAATGCTGGGCGCAGCACTCGCCGTGCTCACCGGCTGCTGCTCGATCAGTGCTGCCAAGCGCGGCCTGGACACGCAGGTGCTGCTGACCATTGCCGCGTCCTTCGGGCTGGGGCTTGCCCTGGAAAGTTCCGGTGCTGCGGCCAGCCTGGCCAGCCATGCCCTGGCGCTGGCCGGTGGTAATCCGTATCTGCTGCTCATCGGTGCGTATATCCTGGTGGCGCTGTTGACGGAGGTGGTAACCAACAATGCCGCTGCCGTGATTGCCTTTCCCATCGTGACCGCGAGTGCCGAGAGTCTGGGTGTCAATGTGCTGCCCTATGCTATCGCCGTCATGTTTGCCGCATCGTCGAGCTTCCTGACCCCGATCGGCTACCAGACCAATCTTATGGTGTATGGGCCAGGGGGCTATCGCTTCAGCGATTTCCTGCGTGTCGGCGGCGTACTCAATATTCTGGTGGGTGTAGTGGCGCTAATCCTGATACCGCGGATCTGGCCCTTCTAGGGCGGCTTGCCGGGTTCGTCGGAAATGGGGCTGTCGGGTTACAGTAAGGGCATCGTTCTCAAAGGAATGCCTCATGCCTGAATCCAAGCCGCTCATCATCGAACCCGACCAGGGCCGCCAGGCCGATGCCGCCGTCATCATCCTGCATGGCCTGGGCGCAGACGGTCACGACTTCGCACCGCTGATTCCTGCCTTGAACGTGCCCGGCAAGCCAGCTATCCGCTACGTGCTGCCGCACGCTCCCAGTCGGCCGGTGACCATCAATGGAGGCATGCGCATGCCGGCCTGGTACGACATTCTGGACATGAACCTGGGGCGGCGAATCGATGAAATCCAGCTCAAGGCGTCCGCCAAGCAGGTCCAGGGCCTGATCGACGAGCAGCGTCGTTTGGGGATCGACAGCGAACGGATCATCGTTGCCGGCTTCTCTCAGGGGGGCGCAGTCGCCTACGAGGCGGCGTTGAGCTATCCCGAGCCGCTGGGCGGCCTGCTGGCGCTGTCGACCTATTTCGCTACCGGTGACAGTATCGAATTGGCCGAGGCCAACCGTCACCTGGCGACCGAGGTGCATCATGGCACCTTCGATCCGGTCGTGCCGGAGTCGCTGGGGCGGGCCGGTTTCGAACGTCTCAGGGCCCTGGGCATCCCGGCGGAATACCGCACCTATCCCATGGCGCATGCGCTCTGCCCCCAGCAGACCGTGGATATCGGCAACTGGCTGGGCCATTGCCTGGGCTGAACACGAGAGTTGACTGACGGAGTGAAGAACGACGCTTCCCGGCGCATGCGCTGGCAGGCCTGCCTGCACGCGACACGTCCGCCATTTCTGCTGTTGGCGCCGCTGTGTGTGCTGATCGGTGTCGGCGCCGCGCGGGTAGAGGGCCTGCCGTTGACCTGGCGGGATGTCTGGTTGGCCCTGTTGGGTAGCCTGACGGCACATGCCGCGGTCAATCTGCTCAACGAGTACCATGACTTTCGCAGCGGGCTCGATGCCATGACGCGACGGACGCCATTCTCGGGCGGTAGCGGTGCCCTACCGGCCTGCCCCCGGGCGGCGCCCCTCGTGGCTCTGGCTGGTGCGGCCTGCTTGACCGCCACCGTGCTCGTTGGCGGCTATTTCCTGATGCAGCGCGGTGTGCCGATGCTGGTCTTCGGTGTCGCCGGGCTGGCCCTGGTCTGGGGCTACACTGGTTGGATCGTGCGTCGCCCCTGGTTGTGTCTGCTGGCGCCTGGCGTGGGGTTCGGCGTGCTGATGGTACTGGGCAGCCACTGGGCGGTCAGTGGCCGGCTGAGCGGTACTGTGCTGACGGCAGCGCCGATACCCACACTGCTGGTGAGCGCCTTGTTGCTGGTCAACCAGTTGCCGGATATCGACGCCGACCGGCAAGTCGGGCGTCGCCATCTGGCGATCGTTCTGGGGCTGCGCCGGGCGGCGCGGGTGGCGGCCTGGCTAAATACCGCAGCCTTTGCCTGGCTGGCATTGGCGCTCATGGCGGGCGGGTTGCCTGAGGATACCTGGCCGGCGCTGCTGCCTGGGTTGGCGGCGGGATGGCTATGCCTGGGGTTATATCGGCTCGAGGAGTGCGCAGGCGACGGTGAGCGTCGCCAGTTACTGCCATTGTTGGCGGCCCAGGTCGGCATCCTGCTCGTCACACTGGCTGTGCTCGACCTGGGGCTGTGGTGGGCTGGCTGAGTGTCAGTGCCCGAGCATGGCGTCGAGGTCTTCGCGTGAGGGCAGGGCGGCATAGGCGCCGGGGCGTGTCACTGCATGCGCGCCGCAGCGGCAGGCGGTCTCCACTGCGCGGACCAGGCGTTCGTCGTCATCGCTCCAGTCAGCAAAGCCGGCGGCATCCACATCGGCCTCGGCCAGTAGGGCCAACAAACCGCCAATGAAGGCGTCGCCACCGGCCGTGGTGTCGACGGCCCGAACCTGTGGCGGCAACACCTCCAGGCGACGGCCGAGCCGATGGATCTCCACGGGGCGCGGACCGTCGGTAATCACGATCAGCTTCACGCCGGCGGCGAGCCGCCGGTTGAGCCAGGCGTCTTCCGGGTGATCGCCACGCAGCTTGTCGACCTCCTCGCGGGACAGCTTGAGCAGGTGCGCCCGGTCGAGGAGCGAGGTGGCCAGGCCGATATCCACCTTGCCCTCCGGCCACAGGTTATCGCGCAGGTTGGCGTCGACACTCACCAGACTGCCCGAGCGCTTGGCGATGTCGGCCAATGCCAGGGTCGTCTCGGCGATGCTTTCCTCGGTCAGGCTATTGCTGCACAGGTGCACGATGGCCGGCTCGCTGAAGATGCCGGCAGGCAGGTGCTCGAGCCGGTAGAGCAGGTCGGCGGCCGGCGGGCGATAGAAGTCGAAGGTGCGCTCGCCCTCGGCATCCCGCGAGACGAAGGCCAGTGCCGTGCGGGCCTGCCGGGTGGTCACCACGCCCGAGGTGTCGACGCCGTGACTGGCCATTTCCGTGGTCAGGAAACGCCCGAAACGGTCGTCGCCGACCATGCCCAGGAATCGGCTGGGTACGCCGAGCCGTGCACAGGCGACGGCGACATTGGCTGGCGCGCCGCCGGCATAGGGCGTGAAGGTTTCCGGTCCGCTGCCATTCCCCAGGCGGCTCGATAGCATGTCGACGAGGGCTTCGCCGAAGGCGATGACGGGAATCATGACGTTTTCCCCTGGCTGGTGGCTTTGGCCTTGGTCTTTCCCCCGGATCGGCCGGCCTGGGTCTGTGTGGCCGGCTGATGGGCAGGAAAATGCTGACGCACCAACGCTAACAGACCTTGGGTGGAGGCGTCGAAGTCCTGGGTGCGCTCGTCGATGCGCTCGCTGATTTCCCCGGCGATGCGCTTGCCCAGTTGCACGCCCCACTGGTCGAACGAGTTGATGTTCCAGATCACGCCCTGGACGAACACCTTGTGCTCGTAGAGCGCGATCAGTGCCCCCAGGTTGCGCGGCGTCAACTCGTCGAGCAGCAGGGTGCTCGAGGGGCGGTTGCCTGGGCAGCTGTAGGGGTCGAGCTGACTGCCTTTCTGGCTACCCTCCATGAAGGCATTGGCCTGGGCGAGCATGTTGGTGAGCAGGGCGAAGTGATGCTCTTCCATGCCGGGCTCGGGCTTGAGCGAGGCGATGAAGTCGATCGGCACGTAGCGGGTGCCCTGATGCAACAACTGGAAGAACGCGTGCTGGCCGTTCGAGCCGGTCTGGCCCCAGACGATCGGGCCGGTCTTGTAGTTCACCGGCTGGCCGAAGATATCCACGGACTTGCCGTTGGATTCCATGTCGAGCTGCTGCAGGAATGCCGGCAACTGATGCAGCGCCTGATCGTAAGGCACGATGGCCTGGGTTTCCGCGCCCATGAAGTTGATGTACCAGATACCGATCAGCGCCATCAGTACCGGCATGTTCTCGGCGAAAGGCGCCTCGATGAAGTGACGGTCCATCTCGTAGGCGCCTTCGAGCAGTTCGAGAAAGCCTTCGTAGCCGATGGACAGGGCGATGGGCAGGCCGATCGACGACCACATCGAATAGCGTCCGCCGACCCAGGCCCAGAACTCGAAAACGTTCTCCTCGCGGATGCCGAATTCCATGGCTGCCTTGCGGTTGGTGGAGGCTGCGATGAAGTGGGCGCCCACGTCGGCGTCTTCGCCAGCATTGTCGAGAAACCAGCGCCGCGCGGTCTTGGCGTTGAGCAGGGTTTCCTGGGTAGAGAAGGTCTTGGTAGAGACGATGAACAGCGTAGTGGCCGGGTCGAGGCGCCGCAGCACCTTCTGTATATGTGCACCATCGACGTTGGAGACGAAATGGAAATTGAGGTCGCCATGCCGGTAGTTGAGCAGGGCGCGGCAGGCCATGTTGGGTCCAAGGTCCGAGCCGCCGATGCCGATGTTGACCACGTCGCGAATACGCTCACCACTGTAGCCCTTCCAGGTGCCATCACGCACGGCCTCGGAAAAGGCGCGAATCTGCTCGCGGGTGCGCTTGATCTCGGGCATCACGTCCTGGCCGTCGACGATCACCTGCTCGTCGCCCAGGCTGCGCAGCGCCGTATGCAGGACCGGGCGGTCCTCGGTAACGTTGATGATGTCGCCGGAGAACATCTGCGCGCGCCGTTGCACCAATGCTGAGTGATCGGCCAGCTCGAGCAGCTTGGCAAGCACGGCATCGGAGAGGTGATGCTTGGAATAGTCGAGGAACAGCCCACCGACACGCAGGCTCATCTTCTCGAAGCGCTGTGGGTCATGGCTGAAGTAATCGCCGATACGGTCGTTGGCGGTATCGCGATGCAGGCGCTCGAGGGCCTGCCAGGTAACGCTGCGGGTAAGCTGGAACATGAGCGTGTCCTTTGTTGTTTTGAAGTCGATGAATCGTGTCACCTTGGCGCCTGGCACGGTACCACGCTTTCGATTGTCGGTCAGCGTCACAGGCCGAACGCGTCAGCCGACTCGCTGGCTGCGCGCTTCCTCGAGCAGTGCAAACCAGGTCGGGCGGTCCAGGTCGACCCGCCCCTCGCGGGCGAGCTCGTGTATCCGGTTGTCCTTGAGTGTGCCAATCACCGGCACCGGTTGGCCGGGCAGGCGGCGCAGCCAGGCCAGGGCCAGGCCGGCGTGACTGATTTGCAATTCCTTGGCCATGCGTTCGATGGCGGTCCCCAGCACGTCCTCGAACACCGACCCACCACCCAGTGACGAGCGGGCGATCGGTTGATGCCCATCGCTGAGCACCGCGTCGTACAAGCCATTGAACAGCGAAGCGGGGTGGGCCAACGACAGCTCCAGTTGATTCACCACGAGGGGGCTGGTCATGGCTTGCTGCAGGCGCCGCCACTGCTCGGGCAGGAAATTCGATACCCCGACGGCGCCGACCTTGCCGGCGGCGATGGCGGTGTCCAGCACGTGTGCGGTCGCGCTCACGTCCATCAGCGGGTCGGGGCGTTGCACGAGGAAGTGGTCGAGATGCTCCACGCCCAGCCGCGACAGGATGCCGTCGATCGCCTGGCCGAGATAGGCCGGAGAGGTATTATAATGCTTGACCCCGAAGCGTGAGGTATCGCGTCCGGGCAGCACGACACCGGCCTTGGCGACAGTGTGAATCCGCGACTTCAGAGCGGGGCGCAGTGCCAGGGCTTCACCGAACAGGGCTTCGCAACGGCGGTCGCCATAGGTGTCGGCATGGTCGAACCATGTCAGGCCCTCGTCGAGCCGGGCTTCGATCCAGTCCGCCAGTGTCCTGGGGTCACTCAACGACGGAGAATCGCTCAGGCGCATCATGCCCAGCAGGAAGGGAGCATCGAAGCCGGAGGTCATGGCTAGGACTCTCGTGACAAGGTGGTGGCGAGCAGGTGCTGAGCGCCGGGAACCAGCCACACTGGATCGACACGCGTACAGGCAGCCTCGACACACAGGAAACGACGCGCCACGTCGGCTGGCGTGTCCGAGGGCAGTTCGGTGTCGGGATGCCAGACCACGGTGGAGTCGCTGCCTTGCTTGGCGATACGCAGTCGACGCTGGCCGTCATCGAGCACCACTTCACGATTGGACTGATAAATACGATCGATGGCGCCACGGATGCCCGGTTCGCCCTGCTGGACGTCTTCGGCGAAGCCCTTGAGCTTGTCCAGATAGCGGGACCCGGCCAGCCCCTCGATACGGCACTGGTGAGTGTCGCCCACGCTGAAGTAAGTGTGCAGGGCGCCGGTATACTTGACCGGCGTCTCACCGCGGTGTTCGGTGATGAGCTCGACATGCAGGCGCTGGGCATTGGCCTGGATCACCGCGCGCGGCACCAACTGGTCGTGCAGCCGCGTTTCGGGTGACAGGTGCAGCTCGACTCCCTGCTCATGTTCGTCGACGGCGTCGAGCCGCCACTGGGCCTTGCGCGCCGTGCCATGCATCGGCCCCTGGCCATCCGGCGACTCATCGGCGAACCAGGGCCAGCACAACGGGATGCCACCACGAATCGCACCGGGCATGGCCTGGGGTGTCGTGGTGACCCACAGCCAGCCGGCGCTGTCATCGCCGTCCGGTCGGAAATGCAGTACCTGAGCGCCTTGCAGCGACACGGCCAGCTCTCCCCAAGCCTCGCGGGCCAGCCACACGCGCCGGCCCTCCCAGTCGGCCTGGCGCTGTCCGTCGGTAGCGTCGAGTAGCTCGCGCAGGGATTGAGGAATCATTCCACCTCCTTGTTGTGCAATGCTTCGGCGGCCCCCAGCAGCCCGGTCCAGGGCGCGGTGACCACCCAGATAGGAATGCTGTCATTGTACTCGCGCATGCGACCCTTGTTGATGAAGGCTTCCTGAAATCGGCTGTGCTGCAGCCAATCGATCAGCCGCGGCATGATACCGCCGCATAGGTAGACGCCGCCCCGCGCACCGAGGGAAAGTGCCGCGTCGCCGCACACATCGCCCATGATCTTGAGAAAGCGCTTGAGGGTCTCGACAGACACGCTGTCGCCGGCGCGGGCCGCGCCGGTGACTTCGGCCGGGGTATTGTAGCGCGGTGCCGCCCGGTGCAGCTCCGCATGGGCGCGGTATAGGTCGAGTAGCCCCTGGCCGCACAGTAGGCGCTCCACCGAGACGCGGCCATACCGACTGATGAAGTAACCGGCCAGCGCCAGTTCCTGTTCATCGGTGGGGGCGAAGGTGACGTGCCCCCCCTCGGTGGTCAGGGGAATCCAGGCCTCGCTTCCCGGAAACAGACCGGCAACACCCAGCCCGGTCCCGGGCCCCATGATCAATCGGGCCCGGTTCTGTTCGGCATGGCCTGGCTTGACCTGGATCCGTTCCTCATCGCCGATGTGAGGCACGCCCAACGCCTGGGCGGTGAAGTCATTGATGACCTTGAACAGGTCTAGTCCGAGAGACTGTTTCACCTCGCGCTTGGAAAAGCGCCAATGGTTATTGGTCATACTGACGATGTCGTCATGCACCGGGCAGGCGAAGGCCAGGCAGGCTTCCACTGGCGCGTTCGCCCCGGTCGCTCCCACCCGTTCCAGATAGTCGCGCACGGCATCGACCAGATGGGGGTAATCCACGCAGGGCAGCGTCTGGATGTCGCGCAGGTCGAACGTCTCCGGCGTCACCAGGGCGAAACGCGCATTGGTGCCGCCGATATCACCGATCAGTGCCGCTCGGGTCATGCCTGGCCACCCTTGTCGATCAGGTCCTGGGCCTCGAAGCCACCGAAGGTGGCGGCACCGTCCTCGGCGCGGCCGACCTGGCTACGGAAGCCGGCGAACAGTTCACGGCCCATGCCGTAGCGGTAGTCCTCGAGGTGAGTGGTGGCCAGCTCGCGGGATTGCCATTCGGCCTCGTCGACCAGGGCGTTCAGTTCGCCCTTGTTGGCGTCCAGACGGATGACATCGCCTTCCTTGAGGCGCGCCAGCGGACCGCCATCGACCGCTTCGGGGGACAGGTGAATTGCTGCGGGCACCTTGCCGGAGGCGCCTGACATGCGTCCATCGGTCACCAAGGCCACCTTGTAGCCGCGATCCTGCAGCACGCCGAGGTAGGGCGTTAGCTGGTGGAGTTCGGGCATGCCATTGGCGCGTGGCCCCTGGAAACGCACGACGACGACCACGTCGCGGTCGAGTTCGCCGGCATCGAAGGCCGCCTTGAGTTGGCTCTGATCGCTGAACAGGCGTACTGGCGCCTCGACCACGCGGTGCTCGGGCTGCACGGCGGAAATCTTGATCACCCCGCGACCGAGGTTGCCGTCGAGTACGGTCAGTCCGCCGGTGGGCGAAAACGGGTTGGCAACCGGACGCAGCACGTCGGGATCCATGCTTTCGGTGGGGCCTTCGCGCCACACCAGCTTGCCGTCCTCGAGGAACGGCTCCTTGGTGTAGTCGCGCATGCTGCCGCCGAAAACAGTCGGAATGTCTTCATGGAGCAGGCCGGCGTCGAGCAGTTCGCGGATCAGGAAACTCATGCCGCCGGCGGCCTGGAAGTGGTTCACGTCCGCCTGACCGTTGGGGTAGATGCGCGTCAGGCTGGGAATCACCGCCGAGAGCTCGGTGAAATCGTCCCAAGTCAGGGTCAGGCCCACGGCGCCGGCCATCGCCACCAGGTGCAGCGTGTGATTGGTTGACCCACCCGAGGCGAGCAGGCCAATCACCGCGTTGACGATCGCCTTCTCGTCGATCTGCTGCCAGAAGGGGCGATAGTCGCCGCCCGGTGCGCTGTTGCGGACCGCCTGTTCTGCAGCGTACTGGGTCAGGGCATCTCGCAGCGGCGTATAAGGATTGACGAACGACGCGCCTGGCAGGTGCAGGCCCATCATCTCCATCATCAGCTGATTGGAATTGGCGGTGCCATAGAAGGTGCAGGTTCCCGGCCCGTGGTAGGACTGCGATTCGGCTTCGAGCAGTTCGTCGCGGCCCACCTTGCCCTCTGTATAGAGCTGGCGGACGCGGGCCTTCTCCTTGTTGGGCAGGCCGCTCGTCATTGGCCCGCCCGGCACGAAGATTGCGGGCAGGTGGCCGAAACGAGCAATTCCTATGAACAGGCCTGGTACGATCTTGTCACAGATACCAAGAAGCAGTGCCGCATCGAACATGTTGTGGGACAACGCCACGCCGGTGGCCATGGCGATCACGTCGCGTGAAAACAGTGACAACTCCATGCCCGGCTGGCCTTGGGTGACGCCATCGCACATGGCGGGTACGCCGCCGGCGAACTGGGCCGTCGAGCCCATGCTGCGCGCCGCTTCCTTGATGACCTCGGGAAAGGTGGCAAACGGTTGATGAGCCGAGAGCATGTCGTTATATGACGAAACGATACCCAGGTTCGCGCTGTTCATCAGCTTCAACTGGTTCTTGTCCTCGGTGCCACAGGCAGCAAAGCCGTGAGCCAGGTTGCCGCAGGACAACTCGCCCCGGTGGACGCCACGGCGGTGCTGGTCCTGCATGTGACGCTCGTAGAGCGCCCGCCGGTCGCTTGAGCGTTCGCGGATGCGCTGGGTCACGCGGGACACGGTTTCATGAACGGCCATGGGGACCTCTCTTCACGGTCGAGTAAAGGATTTTTCGTAAACTTACCAAAACAATGCTTGAATGTCGTGACCCTTTTGGGTCAGATTATGGTCTAAAGCGTAGGATTGTTTCATCGTGACTGCCTCCTGACCGCTGCCGGCGGCAGGCGAGCGTGGTCACCCGAGATTCACGCCACCACTTGTTGCAGTGAGGAGGTCACATGACGCTGCGTATCGCTATCAACGGCTTCGGGCGCATCGGGCGTAACGTGTTGCGTGCCCTTTACGAAAACGGCTACCGCGATCGGGTTCAGGTCGTCGCCATCAACGACCTGGGCGATCCGGCGCTGAATGCGCATCTGCTCAGGCACGATAGTGTCCATGGGCACTTTAGTCATTCCGTCGACCATGATGAAGAAGCGCTGGTGGTGGACGGGGATCGTATCCTGACCTTCGCCCAGCGCGATCCGGCCCAACTGCCCTGGGACAAGTTGCAGGTCGACCTGGTCATGGAATGTACCGGGCTGTTCACCAAGCGGGCCGATGCCGCCAAGCATCTGGAGGCCGGCGCAGGCCGCGTGCTGATATCGACGGCGACCTCGGACGCCGATGCCACGGTGGTCTACGGTGTCAACGAGCAGGTACTCAAGCCGGAACACCGTGTCGTCTCCAATGCATCCTGCACCACCAATTGCCTCGCGCCGCTGGCCAAGGCGCTCAACGATGCCATCGGTATCGACAACGGGCTGATGACGACGGTGCACGCCTACACGAATGACCAGAATCTGTCAGATGTCTATCACAAGGACCCCTACCGTGCGCGCAGCGCCACCCAATCGATGATTCCGACCAAGACCGGGGCGGCAGCGGCGGTCGGCCTGGTGCTGCCCGAGCTGCAAGGCAAGTTCGACGGCCTGGCCGTGCGTGTGCCGGTGATCAACGTGTCCTTGGTCGATCTTGTGTTCACCGCCAGCCGCGACACCAGCAGGGAAGAGGTCAATGCCGTGGTCGAGAAGGCCGCCGCCCAGTCCGCCGTGCTGGACGTGAATGCCCAGCCGCTGGTGTCGGTGGACTTCAACCATAACGCGCATTCGTCTATCTTTGACGCCAACCATACCCGCGTGAACGGTCGCTTGGTCAAGGTCATGGCCTGGTACGACAACGAATGGGGCTTCTCCAATCGGATGCTGGACACGGCGTTGGCCATGCAAGCTACGGCCTGAGTGAGGAAAGACCCCCAGGTCCTGGCATTGACGAGCCGGGTCTCTAGGAAGAAATAGGGTGCTTCGGCGCCCTTTTTTCTTGGCGTTTCGGTGCGCCGGGAGTGCGGCAATGTGGTTGGCACTTCATGCAGCCATGGTGATATGTCGCGCCTAGCGTTAAAGTGGGGTTTGCTAGCCGCAGCTGGCGCGCCTTGCCGTGGCTGATGTGTTAGCTTTAAGTAAAGTTAAGGACCAACGTTTTACAGACTGCATTGCACATGAATGATAGCGTTACCCAAGCACAGCGGTTGATCGGGGCGCGTCTACGCGATCCCCGGCGTCGGCGCCAGGGATGCATCATAGGCATCGACCAGAATCGCGGTCAGCCGGCATTGCTGATTGTCTGGGAGGGGCAGGGGCAGGCCGAGCGCGTACCGCTGACGGCCCAGGAGTTGCGTACCCTGGTCCAGGCCTGTGATACCGTCCCCCCGAGCCGGAGAGTCTGGGGCAACGGCCATCAAAGCGCATGCCTGCAGGCCAGTATGCCTCGCTTGCCTGCACCGCCCATGGGGTTGGTCAAGGAGGAGTCGCATACGGCCATTGATGGGCCGCGCTTCGCGTTTGCACAAGGATCGTCATAAAGGAACCATGAACATGCCGGCAACGTTGCAGCTGCTGCCCCGATTCCTCGATGCACTGCTTTGCGCGTCTCCGGCAGTGGTTTATGCCACGGATTCCCAATGGTGGCTGGGAAAGCTTCATTATTTGGGCGTCAACGTCAAGACGCTATGCGGTATCGATCGTGACTGGCTGCGGGAATCCCCCTCGCGTTGGCTGGATCTGCTGCCAGCGGCATCACGAGACGAGGTGCTGGCGCGGCTGGAGCAAGCCTGCACAAGCGGGGACAATCAGGTTTCCCTTCACTATACCCTGCGCCACCACGATGGTTCATTGCACCATCTTCAGGACGATGTCGTGATTCATCGCGATAACGATGGGACCGTGAGCGAACTGGTGGGTGCGCTGGTCGACATCACCGAGCGCCAGAACCTGCTCCAGCGTTTCGAGAAGCTCAGTGACCAATTGCCGGGCACCTTGTATCAGTGCCGCATGACAAAGGATGGCCAGTTATCCTTTCCCCTGGTGAGTTCGGGCGTGCTGCGCATGTTCGGAATTTCGCCCAGCGAGGTGACCGACTGCGCCGACGCGGCGTTGTCTCGTGTACACCCGCAGGACATCGAAGGGGTCTGGCGCAGTATTCGGCGTAGTGCCGCGCGCCTGAGTACCTGGCGTCACGAGTTCCGCTGCCTGCATCCCGATGGACGTGAGCTGTGGGTCTGCGGTCAGGCCTCGCCGGAGCGCGAGGCGGATGGCGGCATCCTGTGGCATGGGTTCTGCGAGGACGTCACCCTGCGCAAGCAGGCCCAGCAGGCGCTGGCCGAAAGCGAACGTCGCTATCGCTTCATCGTCGAGCACGTCAGCGACCTCATCATGCTGATCGATGCCGATGGGATCTGCCGCTATGCATCGCCTTCGGTCGGCAATGTGCTGGGCTACGTTCCCGAGGATCTCACGGCACGCGCGTTGATCGAATTGCTGCCGCCCGACGATGCGCCTCGCATCCAGCGCCGGATTCACGAATCGTCGCGAATGGGGCGCAACCTGCAGCTTGAATTGCGGGTGCGCCATTGCCAGGGCCATTATCTCTGGCTGGAAACCAGCTGCTCCCCCTACATCAACCCCTACAATGGCCGTTACGAATGGGTGCTCGCCGTCGGTCGCGACGTCACCGACCGCAAGCTGCGCGAGATGAAGCTGCATGAGCTCTCGACCACCGACAGCCTGACAGGGGCGCTCAACCGGGGTGCCTTCCTGGGTTGCCTGAAAACCTCGATCGAGGCGGCCGAGAGCATGCCGTCGCGCCTGTCGCTAATGATCTTCGACATCGACCATTTCAAGGCCATCAACGATACCTGGGGTCATGCCGCCGGTGATCTGGTGCTGGCCAGCCTGGGCGAAATCTGTCGCAGCACGTTGCGCTCTCACGATATCTTTGGCCGTATCGGGGGAGAGGAGTTCGCCCTGGTACTCACCGGGCGCTCACTGAGCGAGTCGGCAATGCTTGCCGAGCGCCTGCGCAAGAAGTTCGAGGGCGTTCGCGTAGAGTTCCATGGCCAATGGCTCAATTTCACCGTCAGCTTTGGCATTGCCGAGCGCCGTGATGGCGAGACCCTGGACGATCTCATGCATCGGGCCGACATGGGGCTCTACGTGGCCAAGCGAGAAGGACGCAACCGCGTGCATCAGGCCCTTTACACCGAATCGTGAGCGTCGCCCAACGGCTTGTGTCATTGGCTGGAGCTTTCGAACAACGAGAAACAAGGAGATTGCCATGAAAGCGCGCTTCACGTGGTTGTGTCTTTTGCCGCTGCTGTTGGCGGCGGCGGTGGCGCAGGCCCAGATCCAGACCAACCCTGTCCAGGCCGATGATACCCAGATCAATGTCGTCCAGGGCCCCCAGGTCAAGGGCGAGATATTTGAGTACTCGACGGGCGGCGAGACCTACCAGGGCTATCTGGCACGCAACGTCAGTGACAAGACGCCGCGTCCCGCCGTGCTGGTCGTGCATGAATGGTGGGGACTCAACGATTACGCCAGGACCCGCGCCGATCAGCTGGCTGCGCTGGGATTCGTGGCGCTGGCCGTCGACATGTATGGCCAGGGGCAGGTCGCGACGCATCCCGATGAAGCCGGTGCCTTCTCGAGACAGGTCATGCAGGACTGGCCCGCCGCGCGTGCGCGTCTCGAGGCCGCCATGACCAAGCTGAGCGAGCATCCGGCCGTGGCGGATACCGGCATGGCCGCCATCGGCTATTGTTTTGGTGGTGGCATCGTCATGAACATGGCGCTGTCAGGGATGCCCATCGAGGCAGCAATTAGTTTTCATGGCTCCCCGACCCAGGCCGTGAAGAATCCGCAGCCCTTCGAGGGGATCGTACAGATTCATAATGGCGCTGAGGATCCCTTGGTCAAGCGCGAGGCTTTGATGGGCATGGCCAGGGCGCTAGAGGCCCAGGGCGCCGAGGTGAAGGTGGTCAACTATCCGGGGGCCACTCACGGTTTTACCAGTCCCGAATCCGGCGAGGCTGCCGCAGAGTTTGGCCTGCCGTTGGGCTATGACGCGGCAGCCGATGCCGCGTCCTGGCAGGCAGCGTTGCTGGCGCTGGACGAGGCGCTGAATGACTGATGGCCGTCAGATGAGGCGTAGCAGCTTGAGCAGCCAGCGCCGATAGGGTGGCTGCATAAGCCAGGCAGTGTTGCGACGCGCCTGCTGGAAGACGCTGCGCTCATGACTGAAAGTGACGAAGCCGTGCTCGCCGTGATAGGCGCCAATACCGCTCTGGCCGACGCCGCCGAAGGGGAGGGCGTCCTGGGCGGCCTGGAGCATTGTGTCGTTGAAGGCCATGCCGCCGGAGTGCGTGCCGGCGATCAGGCGCCCACGGTAGGCCGCATCGCGGGTAAAGGCATACAGTGCCAGAGGACGCGGGCGTCGGATGACATGGTCGATGGCCGCCTCGTCATCCTTGACCCCGATGATCGGCAGCAGCGGGCCGAAGATCTCTTCCTGCATTAGTCTCAGTTCATCGTGCGGATTGATGATGAGCGTCGGGGGCAACTTGCCGCTGGCCTCCAGTTGTTCGGCGCTGGCTACCAACTCCATCACGCGACAGCCCCGGTCTTCCGCTTCGTTCCTCAGGTCGACGAGACGTTGCCGGTATTGCCGATTGATGATGGCCGTGTAATCGTCATTGTCAGCCAGACGGGAATAGAACTGGCTGACAGTACGCTCGAGCGCCTTGACCAGTCCGTTGAGTCGACGCTCCGATACCAGGACATAATCCGGCGCGATGCAGGTCTGTCCTGCGTTGAACCACTTGCCGAAGGCGATGCGCCGGGCGGCCTCGTCGAGGTCGGCATCGTCGGCGACGATGGCGGGTGACTTGCCACCGAGCTCCAGCGTGACCGGTGTCAGGTTGGCTGCCGCCGCCTGGGCAACTTGTCGACCGACCTGGGTGGAGCCGGTAAAGAACAGATGGTCGAAGGGCAGTCTGGCGAAAGCCTGGCCCGTCTCCCGGTCACCGGGCACGACATGCAGCTCATCCGCTGCAAAGTAATGCTCGGCAAGCTCTGCCATCAGGCGCGAGGTGGCCGGTGTCAGCTCGCTGGGGTTGATCATGACACGATTGCCGGCAGCCAGGGCGCTGACTGCAGGCATCATGGCCAGTTGCCAGGGATAATTCCACGGTGAAATGATGCCCACCACGCCCAGAGGCTGGCGGTGGATCTCGCCGCGTGCCGGCAGGAAGCGCCAGTTGAGCGCCACACGCCGCGGGCGCATCCAGTACTTGAGATGCCGACGTGTGTGGCGTAGCGCCAGTTGTAGCGTGGTGATTTCGGCCAGGCGTGTCTCGACCGAGGAGCGGTGGCCGTAGTCCTGGCGAATGGCGCGCTCGATCTCATCGACATGCTGCCGTGTCATGCTTTCCAGCCGGGCCAGGCGTTCGCGACGGACCGCCAGGCTTGGGTAGGGCGCCTGGCGAAATGCGGCTTGCTGTTGTGCAAAGTGACGTTGCAGCGAAGTGGCGCGGGCGGGGGCAGTCTGCGTTGTCGTCATGCGCGAGTGTCCTCTAGATAGTGAATGCCATGATGCCGAACAGCGTCAGCACGAAGCCACCGAACAGCAGCAGGCCCGCCAACGAAAGCAAGATGAGCAGATAACCCAGGATCAATGCAGCCAGCGCCCAAGCGTCTCCCTGTTCACCATTGCGGCGAATCTGGTGCCTGGCGATGTGTCCGCATACCACGCCGCCCAAGGCCGCCGGGGCGACGAACACTGCCAGCACGCTTAGCCCGAAGGCGACCAAGGCCATCAGATTGGTGCCGGCACCCGGGGGCGACGGGGGAGGGAACGAAGGATACTCGGCCATGTCTGTCTCTCTGTTTGTACCGCCTGGCTCTTGGAGAGCACCGATTGGTTGTCGTGTCGGTGCCCTGCTTAGACAGTAACCCAACCGGAAGGCTATCGTGAACGCACCCGGCCTTCCATGTCATGACGGGAGACGAGATGCGCCACGAGGTAACCACGATCGATGCCATCGAGGCAGTGCCCGCCGATCTCTGGAATGCACTGGTCGGCGACGACCAGCCCTTCCTGCGTCATGAGTTCCTGCATGCCTTGGAGGCGACGGGCGCCGTGACGCCCGAGAAAGGTTGGTCGCCGCGTCACCTGCTGGTGTGGTGGAAAAGCAAGTTGGTTGCCGCGATGCCACGCTATGCCAAGATGCATTCCTACGGCGAGTACGTCTTCGATTGGGCCTGGGCGGATGCCTGGGAGCGCGCAGGTGGCGACTACTATCCCAAGGGATTGACGGCCATTCCCTTCACGCCGGTGCCTGGCCCGCGGGTGATCCTGGCGCGGCAGGCAGAAAGGCAGGAGGTGCTGCGCGCCTTGGCTGAGCAGTGCTGCAACGAGGAGCAATCGAGCTGGCACCTGCTGTTTGCCGAGGACAGCGAAGTGGATGCCTGGTTGCAGGTGCGCCCGCAGCTCATCGAGCGTCATGCCGTACAGTTTCAATGGCAGGATCAGCATTTCGGCGACTTCGATGGCTTTCTGTCGGCGATGACCTCGAAACGCCGCAAGGAGATCCGGCGCGAGCGGCGGCGTATCGCCGAGCAGGGGCTGGTCATGCACCGCCTGACCGGCGACGCCATTGACGACAAGGCATTGGCGCATTTCTACCGCTGCTACCAGATCACCTACATGGAGCGCGGTCAGCATCCCTACCTGCCGCGCGCCTTCTTCCAGCGGCTGCGAGACCGGATGCCCGAATCGCTGTTGCTGGTGCAGGCGCGCCTGGCCGATCAGCCAGTGGCGTCGGCACTCTGCCTGCAAGGAGATCAGACCCTGTACGGGCGCTATTGGGGCAGCGAGGTGGAGGCCGACTTTCTGCACTTCGAAACCTGTTACTACCAAGGCATCGAGCACTGCCTGGCTCATGGCCTGGTGCGTTTCGATCCCGGTACCCAGGGTGAGCACAAGCTGGTGCGCGGCTTCGTTCCTCGTCGTCTGCGTTCGCTGCATCATATCGCCGATCCCGGTTTTCACCACGCGGTGGCACGCTTCTGTCGCGAGGAGCGCGACTATATCGAGGCCTACCATCGCCAGGCACTGACACGGCTACCGTTTCGTCAGGCCGAGAATCAACAGGAACGCTAGATAAGGAAGCTCCGGTCACATGCACTTTCTCTATGAAGCGGCGGTACTGCTGGGGGCGGCAATCATCATCGTGCCCCTGTTTCAGCGTCTGGGCCTCGGCTCGATTCTTGGCTATCTGACCGCCGGGCTGTTGCTCGGCCCGTCGGTGACTGGCTTCGTCGCCGAACCCGAGACGGTGTTGCACTTCGCCGAGTTCGGCGTGGTCATGCTGCTGTTCATCATCGGGCTGGAACTGGAGCCCTCCCGGCTGTGGGCAATGCGCAAGCGCCTGCTTGGCCTCGGTTCCCTGCAGTTGCTGGGCTGTGCCGCGCTATTGATGCCGCTGGGTCTGACCCTGGGGCTGACCATCGAGGTCTCGGTCCTACTGGGATTGATCCTGGCCCTGTCGTCGACGGCCTTTGCCCTGCAGGTTCTCAACGAACATCACCAGTTGCCGTCGCCGCACGGTCAGGCTGCCTTCGCCATCCTGCTGTTCCAGGACCTGGCGGTGATACCGTTGCTGGCATTGCTCCCGCTGTTTGCCGGAGACATTGCCGTGACCTCGGAAGATTCCTGGCTGGCCGTGCTGCGTGGCGTGGGCTGCGTGGTGGCCGCCATCGTTTTCGGACGGCTGGTATTCCCGCGGGTGCTGGCTATTGTCGCGCGCAGTGCAGTGCATGAGGTGTTCACCGCCTCGGCCCTGTTCATGGTGCTGGGCATGGCACTGGTCATGGAGTGGGCCGGGCTGTCGATGGCCCTGGGTGCGTTCCTGGGAGGGGTGATGCTGGCCGATACCGTCTACCGGCACGAGCTCGAGGCCAATATCGAGCCCTTCAAGGGGCTGCTGCTGGGCCTGTTCTTCATTGCCGTGGGCATGTCGGTGGACTTGTCGCTGGTGTTCGACAACCTGCTTTGGGTGCTGGGCATTACCTTCGGACTGCTGCTCGCCAAGACGGCCATCATTGCCGCGGTAGGAGTGGTAGCGAGGCTGCCGAAGACCGAGCTGCCGCGTCTGGCCACGGTGATTTCCCAAGGCGGCGAATTTGCCTTTGTACTGCTGACCGCGGCGGTGAGTGCCGGGGTGTTCGATCAGCGTGTCGCCAGCCTGTGCATCGCTGCAGTCACGCTGTCGATGGCACTGACGCCGTTTCTCTATCGCGCCGGAGAACGTTTCGGAGCGCGTTTCCGCGAGACGCGGCCCTACGATGGCGACTTCGTTGATGACTCTCCGCCGGTGCTGATCGCCGGGCTGGGGCGCTTCGGCCAGATGGTGGCGCGCATGCTCAAGACCCAGGACATCAACTTCACCGCGCTTGATCCCAATATCCGCCAGGTGGAGTTCATTCGCCGGTTCGGGTCGCGCATCTACTATGCTGATGCCACGCGGCTGGACCTGCTCCGGGCGGCCGGTGCCGAGCAGGCGCGGGTGCTGGTGATTGCGGTCGACAACGCCGAGACCGCCAATACCATCGCCCGATTGGCGAAGATGCATTTTCCCCAGATCAAGATCTATGCCCGGGCACGCAATCGTCATCATGCCTGGCAACTGATGGAAATCGGTGTCGAGGCGGTGGTCCGCGAGACATTCCCGGCAAGCCTGGAGATGAGTGCCGAAGTGCTCAAGGGGTTGGGCTACCCGAGTTCCAACGCCATGGATGCGGTGCGTACCTTCCGTGATTTCGACATCCAGCTATTCCAGGATTCCTACGAGCATCGCCACGACGAGGAAATGCTGGTCGCCAACGAGAAGGCGGCCATGGCCGAGCTACAATCCCTGTTTCAGAAGGAATTGAACGGTCGGCCATTGCGCGACGAGACGCCAGGGGTTGAACGTACCGAGCCGGAAGTGCCTTAGACCAGGCCCCAGAAGCGAGGCCGACACGACGATTCAAGGGAGAAAGCCATGGCACCCAGAGACTGGCAACAGCGCCTGGAGGGGCTGGATATCATTCCCCAGGGCAATCCGACCCCGCTTACTGGAGGCGACATTGCCGCCGTGTGGCGCCTGGAAACCACCCAGGGCCCGGTGATCCTCAAGCAGGACGATGCCCAGCGTCTGGCCGGCGAAGCTGACGGGTTGCGGGCCTTGCAGTCAGCCAGGACGTCACTGGTGGTGCCCGGGATCCTGGGGCTCGATGACGACCTGCTGGTCATGGAGGCGCTGGAAACCGGCGGACGGCGCAACGAGCAGGCCCTGGGTGAAGGGTTGCGCGAGCTGCATGCGGTGACGGGCGAGACGCATGGCTGGGAACGAGACAATGCCTGTGGTCTGACGCCACAGCCCAATACGCCCTGTGACGACGGCCGCACCTTCCAGCGCGATTACCGGCTGCTGCCACTGGGCCGCGCCTGTCACGACAAGGGGCTGCTGGACAAGGCGACCCTGAACTCGCTGGACAGTATTGCCGAGCGACTCGAGGAGTGGCTGCCCGATACCCGGCCCCGCCTGCTGCATGGCGACCTGTGGTCGGGGAACGTGCTGTGTACCACACGGGGTCCGGCGATCATCGATCCGGCCGTCTACCGGCACTATCCCGAGGTGGACCTGGCCATGCTGACCCTGTTCGGGTCGCCTTCGACCGCATTCTTCGAGGCCTACTGGGACGGGCCGGCACCGGACGACTGGTCACGCCGGCAGACCCTGTTCCAGCTCTATCCGCTACTCAACCACCTGCTGTTGTTCGGCAGCGGCTATCGTGGCGCGGTGGCGCGCGCCATCGCAGAGTTGTTATAGCGCCGGCAACTCCGAGGTCAGCGCGTCGCCCAATGGGCCATAGGGGCGTTGCATACCGAGATGGGGCTGAGCTCAGCTTGGGCCGCGATTCGTGGCCAGCCTGTGCCTGAGGCGTTGCCACCAGCCAGCCGGGCGGGACGAGTGGCTGCTGGTACTGCCAGATCGTTCCAGAAACTCCCGTATCGGGGTGACCTGTTCGGCA
The DNA here is from genome assembly GCF_900113605.1 of Modicisalibacter xianhensis. Taxonomy (GTDB): domain Bacteria; phylum Pseudomonadota; class Gammaproteobacteria; order Pseudomonadales; family Halomonadaceae; genus Modicisalibacter; species Modicisalibacter xianhensis. The sequence goes on from NZ_FOPY01000010.1 coordinate 90,269, forward strand.
CGGTCCAACAGCGGGGCATGACCACAGCCCTTGGCGGTCACGGCGGCCATGTCGGGGTGGATCCTGCCCATGCGTTTGACTGTCGCTTCGCTGAGCAGCGGCGAGAACTCGCCGCGCACGACCATCAACGGGCAGCGGATAGCGCGCCACTCCGCCCACATGTCGCGGGGCGTATCATGGACGAATTGCTCGGCGATGCGTGGATCGTAGTGGAACGTCCAGGTACCGTCGGGCATGCGCCTCGCACTGTCTAGCGCAAGGCGGCGCCAAGTCCCCTCATCGTCGATGCCGAACCCGGTGTAGTGCGCCTTGAGTTCGTTCAGCAGGGCGCCGAAGGTGGGGAAATAATGCGGCACCCCGAAATAACTGGCCAGGTCGGCCAGGCCTTCCTGCTCGATCTCGGGGCCAACGTCATTGATGACCAGTCGTTCGATTCGACGGTGCCCCAACTCGGACGCGGCCAGCAACATGCCCAGCAGGCCCCCCATCGAAGTACCCAGCCAGGCTACACTGGTCAGCCGATAATGATCGAGCAATGCCAGGGCAACCTGCATGTAGCGTTCATAGAGATAATCGTGTGCGGGAAACAGCGGCCAGCTCGACAGGCCACGCCCGGGCGTGTCGGGGGCAATCACGCGCCAGCCGGGGCCGAGTTCGCGTGCCAGTCCTTCGAAGTCACCACCATGACGGGCCAGGCCATGCCAGGCGATCAGGGTGCGAGGAGCCCGGGGGTTCCAGATACGCACCGCAATTTCCTGAGCCTTGATTTCCACCAGTTCCAGGGCGTCCATGGTTCTTCCCGTATCGCTATGCGTAAAAGCAGTGTAGCGACTACGCTGCTTTGCAACATGCGAATTCTCAGGGCTCGTATCGCATGAGCCGGAAAAGCGTGTTGACTACCTCGCGGCCTTCTTCCTGCAGTGAAAAGCGCTCGGGATTGCGCAACCAGTCGTGGATGAGACCACCCAGGGTCGCCTGCAACAAGCGGGATGCCGTGTCAGGCGACAAGTGCGGCTTCAGCAGACCCAGTTCGTGAGCGTAGCGAAACTGCTCGCGCATGCCGGCCTGGCATTCTTCCACCAGGCGATTCTGCATTTCCAGCGGATTGATATCGCTGAAGAATTCACAGCGGTGCAGGAGGATGGCATGGATACGCCGGGACTTGGGCTGCTCGATACGCGTCAGGCCATTGAGACAGGCCAGGCGCAGGGTTTCCAGGGGGGAGTCGACATCCGTGGTGTCCCGCACCTCGTCCATCATCTCCTCGAAAGGCATGCGCACCCGGTCGAGCAGGGCATGGAACAGGTCGGCCTTGTTCTTGAAGTGCCAATAGACAGCGCCGCGTGTCATGCCGGCATGCCGCGCAATCTGCTCCAAGGAGGTACGTGCCACACCGTTGTCGTAGAACACCTCCTCGGCAGCATCGAGCAGGGCCTCGCGGGTTGCTTCGGCTTCGGCTTTGGTTCGTCTGGGCATGGTCGGGCCCCCGCTGTTTCGGTCGTACCGGAAAATGTGACAAGTCGATGGCAAGCATCTTAACGCAACCTTCTGCAGTTTACATTCATGTATGTATGCTTGTAAGCTCGCGCGATTCCATCGCATATCCAAGGTGACCAGGCATGCGTCTGACAACGATACATCGTAGGTTTGCCGCCATTGCTGCGCCGTTGCTGGCTCTCATGCTTTCGGCATGTGGCAGCGAGAGCGAGCAACAGGCCCAGCAGGGCGGCGGTCAGCAACAGCAGAAGCCGCCCAGGCCGGCGCAGGTCATGACGGTCGAACTCCGCGATCTGCAGCTCGACAAGAGCTATCCCGCCCTGCTGCGCAGTGAGCAGCAAGTCACCGTGGTGGCGCGCGTCTCCGGGGTGCTTCAGGAGCGCCATTACGAAGAAGGTGAACAGGTCGACGAGGGCGAGTTGCTGTTCACCATCGAACAGGCACAGTACGAGGCTGCCGTTCGCCAGCAGCGCGCCGATCTGCAAAGTGCTCGCGCCGAGTTGAATCAGGCGCAGCGCAACCTTGACCGCTACCAGCGCCTTTACCAGCAGAACTCGGTGAGCCAGCAGCAGCTCGACGAGGCCAGGGCAACTCAGGAAACCGCCCAGGCTGCCGTGGCGCAGGCCCAGGCAGCGCTCGACCAGGCCCAGCTCGATCTCGACTACACCACCGTGGAAGCCCCGGTGACGGGACAGATCAGCCTGAGTGAAGTCGATGTCGGCAATTACGTTCAGGAACAGCAGACACTGGCGACCATCACGCCGCTTCAGGTTGTCGAGGCGCGCTTCTCGCTCCCCGAGGACGATGCCGTCGCCTTGCGCTATCAGCGTCGCCAACCGGACGCACCCGAAGTGAGCGCCTGGCTACGCGCGCCCACGCTGGCACCGAGCCTGCCGAGCCTGGCCAATCAGGGCATTCGCGGCACCATCGATTACCTGGGAGCCAGTGTCGATACCAGCACCAGTACGGTGCAGGCCGAGGCGGTGTTCGATAACCCCGACCAACTCTTCTTGCCGGGCCAGTTCGTGCGTGTGGCCCTAGAGGGGCTGCAACGGTTCCAGGTGCTGGCCGTGCCTGAAGTCGCCGTGACCGAAGGGCTCAAGGGACCGCAGGTCTACGTGCTCGACGACAACCAGACCGTCACCAGCCGTTTCGTCGATCTCGGCGAACAGGCCGGAGACTGGCAGATCATCACCGCCAACCTGAAGCCGGGTGAGCGTGTGGTGGTCAGTGCCATCGGCAGTCTCAGCCCTGGTGACAAGGTCAAGCCGCAGCCGTTCGATGGTGATCCCGAAGTGACTCAGGAAGCGGACTCGGGACAGGTGCAGGCCGCGACTTCGCAAGGCGAGGGTGCGGCACAGGGCGTAAGCACGGCGCAAGGCAGCCAGGGCGACCAAGGATAACGGCGGAGCACACGGATGAACTTTTCCAGCGTATTCATCAGGCGCCCGATATTCGCCACGGTCCTCTCGGTGATCATCACCCTGATCGGCCTGATGGCGGCCCGGAGCCTTCCGATCGAACAGTATCCGCAGGTCGTGCCGCCCAGCGTCAGCATCTCGGCGACCTACCCGGGGGCCGATGCCCAGACCGTATCGGATACCGTGGCGGCGACATTGTCCGAGGAGGTCAACGGCGTCGACGATATGATCTATCTGACGTCGACCAGTTCCGACGCCGGCACGATGTCGATGCAGGTGTACTTTGCCATCGGCACCGATCCCCAGGTTGCCACCATCAACGTCAACAACCGCGTGCAGCGGGCCATGTCGCAGCTGCCCAGCGAAGTGCAGGCCCAGGGCGTCACGGTGGAACAGCGCTCCAATAGCGTCTTGCTGTTCATTGCCATGACCTCGGAGTCCGGCGAGTACGATTCGCTGTACATCAACAATTACACCAACCTCAATGTCATCGACGAACTCAATCAGTTACCCGGGGTCGGCCAGGCCCAGGTGCTGGGCAATCAGGAGTTCGCCATGCGGGTCTGGCTCGACCCGGAAAAGCTGTCGTTGTACGACCTGACGCCGGCCGAGGTCACTTCGGCGATTCGCGCCCAGAACAGCGTCGTTGCCGCCGGCAAGCTGGGGGCCGAGCCGCAGAGCGATCCTACGCCGTATACCTACACGCTGACATCGCAGGGGCGCTTCGAGGGCGTCGACGAGTTCCGCAACATCCTGTTGCGTACCGACGACGAAGGCGCGTCGCTGCGCCTGAGTGACGTGGCTCGCGTCGAACTTGGCCAGAACAGCTATGGTGTGCAGGGTTACGTCAACAATGCCCCTATCGCACCTGTAGCCATCTACCTGCAGCCTGGTGCCAACGCCCTGGAGGTCGCTGCGGAAGTCAAACAGGCCATGCAGGACCTGAAGGAGCGCTTCCCGGCGGGCCTGGATTACGTGATTCCGTATGACACCACGCTGTTCATCGATGCTTCGATCCAGGCGGTGGAGCATACCTTCATCGAGGCGTTGCTGCTGGTCGCGGTGATCGTCTTCCTGTTCCTGCAGAGCTGGCGCTCGACCCTGGTCGCGATGTCGGTGGTGCCGATTTCGGTGATCGGGACGTTTGCGGGCATGTACTTGCTGGATTTCTCGATCAACCTGCTGTCGCTGTTCGGGATGATTCTGGCCATCGGCATCGTGGTCGATGACGCCATCGTGGTCATCGAGAACATCGAGCGTATCCTCGACGAGGACGAGAACGCCACGCCGCTGCAGGCCGCCTTTGAGGCCATGCGCGAGGTGTCCGGGGCGGTCATCGCCACATCGCTGATCATGGCGGCGGTATTCATTCCGGTCGGCTTCATGGGGGGGCTGACAGGGCAGATGTATCAGCAGTTCGCGATCACCATCGCCATGTCGGTCGCCATCTCGGCCGTCGTGGCGCTCTCCTTCACGCCGGCGATCAGCGCGATCTTTCTCAAGAACAAGTCGCGCATGCATCAGTCGCGTGTGGTACGTGCCATCAAGAAGCCTTTCGACTGGTTCAACAAGGGCTTCGAGAAGGTGACCGACTTCTTCATGGCGGTGACGAATTTCCTGATTCGCCACCTGATGATCATGCTGGCCCTGTTCGTGGCGACTTGCGTGGCATCCTGGTGGGTCTATGAGCGCCTTCCCGGTGGTCTGATTCCTGCCACTGACCAGGGCGTGGCCATCGCCTCGATCAACCTGCCCGCGGGCGCTTCGCTGGCGCGCACGGATGAGTACGTGCACGAACTGACCGAACTCATCCAGGCTGAGATCCCGGCGGTGGAATACGTGACCGGGATCGCCGGTTTCGACCTGTTGTCCGGCGCGGCAAACACCGCCAAGGCAACCATGTTCATCACCATGAAGCCCTGGGAGCAACGCGACATTTCGGTGGATGACCTGACTGGCAAGATCATGCAGCTCGGGGCTCAGGTGCCGGGAGGCAAGGCCATGGCCTTCAACGTGCCGCCGATCCAAGGACTGTCGCCGACCGGCGGGTTCACCGGCTATTTGCAGTCGTTCGGGGGCGATTCGCCACAGGAGCTTTACCAGGCCTCGCTCAAGGTCATGCAGGCAGCCAACCAGCGTCCCGAGCTTGCCCAGGTGTTCACCACGCTCAATGTCAGCGTGCCGACCTACCGGCTGACGGTGGACGAGGACAAGGTACGCAGTCTGGGCGTGAGTCTCAGCGATTTGAACACCACGCTGTCGAGCACGTTCGGTAATGCCTTCGTCAACTACTTCACACGCTTTAGCCGCAATTTCCAGGTCTATGTCCAGTCCGAGGACGAATTCCGGCGTTCTCCGGATGATCTGGCCAACGTCTACGTGCGGGGTGGCGACGGGCAGCGGATACCGCTGTCAGCCCTGGTGTCGATCGAGCGCGATCATGCGCCCTCGGTACTCAACCGCTATAACGTCTACCCGGCGGCCCAGTTCCAGGGCAGCCCAGCGCCGGGATACAGCTCTGGCGAGGCGGTCGAGGCGATGCAGCAGGTCGTCCAGGAAACGCTTGGTGGTCAATACGCCATGGGCTGGACGGGCGAGGCTTATCAGCAGCTCAATGTGGGAACGGCCGCGACCCTGGCGCTGACCTTCGGCATCGTGATGATGTTCCTGATCCTGGCAGCCCAGTACGAGAGCTGGACGTTGCCACTGGCAGTGGTAACCGCGACGCCATTCGCTTTCCTGGGTGCCATCCTGGCGGTTTTTCTGCGCGACATGTCGACCAGTGTCTACCTGCAGATCGGATTGCTGGTGGTGGTCGGCCTGGCGGCCAAGAATGCCATCCTGATCGTCGAGTTCGCCGAGCAGCAGCGAGCCCAGGCCGGCAAATCGATCATCGAGGCGGCACAGATTGCAGCCCGTCAGCGCTTCCGCCCGATCGTCATGACGTCGCTGGCCTTCATCGGTGGTACCTTGCCACTGGCGCTGGCCACCGGAGCGAGCGCGGCGAGCCGTAACCAGATCGGGACTCCCGTGGTGGGCGGCATGATCACGATAACAGTACTGGCCAGCGTCTTCGTGCCGGCGGCCTATGTACTGATCATGCAGGTCCAGGGCTGGCTGTCCGCCAAGCTGGGAGGGGACAAGCGTCGTCGCGAAGGCGAAAGAGAAGAGAGCGAACCCCAACAGTCGGCTGGCTGATTTCCGGGGCTAGTTTTTGCCTGCTTTTCCTTGCCTGCAGCGCCGCCACGTTTGTGGCGGCGCTTTGCGTTTGCCCGGCTGGTGGCCTGGATGAGCCTTCTCGGTCTTTTGGCATGGGAGGGGGATTCCTTGACCATCCCTTGACCATCGTCAAGGTAGGTATTTTTAACGAAGCATATGAACTTCCCCACAGACGAAAGTCTGCCGTAGTCTATGCTTGGTCAGGAAATGAAAGCGCTAGATGTTACTGAACGGTTAATCGCACACTGTCTTTTATTACAGATGAATCCATTTCGTTAGGTGCTTTGACCGCAGGGCGATGTGTGACTTATACATCCTTCAGTGATAGTGGTTTATGGTGGGTTCGCCTGCGAGCCGTGAATGACCGGATAGTGTTGGCGGAAGATTGAGTTCGGTTTGCTGAAACAAAATATATAAATAAGAAAAGCAAGATTTGGCACGCGCAGCATTCGCCTTCCAGGGACAAGGAGGACGAATAAAGGATTGCTTGAGGGTAGTGCGGAACAATTATCGAACCCTGATTCCAGGGTTCATCACCATGTGAATCGAGCAGGGAGGTCGAACATGGGAAGTGTGGCATTGCATGGTGTTTCTTCGACTCAGGGTATGACTCCGGTCCGATACGTCTCGGACAAGGTCGTTCCTCACTTGCGTCCAGCAGGGAACGACCCGGTTGCCAGGGATGGCGACGATAGCTTTCGTATCCTTTTCGTGACGCCCGAAATCGCTGACTTCGTCAAGGTCGGCGGGCTGGGCGACGTGTCGTCGGCCCTGCCGAGGGCGCTGGCGTCGCGGCACGACGTACGGATCCTGATTCCCGCCTACCGGGAAATGATCGCCTCCGATCACGAGATCGAGATCCTGGGCAAGTTGCCCGGCCATGCCGAGATTCCCGCCTGCGAACTGGGCAAGATCACCTGCAGCGACGGTCTGGTCATCTATCTGCTGGTCTGTCCCGAGCTCTTCGAGCGCGAGGGCAATCCCTACTGCGACGAGACCGGTATCGGCTGGGAAGACAACGACATTCGCTTTGCGCGCCTGTCGCTGGCTGCCGCCCAGCTTGCCAGCGGTCGGGCCGGTCTCGACTGGCAGCCCGAACTGCTGCATCTCAACGACTGGACCTGTGGCCTGGCCGCCGGTTACCTGCATTGGTGGGGCATCGAGGTGCCCAGTATCTTCACCATTCATAACCTGGCCTATCAGGGGCTGTACGACATGTCGCGCTGCCAAGCGCTGGGCGTGCCGGCCTCGGCCTTCAACATGCATGAAGTCGAGTACTTCGGCCAGCTGTCGTTCATGAAGGCCGGCCTGGTGTATGGCTCGCATATCACCACGGTGAGCGCCACCTATGCCCGCGAGATCACCACGCCCCAGTTCGGTTGCGGCCTCAATGGCCTGCTGGATCAGCGTGCCGCCAAGGGCGAGTTGAGCGGCATTCCCAACGGCATCGACGACTCCTGGGATCCGCGTACCGACACCCATCTTGCCCAGGCCTTCGCCATGAACGACTGGCGCGGCAAGCGGGCCAATGCCGAGCACGTGCGTCGCCTGTTCGGGTTGGGTGTGAGCAGCGGCCCGCTGTTTGCGGTGGTCTCGCGCCTGGTTCACCAGAAGGGGCTGGACCTGACCATCGGGGCTGCGGAATCCATCGTGCGCGCCGGCGGACAGATCGTGTTCATCGGACGCGGCGAGATGCCGGTGGAAAAGGCGCTGCGCAACCTGGCGGCCCGGTTCCCGGGGGCCATAGGCGTCAACATCGGCTTCGACGAGGGCGAGGCGCGTTGCATGTACGCCGGCAGCGACTTCCTGCTCATGCCTTCGCGCTTCGAGCCGTGCGGGCTGAGTCAGATGTACGCCCAGCGCTTCGGGTCGTTGCCGATCGCTCACCGTACCGGCGGCCTGGCCGACACCATCGAGGATGGCGTCACCGGTTTCCTGTTCGACGAGATGACGCTGGAGAGCTACATCCACGCCATCCAGCGTGCCATCACCGTATTCCGTGCCACCGACCTGTTCTATGCCATGCGCCGCGCGGCCATGGCCGGGCGTTACCACTGGCGACAGTCGATCGAGCCCTACAGCCAATTGTACCGCACGGTTGTGCGCGGCAGTGAGACCCCGCACGCCGCTCTCGCTGCCGCGCGTTGACTTGGCCGGTTCGGGCCGCTCCCGTCTGCCATGCCGGGTGACGGCCCGGCATGCTTCACATGACAAGGATGGTAACCATGACCAGCCATTTTTCCCTCCGGTCGCCGTTGCCGTCTTCCGGAGCGACGCTGCAGGACACGGTCAGTGCGTGGTGGACCGCCCTGGAAGGGCATGTCGCCAGCGAGCATGCGCAGATGCACGAGGGGCAGCGAGGCGCCTGGCAGGGCTGCCTGGCCTCGCACCGTTGGCAAGATGCCGTGTGGATGCGGCAACGTCGCCGCGAGGACCCGTTGCTCTATCCCCTGTCGATCTATCGGCTCGATCCGCACGCCTGGCGTCATGACACAGCGGGAAACCCGTTGGGCTGGGAAGCCCTGGCCTCCCGGCTGGTGCCCTATGCCGCCGACCTGGGGTTTACGCATGTCGAGGTCAGGCATGTGGCCGAGGCGGATGCCGGCGTAGCCTTCGCCCGGTTCGTCGAGGCCTGCCATGTCGGCGGTCTCGGCGTGATCGTCGAATGGCCACTGGCCTTTCCGCAGGCGGATCTGGACGCGCCGACCTCGCTTGCGTTGGCGCATGACTGGCTCGAATTGCTGCATATCGATGGGTTGCGCCTCAAGCCGGCCTCGCCTGAGAGTGATGGCGCCGCTCTGGGGCGTTTCATGGACGCCCTGGTGGCCCAGGTCCCGGACGTCCTGCTGTTCGTCGACGATCACGATGCCGACGCGGCACCGGTCGCGGCGCGCGCCCTGGCGCTCAACACCCATTGGTCGCGGGCCACGCAGGCCTACCTGAGCGAGCCGCCCGAGGTGCGCGGTCACCATCATCATCGCCTGGTCGAGGGTCTGGCCAGCGCCTTCGAATCGCATTTCGTGCTGCCGCTGATCGACGAGCAGTCCGATGATGGCGATGCAACCTGGCTGGGACGCATGGCCGGCGATACTTGGCAGCGCTTTGCCAACCTGCGTGCCGGGCTCGGCTTCATGTGGGCGCATCCGGGCAAGAAGCTGGTCGGCATGGGCACCGAGTTCGCGCATGGCCAGGGCTGGCGCCCGGCCGGCGAGCTCGACTGGTCGCTGCTCGACGATCCCTGCCATGCCGGCATGTTGCGCCTGGTCGCCGATCTCAACCGCCTCTATGGCAACGAACCGGCCCTGCATTACTTCGACTGCCAGCCGGAAGGCTTCGCCTGGGTCGTCGGTGACGACAGCGCCAACAGCGTGATCGCCTTCCTGCGCTACGGGCCCGAGGGCACGGCACCACTGCTGGCGATTGCCAATTTCACGCCCCATGTCCTGTCCGGCTACCGCCTGGGGGTGCCGGCGCTGGGGACATGGTACGAGGTGCTCAATACCGATAGTACATTCTATGGTGGCTCGAACGTCGGCAATGCGCATGGCGTCAGGGCGCAATTGTCGCCCAGCCATGGCTATCCGGCCTCGCTGGAGTTGACCTTGCCGCCATTGGCCACACTGCTGCTGAGACAAGGAGACTGGCCCGCATGAAGGACGAAACACGACAGGCCATCTTCACGCCGACCTACGGCGCCCACCTGCTGGATACCGAACGTACCCATTTCGTGTTCTGGGCACCCAGCGCCCATGCCGTGCATGTCGAAGTGGAGGGACACGGTAGCCAGCCAATGCAGCCAACCACCGAAGGGCATTACGAAGCCGAGGTGGCCTGCGGGCATGGCGCACGCTACCGCTACCGTGTGTTCGCGTCGGACGACGACGAGGGGACATTGGTACCCGACCCCGCCTCGCGGGCCCAGGAGGGTGATATCGACGGGCCTAGCCTGGTCATCGACCCGCAGCGCTATCAATGGCGCCATACCGCGTGGAAAGGTCGCCCATGGCACGAGACTGTGCTCTATGAGCTGCATGTCGGCACGCTGGGCGGCCTGGCCGGTGTTCGCGAGAAACTGCCCTACCTGGCCGAACTCGGTATCACCGCCATCGAACTGATGCCCGTCTCCGAGTTTCCCGGCGGGCGCAACTGGGGGTACGACGGCGTGTTGCCCTACGCCGTGGAAGCCTCCTACGGTAGCCCGGACGACATGAAGGCGCTGATCGACGAGGCCCATGCCCATGGGTTGATGGTCTTCCTCGACGTGGTCTACAACCACTTCGGCCCGGACGGCAACTACCTGGCGACCTACGCCGATGCCTTCTTTCGTGAGGACCTGCAGACGCCCTGGGGGCCGTCCATCGATTTTCGCGAGCCGCATGTGCGCCGCTACTTCATCGACAATGCCCTGATGTGGCTGCAGGAGTACCGCTTCGACGGACTGCGTTTCGATGCCGTACATGCCATCAGCGAGCGCGACTTCCTGGTCGAGATGGCCCAGGAGATTCGACGCCACGTCGATCCGCAGCGTCACGTTCACCTGGTTCTTGAGAACGAAGGCAACAACGCCAGCCTGCTCGATGCCGATCACTATACCGCCCAGTGGAGCGACGACTGGCACAACGTCATGCACGTGTTGCTTACCGGGGAGCATGAGGGCTACTACTCGGATTTCGTCGAGGATGCCACAGCCAAGCTGGTGCGCTGCCTGAGCGAAGGGTTCATCTACCAGGGCGAGCGTTCGCGTCATGGGCATACGCGCGGCGAGCCCAGTGCGCACCTGCCGACCAGCGCGTTCGTGATCTTCCTACAGAACCATGACCAGACCGGCAATCGTGCCCTCGGCGAACGCCTGAGTGTACTGGCCGATCCCGATGCACTCGTCGCCGCCAGCGTGCTGTTGCTGCTGTCGCCGATGGTGCCGTTGCTGTTCATGGGCGAGGAGTGGGGCTCAACGCGCCCCTTCCTGTTCTTCACCGAACATCACGATGAACTGGCCGATGCCGTGCGCGAGGGACGACGCGCCGAATTCGCCGATTTCAGTGTGTTCCGGGATGAGGCAACGCGCAGTCGCATTCCCGATCCCAATGCGCCGCAGACGTTCGAGGATTCGGTCCCCGACTACCAGTTGCGTGAGACGCCCCCGCACGACGATTGGCTGGACCGCACCCGAACCCTGCTGCGCCTGCGCCACCACGACATCGTGCCGCGGCTGCCGGGTACCCGGTCGTTGGGCGCTCAAGCGCTGGGCGACAAGGCCGTGGTAGCGCGCTGGCGCATGAACGACGGCAGCCGGTTGACCATTGCCCTCAACCTCAGCGGCAGCGAGGTGCCGGTACAAGGGATTGGCAATGGGCGCTGTCTGTTCGAGTCGCGTCCCGGTGTAGCCGGCGGCGTGACGGAAGGGCGCCTTGTGTCGCACGGCGCTGCCGCCTGGCTGGATAGCGAAGACACCAACGAGGTTACTGCATGAGCGACGATCGCCTCAGGGAACTTGCCGACGCCGCCGGCCTGCTCGTCGAGTGGGAAAACAGCGACAGCGAACCCTGCGAACTCTCGCCCGACACGCAGCGCACCCTGCTTGGCGTGCTGGGCTTCCCTGCCGATGACGAGGCGGCGATCGAGGCCAGCCTCACGCGCCTGGAACAATGGCGTCACCCCGGGGAGCCTGCACAGTGGCCACCGTTGATTACGGCCGACTGCGAGTCGCCGGTCGCCTTGCCCGGTGCGGTCTCCCCGGGCACGACTTACTGGCTGACGCTGGAAGGCGGCGACGAGCAGCGTGGCGAAATCGGGGTGGATGGCCGGCTGCCACCTATTGCCGAGATGGGGTATCACCGTCTACGTATTGCGGGTACCGAACTGACCGTGGCCGTCGCACCGCAGCAGTGCTTCGGTCCGGCGGATGCCAGTGGTCAGCCGGCGCCCCGGCTATGGGGGATGGCCGTACAGCTCTATGCGCTGCGTCGTCCCGGCGATGGCGGCATCGGCGATACCCTGGCGCTGGCGCACTTTGCCCGCCGGGCGGCCGAGCAGGGCGCCGCCACGCTGGCCATCAGCCCGACTCATGCCATGTTCAGTGCCGATCCCGAGCGCTACAGCCCTTATTCGCCGTCCAGCCGGCTGCTCAGCAATGCGCTGTACGGTGCCCCCGAGCGGTTGTTGGGCGAGCAGGCCGTCGCCCGTGCCACCGCCGTCTGCGGGCTGGATGACGACCTGCGTCGGCTCGAAGCCGACGATGATCTCGATTGGCCCGCCGCGGGGCGTGCCAAGCTGACCTGGCTGCGCAGGCTCTACGATGATCTTCTGGTGCGCGACGACGACGAGGCGCTCGCGTTGCGCCGTCGGTTGGCCGAGTTCCGTGAAGCCGGGGGTAGCTCGCTCGAGGATCACTGCCGTTTCGAGGCCTTGCAGGCCGTGCGCGGTGCCGGCTACTGGCGGGACTGGCCGGCGCCCCTGCAGGACCCGGCCAGTCCCGAGGTTGCGCGCTTTGCCGAAGAGCATGCTCACGAGGTGGGCTTCCATGCCTTCCTGCAGTGGCAGGTGACGGAAGGCCTGGCCGACGCCCAGGCCGTGGCGCGCGAAGCCGGCATGTCGATCGGTCTGATCGCCGATCTGGCGGTGGGTACCGATGACGCCGGCAGCCAGTCCTGGAGCCGGCAGGGCGAGATGCTCGAAGGCGTGTCGGTCGGTGCGCCGCCCGATGCCTTTAACGCCCAGGGCCAGGACTGGGGGTTGGCGGCCTTCTCTCCGCATGGCCTGGTGCGCTCCGGCTTTCGCACCTTCATCGACATGCTGCGCGCCAGTTTCCGGCATGCCGGCGGGCTGCGCATCGATCACATTCTCGGGTTGATGCGCCTGTGGCTGGTGCCACATGGCGCTCCGCCGACGCAAGGTGGCTACGTGAGCTATCCGCTGGACGACATGCTGCGGCTGGTGGCGCTGGAATCCTGGCGTCATCGCGGCATTGTCATCGGCGAGGATCTGGGCACCGTGGCGCCCGGCTTTCGCGACAAGCTTGCCGAGCGCGGCATCCTCGGCATGCAGGTGCTGTGGTTCGAGGAGGATGACAACGGTGGTTTCCTGCCCGCCACACAGTGGTCGAACACCGCCATGGCGACTACCTCGACCCATGACCTGCCCACCGTGGCCGGCTGGTGGGCCGGGCGCGACATCGACTGGCGAAGCCGGCTGGACATGCTTGGCGAGGATCAGGATGCCGATAGCGAGCGTCAGGCACGCGGCAAGGCACGGGCCAGCCTGGCAGGCACACTGGAACTGCTTGGTCACGCATCCCCACGCCCCGCGACATTGCAGGCCTCGGACCTGTCGGCGTCGCAGGTGCTGGATGCCTGTGCCCGGCATATAGGGCACACGCCGTCACCGCTGGCGATCCTGCCAGTAGAAGACGTGCTGGGGCTCGAGGAGCAGGCCAACCTGCCCGGTACGCTCGATGAGCATCCCAACTGGCGGCGGCGCTGGATGAGCGAGGCCGATACGCTGCTGGCGCCCGATGAAGTGCGTCATCGCCTGGGCGAGTTGCAGCGCACCCGAGACATTTCGCGACAGGTCGCACACGCGCCTCTGGAGCCCAAGTCATGAAGGACATTCGTGCGACCGTACGACTGCAGTTTCATGCCGATTTTACCCTCGACGATGCTGCACAGTGGGTCGACTATTTTGCCGAGCTTGGTGTGAGTCATGCCTATGCCTCGCCGCTACTGGCCTCCCGGGCCGGCTCGACGCATGGTTATGACGGCATCGACCCGACCCGCATCGATCCGGAAATCGGTGGCGAAGCGGCACTCGAGCGGCTGGTGGAGCAGTTGCGCTCGCGAGGCATGGGACTGATCCTGGATATCGTGCCCAACCATGTTGCGGTGGGCGGCTCGGAAAATCCCTGGTGGCAGGAAGTCCTGGCCTGGGGGCGCGACAGTCCGTACGCCGATTTCTTCGACATCGACTGGCAATCGCCCGATCCGCTGCTCAAGGGGCGTCTGTTGGTACCGTTTCTGGGGGCGCCCTACGATGAAGTGCTGACCTCGGGCCTGCTCAAGCTGGCCTATGTCCCCGAGTCGGCGAGTTTCACCCTCGAATACCACGAACATCGTTTTCCCATCGATCCGCGCCGCTATGGCGATATCCTGCGTCATGCCGAGCATGAGGCATTGCACGAACTCGCGGTGCAGTTCGACGGGTTGCAGACGCGTCTCGATGCCTATACCAGCGTCGGTGAGTTGCGGCGTCAGTTGCGCCACGCACTCGAGGACGAGATGGCCCGAGGTGCATTGTCCCGTGCACTGGAACATTTCGCAGGCAATTCACCGGCCGGGGCCGAGCGATTGCATGCCCTGCTCGAGCGACAGAATTACCGGCTGGCCTGGTGGCGCACCGCCTCCGACGAGATCAATTGGCGGCGCTTTTTCGACATTACCGAACTGGGCGGCCTGCGTGTCGAGCTGCCCGAGGTCTTCGAGGCAACACACCCCTTGATCCTGCGTCTCGTCGAGGCGGGCTGGGTGGATGGCCTGCGTGTCGATCATGTCGATGGGCTGGCCGACCCGCGGGGCTATTGCCTGCGCCTGCGTGAACGCCTCGACCTGCTGCAGGACAAGCGGCCCGCCGACGTGCCTGGTCGGGCTGCGCTGTATGTGGAGAAGATCCTCGCTGAAGGCGAGCACCTGCATACCGATTGGGGTGTGGACGGCACTACCGGCTATGAATTCATGAACGAGGTGTCCGGGGTCCAGCATGATCCCGACGGGGCGGTGCCGTTGCGTGGGTTGTGGCGCGAGATCAGCGGGCGTGAAGACGATTTCCTGGCCGAGGTTCGCCAGGCGCGAGCGGAAATGCTCGACACCGTGCTGGCCAGCGAATTCGAGGCCTGCGGCCTGGCCCTGCACAGGGTGGCCCGGGCCAGCCGCGAGACGCGGGACATTACGCTGGGCGCGATCAAGCGCGCCTTGAAGGCCTTGGTTGTGCACTTCCCGGTCTATCGCACCTATGCTGATGAGCACGGGCGCCCCAGGCAGGACGAGCCGTTCTTTCAGCAGGCAATGACCGGGGCGCGAGATGCGCTGAATCCCCCCGATGTGGCGGTGCTTGAGCAACTGGAGCGCTGGTTGGGCGGCGAAGCGCCCCGCGACTGCCAGGATGACGATGTGCGTAGCCTGCGCCTGCGTGCCATGACCCGCTTCCAGCAACTGACGTCACCGGCGGCGGCCAAGGCGGTGGAGGACACCGCCGGGTATCGCAGTACCGTACTCATATCGCGTAACGATGTGGGCTTCGACCCGCAGAACTTCTGTGTCGCTCCTGCGGAATTCCACACTGCCAGCGCGTTTCGCCATCACCATTTTCCGCACTCGCTGGTCACTACGGCAACCCACGACCACAAGCGTGGCGAAGACGTGCGAGCGCGCCTGGCGGTGTTGAGCGAACGGGCCGAGGCGTTCGCCGAGCGTGTGCGCGAGTGGCGTAGCCAGGCCAGCCCGTTGCGTCGCGACGTGCCCAGCGGCATGGCACCCTCACCGGGCGACGAGTTGATTCTCTACCAGATGCTGCTGGGGGCCTGGCCGCCATCTCTCGAGGCAGACGACGACGAGGCCATGGGCGAATTTACCGAGCGCCTTGCCCAGTGGCAGATGAAGGCGTTGCGTGAGGCCAAGCTGCGCAGCCATTGGCTGTGGCCTGACGAAGGCTACGAACAGGCGTGCCGGGCATTCCTCGAAGGGTGGCTCGCCGAGCCGGGCCGTCGTCTCGCCCTGCGTACCGCTGCCCGGGAGCTGGACCTGCCCGGCGCCATCAATGGCCTGGTTCAGGTAGCGCTGCGCATGACCGTGCCCGGCGTGCCCGACCTCTATCAGGGCACCGAATACTGGGACTTCAGTCTCGTCGATCCGGACAATCGCCGTCCCGTCGATTATGCGGCCCGCCAAGCCTCGCTGGGGCGGGGCGAATCGCCGGCCGAGGCCATGGCGCACTGGCACGATGGTCAGGTCAAGCAGGCGGTGGTGCATCGCCTGCTGATGTTGCGCCGCCACTCTCCGACCCTGTTTGCCGAAGGCGATTATCAACCGCTGCATGTCGCTGGCGACAAGGCCAGTCATGTGCTGGGCTTCATGCGTGAGCATGACGCACAGGCGGTAATGGTCGTGGTGCCGCGCATGCCCGCAAAACTGCTGGAAGGGACTACGCTACCCCATATACCGGCGGAAAACTGGGGCGATACCCAACTTCAGGTCATGCCAGCGATGCAGGGAGAGTGGCGCGATGTGCTGTCGGATTCCACGCTTCGGCTACGCGAAGGGACGATTCCGGTCGGTGAGTTGCTGGGTGCGTTCCCGGTCGCTGTCCTGGCCAGGGACGATGGGGCTGCGCGCGATGGCTAGAGATATATGGACTTCAATGAGGCACACATAAGCCGCCGGGTCATGCTCGCGTGCTGACGTCTCATGACCAGGGCTAAGGGGAGCTAGAGGATGGCAGACGACGAACTGCGGATACGCCAGTTGGCCTATCGCATCTGGGAATCCGAGGGACGCCCCGACGGGCAGGAACAACGTCACTGGGAAATGGCGCGCAAGATCGTCGCGGCTGAGCATGAGTCGGGACGCGAGGCGCATCCGGATGTCGAAATCGAACCCGACGATACAGACCCGGATCTGCCCGTACGCGATGACGACCTCGGTGTGGACCAGGATGACTTGGGCCTGGGGTCGTCCACGGACCCGGAGGCGGATGCGCTCGCCGACGAGGCCCCGGATCGCAATCTGGGCCGTGAGCGGGAGGGGGTGCCGGTAACGCGGAGCGATGCGGCCAGTGCTGAAACGCCATTGCCTGAGGAATCCGCCACGGTGAAGCGTGCGCGCAAACCCCGTCGCACCGAAGACACTGTTTCCCAACCCAATGCCACCGATACCTCGTCGCCAGGCAGAAGTGCCACCACGCGCTCACGGGCCGGGGCGACCAAGGCGACCAGCACCAAGTCGGCCAAGGCAAGTACCGCGTCGAAAGCCAAGTCGGGCGGCAAGGCGGCCGGAACATCGACCCGGTCGCGGTCGGCGACAGGCACCAAGAGCGAGACGCCCGAGAAGGGCGAGAAGAAGACCAAGACCAGCGACACGGCGCGCAAGAACAAAAAATGACGCCGGACAGTTGAGTAACCCCTGCGACATGATGTCGGGCAGGCGATCGGGAAGGGTCTCGTTGGCCTGCCTGACCCAAGGATGTAAGGAATGACTACCAAGGAAGCACCGCGCCAGAACGACGAGCCAGCCATGACCAACGAGCCTCCGCTCGTCAGGAACCGTTCGCGGGTGCGTGAAGGATTGCCCTTTCCCCTGGGGGCGACCTGGGATGGATTGGGAGTCAACTTTGCCCTGTTCTCGGCCCATGCCACCAAGGTCGAGCTGTGTCTGTTCGATGCCGATGGCGAACATGAGGTCGAGCGCATCGAACTGCCTGAATACACCGACGAGGTGTGGCATGGCTACCTGCCCGATGCGCGTCCGGGACAGTTGTACGGCTATCGCGTTCACGGGCCCTATGCCCCTGAAGAGGGGCATCGCTTCAATCCCAACAAGCTGCTGCTCGATCCGTATGCCCGACAGATCGTTGGCGAGTTGGTCTGGGACGAGGCGCTGTTCGGCTACACCATCGGTCATCCCGACGAGGATCTGAGCTTCGACGAGCGTGATAGCGCGCCGTTCATGCCGCGATGCCGGGTCGTCGATCCCGCCTTTACCTGGGGGCGTTCGCAACGTATCCAGATGCCCTGGGATCACACCATCGTCTACGAGACCCATGTGCGTGGCTACACCATGCACCATCCGGCGGTGCCTGAAGCGCAGCGCGGCACGTTCTCGGGGCTGATGGTCAACGAGGTGATCGACCACATCCGCTCGCTGGGGGTGTCGTCGGTGGAGCTGATGCCGATTCACGCCTTCGTTCAGGATCAGCATTTGCTGGAGAAAGGGCTGCGCAACTACTGGGGCTACAACACCCTGGGGTTCTTCGCGCCGCATTCCAGCTACCTGGCCGGCGACAGCATCAACGAGTTCAAGGAGATGGTGGCGCGTTTCCATGCCGCCGATCTCGAAGTGATTCTCGACGTCGTCTACAACCATACGGCGGAAGGCAACGAGCTTGGCCCGACATTGTCACTCAAGGGCATCGACAATGCCTCCTATTACCGGCTGATGCCGGACGACCTGCGCTATTACATCGATGACACCGGTACCGGCAACACGGTCAATCTTAGCCATTCACGCGTGCTGCAGATGGTCACCGACTCGCTGCGCTACTGGGCTACCGAAATGCGCGTCGACGGCTTCCGCTTCGATCTGGCGACCATTCTCGGTCGCGAGCCGCATGGCTTCGACGAAGGCGGTGGCTTCCTTGACTCCTGCCGTCAGGACCCGGTGCTCAGCCAGGTCAAGCTGATCGCGGAGCCTTGGGACTGCGGTCCTGGCGGTTATCAGGTGGGCGGCTTTCCGCCCGGCTGGGCGGAGTGGAACGACCGCTATCGCGACACCACACGCGCCTTCTGGCGTGGCGACGAAGGCCAACTGGCCGAACTGGCGACCCGCATCATGGGGTCGGCGGACTTCTTCGATCGTCGCGGGCGGCGCCCGTTCGCCTCGGTCAATTTCGTGACCGCCCACGACGGCTACACCCTGTACGACCTGGTCTCGTACGACGAAAAGCACAACGAGGCCAATGGCGAGGACAACAACGACGGGCACGACCACAACCTGTCGTGGAACCACGGTGTCGAGGGGCCGACCGACGATCCCGACATCCGCACGCTGCGCCTGCGCCAGATCCGCAATTTCTTTGCCACGCTGATGTTCTCCCAAGGCACCCCGATGGTGCTTGCCGGCGACGAGATGCTGCGTACCCAGGGCGGCAACAACAACGCTTATTGCCAGGACAACGAGATCAATTGGCTGGACTGGAACATGAGCGGCGATGCGCACGCCATGATCGACTACCTGCGCCATATCATCGCCTTGCGTCAGCGTTACCCGATCCTGCGCCGCGGACGCTTCTTGAGCGGTGACTACAATGAGGAGTTGGGGCTCAAGGAAGTCACCTGGTTGACACCGGATGGCAGCGAGATGGATGTCGAGCGCTGGGAAGATCCCGAGGCGCGCAGCATTGGCGTGCTTCTCGATGGGCGTGCCCGGCCCAGCGGTGTGCGCCGACCTGGCGCCGATGTCACGCTGCTGCTGTTGCTCAACGCCCATCCCGAGGCCGTGTCATTCCAGTTGCCCGAGGTCCCGCGGGGCAATGGCTGGATGTGTCGGCTGGATACGGCCATGGCCCCCGAGGATACCAACTGTCAACGCGCCTTCGGTGATGACCATCGCCTCATGGGGCGCTCTCTAGCGCTGCTGGAACTGGTCCAGGAGCGCGCCTAGCCTTGAAGTCGCGGCCGTGTGATGCCCGTAAGGGGCAGCACGGCCATGCCGCACAGACCGCAACTCCGCCCCAGGGACGGAAGGAGACGCCAATGACAACGAGTTCATCCGTACACCTGACTCCGGACACGATGGCTGCGTCATCGCCGGGAGATGACAGTGTCCAGGCAGCGGCGCAATCGCCGCGTATCGCCATCGAGTCCGTTCAGCCGTCGCTCGAGCATGGGCGGTTTGCCGCCAAGGCGATCGCCGGCGAGCCGGTCACCGTCTCCGCAGTGATCTTTGCCGACGGCCATGACGTGCTGGCGGCCGCCGTTAACTGGTGCGACGACCAGGACCAGTGCCGGCGCGAGCCGATGCATCTGGTGCGGCCGCTGGGCAAGGATATCTGGGAGACGACCTTCATTCCGCACCGGGTCGGTCGGCATACCTTCGTGATCGAGGCGTGGTGGGATGTGTTCGGCACCTACCGCGACGAACTGTTCAAGAAGCATCAGGCAGGCGTGCCGGTCTCGCTCGAGCTCGAGGAAGGGCGTCGCCTGGTGACGGCCGCCGCCGAGCGCTCGGAAGGGGAGTTGCGCGACACCCTGGAAGAAATCCACGAACGCTTCCAGGCCTGCCACAGCGATGGCGAGCGCGTCGGCGTCATGCTCGATACCCGCACCGCCCAGGCGATGCATGCCGCCGATGCACGACCGCACCTGGCGCGCAGCGAGGCGGCCTATCCACTCGAGGTCGAGCGCCGCGCGGCCCAGTTCGGTAGCTGGTACGAGCTGTTCCCGCGCTCTGAAACCGACGACCCCAATCGGCATGGCACCTTCGACGATGTTCACAAGCGCTTGCCGATGATCCGCGACATGGGCTTCGACGTGCTCTATTTTCCACCGATCCACCCGGTGGGGCGGGCCCACCGCAAGGGGCGCAACAATACGCTGCAGGCCGGCCCGGATGATCCTGGCAGCCCGTATGCCATCGGTAGTGAAGAGGGCGGCCATGACGCGATCCATCCCGAACTCGGCACGCGCGAGGATTTTCGCAACCTGGTCAAGGCTGCCGCCGAACACGGCCTGGAGATCGCCCTGGACTTCGCCATCCAGTGCTCGCCGGATCACCCCTGGCTCAAGGAGCATCCCGGCTGGTTTTCCTGGCGGCCCGACGGGTCGCTGCGCTACGCCGAGAACCCGCCAAAGAAATACCAGGACATCGTCAACGTCGACTTCTATGCCGAGGATTCCGTGCCCTCGCTGTGGCTGACGCTGCGCGACGTGGTGCAGGGCTGGGTGGACGAAGGCGTGAAGATCTTCCGCGTCGACAATCCGCATACCAAGCCGCTGCCGTTCTGGGAATGGCTGATCGCTGACATCCGCTCGCGTGATCCGGGCGTATTGTTCCTGGCCGAAGCCTTCACCCGGCCGGCGATGATGAAGCGCCTGGGCAAGATCGGCTTCAACATGAGCTATACCTACTTCACCTGGCGTAACACCAAGGGCGAGTTGACCGAGTATCTGACCGAGCTCAACGAGTCGCCGATGCGCGAGTGCTACCGGCCCAATTTCTTCGTCAATACGCCGGACATCAATCCCTATTTCCTGCAGTCCTCGGGGCGCCCCGGCTTCCTGATCCGTGCCGCACTGGCCACCATGGGCTCCGGGCTGTGGGGCATGTATTCCGGGTTCGAGCTTTGCGAAGGCGAGCCGGTGCCGGGCAAGGAGGAGTACCTCGACTCCGAGAAGTACGAGATCAAGCCACGCGACTACACCGCACCCGGCAACATCACCTACGAGATTACCCAGCTCAATCGCATCCGCCGCGAGAATCGGGCGCTGCAGACTCATCTAGGGATCGCTTTCTATCCCGTGCACAACGATCGGTTGCTGTACTTCGGCAAGCGTACCGATGACCTGGGCAACTTCATTCTGGTGATGGTCAACCTCGATCCGTTCGAGGCCCAGGAAGGCCCCTTCGAACTACCGCTGTGGGAGTTCGACCTGCCCGATGACGCAGCGCTGCACGTGGAAGACTTGATGTCCGGTCATCGCTGGACATGGCATGGCAAATGGCAGTCGATGCGATTGGAGCCGTGGCATTTGCCGTTCGCCATCTGGCGCATCCACCCGGTGCGCTGATCAGCCAAGGAGGAAATAGCACCATGATGGATGCCAGCAGCGAGTCGCACGCCGTCGAGACCATCGATTTTCTCGACGATCCGCTATGGTACAAGGACGCCGTCATCTACCAGGTGCACGTCAAGTCGTTCTTCGATGCCAACGATGACGGCATCGGGGACTTCAGGGGGCTGATCGAGAAGCTGGATTACATTGTCAGCCTGGGCGTGAACACCATCTGGATTCTGCCGTTCTACCCGTCGCCGAGGCGCGATGACGGCTACGATATTGCCGAATATACCGGCGTCAGCCCCGACTATGGCACGCTCGAGGACGCCCAGCGCTTCATCGCGGAAGCACACAAGCGTGGCCTGCGCGTGATCACCGAACTGGTCATCAACCACACCTCGGATCAGCACGAGTGGTTCCAGCGCGCGCGCCGCGCGCCGCCGGGTTCGCCGGAGCGCGACTTCTACGTGTGGTCGGACAGCGACCAGAAGTATCCCGGCACGCGCATCATCTTCCTGGATACCGAGTCGTCCAACTGGACCTGGGATCCGGTCGCCAATGCCTACTTCTGGCACCGCTTCTATTCCCACCAGCCGGATCTGAACTTCGACAACCCCCAGGTGCTCGACGAAGTGCTCAAGGTCATGGAGTACTGGCTGGACATGGGGGTCGACGGGCTGCGCCTGGATGCGATTCCCTACCTGGTCGAGCGCGAGGGCACCAATAACGAGAACCTGCCCGAGACGCACGACGTACTCAAGAAGATCCGCACGGTGATCGACGAGCGCTATCCGGACCGCATGTTACTGGCCGAGGCCAATCAGTGGCCGGAGGATACGCGGCCCTATTTCGGCGATGGCGACGAATGCCACATGGCGTTTCATTTTCCGCTGATGCCACGGATGTACATGGCGCTGGCCCAGGAAGACCGGTTCCCGATCACCGATATCCTGCGGCAGACGCCGGAGATCCCGCCGACCTGCCAGTGGGCGATCTTCCTGCGCAACCATGACGAACTGACCCTGGAGATGGTCACCGACAAGGAGCGTGACTATCTCTGGAATCATTACGCCGCCGACCGCCGTGCACGTATCAATCTGGGCATCCGGCGTCGCCTGGCACCGCTGCTCGAGCGCGACCGGCGCCGCGTCGAATTGCTCAACAGCCTGCTGCTGTCGATGCCGGGCACGCCGGTGCTCTACTACGGTGACGAGATCGGCATGGGCGATAACATCTACCTGGGCGACCGCGATGGCGTGCGCACCCCGATGCAGTGGTCGATGGACCGCAACGGCGGTTTCTCGAAGGCCGACCCTGCCAAGCTCGTGCTGCCGGCCATCATGGATCCGCTGTACGGTTATCAATCGATCAACGTCGAGGCGCAGGCCCGCGATCCCCACTCGCTGCTCAACAACATGCGCCGGCTGCTGGTGGTGCGTAGCCAGCATCGCGCGTTCAGTCGTGGCACCATGCGTCCGCTGTATCCCCGTAACCGGCACATCCTCGCTTACCTGCGCGAGATGACCCTGGACAATGGCGAGAGCGAGGTGCTGCTGTGCGTGGCCAACGTGGCACGCAACGCCCAGGCGGTGGAACTCGACCTGTCGGCCTTTGCCGGACAGGTGCCGGTGGAAATGGTCGGCGGCAGCGCCTTTCCGCCGATAGGCAACTTGCCCTACCTGCTGACCTTGCCACCCTACGGCTTCTACTGGTTCCTGCTGGCGCCCGAGACCGCCATGCCCGAGTGGCACGTGCCGGCCCCCGAGCCCATGCCGGATTACGTCACGCTGATCATCAAGCGCCATCTGGAGGAGATTCTCGACACGCCGTCACGCGGCATGCTGGAGAACGAGGCCCTGCCCAAGTACCTGCCCAAGCGGCGCTGGTTCGCTGCCAAGCAGGCACGTATCCAGCGGGTCCGTATCCCCTATGCGGTACGCATCGAGGATGCTCAGCACACCATGTTGCTCAGTGAACTCGAGGTTGAGCATTCCCAGGGTACCGAGCGCTACCAGTTGCCGCTGGGCTTTTTGGGCGAGGACGAGCGTGGCGGGGCCATGGCCCAGCAATTGGCGCTGGCACGGGTTCGTCGCGGGCGCGACGTTGGCCTGCTGACCGATGCACTGGGGCTGGACGCCTTTGCCCTGCGCATCCTCGACCTGCTGCGCACCGGGGTCAGCCTGCCCTGTGACGAAGGCGAGATACGCTTCGTGCCAACGCAGGCGCTGAGCGAACTGGAACTGCCCGAGGACGTCGATGTTGCCCATAACAACGTCGAGCAGTCCAACAGTTCGGTGATCATCGGCCACAAGGTGGTGCTCAAGCTGTTCCGGCGTCTGGAGCCGGGGCTGCATCCCGAAGCCGAGATCGGCCATTACCTGAGCGAGCACGGCTTCGCCAACGTGCCGCCGCTCTACGGTGAGGTGGCGCGTCGCAACGTTGACGGCGAGTCGCAGACCCTGATGCTCGTACAGGGCTTCATCGCCAACCAGGGGGATGCCTGGTCATGGACGCGCAACGCCCTCGAGCGTGCGATTCGCGAGGCGAGCGAGGACACCGAGGCCAACCCCGAGGAGGGGGGCTACGGGGCACTCGACGAACTCGAGGTGTTCGCGACGACCCTTGGGCAGCGACTCGGCGAACTGCATCGGGTGCTGGCGTCGCCGAGTGAAAATCCTGACTTTGCTCCGGAACAGGCCGGTGACGCGCACGTGGCTGCGTGGTCGCAGCGGGTTCGAGAACAGGTCGATAAGGCCCTGGGTCTGCTCGAACGGCACAAGAGCAGTGCCGGAGAGGCCGACCAGGCGCTGGCCGAGCGGGTGCTGGCCGAGCGCGATGTCCTGCTGGCTGCCATCGACCCCTTGGCGCAGCAGGCCAAGGGCAGTCTGCTGACCCGCATCCATGGCGACCTGCATCTCGGTCAGGTGCTGGTGGCACACGACGACGCCTACATCATCGACTTCGAGGGTGAGCCAGCGCGCTCGCTGGAAGAACGGCGCGCCAAGGACTGCCCGCTACGCGACGTGGCCGGCATGTTGCGTTCCTTCGATTATGCCGGTGCCAAGCTGGACGAGGCGGCCGCCGGCAAGGCCAGCGACGAAAGCGCGGTCGAAGTGGCGCATGGCGTCGCCGAGCGTTACCTACTGACGAGCCGTCGTGCCTTCCTGACAGCCTACTGGCAGAGTGCCAGCAATATCGCTCACCGCTGGACGGCCAGTGAAGGCGCCAACGCGGCACTGGAATTGTTCGTGCTGGAAAAGACGGCTTATGAAATCGCCTACGAGGCTGCCAATCGCCCCGCCTGGCTGGGTGTGCCGCTGCGCGGACTGGCAGCCATCGTCGACCAACTGTCTACGCGAGGGGCACATGACTGATCTGAACGTCAATATCATCAAGGACGATGCCCTGTGGTTGTCCCCTGACGACGCCGAAGCGCTGGCGCGAGGCACGCACGGCAACCCGTTCGCCCTGCTCGGCGTGCACGCCTGCGGCGATGAGGATGCAGAAAGCTGCCTGCTGCGGGTCTATCTGCCGGGGGCCCTGGGTGTCGACGTGCTCGACCGCGATACCGGCGAGCGTCGCTGCAGCCTGACCGGTATACAGATCCCGGGGCTGTTTGCCGGGCGGTTACCGCATGTGGCGCCCTACCGGCTGCGTATCCGCTGGCCGGGGGGCGAGCAGGAAACCGAGGATCCCTATTCATTCGGACTACTACTCGGCGAGATGGATCTCTACCTGATCGGCGAGGGCAACCACCGCAATCTCGGCCACTGTCTGGGCGCGCAGCCCATGGAGGTGGATGGCGTCTCCGGGGTGCGTTTCGCCGTCTGGGCACCGAATGCCCGGCGCGTCTCGGTGGTCGGGAAATTCAACGCCTGGGATGGGCGGCGTCATGTGATGCGCCTGCGCCACCCCGCTGGTGTCTGGGAGCTATTCGTGCCCCGGCTGGGGCCGGGCGAGGTCTACAAGTACGAGATTCTCGATGCCCACGGCACCCTCGCCCTCAAGGCCGATCCGGTGGCCTTGGCCACCGAGACGCCACCGCACACGTCCTCGGTGGTCGCCGATACCACGCCGTTCGCCTGGCACGATGCCGAGTGGATTGCCCAGCGTGGCGAGCACCAGGCGCCCGATCGGCCGATGAGCATCTATGAGGTACATGCCGCCTCATGGCGCAAGCACGGCGGGCACGACGGCGTGACCTACAGCTGGCGCGATCTGGCCGAGCACCTGATTCCCTATGTGCTCGACATGGGTTTCACGCATGTCGAATTACTGCCGATCATGGAGCATCCGTTCGGTGGTTCCTGGGGCTATCAGCCGTTGGGTCAGTTCGCGCCCAGTGGGCGCTTCGGCAAGCCCGAGGATTTCGCCTATTTCGTGGATGCCTGCCACCAGGCCGGACTGGGGGTCATCCTCGACTGGGTACCGGCGCACTTTCCCACCGACCCGCACGGGCTGGCGCGCTTCGATGGCACGGCACTCTACGAGTACGAGCATCCCTACGAGGGGTTTCACCAGGATTGGAACACCTACATCTATAACCTGGGCCGGCGTGAGGTGCATGGCTTCATGCTGGCCTCGGCACTGCACTGGTTGCGGCACTTCCATATCGATGCGCTGCGTGTGGACGCCGTTGCCTCGATGCTCTACCGCAACTACTCCCGTAACGAGGGAGAGTGGATTCCCAACAGGTACGGTGGCCAGGAAAACCTGGAGGCGATCGAATTTCTGCGCCATCTCAATGAGGTGGTCCACGAGGAAGTGCCGGGGGCCTCGGTGATCGCCGAGGAGTCCACGGCCTGGCCGGGGGTTACCCAGCCGACCCACGATGGCGGCCTGGGATTCGCCTACAAGTGGAACATGGGCTGGATGCACGACACGCTGGAATACATCTCGAAGGACCCGGTCTATCGCTCGTATGCCCATAACGAGCTGACCTTCCCGATGGTCTACGCGTTTTCCGAGAAGTACGTGCTGCCCATCTCCCACGATGAGGTGGTTCATGGCAAGGGCTCGCTGATTGGCAAGATGCCCGGCGACGAGTGGCAGCAGTTCGCCAACCTGCGAGCCTATCTCTCGACCATGTGGACCCAACCCGGCAAGAAACTGCTGTTCATGGGCTGCGAGTTCGGTCAGTGGCGCGAATGGAGTCATGATCGTGAACTCGACTGGTCGCTGCTCGGCGAGCCGCACCATGCTGGCATCCAACGCCTGGTCGGCGATCTTAACCGGTTATACCAGGAGGAGACGCCGCTGCATGAGCGCGACACTGAGCCGGAAGGTTTTGCCTGGGTGGTCGGCGATGACAGTGCCAACAGCGTCTTTGCCTGGCTGCGCTGGAACCTGATCGGCGAGCCGGTACTGGTGGTGGCCAACATGACACCGGTTCCCCGCTACGATTATCGTCTCGGCGTGCCCACCATGGGTCCTTGGGAAGAGATCTTCAACAGCGATGCGGAGCGCTATGGCGGGACCAACCTCGGCAACATGGGACAGATACAGGCCCAGGACACTCCGCTGCATGGGCAGACGGCCAGCGTGTCGTTGACGTTGCCCCCGCTTGGCGTACTGGTGCTTCGCCCCGCAAGCTGATCGAAACCACGCGCCACCGGCAGGTATACCGGTGGCGCGCGTCCCGGCCCGTGCGCCGTTGCGGCCTTGGATTTTCCCCCCTCACACGGCACCCTTGCGGGTAGGACAACGATTGCCGCAGGAGGTGGCATGCCGCTCTCACGAAGGATGGTTCGGACGTGGCCGGTCGCGTTTATGCTGGTCGCGAGTGTATTACTGGTATTGGCATCGAGCCTGCCGGCCCAGGCCCAGGGGGTGTCGTTATCCGGACTCGCTGGGGGCGGCGGGGGAGGTGACGGCGAGCAGCAGACCCAGGTCGACCCCCAGGCGCTGCAAGCCTCGCTCGACCAGGTCATCGCCACGCTGGAAAGCGACGCCCAGCGGGGGGAGCTGCTTGCCAGGCTCAAGGAACTGCGCCAGGCCACCGATACGGTGGCGAGCGGCACGGGAGAGAGCCAGGCGGGGCAAGGAGGGCTGCTCGGTGCCTTGGCCGACTCCTTTACGGAATATGGCGATCAGGCCCAGGCCGGGCAGGCGCCGCTGGATATCTGGACACAGCGGACCTTGCGTGCCGGCGAGGACCTGGAATCGCTGTTTTCCTCCATCAGCCGTGAGGAATTGCTGCGCGTTCTGGCCGAGGCGGCGGTTCTGCTGGGAATTTGGGTTGGCTTGCTGGTCGCGTTGATCGGGGCGGGACGCCTGCTGGCTCGGCGTCATGACTGGCCTAGGATCTTGCCACCCGAGCCACGCGGCTGGATGCTGGTCATGCATTTCCTGCGCAAGGCGTTGCCCTGGATGCTGGCGTTCGCCGTCATGCTGGCCGCGTTGAACTGGCTCGACGTCTCGCAGGCCGCGCGTACCATCGTGCTGGTGGTAGCTTATATCACCATGTGCGGCCGGCTGCTGTCGACGGTGTTCGACGTGGTGATTTCGCTGTTCACACGCGGGCACCGCCGGGTGGCGGTGGCTATCCTCCGCCAGGGGGCGCTGGGCAGATTGTTCCTCATCGGTGCACTGGCCGCCCTGGGCGATGCGGCCAGCAGTGAACGCCTCAGCGAGCAGATGGGGGATGAGCTGGCTGGCTGGGTCTCGGTAACCTGCAACGTGCTTGCAGCTATCATCAGTGGTGGCCTAGTGATCCGCTATCGGCGTCCGGTCAAGCATCTGATCAGCAACCGGCCCTACCCGCAACGCCGTGAGAAGACCACCAGTCAGGAAGTCATCAATGTCATCGGCCGGCTCTGGCATGTACCGGCACTGCTGCTGATCGGCGCCTCGCTGCTGGCAATCTTCTTTTCCGCCGGGGAGGCCGATGGCACCTTCACTCGGGCCATCGTGTGCGCAGCGCTGCTGGTACTGACGCTGGTGATCAATGGCGTCATCCAGCGCCACAGCGAAAAGGCCACGCATCGGCGCCGCAAGTCTCAATACCGGCGTCGCCTGGAGCGCTTTGGCTATACCCTGCTGTATTTCGTGTTCTGGGCGATCTTTGCCGAGCTGTCACTGCGCGTCTGGGGGCTGTCGTTCCTGGGCATTGGTGAAGAAGGCGCAATCAGTGCACGTATCGGTCAAGCACTGCTGGGTGTCGGGACAACGGTACTGCTGGCCTGGCTGGCCTGGATCTTTGCCGACACCGCGATCCAGCGTGCCTTGAACGCTTCGGCACGTTCGCGGGGGCGTCGCGTGCACAGTGCCCGGGCCCAGACCATCACGCCGATGATCCGCAACGCGATCTTCATCACCATCGTGGTGATCGCCTTGATCGTGGGGCTGGCCAACCTTGGCGTCAACGTCACGCCGCTGCTGGCCGGTGCCGGGGTGATCGGCCTGGCCATCGGTTTCGGGGCGCAGACGCTGGTGCAGGACCTGATCACCGGCCTGTTCATTCTCATTGAGGACTCGCTGACCATTGATGATTTCGTCGACGTCGGCGGCCACATGGGGACGGTAGAGCGCCTGAGCCTGCGCACGGTGCGCCTGCGCGACCTGGATGGCATCGTGCACATCATCCCGTTCAGCCAGATCAAGGGGATACAGAACTTCTCGCGTGAATTCGGCATTGCACTGATGCGCATTCATATCCCCCATGACATGAAGATCGATGAAGCCATCGAGCTGATGCGCTCGGTGGCAGATGACCTGCGCAAGGACCCGATGATGCGTCACTACGTCTGGTCGCCATTGGAGGTACAGGGCGTCCAGGCCTTCGAACAAGGGACGGCATTGCTGCGCATCCGCATGCGCACGGCCCCGGTCATGCAGTGGGATGTGGCGCGCGCCTTCAACCTGCGGCTCAAGCAGCGTCTCGACGAGCTGGGGCAGAGCCTGGCCGTGCCTCGCATGAGTGTCACCATGGAAAACGCCGAGCCGGGCGGCGAGTTCCACGAGACCCGGGACGATGCCAGCCAGGGTCCGGTCACACCGCGACGGCATGCATCGATGCAGGGGGCTCAGGGATAGCTTGGCATCATGTTCGTGCCCTGTACCGGGCTAGTGCTTGTGTGCTCAGCCGGCAACAAAGCCCACGGCGAGGGTCGCCGTGGTGATGAGTGCAAACCCGCCCGCGACGATCCACGGAGCATAGCGGCGCCAACGCAGGAAAGTGTCATGCAGCGCCACGGCCTGTGTGACCTTGTGAACCAGGGCTTCGTGACGCGAGTGATCGTTATCCGGGGACATCGAAAAGTCGTTGGCGGCGTTGTCCAGCCAATACTGGCCGTGGGAAAGGCCGAGGCGAGCCCGCAAGCGACCGATATCGCACAGCAGCGCGTGCAGGCGGTCGTACTCCTCGCGGCGTGATTTCACGCCCAGCACGACACTGGCTTCGGCCTTCAAGGCGGTATGCTGGCAAGCCTCGATGGCTGCGGAGATTTCCGTGTCGGAGGCGGCCGGGCTGATGCCCAGGCGTTTATATAAATCGCGCATCTTGCATCAAGTATTCGTAGGCTTTCTGAATCTTCTGGAATCGCATCGATGCCGAGGCGACATCCCGCTCGCCGAGTGCGAAGAAGCGGTCCGGATGGTGGCTCTGCGCCAGGCGCCGGTAGGCTTTCTTGATCTCGCTGCGCGTAGCCGTGGCGTCGAGCCCCAGGATGTCCAGGGCGCGCAAGGCCTTGTCACCATGCGGCCGCTCGTGGCCTTGCCGGGAGCTACCGTGGCTGCGCTCCTGCTGCGAGTGTCGCTGACGCTGTTCGGATTGCGAGCGCTGCTGTTGTCGGGCATGCTCACGCGCCTGCCAGTAGGTCTCGCGGCTGGGGTCGTCTGGACTTTCGAAGGGCTTGCCGGTCACCTCGCGGTACAACTGGGCGAACGGCTGCGGGGCAGTGCCCAGCAGGTCGGCCAGAAAACGCAGGATGTGGTTGGTGGCCGCGGCCAGGGTGCCTTCGGTCACGGCGACCTCGATCGCCTGTCTTAGAAACGGCGAAGCCTGAGCACCCCAACGATCCTTCTGCAACACTTCGGCAGCTAGCTGGATGGCGTCCAGGTCCTGTCGGGCGCCGATGTCGATAATTGCCTGGCAGTCGTGTCCGTGACGCATGCTGGCCGACATGGCGGCGATTCGGTGCCGGTCTGTCTCTGACAGGCTGCCCTTGCTGGCAGCCACCCAGGTCAGCAGGAGCAGGGCAGCCGTATCCGTCTGGTTCCTGCTTTTCAGCAGCAGCAGCTCGAACGGTGAAAAGCGGGTTGTCGCCATGCCTGACTCCGGCAGATTCCAACGTGTTGTTATGCTCAAGGACGCTGAAGTATACCCAATGCCCATGGCATTTGTCGGCAGCCGCTCTTGTGAGAAAAGCGCAACGAAAAGTGCTCGCCAGGGGCTCATTTTCGGCCAATGGCCTTCTATGGCCGATGGCAGGATCATCTACCACTTCTATCGATTCGGGGACCGCCAACAGGGTGATAAGCGTCGAGAAAAAAGATGGCTTCAACGTCAAGATATCGCGGCGACTGCGTGAGGCAACGTCGCACAAGCTGGATATCTACCTTTTCGTGCCCGGCGAACTGGGCCTGAATACCCATGTCGTGCCGGAAAGCGAGTTCTATCACAATGCCATTCACGTCAAGCGTACCTATTACAGCGATACGCATCACCTGCCGCTGGTGCATAGCCGTCTGGCCAGCCGCGGCAAGCTGTCCAGCGAGCAGTACCGTTTGAGCCTCAGCCTGTATGCCTACCAGTACGTGGTCGCCCTGGAAACCTCGACGCGTGAGGTGCTGAACGGCGATGAGGAAACCCGACTCGAGCAGCTCCAGGAACTGGTCGACCTGGCCCTGGGTATCCTCAAGCGGCTGCGGCGTAACACGCCCAGCGACGATGGCATGCTGCAGTACTATGTTAACATCGACAATTACCTCTCGTGGGCTACCGAGCAGCGTCTGTTGTCATTGATCGTCAGCCTGCCGCCCGGCGAGGAGTACCAGTCGGTTCGCGAGCGGTTGCGCGAGATCTGCGAGGCGGAAAGTGCCTACCGCGATGACCAGAACTACAACTCCAGTCATGCCATCCAGGATCCCGAGCGCATGTCCAACAAGATGCGCCTGTTGCGTCGGCTCATCGAGCATCCGGTCACTCTCGGCGCCCAGGTGCAGGAACTCGGCAAGGGCGAAGAGAAGCTGGTCAAGGGTACGGCCACGGCGATCGTCATGATCTTCGTCACGTTGCTGGTGTTGCAGGCGAATCATGTGCTCAGTCACCTGACTACCCTGTTCGTGCTCGTGCTGGCGGTCATCTACGCGCTGCGTGAGGTGTTCAAGGACGACCTGCGCAACACCTTGTGGCGGTGGTTGCGCAAGGGGCGGCCCAAGTGGCGGCGTCACTACTTCGATGCCAATAGTGGCAAGCTTGTCGGCCGTCAGCTCGAGTGGTTCGACTATCAGCGGGTGCATAAGCTCGATGAAGACATCCTCGCGGTGCGACGGGCCAACGTGACCCAGCGCGAGGAGATCGTGCTGCACTACGGCAGCAGTTCACGCATGTCCCCGACCCGCTATTTGAGCGGTTACGAAGAAGTCCGTGAAACCCTGCTGCTCGACCTCGACGTGCTGTCCAGGCTCATGGACAAGGGCGCGCACGATGTCTATCGGCTGGTCGAAGGCGAAGTGGCATGTGAAACGGTCGAGAAGCGCTATCTGGTCAACCTGGTGACCCGACAGGCGCAAGGGGAGCGCCAGGCCACGATCCAGCGCTGGAAGATCATCATGAACCGCTCACGGATCATCGAGATCGAAGCGGTAACCTAGGCCCGCCCGGCGCCCGTAGGCCATGGCGTGCTTGACACACGCTCACACCTGCTACGCTGACAAGAGCGAGCGGATTTCTTTTCCTCGCTCAGCCTAACAGACCAAGGAGGTGTCTCATGAAGGACTCCAAATCGGACAAGACCGAAGGCATGATCGACCGCGCCGCCGGCAAGGCCAAGGAAGCGCTCGGCAAGGCGGGCAAGGATCGTGATACCGAAGCCAAGGGCCAGGCTCAGGCCTCGAAAGGCCATGCCAAGCAGGCCAAGGGGGACTTGAAGGATACCCTGAAGTCAGGCAGCCAGGCCGGTCGGACAGACGATCCGAATCGCAGGTAAAACGTTCGAACGGCGACGGTAACGGCATCGAGCAGGGCAGGGCAAGTTGCCCCTGCCCTTGGCAAGGATGGAAAAGCTCATGTTTGGACATAAGGCGAAGGAGCGCTCACCCGAGCAGCAGGCCGAGTTGGACAGGCAGTGTCAGGGCTTGGCGCTTTATCAGACACAATCCTGCCCGTTCTGCGTCAAGGTACGCCGGGAAATCGACCGGCTGAAGTTGCCTATCGAGTTACGCGACGTGGCTCGCAATCCCGAGTATCGCAGGGAGCAGATCGATAGCACCGGACGCGGCACGGTACCTTGCCTGAAAATTACCGACGAGCAGGGCAAGGCAACGTGGATGTACGAGTCCGAGGATATCAATCGGTATCTGCGGCGTCGTTTCGAATCAACGGATTGAGATAGGCTTGGCCATCGGGCAGGCGATGGTCAAGCTGCATGGGTTGAACTGCAGCCCACTGAAAGTCAATAGCTTCCCTCCCTTTCAGGTCTTTGTTTGACCTGCGACAAAACGCCCCTTTTTGTGTCGCACCGATTACGCGACAATTCGCCGCTCTCTCGATTTGGCGGCCTCATCCCTTCTTCTCATGACGAAGCGGGCCGCTCAAAAGGCGTGTTCACGTGTCGGGACGCGTCACTCGAGTGAACTCTCGTACGGGTGTCGCCAGGAAGGCGGAACAGCATCCGATCCCTGATAAGTCAACTTATTATCCTGCTATTCATTAGCCTGGGTGTATTAGATGGCCACTTCCATGCCTGAACGAAGCCGTAGGGTGAGGATAAGAAACCTCATTTTTTTCAAAGCGTTGCCATTGTTGATCCTGCCGCTGCTGTTGAGTGGCTGCAGCATGGCGTTGATGGATCCCAAAGGGGAAGTTGGCAGTGAGATCAAGTCGCTGATCATCACTGCCTTCTGGCTGATGATGATCGTGGTCGTCCCGGTCATCGTGATGACTTTCCTGTTCGCCTGGCGTTACCGCAACACCAACTACAAGGCCAAGTACACACCGAACTGGGCCCACTCCAACGTCATCGAGGCGATCGTCTGGTTCGTGCCGCTGGTGATCATTGCCTTCCTGGCGCTCATCACCTGGCAGACCTCCCACTCGCTCAATCCCAATGTGCCGATCGAGGCCGAAGAGGGTGTCGAGCCGATGGAAATCGACGTGGTCGCGCTCGATTGGAAATGGCTGTTCATCTATCCCGACCTGGGTATTGCCAGCGTCAATGAAGTCGCGTTCCCGGTCGACACGCCGGTGAACTTCAATATCACCTCGGGTACGGTGATGAACTCGTTCATGATTCCGCGCCTGGGCAGTCAGCTCTACGCCATGGCCGGCATGGACAACGATCTTAACCTGATCGCCGGAGAAGAGGGCGTTTATCCCGGTCGTTCCACCAACTACAGCGGTGCCGGCTTCTCGGAGATGATCTTCAAGGCGCATGTCACCTCGCAGGATGAGTTCGAAGCCTGGGTCGAGAAGGTGCGTCAGGCGCCTGAGACGCTCTCCTTCGAGCAAGGCTATGAGGAACTCGCCGCACCGACCATCGACCATCCGGTCGAGTATTTCTCGAGCGTACCGGCCGAGCTCTACGACAACATCGTTCAGAGCTTCAAGAACGGCACGGCCGTCCAGCCGGGACATACCGGCGGTCATGGCGGACAGCATGCGGCGGAAAGTGCCGGACATGATGAAGGGCATGACGTAGCCATGAGCGCAGAGGTAGCGGAGTAACAGTTATGTTCGGAAAATTAAATTGGGATGTGATCCCTTACCATGATCCCATCATCATGGTAGTGGTCGCGGGTATGGCCGTGATCATTGCCGGGCTCGTCGGTTGGATCACCTACAGCAAGAACTGGGGCTACTTGTGGAAGGAGTGGATCACCTCCGTCGATCACAAGAAGCTCGGTATCATGTATTTCCTCGTCGCTCTGGTGATGCTGATCCGTGGCTTTGCCGATGCGCTCATGATGCGATCTCAGCAGGCGGCCATGGCTGTCGGCAGCCCGGAAGGCTATCTGCCGCCCGAGCACTATGACCAGATCTTCACCGCCCATGGCGTGATCATGATCTTCTTCGTGGCCATGCCCATGGTCATAGGCCTGATGAACCTGGTCGTGCCGCTGCAGATCGGTGCACGCGACGTGGCCTACCCGTTCTTGAACAACCTGAGCTTCTGGCTGTTCGCTGCGGGTGTCATCCTGATCAACGTTTCCCTGTTCGTCGGTGAGTTCGCCAAAACCGGCTGGCTGGCCTATGCGCCGCTGTCGGGTATCGATTACAGTCCGGGCGTGGGTGTCGATTACTGGATATGGGCACTACAGATATCGGGGATAGGTACGACCCTGACCGGTATCAACTTCTTCGTGACGATCCTCAAGATGCGCACCAAGGGCATGACCCTGTTCCGCATGCCGATCTTCACCTGGACCTCGTTCTGCGCCAACATCCTGATCATCGCCTCGTTTCCGATTCTCACGGCAACCATCGCGCTGCTGACGCTGGATCGTTACCTGGGCACGCACTTCTTCACCAATGATCTGGGCGGCAACCAGATGATGTACGTCAACCTCATCTGGGCCTGGGGCCATCCCGAGGTGTACATCCTGATCCTGCCGGCATTCGGCGTGTTCTCCGAGGTCATCGCGACCTTCGCCAAGAAGCGCCTGTTCGGCTACCACACCATGGTGTGGGCGACGATGGCGATCTCTTTCCTGGCCTTCATCGTCTGGCTGCACCACTTCTTCACCATGGGCGCGGGTGCCAACGTCAATGCCTTCTTCGGCATCGCGACGATGATCATCGCCATTCCCACCGGGGTTAAGATCTTCAACTGGCTGTTCACCATGTATCGTGGCCGTCTGGAGTTCACCTCGCCGGTGCTGTGGACGCTGGGCTTTATCATCACCTTTACCTTGGGTGGCATGACCGGGGTGATGCTGGCGGTACCGGCAGCCAACTTCGTGCTGCACAACAGCCTGTTCGTCATCGCGCACTTCCACAACGTCATCATTGGTGGTGTGGTGTTCGGTATGCTGGCGGGCCTGACCTTCTGGTTCCCCAAGGCGTTCGGCTTCAAGCTGGACGAGAAGTGGGGCAAGCGCTCCTTCTGGTGCTGGATCGTCGGTTTCTTCGTGGCCTTCTCGCCGCTATATGTGCTGAGCTTCTACGGCGCGGTGCGCCGCATGCAGTCCTATGACAATCCCGAGTACCACGTCTGGATGCTGATCGCCTGGGTAGGTGCCGTCATTATCCTGCTGGGCATCGCCTGTACCGTGATCCAGTTCGTCGTCAGCTATCGCAACCGCGAACAACTGGCCGACGTGACCGGCGATCCGTGGGACGGACGTACCCTGGAGTGGGCGACCTCGTCACCTGCGCCGTTCTACAACTTCGCGCATCTGCCGGAAGTGAAGTCCATCGACGCCTTCTGGGAAATGAAGCAGGCCGGCGAGTTCGAGACCTCAAAGCCGCCGTACAAGGACATTCACATGCCCAAGTACACGGCCGCCGGTCCGATCATCAGCCTGTTCGCGACCATCCTCGGTTTTGCACTGGTGTGGCATATCTGGTGGCTGGCCATTGCCAGTGCCTTGGGTGTCTTCGTCAGTTTCCTGGCACGCGTCTTCAACGATGACATCGACTACTACGTGCCTGCTGCGGAAGTCGAGCGCATCGAGAATGCGCACCACAAGCGTCTCGCCGAAGCCAATAAGCAGCATAATGTGCGTGGCAACGTACAGGTCGGAAATCTGGGGGTGCAGTCGTAATGGCTACCGATACTATTGGCAACCGCATCGTTGAGCCGAGCGATCACGGACGCGATCAGGGCCACGACATGCACGCCCATGAGCACGACCATCACGATGCCGGCGGCATGAAGGTGTTCGGCTTCTGGGTCTACCTGATGAGCGACCTGATCATCTTCGGGACGCTGTTCGCCACCTATGCCGTGCTCGTCGGGGGCACGGCGGATGGTCCGACGCCGGGTGAGATCTTCGATCTGCCGCTTATCATGGCCGGCACATTCTTCCTGCTGTTCAGCAGTTTCACCTACGGCATGGCCGTGCTGGCCATGAACGACAATCGTGTCGGTCAGCTCAAGGCCTGGTTGTGGGTCACTTTTCTGCTGGGTGCCGGCTTCATCGGGCTGGAACTCTACGAGTTCCAGCATCTGATCCACGAAGGCTACGGCCCGGATCGCAGTGCCTTCCTGTCGGCCTTCTTCACGCTGGTCGGCACACACGGCCTGCACGTGTTCTTCGGCATGGTCTGGATGCTGGTGATGCTGGTCCAGCTTCAGACCAAGGGCCTTAACGACATGACTCGGCCACGCATCATGTGCCTGAGCCTGTTCTGGCACTTCCTGGATATCGTCTGGATCTGCGTGTTCACCTTCGTCTACCTCATGGGAGCCATGTGACATGAGCGGTTCACACTCTAGCCACGGTGAGGCCAGCCACGGCAGCGTCAAGTCCTATGTGATCGGCCTGATCCTGTCCATCGTCCTGACCATCGTCGCGTTCGGCATGGTCATGACCGGGGCATTCAGTACGCTGACCACGGTAATCGTGATCGTTGCTGCGGCGGTACTTCAGCTTCTCGTGCAGTTGGTCATGTTCCTGCACATGAACACCAAGGCCGATGAAGGCTGGAATCTGATGTCGTTCGTTTTCACGGTCAAGATTCTGGTGCTGGTCATTGGCGGTTCGCTGTGGATCATGCATAACCTGCACATGAACATGATGCTCGACTAAGCGGGCGAGGCGATGATCAAGCTCTATCTGAACCTGACCAAGCCGGGAATCATCTTCGGTAACCTGATTTCCGTGACGGGCGGCTACTTTCTGGCCGCCCGGGGGGAGTTCGATCTCCCCCTGTTTCTCGCTACGCTGGCCGGGGTCGCGTTGGTAATCGCTTCCGGCTGCGTGTTCAACAACGTCATCGACCGCGATATCGACGTCAAGATGGAGCGTACCCGCAACCGGGCCTTGGCCCGGGGGCTGGTGTCACCACGCATCGCGCTGGCCTATGCCACGGCATTGGGGCTGGCCGGGTTCGCGCTGCTCTATTGGGGCGCAAACCCGCTGGCGGCTTTGTTCGCCGTGCTGGGTTTCTTCGTCTATGTCGTGCTCTACAGCCTCTACCTGAAGCGCAATTCGGTCTATGGCACGCTGGTTGGCAGCCTGTCCGGGGCGACACCGCCGGTGATCGGCTACTGCGCAGCCAGTGGCCAGTTCGACATGGGAGGCGCGATTCTGCTGCTGATCTTCAGTCTCTGGCAGATGCCGCATTCCTACGCGATCGCGATCTTCCGCTTCAACGATTACCGTGCAGCATCGATTCCGGTGCTGCCGGTGAAGAAGGGGATCGCCGCGGCGAAGCGCTCCATCGTGCTGTACATCGTGGCGTTCATGGCGGCGGCGTTGGCACTGTCACTGCTGGGATATGCCGGCTACGGTTATTTTGCCGTCGCGGCGACGATGAGCCTGTATTGGCTCTACCTCGCCTCGCTGGGCTATCGCAAGAGCGACGACAATGCCTGGGCGAAGAAGCAGTTTGCCTTCTCGATCGTCATGATCACCGCGCTCAGCGTGATGATGGCGGTGGACTTCCAGGGAGAGCCGGCAACCATGCTGGCCGATGCCCAGCCGCAGATCGATAGCTTCCTGCGCGCCAGCCTGTCGCTGTAGAAAGGCAGGAACAGCGCGGAAGGTGTTACTGGCGTCCTTGCCGAATCAACGCCCTGGCCTGTCGGTCAGGGCGTTTCTCGTTGCAGGCTCAGGAAGGCAGGTTGTCGAGAGTATGCGCCAATGTCTCGACGCTGCGATCGACATGATGAAGCTTGTCGAGACCGAACAGGCCGATACGGAAGGTCTGAAAATCCTGGCCCTCGTCACACATCAGCGGTACGCCGGCTGCGACCTGCAGGCCGGCCTGGGCGAACCGGGCAGCAAGCCCAGCGTCGTCGGTATAGCTGACCACCACGCCAGGTGCCTGAAAGCCTTCCGCGGCCACGCTGCGGAACCCCCGTTCGCTTAGCAGGGTGCGCACCCGGTCGCCGAGCAATTGCTGTTCGGCACGCACCTCGGCGAAGCCATAGGCTTCGGTCTCGCGCATGATGTCGCGCAGCCGGGTCAACCCGTCAGTGGGCATGGTGGCATGGTAGGCATGGCCACCACGCTCGTAGGCCTGCATGATCGATAGCCACTTGCGCAGGTCGGCTGCGAAGCTGGTGCTGGTGGTCGTTTCGATACGTTCGAGCGCGCGTGCACTCAGCATGACCATGGCGCAACAAGGAGAGGCGCTCCACCCCTTCTGCGGTGCACTGATCAGCACGTCGACGCCGATATCCTGCATGTCCACCCACAGCGTGCCTGAGGCGATACAGTCGAGCACGAACAGACCGCCGACATCGTGCGTGGCCTGGGCCACGCGACGCAGATAGTCGTCAGGCAGCAGCATACCCGATGCGGTTTCCACGTGAGGGGCGAAGACCAGGGCCGGCCGCTGTTCCTCGATCGTGGCGACCACCTCGTCGATAGGGGGCGGGGCGTAGGGTGCCTGCGGGCCGCTGCCCACGGGCCGGGCCTTGAGTACCGTTTCCCGGGAAAGTATGCCGCCCATCTCGAAGATCTGCGTCCAGCGGTAGCTGAACCAGCCGTTGCGAATCACCAGGCAGGGCTGGCCGGTGGCGAA
Source organism: Modicisalibacter xianhensis (assembly GCF_900113605.1). Classification (GTDB taxonomy): domain Bacteria; phylum Pseudomonadota; class Gammaproteobacteria; order Pseudomonadales; family Halomonadaceae; genus Modicisalibacter; species Modicisalibacter xianhensis. Next base: position 129,795 of record NZ_FOPY01000010.1, read on the forward strand.
CTGGCGGGCGACCGCCTCCATGCCGAAGGTGCCGCTACCCGGAACGATGACTGCCGCATCGGCGTGATAGACCTGCTTGAGTGTACGGGATAGGTCCCGCATCACGCTCTGGAACGCCTGTGACATGTGGTTGAGTGAACGATCCGTGTAGACCACGGAATATTCGAGCAGACCGTCTGGGTCCACGTCGGGCAGCAGGCCAGGCATAGCCGCTATCTCCTTATTCTCTGTATACAAAGCTTGAGGATATTCGTTACAGAGAGCGCCGGCCAGTCCTGCATGACAGAGGCACGGTCAGGCAAAGGGAGGGGAGTGCCGGGCGAAGCCCGCCCGGCAAGTCAGGCATCAGGCCGTGACGAGGCTGTGTCGGGTCGGTTGGGGCAAGGCCGCGCGGGGAGCGGCCAAGTGAAGCGTGTCGCTGACCGTGAACTGGCCGACCTCCCGTGCCATGTCACCAGCCTGTTCGTCGAGTGATTTGCTGGCGGCCGCGACCTGCTCGACCAGGGCCGCGTTCTGCTGGGTCACTTCCTCCAGTTGGGACACGGCCTGGTTGATCTGCTCGATACCCGCCGACTGCTCGGTAGCGGCAGCCGAGATATCGTGCACCAACGAGGCGACCTGGCCGATACGCGAGGCGATCTCCGCCAGGGTCTCGTGGGTCGTCGAGACCAGGCGATTCCCCGTGTCGATGGTCGTGACGTTGCGCGCGATCAGCGTGCGGATGCGTTCGGCCTCGCTGGCGCTGCGGCTGGCCAGTTGGCGGACTTCGGAAGCGACCACTGCAAAGCCGCGGCCGTGCTCGCCGGCGCGTGCCGCTTCCACCGAGGCGTTGAGCGCCAGCAGGTTGGTCTGAAAGGCGATACTGTCGATGGCCGCGACAATGGCCGTGACTTCCTGGTTGGCCGTGTGGATGTGGGACATCGCCTGGCGAGCCTGATCGGCAACGCCACTGGCCTGTTGGGCCTGGCCAGCGACCTCGGTGGCCAGGCTCTGTGCCTGGCCAGCATTGTCGGCGGTATGGCGCACCGTCGAGGTGATCTGCTCCATGCTCGAGGCGGTTTCCACCAGCGAGGCGGACTGCTCCTCGGTGCGCTGGGCAAGGTCCTGATTGCCCTGGGCGATCTCGCCGCTGGCGACTTCGATGGACAACGCACTGCGCCGAATGTTGGTGACCAGACGTTCGGTGTCGTCGGTGGCTGCGTTGAAGGCCTGGTAGAGCTGCGAGAGTTCGTCGCTGCCCGGTACGTCCAAACGCTGGGTCAGATCGCCGCCGCGATGGGTGATAGCCTGCAAGGTGCGCTTGAGCGGGCCAACGATGGCGCGCACGATCGCCACGGTGAGTGCGAGGGTCAGCAGCGAGGCCAGGCCGGCAATGGCGACATATCCCCACAGCGCGATACGTGCGTCGCTGCGCAGGGCCTGGGCCGTGGCCAGGATTTCCTCGGTCACGGCATTTTCCACACGTTTGAGTTGGCCAATCTTGACCGTTTGCCAGTCGAACCACTGCTGCGGGTCGACACCAAAGCCACCTTGGTCGACCCGCTCGATGACCAATTCACGCAGCCCGTCCAGACGTTCGATGTCGGGCCCCGAAAGCGCCTGCTGATACCTGTCGCGCATCGTGGGGGTGGCCAGCGTATCGAACCCCTGCAGGAATGCCGCTTCCTCGCCAATCAGGTTCATGAAACGACGATACAGGGGCGGTGTCATCTGGTCGGCGGCAAAGGCGTTGGAGAGCAGGGCGCGCTCTATGCCGGCAAGATCCTTGGCTTCCAGCAGCTGATAATAGGCCGCCAGACGACGGGCGATGTCGGCTTCGTCGACCATGTGGCTCAGCTTGCCAGCTAGATCCATCAGGGCGGCATTGATCCCCGTGTAATGGCTCAGCGCCTCGGCGACGGGCACGGCAAGCTTATCCACGCGGCGGCGTAGGTCGACCGTGGCAGACAGGCGTTGGCGGGCCACGTCGACCTGACTGGCGAGGTCCTCGCTCAGGTAATCGGTATCGAGCGTGTCGAGCCGGGACAGCAGAGCTGCTGCCTGGGCATCGGTAATGGGGCGCTGTTCGCGCAGTTCAATGGCGAAATTGTCGCCGCCGCTGCCCAGAACCCCCGCCGTCATGCCGCGCTCTCTCTGGAGTTCGTGAATCAGGCTCCCGGCCTGCTGGGCCAGGGCAGTCAGGGACTGGAGCCGGTCCATGCTGCTCACCACTCGCTGTCGTTCGACGATGCCGTTCCCGGCGAAGAACAGCATGGCCAATACGGGCAGGACCAGGGCAAGCAGGAACTTGCGACTGACAGGAATACGATGCAGTACGGACGTCATTGGGAACCTTCCTGGGCGAATACGATGGGCGCGGCAGGAAAGGTAAGTGAATTGTCGTCGTTACCTGTTCATGACGCTCTCCTGCCGATGTCACTATCGGCAGGAGAGGTCACGCGTTGATGAAGGCGTCGGGGTTCCCTGATGTGGATCAATTTTCTTGAGGTTGTACGGGCGATGCGTCGAGCTGGCTGAGCAACGTCGGGTCGAGTGTCACCTGGTCGTAGAAATGGTAAGGCACCTCGAAGGGCGCTTCGGTCAGTGTCACGGGATGCGGAATGCCATCGGCATTCACTATGAGCGATTGCAAGCGGGCATAGTCGACCAGTACGCCTCGCTCATTGGCGGCCTGGGTCACCGAGGCGAAGGTTTTCTCGACGCGCGTTGCCAGTTCTTCCTGGGAGGTCTCGGGGATAGGGTAACTCTGCACCTCGAGCACGCCGGCCGGCGACCAGCCGATCTTGACCGGCTCGTTGATCAGGCGGACCTGCGTACCCTTGGGTACACGATAGATAAGATCCTCGATATCGCCCGGCAACATGCGGATGCAGCCGTGGGAGACACGCATGCCGACGCCCTGAGGGCGGTTGGTGCCGTGAATCAGATAGCCCGGAATGCCCAGCAGCATGGCATGCTCGCCGAGGGGGTTGTCCGGCCCGGGAGGTACCACGCTGGGCAGCGTTTCTCCCATCTCGGCCTTTTCCTTGATGATGCTCTGTGGTGGATACCAGGCGGGGTTTTCCAGCTTGTGGGTGACCGTGGTCGTGCCTAACGGGGTCTGCCAGTCCAGTCGGCCAATGCCGATCGGATAGGTCTCGACACGCGGCTGCTCGCCATGACCCACCGAGGGATAGTAATAGAGACGCAACTCGGCCAGATTGACGACGAGACCTTCGCGCGGGCCGGGCGGCAGGATGTAGCGAGTCGGCAGCACGATGTCGGTCCCTTCGCCGGGCAGCCACACCCGGGTATCCGGGTTGGCGGCGCGCATGGCGTTGTAGCCGATGCCATGATCGAGACCGATATCGATGAGGGTGTCTTGCTGTGACGCCTCGACCGTCTGGACCTGCCCGACGACATCACCCTGTTCGGGGAGCGTATAACGCCCGTCCGGGCTTGCCGCGTCCTCCTGTGCCAGCAGCAGGCGCGGCATGACCAGCATGCCCAGCGCCATCCAATGACCCATCCCTCGTTTCCATGCTCGCATCATTCGTGACCTGTCGATCGTTTCCTTTGGTGGGGCGGAATGCCGTGTGGAGGCCGTAAACTAAACGAACGGCATCGTCGGGTCCAATGGATGCGTCGCCCTACGGCGTGATGCGATGCCTTGAGTCTGTAGCCGCTATAGGGAATAGACTGCCGGCAAAACGCGTCGGAGGCCGCTCATGGCAACGCAATCCGCTACATTCGACATCACGCATCAATGGATCGTTCAGGGCATGGACTGCCCAGGCTGTGCCGCCAAGATTCGTGCCGCCCTGGAGCGCATGCCCGGCGTCGGCGGCATTTGGGTCTCTGACGAGGACGCGACAGTATCGTTGTGGCTCGATTCGGACAAGACGTCGCCGGCGCAGGTCGAGCGTACGGTCGAGAGCCTGGGCTATGGCATTGCACCGAAAACCCTGGAGCCCCGGGAAGCGGTCGGTACCTGTTGCCAGTCATCCTGCTGTGGCAGCCAGGCGTCGAAAGAGGACGCAGCCCCCGCCTCGGCCGATGGCAGGTTGAGCTGGCATGTCGAGGGCATGGATTGTCCCAGTTGCGTGTCGAAGGTACGCGGCGCGGTGGAGCGCTTACCAGGTGTCGCGGATGTTCAGGTCTCTTTGATGCGCGAAACGCTTACCCTGCAGCTCGATGAAGCCCACACCTCGCGTGCCGATGTCGAGCGTGAAATCGTCAGGCTCGGTTATCGTACTTCCGATACGACCAACGCCCCGCGGGGCGGCACTCAAGGCAATGACGGTAACGCCGAACCGTCCTCCCTGGCCGTCAGGATGAAGCGGGCCCTGAAAAGTGGCAAGGCCCGCCTAGTGCTGCTGACCGGGTTGCTGTTGCTGACGGCGCTGATCGTCCGTCTGGTGGCGCCGGCCCCCCTGGGGGACTGGGCCTTTGCGCTGGCGTGCCTGGTCGGGGTGATACCCGTGGCGAAACGGGCCTTTGCCGCCCTGCGTGCCGGCATGCCCTTTACCATCGAGATGTTGATGACCCTGGCGGCCGGCGGCGCTCTGGTGATCGGGGCTGCCGAGGAGGCGGCGCTGGTCATCTTCCTGTTCGCTGTCGGCGAAGTGCTCGAAGGCGTGGCGTCCGACCGGGCTCGGGCCGGGATCCGGGCGCTGGGCAATCTGATACCCAGGACGGCGCGGGTCGAGGAGAACGGCGAGGTTCGTCAGGCCGACGCCGCGCAGTTGCGCATCGGCCAGGTCGTGCAGGTCCGGCCGGGGGACCGCATGCCAGCCGATGGCGAGATCATCGAGGGAACGGCCTCGCTGGACGAGTCGCCGGTCACGGGCGAGTCGCTGCCCAAGGGCAAGAGTGTGGGCGAGGCGGTCTATGCCGGGTCGATCAATACCGACGCGGTGCTGCGTGTGCGGGTCACCAAGGCACCCGAAGACAATACCATTGCCCGCATCATCCGGCTGGTCGAAGAAGCCCAGGAGGCCCGCGCTCCGACCGAACGCTTCATCGACCGCTTCAGCCGCGTGTACATGCCGGCTGTGGTCGGCACCGCGATCCTGGTGGCGATAATACCGCCGCTGGCCTTTGGCGGCGCCTGGGGCGAATGGGTCTACCGTGCCTTGGCGCTGCTGCTGATCGGCTGCCCCTGTGCACTGGTGATCTCGGTACCGGCATCGATCGCCTCGTCTTTGTCCGCCGGGGCGCGTCACGGCCTGCTGATGAAGGGCGGTGTAGTGATCGAAGAGGCGGCGCGCACCAGTCTGGTGGCCTTCGACAAGACCGGCACGCTGACCCATGGCAGGCCGGAGGTCACTGACGTGCAGGCATTTGCGGGAGAGCGACACGAGGTCTTGGCCTTGGCGGCTGCCGTCGAGAGTGGCTCCAGCCATCCGCTGGCGGTCGCCATCCTGGCGCATGCCGAGGCGCAGGGCATCCGGCTTTCACGTGCCAGCCAGGCGCGTGCGATTGCCGGCCATGGCGTCGAGGCGCAGGTCGATGATGTGCGCTGCGTCGTTGCCTCGCCGCGCTATGCCGACGAAGCCGGTATGCTGAGCGGCACGATCAGGGCGCGGATCGCGACGCTGGAAGATCAAGGCAAGACCGTGGCCGTGGTGTGCCGTGAAGCGTCGCTGGTCGGGCTGATCGCGCTGCGCGATGAGCCGCGTGCCGACGCCGCTCAAGGCGTGGAGAGTCTCAGCAAGCAGGGTGTGCGAAGTGTGATGCTTACCGGCGACAATCCACGCACGGCAGCGGCTATCGCCGATGGTCTCGGCATGGAATATCGCGCTTCATTGCTGCCTGACGACAAGGTGACGGCGATTCGCGAGTTGATCGTCAGCGAGCGGGTGATGATGGTCGGCGACGGCATCAACGACGCCCCGGCGCTGGCCTCGGCGCATGTCGGCGTGGCGATGGGCTCGGGTACCGATGTCGCCCTGGAAACCGCGGATGGCGCACTGCTGCGTAATCGCGTCGTCGACGTGGCCGCCAAGATCGGCCTGGCGCGGGCGACGATGGCCAATATTCGCCAGAACATTGCCATTGCCTTGGGCCTGAAGGGCATCTTTCTGGTGACTACCGTGTTCGGCATCACCGGGTTGTGGCTGGCCATCCTGGCCGATACGGGGGCGACGGTGCTGGTCACGCTGAATGCGTTGCGCCTGCTGCGCTTCGACCCCTGGCGTCGGCTGGGCATTGCCCCGCAAACGGCCAGTCAGCCTGCTGTGTCGGCGAGGCGGGTATCGTCTGAAGTGGGGCAGTGGCAGCCGGACGGCAACGAGGCCGTGGCAAGCAAGTAGCGCCAACGTAAAACGCGCCGGTCGATGACCGGCGCGTGCCGTCTGGCGTTCAGTCCTTTTCCGCCTAGACCTCTTTATAGAGTTCGGCACCCTCGCGACGGAACTTCTCCGCCTGTTCCTCCATGCCTTTCATGACCGCTTCCCGGTCACCGTCGAGGCCCTTGTCCCTGGCGTAATCGCGGACTTCCTGACTGATCTTCATCGAGCAGAACTTGGGCCCGCACATCGAGCAGAAGTGAGCCACCTTGGCTGAGTCCTTGGGCAGCGTCTCGTCGTGGTACTCGCGTGCAGTATCAGGATCCAGCCCCAGATTGAACTGATCCTCCCAGCGGAATTCGAAACGCGCCTTGGACAGGGCATTGTCGCGGCGCTGCGCGGCCGGATGGCCCTTGGCCAGGTCGGCGGCATGCGCAGCAATCTTGTAGGTGATGATGCCGGTCTTGACGTCGTCCTTGTTGGGCAGGCCGAGGTGTTCCTTGGGGGTGACGTAGCAGAGCATGGCGCAGCCGTACCAGCCGATCATCGCCGCGCCGATGCCCGAGGTAATGTGATCGTAGCCGGGGGCGATGTCGGTGACCAGCGGCCCGAGTGTGTAGAAGGGGGCCTCGTCACAGTACTCGAGCTGCTTGTCCATGTTCTCCTTGATCAGGTGCATGGGCACGTGGCCGGGCCCCTCGATCATCACCTGCACGTCGTGCTTCCAGGCGATGTGGGTCAGTTCGCCCAGCGTCTTGAGTTCGGCCATCTGGGCCTCGTCGTTGGCGTCGGCCACCGAGCCCGGGCGCAGGCCATCGCCCAGCGAGAAAGCGACGTCGTACTGCTTGCAGATCTCGCAGATTTCCTCGAAATGGGTATAGAGGAAGCTCTCCTGGTGATGGTAGAGACACCACTTGGCCATGATCGAGCCGCCACGCGAGACGATGCCGGTGACGCGTCTGGCGGTGAGCGGCACGTAGCGCAGCAGTACGCCGGCATGAATGGTGAAGTAGTCCACGCCCTGTTCGGCCTGCTCGATCAGCGTGTCGCGAAAGATTTCCCAGGTCAGGTCCTCGGCCACGCCGCCCACCTTCTCCAGCGCCTGATAGATCGGAACGGTGCCGATGGGCACCGGTGCATTGCGGATGATCCACTCGCGCGTCTCGTGGATGTTGGCGCCAGTGGACAGGTCCATGATGGTATCGGCGCCCCAGCGGATGCCCCAGGTCATCTTGTCGACCTCATCCTCGATGGAGGAGGTGACCGCCGAGTTGCCCAGGTTGCCGTTGATCTTCACCAGGAAGTTGCGACCGATGATCATCGGCTCGGATTCGGGGTGATTGATGTTGCAAGGGATGATCGCCCGGCCTTCGGCGACTTCGCGGCGCACGAATTCCGGCGTGATTTCCTCGGGCAGCCGGGCACCGAAGCCTTGGCCGGGGTGCTGGTGGCCGAGGATGCGTTCGACTTCGTCGCTACCCAGTGCTTGCCGGCGCTGATTCTCGCGTATGGCGATGAATTCCATTTCCGGCGTGATGATGCCCTGGCGGGCGTAATGGAGTTGCGTGACGTTCTTTCCGGGCCTGGCACGTCGCGGCGTACGCGTCAGCTCGAAGCGCAGCGGGGCGAGCATGGGATCGTTGGCCCGGCGCCGGCCGTACACGGAGGTCGGGCCGTCGAGAAACTCGGTGTCATCGCGCTCGTCGATCCAGGCACGGCGCAGTTCGGGCAGGCCGCGGCGCAGGTCGATACGTGCGTCGGGATCGGTATAGGGGCCGGAGGTGTCGTAGACCAGCAGCGGCGGGTTGGCCTCGTCGGCGCCGGAGGTTCTGGTCGGCGACAGGCTGATCTCGCGAAACGGCACGCGAATGTCGGGGCGCGAGCCCTCGACATGAATCTTGCGCGAGCCGGGCAGAGCCTGGATGGCAGCGTCGTCGACGCGTGCCGTGTCGGCGAGGAAATGATCGGTCTTTGCCATAGTTGTTCTCCCAGTAAACGTTCGTCGTCAGGGAGGACAGCGGAGGAGGACAGGGGCAGGACACACGAATGTGGAGCGGCCTGCGTGTCGCTTGATCCCTACGCTGGTCCTAGCCAGGTCAGGTTCAACGGGCCCCACCGTGACGACACACTGATAGCCGTGCCGTAGGGTGATCTCAGCCGGTTCCACCGGCACCCCGTCAAGCGATGGCGCCGCTTGGCGGCGCCTGAGTTGCCGGCCACCTCGCGGTGTCCGGCGTTCGGTAGAGGGGGCTCAGGTGGACTGATCCAGCCCCATCTGCCAGAAATCGATCTCCAGTCGGGTGGCGTCACGGAAGATCGTGACGAGCTGGTCGAAACGCGAGGCATCGAGTGTGGCAAGGCGTTCATCCAGCCAAGCGGTCTCGGCATGCATCGCCTGCTGGAACTCGTCACTGGCGTACATGGCGATCCAGTCGGCGTAAGGATTGCCCTCGTGGTGTGTGAACGACTGGGCATTGAGCCAGTTGGCAATCTCGCCGTAGCCGATCAGGCACGGGGCCAGGGCGACATGCAGGTCGAGCAGGTCACCACGGCTGCCGGTATCGAGCACGTATCGGGTGTAGGCCAGCGTGGCACGGGCCTCGGGCAGCGTGGCCAGGTCGGCTTCGCTGATGCCCCACTCGTGGCAGTAGCCGACATGCAGGTCGAGTTCCACGTCGAGGATGGTCCTGAGTGCGTCATAGGCCTGGCGCAGTTCGGCCAACGTACGGCTCTTGTAGGCCGCCAACGCGTAGGCGCGGGCGAAGTGGACCAGAAACAGGTAATCCTGCTGCAGGTAATGACGAAATGCATCGGGCGCGAGGGTGCCGGCACCCAGACGAGTCACGAAGTCGTGCTCGCAGTAGGCTTGCCAATCTGCCTGGCAAGCGGCCTTGAGGTCGGCGAAACGGTAGGTCACGTCGTGCTCCTGTCGAGGCGCTTGGACGCCGCGAAATGGCACGCAGGGAGTCACGCGAAGGGAAGTGAAAGTACCGCCCAGGCTTGATCCCTACGCCGGTTCACTTCCCTCGGCCTCGTAAGGAGGCCAACGAAATCACCCGGATCAGGTTCTGCGGGATCGGCCCTGGAGCATGCATGGGCAAGCTCATCGACCATCTCAGCCGGTTCCACCGGCACCCCGTCAAGCGTTCGATAACGTACGGCAGTCTAGCAGGTTGGCGCGGCGGTGCCAGTGGGCTTGCCGCCGCATTCAGGCATGATTACCACAGCCAGCTATAGGGATTGGCCGGTGAGCGACGACGGCGCACGTCGCGAAGGCCGATTGCACAGCGTACCACCAGCCAGACGGCCAGCAGCGGCCAGGCAAGAGCGCCCACGGCAAAGAGGCTGAGCACGAAGGCGGCTACGGAGTAGAGCATGCCGATCCAGAAGGTGCGGATCTGGTAACGGTAATGAGCGCGCAGCCAGCGGGGGGCATCCGCCCGGTAAACGTATGCCATGACCACACCGATCAGTAACGTGGCATTGACGGTGAGCAGGCCGGCCAGGTACAGCACGTAGATCACCTGGGGAATGGTGATGTCTTCCTTGCGCTCGTGCTGTCTTGCTTCCCGGTTCTCCTGCGGCTCTTCCTGCGACGTTTCGTGAGTATTGGGCGATGCTTGCGTCATCGTCTCGCTCCGCAATCGAAAATTCTAGTGTCTCACTCCTTTAACAATGTTACGAGCTTGGCGCCGCGTCCTGTTCGGTGTCGTTGGGTGTGCCGAGCAGTTCCGGCTCGGCGCCGACGGGGCCGTCACCGAAGGTGACCCGGTAGAGGCCGGTCTCGCCGCTGTTCGAGGTGAAGTAGAGGGCACCATCCGGGCCGAAGGCGATCCCGGTGGGACGCGCCCAACGATTGCCCTGTTCGTCCTGGAAGCCGGTGATCAGGTCGTTGACTTGGCCGTTGCCCTGCGCATCGATGACGATACCGGCAATCCGCGGTTCGCGGCGTGTGGCCGGGTCGCCGGCGGCGCTGCCATCGGGCTGGGTTCCCCAACTGCCATGCACGGCGGTGACTGCATCCAGGGGAAGCATGCTGCCCTGAGGCATAAAATCCAGGCCCAGCGGGGCGCTGCGGGCGGGTAATGTCGCGACCGGCTGGGGAATCTCGCTGGCCGGGCGCGGCGGCTCGCTGGAGATGCAGTCGTCACGCTGATACTCGCCATCGACCCACTGAAACCATGGCATGCCATGAAAACTGCCTTCTTCAGCGCGGACCAGGACTTCGCGTGGTGTCTCGTATCCCCAATGGTCGGGGCCATTGTTGATGGCATAGAGCGTTCCCGTGTCGTCCCAGGCGAGACCGACCGGATTGCGTAAGCCACTGGCATAGGCTTGCCACGTTGGTGAGTCACCGCTTTCGTCGAGCACCAGAATGCCGCCACGCCGGTCCTCGAAGTCATAATCCTCGCCAATGTACTGATCGGAGCAGTTGCCCTGGATGCCAAGTGACACGTAAAGCCGGTTGTCCGGCCCGACCGCCAGGGTGCGGGTATCGTGCCCACCGCCGCCGGGTAATTCGGCATAGACCGAGAAATCGTCGCGCGATGGCGAATCGCCGGTCCGGTAGGGCGCGCGCAGTAGCGCATCGGTAGTGGCGACGTAAAGGTAGTCGCCGCGCTGCACCACGCTATTGGGGTAGGCATCGAACTCGGCCAGCGTGTCTGCCTGATCGTAGGGAGGGGCCAGGCGATAGATCTTGTAGGCATTGGAGCCGATGAACATTTCGCCACCCGGGCCGATACTGATCATGCGCGGGGCATCCAGGGAAGCGACCTTCTCGACACGCACGTCCCCTGGCACGTTCAGGCGATGCTCGGTTCCGGCCACGTCGACCGGATGCAGCGTGTCGGACTGGGCCAGGCCAGTCGCGGGCAGGGTCAGCAGGCTGGTGAGCAGGCCGACAGCGGACCATGACATCGTTGCTCGAGTGTTCCATGGGCGGCGTAGGGGCATGATTCGACTCCTTGAATCCGGTCTGCCCCCAGTGTAGCCGAACCGGCGATTTGCCTAGCGATAGAGGCGGAAGCGCCGAAATTCCGGATGCCCCTGTTCTTCTTCCGGCGTCTTGCGATAGCGCTTGTACTCCCATTGATACTGCACAGGATCCAGATCAATGGCGGCTTCCACGCTGGCATTGACGCCACGCGCCGAGGTGACCTCGTCGGCGGCATAGACGCGCTCGTCGGCAGCGAGAAAATGGATGTCGAAACCTTGCCCGGCGCACCGTTTGGCCACGCCGGTCACTACCCGGGCCTGGGTGCGCGCGACCAGCTTGGGCAGCAGCGTGGCGGTATAGGCGGGGCGATGGTAGAAGTCGGCGAACACGCCGCTTCCCCAGCTAGGCACCTGATCGGGCAGGATGCCGACAGCCTCGCTGCGCTTGAGCGCCTTGAGCAGCGAGGCCACGCCGCGTGGGTTGGTGGGGACCAGGCTGGCTCCCATGCGTTCGCGGCCGTGACGGATGATCGGGTCGAGTTCGGCGATCTTGGGCGGTTCGTACATCGCGGTGAAGGGAAAATGGCTCGATAGCCAGAAGTTGAGGATTTCCCAGTTGCCATAGTGCGGAGCCAGGACGATCACGCCGCGGCCCTCGGCACGGGCCTCGTCGAGCAGTTCACGGCCATAGACGGCGTTCACCGAATCCTCGACGCGCTGCGGGGCGGCCATCCAGGCAAAGCCCAGCTCCAGCATGGTGGCGGTGGAGTGGATCATGCTCTGGCGTCCCCTGGCACGACGCTGATCCGGCGGCAGCTCGGGGAAGACCTCGCGCAGGTTGACGTCGGTGACCTGACGCTCACGGTGGCTGAAGCGATAGATCATTGGCCCGAGCAGGCGGGCCAGGCGCCATAACAGTGGCAGGGAACACGACGACAGCGTGCGCCACAGCGTGGCGATGGCCTTGGCCTGGATGGGCGAAGCGGAATCGGTCTTGCTCATGGCTCCACGCGGTGAATCATTGAGTCGGGCATTATAACCGGCTTGGCGGTCAGCTGCGTTCCGGGCGGCAGATCTCGATCAGGTTGCCATCGGGATCGCGCAGGTAGAGTGACACGATCGGGCCATTGGCGCCCTGGCGCGAGACCGGGCCGGCTTCGATGGGAACCTGCAGTGCGCTCAGGTGAGCCTGTACCTCATCGAGGGGCAGCACGCTTCTCACGCACAGGTCGATACTGCCCGGAGTGGGGCGGGCGGCCTTGGGGCTGGCCGCGGTATCACACTGGTGCAGGCGCAACGCCATGTCGCCAAGCATCAGGTCGACGCGCTCGTTGTCACGATAGCGGGCTTCCAGCCCCAGCACGCGCGTGTAGAAATCCACGGCAACGGGGATATCGTCGACGGTGACGACCAGATGGTCCGGGCCGGTTAACATGGCGTACTCCTGACTGTTTTCCTCAAGGATACGATGCCGTCCATGCCCCTGTCGTGCCCCCTGTGTGGGGAAATGCATATCCTTCCGTTTCATCGCGATAGCCGCCGCGACTACTGGCGCTGCCAAACGTGCCAACTGGTCTTCGTCGAACGTGGCCAGCATCTGTCATCCGCTGACGAAAAGGCTGTCTATGACAACCACGAGAATTCTCCCGAGGACCTTGGCTACCGGCGTTTCCTGTCGCGCCTGTTCACGCCATTGAACGAGCGCTTGGCCCCGGGAGCCCGAGGGCTGGACTTCGGCTGCGGGCCGGGGCCGACGCTATCGGTAATGTTTGAAGAGGCAGGACATGCCATGGCGCTCTACGACGTCTATTATGCGCCGGATCCCCAGGTGCTCGAAGACAGCTACGATTTCATCACGGCCAGTGAAGTGATCGAGCACCTTGCCGAACCGGGACGGGTAATCCCCCGGCTGGCCAGCCGACTGGTCCCCGGAGGCTGGCTGGGGCTGATGACCAAGCGTGTCCAGTCGCGAGAGGCCTTTGCCGGCTGGCACTACATTCTCGATCCGACCCATGTCAGCTTCTTCAGCGAGGCGACGTTCGAGTGGCTCGCCAGCCATCTGGACATGCAGGTCGAGTTTCCTGCTGCCGATGTCGTGCTATTGCACAAACCGTGCTCCCGCGCTTGAGATGTCGCGTGGCGCTTGCGCTCATTAGCAATTTCTACAATGGTTGGGGCAGGGCCACGCGACGTTGCCTGGCGTGTCTGTTGCGGTGCAAAAAAGGCGTTGCCGGGTAGGCGGCGGAAGGCTATATTTCGCCGCGCGAAACCCTGGCTCGACAATGCTCGGGCCGGTATCGGTTATTACCGGGGCGCGTTCACGGTGGCGATTCATTCATTTCGATGAAGGTCCTGCGTGGACGCGCCCTGTGTGTTTTTATTCAAGACAAGCATGAGGCTTCCGTTCATGTCGCGGCAGTTGTTGGCCATGGCTCTGGCTCCGTTGCTGGGGTTGTTCATTCTGGGGATCGGCAACGGCTTTCTGGCCACGCTCATTACCCTGCGTCTCGATGCGGCCGGCGAATCGGCGGTGGTCATCGGCTGGGTGTCATCCGCCTATTTCATTGGCCTGGCGATCGGGGCGGTCCTCAACGACCGGCTGCTGCTACGCATCGGACACATTCGTGCCTATGCCTGTTTTGCCTCGCTGGTAGCCATCACCGTTTTGCTGCAGGGACTATGGCTGGAGCCGTGGGCCTGGTTCGTGCTGCGCCTGATCGGCGGCTGGGCCACGGTCGGGGTCTACCTGGTCATCGAGAGTTGGCTGTTGACGGCGTCGGACACCAAGGTGCGTGGGCGGTTGCTGGCGCTCTACATGATTTCGCTGTATGCCGCCGGCGTCGTCGGCCAGTTGATGCTGGGCGTGACCGATGCCGCGGGCGAGGCGGTGCCGTTCATGGTCATCGGCATGCTGGCGTCGCTGTCGGTATTGCCCATGGCCGTGATTCCGCGGGTGTCGCCGCTGATCGAGCATGCCGAGCCACTGCCACCGCATCGCCTGATCATGCTTACGCCTACTGGGGTAATGGGCTGCTTCGGCTCAGGCCTGGCCATCGCTGCCATCTACAGCTTGTTGCCGCTCTACCTGCAACGTACCGGCTTTTCCGTCGACAAGGTCGGTCAGATGATGGCCGTCGTGGTGTTGGGCGGCATGTTGCTGCAGTATCCCATCGGGCGTTGGTCCGACCGTCACGACCGCCAGTTGGTGCTGATCCTGATCGGCCTGGCCTGTGCCGCCATCTCGCTGGGCGCCCTATGGTTACCGGGGCAGCCCTGGATGCTGGCGGGCATGCTGTTCCTGCTTGGGGGTGGCACATTCGCGCTTTATCCGGTCGCGGTCAGCCATGCTGCCGACCGCGCCCCGGCGGGGGCACTGGTGCGCATGAGTCAGGGCCTGCTGCTGATCAATGCCGTCGGCTCGACCCTCAGCCCGCCGCTGATTACACCACTGATGGGCCACATTGGCGACGTTGGGCTGTTCTGGGCCCTGGCGGGCCTGGGCGGCTTCCTGGCGGTCTTCTTCACCTGGCGGCGTAGCCAGCGTCCCGCGCCGCTGCCGATGGCGCCGTTCACGCCCAACCCGCCGATGACAGTCGTCGGGGCTGAGCTCAATGTCACCGAGGAACTGGTGCAGGGCGCCATCGAGCACGAGCATGTCGAAGACCTTTCCCATGCAGTGCCCGAAGTGTCCGTGGCGGAACCGCTACACGGGCCGCCGCGTCGGGAAGAGATGATCATCGAGTACGTGGACGAGGACAAGTTGCACTCGCGGCCGGTGGAGGCCCGCTAACGGGCGGGGTCGATGCGTCCGCCCAGCGAGGCATTACGCCGGAACCAGCCGGCGATGCTGGCCCGCGGGTAGCGGGTCGGCAGTACGGCGTGAGGCACCCGGTCGGAGAGGAAACACATGAACGTGCCGGCCTCGGGTCGGATGCGCGCCACTTCCTGCGTCTCATCATCCTCGGCATAGATGGCCATCTCGCCACCTCCGTCGGCCGGCCATTCGGGATTGAGATAGAGCACGGTGGACAGGACGCGGTTGGCGCGTCCCTGGAAGCTGTCGACATGGCGCTTGTAGAAGGCGCCGGGGGGATACTCGGCGAAGTGCGCCTCGAACTCGAACAGGCCCAGGTAGAGGGCACGATTGATCTGTTGCTGCAGTTCCGCCATCAGCGTCAGGTAATGTCGCTGCGCCTGGCTTTCGCGATCGAGCCAGTGGATGGCGTCACCGCGAATGTCGCGGCGTAACTGATGATGGTCGCCGCGGCCGATGCCGGCCTCACTCAGTGCCTGGCTGGCGGAAAGCTGTCGAAGCTCGTCGTGCAGGGCCTGGCACAGCGCGGCATCAATGAAGCGCTCGCCCGCGAACCAGCCCCGCTCGACCAGCGCATCGACCAGTTGTGCCAGGGCACTGCCATCCAGGCCGGCCAGGCCGCCCGGTACCATGAGAGTCGCGTTCATCGCGGACCTTACGTGTCGGTGTCGATATCGGGAACGGCGCGCCGCCGTTCGGGGCGGTAGTTCAAGGGACTGCCTGGCGGGGCATGATCGAGGCTGATCGACATGTCGAATCCCACCGACAGCAACTCCACCAGCATCATCGCCGACAGTCCCCAGATGACATGCCCTTGCGCCTCATAGCTGGGAACGTACAGGGTGCGCTCGCCGGCGATGATGACATCGGTGTGGTTGCGGCGATCCTCGAGGAACACGGAGAGCGGGACCTCGAAGATGGTGTCCAGTTCGCCCGGCTCGGGGCGTAGCGCCAGGCCGGGAGGAATCAGGCCGACGAATGGCGTGACGCGCAACCCATGCAGCGAGATCACATCGCCCAATTGGCCCAGCAAATGCACTCGCCGGGGCGAGAGGGCAATTTCTTCCTGAGCCTCGCGCAGTGCCGTCGTCAGCAGGTCGGGATCCTCGGGGTCGCGCTTGCCGCCGGGAAAGGCCACTTGGCCGCCATGCTGCTTGAGATGGGCCGCGCGCCGGGTGAACAGCAGCGTCGGCTCGTCGTGCTCGACGATGGGGATCAGTACCGCGGCCTGCCGAAGCGCCGGGCTGAGCTTGCGCGGTCGATGCGCTTGCAGGCGTTCGTGGAGTTTCTCTAACATGGAACATCCGTCGGGTTTCATTCCTTGTACCCAGCCCCCCGGTAAGCGTCAAGCCAAGTCGCGAGGTGTCCCATGAATTTCTGCAGCCACTGTGGCCAACGTGTGCGTCTCGCGATTCCCGAGGGCGACGATCGCCCGCGTTACCTGTGCGACGACTGCGGCACCATCCACTACCAGAACCCGCGTATCGTGGCCGGCACACTGCCGGTGCGCGACGGTCGGGTGCTGCTGTGCCGTCGTGCCATTGCACCGCGCAAGGGCTACTGGACCCTGCCCGCCGGGTTCATGGAAAACGCCGAGACGACGCTCGAGGCGGCGGCCCGCGAGACCTGGGAAGAAGCCTGCGCCCGGGTCGATGTGCATGACCTTTATACGCTGATCAACCTGCCGCATATCAACCAGGTCTACATGATCTTCCTGGCCGATCTCCAGGGTGGCTTCGCTGCCGGCCCCGAAAGCCTGGAAGTGGCCATGTTCGCCGAGGAGGAGATCCCCTGGGGCGACCTGGCTTTTCCCACCATCGAGCGCACACTGCGCCATTACTTTGCCGACCGGCCCGGCGAGGTGTTTCCGCTGCATATCAGCGATATCGGCGAGGAAGATCGCGAGCGCTACTTCGGCTCCGCCTAGATGTCCTCCAGCCGCCACACCTCGTAGGCCGGTTCCTCGTAGGGGTGAGCAGCCTTGAGCGCGGCGATGGCGTCGCGGATCAGGTCGTCGCGACATACCAGCTCGACCTTGAGTTCCGCCACACGCTCCAGGTCGCCGACGTAGCCGATGTGCGGGTTGGCGCCGTCGAGTGGGCGAAACTGGCCGAGGCCACGCGTCTGGAAGCAGCAGGCCTCGTAGTCGCCGATGCGTCCGGCGCCGGTCGCGAAGACCGCTTCCTTGACAGGTTCAGCCTCGCCGACGGGTACGAAGAATGCCAGCTTGTACATGTGAACTCCTTTGAGGTGTGCGAGAGTTGGGCGTTGCCTGGCAGGTGATTCGGCCTGCGCGTGCCCCCTGATGATGGCATAATGCCTGCCGTACGTACTTCGCTTTTCAAGGTCTGGATATCCCGATGCTCAAGTGGCTTGCGGTCGTGCTGATCGCTCTGCTCGGTCTATTGCAGTACAGCCTCTGGCTGGGTGAGGGTGGCTTGCGCGAGCTGACGCATATTCGTGCCCGTGTCGATACCCTGGCCGCCGAGACCGAGACGCTGGAGGCGCGTAACCAGCGTCTTGCCGCCGAGGTGGTGGATCTCAAGAACGGCCTGGATGCCATCGAGGAACGTGCACGCAGCGATATCGGCATGGTGCGCAGTGACGAGCAGTTTTTCTGGGTGCCGGGTGTCGAGGCCGAGGATTCGCCGGTGGCTGGCCGGGAAGGGGCCGGTCTGCCTCCGGCGGGTGTGCCGGCCACACCGCCGTCCGTTATCTCGGAGGAGGGGCGCCCATGAGTTTGATGCCAAGACTCTGGCTGATAGTGCCTGCAGCTGGCCAGGGCAGGCGCATGGGGGCCAGCCGGCCCAAGCAGTACCTGGACCTGAACGGCCGGCCCGTGCTAGCGCATACCCTGGCTCGGCTACATCGCGCCTACCCGCAGGCGTCGTTGCGACTGTGCCTGGATGAGGCCGATGCCTGGTTCGACCCGGCCTGGGTACCGTTTGTCGACTGGCGTCGAGTTCCCGGGGGGCAGGAGCGCGTGGATTCGGTCACCCGGGCGCTGGATGACCTGGCCGGCAGCGCCGGGCAGGACGATCTGGTGCTGGTCCATGACGTGGCGCGTCCCTGCGTGCATATCGATGACCTGACGCATCTGCTCGGCGTCCTGCAGGACGAGCGAGTCGGCGCGTTGCTGGCGGCGCCGGTCGCCGACACCATGAAACGCGCCGATGACCAGGGGCGAGTGGCTGCTACCGAATCCCGCGATGGGCTGTGGCATGCGCTGACGCCCCAGGGATTTCGCTATGGCATGCTGTGCGAGGCGCTGGCTACGGCACGGCGCGCCGGCATTGCCGTTACCGACGAGGCGTCGGCGATCGAGGCGTTGGGACTGGCGCCCCGCCTGGTCGCTGCCCGCCGTGACAATCTCAAGATCACCCATCCCGAAGACCTGAGCCTGGCTGCACTCATTCTGGAGGCCCAGGCGCGGGAGCGGGATGCCGCAATCGAGGAATGACATGCTCCGTATCGGCCACGGTTTCGATGTGCACCGCTTTGGCGATGGTGACCATGTAATGATCGGTGGGGTACGCATCGATTACGAGCGGGGCGTGATCGCCCACTCCGATGGAGACGTGCTGCTGCATGCCCTGTCCGATGCGCTGCTTGGTGCTTGCGCGCTAGGTGACATCGGTCATCACTTTCCTGACACCGACGCACGCTGGGCCGGTGCCGACAGCCGTGCGCTGCTGCGTCATGTGGTTCTGTTGGTCGCCGAGCAGGGCTATCGGATCGGCAACGTGGATGCCACTGTCATTGCCCAGGCACCCAAGCTGGCCCCACATATTGCGGCAATGCGAGCGGTGATTGCCGAGGATCTCGGTGTCGAGCTCGGGGCCGTCAATGTCAAGGCGACCACCAGCGAACGACTGGGCTTTACCGGTCGGGGAGAGGGCATCGCCGCCGAGGCGGTGGTCCTGCTCGAGGCGAGCAACGACCCGGCGCCGTCCCGCCAGCCCTTCGAGCCCGAGGCGTTGTTTGAGCCTCAGCCTGCCGAGCAGGAAGGGGGGCGCCGATGACCTCGGGCTGGCCTCCCGGCTGGCCCCATGCCCATGGCGGGCCGCTGGCGGCAGGCGAGTACCGGACGTCTCCCGAGGACTTCGTGGTCGAGGAGCGGCTTGACTTCACGCCGGAAGGCGAGGGCGAGCATCTTTGGCTGTGGGTCGAGAAGCGTGACCTGACCACGCTGGAACTGGCGCGTCGCCTGGCCCGGGCCTGCGAGGTCTCGCTACGGGACGTGGGGTTCTCGGGCATGAAGGATCGTACGGCGGTGACACGCCAGTGGTTGTCGGTGCATCTGCCGGGTCGCGAGGCACCGAACGACCTGCTCGAGCGCCTGGGAAACACCCCGGTTCGCGTGCTCGAGCAGCGCCGTCACCCGCGCAAGCTCAAGCGCGGCGTGCATCGTGCCAATGGCTTCCGGCTACGAATCAGCGGTCCGGCCGTCGAGCATTCCGAGCTGACATCGCGCTGGCGGCAACTGATCGAGCAGGGTGTCCCCAACTACTTCGGACCGCAGCGCTTCGGGCCGCAAGGACGCAATCTCGAGCGGGCACGAGCGATCCTGGCCCGTGGCTGGCGCAAGCGTGACGACCGCGAGGGGTTGATGCTGTCCACGGCGCGCAGCTATCTGTTCAACGAACTTCTGGCGGCGCGCCTGGTCGATGGCAACTGGGCGACGCCGCTCGATGGCGAGGTCTTGATGCTTGACGGCAGCGCCAGCATATTCTCGGTCGATCAGGTCGATCCTGCCCTGGTCCAACGCGCAGCGTGCCTCGACCTGCACCCTGCCGGTGTGCTGTGGGGAATCGGTTCATCGTTGGCGCAGGGCGAGGCGGGGAAATATGAAATCCGGTTGGCCAAGAGCCATGCCGGCTTATGCGCAGGGCTCGAGCGTGCCGGGGTTCGCCTGGCGCGTCGGGCATTGCGCGTACGCCTGGCCGACGCCGAACTCATACCTGCAGGCGAGACGTGCGAATTGCGGTTCGAGTTGCCGCGTGGCGCGTTTGCCACGGCGGTACTGCGCGAATTGATGGAACACCCGACCCTGTCTAGAGCGGCGTGACGGGGCGGATCGAACAATGAGAGCCTGTCTTGCAGCCACAGCTGCGGGCGGCCCGAGGAGACACGATGCGCAAGCTCTTGCTGTCCAATGACGACGGCGTCCATGCACCGGGGCTCAGGGCACTTCATGATGCCTTGCTGTCGCATGCCCGGTTGCGGGTGGTGGCGCCCGATCGCGACAAGAGTGGCGCCAGCAATTCGCTGACGCTGTCGCGGCCATTGGCGCTCACGGCACTGGACAATGGCTTCTACAGCGTCGATGGCACGCCGGCCGACTGCGTGTATCTGGGCGTGAACGGGGTCTGGGACGAACGTCCTGATCTGGTGATTTCGGGGATCAATCATGGCGGCAACCTGGGGGATGACGTGCTTTACTCGGGCACCGTCGCTGCGGCCATGGAGGGGCGCAATCTGGGTATGCCGGCGATCGCCATGTCGCTGGTCGGCTCGCGCCACTTCGAGACTGCCGGGCGCGTAGCGGCGAGTCTGGTCGGTGCAGCCGATACGTTGTCGTTGCCGCCGCGCAGTCTGCTGAACGTCAATGTGCCCGACCTGCCCTGGGAGCAGATCCAGGGCTTCCGGGTCACGCGCATGGGGTATCGTGGTCCCGCAGCACGGCCCTTGGAGGTTCGCGATCCTCGCGGGCGGGTGCGTTACTGGATCGCGGCCGCCGGCGAGAACGCCGATGATGGTCCCGATACCGATTTTGCGGCCATCGAGGCCGGCTATGTGTCGATCACGCCGCTGCATACCGATCTGACACGGCATACCGCATTGCATGACGTACAGGACTGGCTGGATGCGTTGTCACGAGTCGCTTGAATTCACGGGTATCGGCATGACCTCGCAGCGCACCCGTGACCGCATGGTGGGACGGCTGATCGAGTCAGGCATTCAGGATTGGCGTGTGCTCGACGTGATGGCCCGCGAACCACGCCACCTGTTTCTCGACGAGGCGCTATCGCACCGCGCCTACGAGGATACCTCGCTGCCCATCGGCCATGGCCAGACCCTGTCGCAGCCCTGGATAGTGGCGCGCATGAGCGAACTGGTGCTGGCCGCCGAGCCGCGCAATGTGCTCGAGATAGGTACCGGATCAGGCTATCAGACGCTGATACTGTCGCGTCTGGTCGAACAGGTTTGGTCGCTCGAGCGCATCCAGGCATTGCAGGCCCGGGCGCGGGGGCGCTTGAATCGGCTGGCGGCACATAACGTGCGCCTACGGCTAAGCGATGGCGCACATGGTTGGCCGGAAGCGGCGCCGTTCGACGTCATTCTCTTGACGGCCTGTGCCAGCGAGTTGCCCTCTGCACTGCTGGCACAGTTGAGCGATGATGGCGTCTTGATCACGCCGCTGGAAGATAACGAGGGCAACCAGTGGTTGACCCGTGTCCAGCGCCAGGGAGAAGGTTTTGATCATCAGCGGCTCGAACAGGTGCGCTTCGTGCCGCTACTGGAAGGAGTCATACGTTGAAGCGAGCGCTAGCGCTGTTTCTCAAGGGTGCCGGGATGGGCGCCGCCGATGCCGTGCCGGGTGTCTCGGGAGGCACCATTGCCTTCGTTACCGGGATCTACGAAGAACTGATTCATACCATCCGTCGCTTTGGTCCCGAAGCGCTTCCTGCCTGGCGGCAGGGAGGCTTCGCCGGGCTGGTCGAGTATCTCAACCTGGGCTTTCTGATCCCCTTGGTCATAGGCATCGGCTGCAGCCTGATTACTGTAGCTCACATGGTGACTTATCTGCTCGAGGCGCATCCGCTGTTGCTGGATGCGTTCTTCTTCGGACTGGTCGCGGCCTCGGCGTTCGTGGTCAGCCGCCAGGTCAGGGGGTGGCGCTGGTGGTACATCCTTCCGCTGGTGGTCGGGCTGCTGCTGGCCCAGGCCCTGCCCGACCTGATGCCGCACCTGACTGGGCTGGGCAACCTGCTGCTGGTGGTCAGCGGGGCCATTGCCATCAGCGCGATGCTGTTGCCCGGGGTGTCCGGCAGCTTCCTGCTGTTGACCATGGGGCTCTATGGCACCGTCATGGAAGGCATCAAGAGCTTCGATATCGCACTGATACTGCAGTTCGGGGCCGGCTGCGCAATCGGCCTGTTCACGTTTTCGAGACTGTTGTCGTGGTTGTTTCGCCATTACCATGAGCTGACATTGCAGCTGCTCATCGGCTTCATCGTCGGTTCGCTACCCACGCTGTGGCCCTGGCGCGAGATGATTAGCTATCGTCTCGGTCCCGACGATCAGCTGATTCCATTGGATTACCGTTATCTGCTGCCGGACGATTATGCCCTGCTGACCGGCGATTCCGCCCAGTTGGTGCCGGTGGTAGCGTTGATGGCCCTGGGACTGCTGCTCGTCCTGGTCGTGGGCGAACGCTCCACGTCGAATCGCAAGGAGGATTGACCCTACATGCGCAAGGCATTCGTGGTTTCGGCATTGATGCTGGGCATTGCCGGCTGCGCCGCACCCCCCAACAATGCGCCGGTGGTGCGCGACCTGTCGGCGAGTCGCAGCACGCAAGGCGGCGACACCGTTACCGTACAGAGCGGCGATACCCTTTACGGGATCGCCTGGCGGAACAATATGGACTTCCGCGAGCTGGCACAGCTCAACAATATCAGTCCACCCTATCGGCTGGAGCCCGGGCAGACGCTTCGCTTGAACGGTAACGCGCCAGCAGGCACGACATCTCAAGGGTCGGTTGCCCAGCGTTCGCAAGGCGTCGCCGTGGCCGGCGTCGATGCCTCGGGCAACGCCGCGTCGGGCGAAACACCGGACTGGTTGACCCCGGACACCCAGGCCATCGAGCGCAATCGTCGCCTGACCAGTCGCTCGCTGGACGAGGGACAGGCGACGTCGTCCTCTACTACCTCTGCCGCGGCACAGCCCAGCGGCGAAGCACTATCGGCCGCCGGCCGGGCCGGAGGCAGCGAAGCGCCCGGGCCGATCTACAATTATGGCAGCCCCGGTGCCGACGGGCAGCTCAGTGCGCGCGACCAGGCCGAGCGCGACGCGCTGGCCCAGCAGCGCCCCAGCCAGCAGGTAAACGCTTCGGCGGGGGCATCCCAGCCGACGGCCTCGGCACCCGAGGCGAGTGGCGCAAGTGTCGCCGACCAGAGCACATCGGCTGCTTCAGCAGGCACTGCCGGGTCCGGCAATCAAGCTGCAACCGCTTCGACATCGTCGGCGGGCGATACTGCTGCCAATACCACGACAACTGGCGCAGCGGCCGATGCCGGAACCGCCGTCGCAGGCGAGGCCAGCGGGCCGTCACGCGAGCAGCGGACCTTCCAGCCAGTCAAAGATATCCCCTGGCAATGGCCTGCGGACGGCCAGGTGGTGGGGCGTTTCGGTGACGGTTCCAATATCACCGCCGGCATTGATATCGCAGGCCAAAAGGGGCAACCTGTCAAGGCAGCGGGGCCCGGTATCGTGGTCTATGCCGGTAACGGTGTACGTGGCTACGGTAACCTTATTCTCCTCAAGCATAACGACCGTTATCTCAGCGCGTATGCGCACAATGACAGTCTAAGGGTCATGGAGAACGACGTCGTCGAGGCCGGTGAAGTCATTGCCACCATGGGCAACACCGATGCCGAGAGCGTCAAATTACATTTCGAGGTTCGCCAGGATGGCCAGCCTCAGGATCCCCTCAAGTTTCTTCCGCAACGCTGAGGGGCCAGTATCGCAGGGAAAGGACGGCCACCGGTCTTGCCGGTGGCCGCCCCAGACAGGGCATAACAACAATATCGGCCGGTCAACGACTGCATCTTACGAGTAGCAGACAACGGGGTAGCGAAATGAGCATGCTTGAACGGGACCTTCAGGATGTGGATCTCAATGAAGTCGACGACATCGTCGACGACGGCGCGGATGGCAAGGAGGATGAAGAAGCGTTCGAAAAGGCGCTGAGCCGCGAAGAGAACAACTACCACCAGAGTCTGGACGCCACCCAGATCTATCTCAACGAAATCGGTTTCTCGCCGTTGCTGACCCCCGAGGAGGAAGTCCATTTCGGACGCCTGGCCCAGAAGGGCGATCCTGCCGGGCGCCAGCGAATGATCGAGTCCAACCTGCGTCTGGTGGTGAAAATCGCACGACGCTATCTCAACCGAGGGCTGTCGCTACTCGACTTGATCGAAGAAGGCAACCTGGGCCTGATCCGGGCCGTCGAGAAGTTCGACCCGGAGCGTGGATTCCGGTTTTCGACCTATGCCACCTGGTGGATTCGCCAGACCATCGAACGGGCCCTGATGAACCAGACCCGGACAATTCGCCTGCCGATCCACGTGGTCAAGGAACTCAATATTTACCTGCGTGCGGCACGCGAGTTGACCCAGAAGCTGGATCACGAAGCAACCGCCGAGGAAATCGCCGAGTTTCTCGACAAGCCGGTAAGTACCGTCAAGAAGATGATGGGGCTCAATGAGCGCATCTCGTCAGTGGACTATCCGCTGGGCGGCGAAAGCGACAAGCCGCTGATCGAGACGCTGGCCGACGAGAACGAGAGCGGTCCGGAATCGTCCTTGGTGGATGTCGATGTCAAGCAGCATGTCGACGAGTGGCTGGCCGAACTGACCGAAAAGCAGATGGAAGTGGTGGTGCGGCGCTTCGGCCTGCGCGGTCACGAGGCGGCAACGCTCGAGGAAGTGGGCGAGGAGATCGGCCTGACCCGGGAGCGGGTACGTCAGATTCAGGTCGAAGCCTTGAAGAAGTTACGTCGCGTACTCGAGAAGCAAGGGCTCTCCCTGGATGCCATCTTCGAGTAACAGCGAACCGAAAGCGATTCTCTCGTTGCAGACGCGGGCCTCTGGGTCCGCGTTTGTCGTTTTGACTTGCACAATTCGTGCACGACATTTGCCAGATTGATTGGCAAGCTAACATGCGTCATTGTATGTATGATATGCGCAAGTCTCACGAAAGGAAAAACGTCGATGCCGTCCCAAGGTTTCTTCCAGCGTCACCGTGGTGAGTCGCGGCCATTGCGCCGCACGTGGCTTTCCCTGTGTGTCGCCGCCGGGTTCGCTACCCAGGTTCAGGCCGCCGACTTGCTGACCATCACTCGTGATGCGTTGGAGAACAATGCGGCATTGGCCTCATCACGGTCGATCTATAACAGTGTCGAGGCGACCCGTGATATTCAGCGCGCCGACCTGCTGCCCCAAGTGGGCGCCTCGGCGGGCGTCGCACGTAGCGACAGCTTCGAGAGACAACAGCAGGCGGGGGTGGCCTCGGGGCGGGGCGATGACGGATACAATGGCGCTAATGTCAGTGTCGAGGCGACCCAAGCGATCTTCGATGCCACCAACTGGTATCAGTACAGGCAGACCGCCGACCAGATAGATCAGCAGGCCCTGGTGCTCGAGGGCGACCGGCAGCAGTTGATCTACAACGTCACGGAAGCCTATTTCGAGATACTGCGCGCCCGTGACGTACTCGAGGCGCGTGTCGCCCAGGAACGCGCCATCCTGCGTCAGCTCGAACAGTCGCGTGAGCAATTCGAGGTCGGCCTGATTGCGATTACCGATGTGCACGAGGCCCAGGCATCGGCGGACCAGGCCCGCGCGCAGCGTATCGCTGCCGAGAGTGACCTGCAGATCAGCTTCGAGGCTCTCGAGCAACTGACCGGCAAGAATTACGACACCATCGATGGGCTGACCGACGCACTGCCCGTCGAGTCCCCGCAGCCGAGTTCGCGTGATGCCTGGGTGGCGCTGGCGCTGGAAAACTATCCGACCCTGCTCGCTGCCCAGGAAGCAGTGGAAATTTCGCGCAGCGACGTCGACATCGCCCAGGCCGGCTATCTGCCGACACTCGATGCCTACGCCCAGTACAATTACTCCGACACGGACCAGAACAACGTGTCGGGCTACAACTCGGGGACCGAAATCGGGCTTTCTGCCAACGTGCCGATCTTTACCGGGGGACGTACCAGTGCCCAGATCAACCAGGCCAGCTACCTGCTCGAGTCCGCCCAGTACGAGTTCGAATCCGAGCGGCGCTCGACGGTACAGCAGGTGCGCTCGCTGTTCACGCAGGTAGTCAACGACGTGCAGACGGTGGAGGCGCAGCGTCAGGCGATCATCTCCAGCCGCAGTGCCCTGGAAGCGACACGTTCCGGTTATGAAGTCGGGACGCGTAACATTGTTGATGTCCTTAACGCCGAGCAGGATCTCTATGACGCGCTGGCCAATTATGCCGAGGCACGTTATGCCTACGTCATCGACATGATAGCGCTGCGTCAGCAGACGGGGGTGCTCGACACCAGCAACGTGCGTGCACTCAACGATTGGCTGCGTGAAGAGGATGCCGTGCGTCTCGAGCTGCCCGGGCAGGAAGGCGGCGCAGCGAATGACATGAATATCGATCTGGATATCGGCGAGCCGCCACGCCCACCCCAGCAATAAGCCTGGATCTCGATTGTTCGGCAAGACGGCGAAACATTAGTCATTTCGACCAATGTTTCGCCGTTTTTTAGTGCAGAGATGGGTGAATAAGCGCGGCATTTGACAAATAATGGGGTTTTTCAAGGAGGCTTCTGCCATGGGGCGCCCGCTGGTTGCCGAGATCGACCTCGACGCATTGCGACATAACTATTGTCTGGCATGTGACCTGGCGCCTACCAGCCAGGCATTGGCGGTCATCAAGGCCGATGCCTATGGGCATGGTGCCGTAGCCTGTGCGCATGCACTGAGCGACTTGGTGCCGGCCTTTGCCGTGGCTTGCATCGAAGAGGCCGAAGTGCTGAGACAGGGCAGTATCGACAAGCCGATCGTGCTGTTGGAAGGGATCTTCACGCCCGACGAATTGCCCCGGGTCGAGGCGCTGGGCCTGTGGCTGGCAGTGCACAGCGATTGGCAGGTGGATGCCTTGCTGGCATATCAGCCTCGGTCGCCGGTCCCGGTCTGGATCAAGGTCGACTCCGGCATGCATCGGCTCGGTTTTCCACCGAAGTGCCTTCCTGATGTCTGGCACCGCCTGCAAGATGCGCCGGACCGTGTGACCGATCTACATTTGATGAGCCACTTCGCGACCGCAGACCTGCTCGATGACGGCTATTTCCATCACCAGATGGGGTTGCTCGAGGCGCTGGCCACGGAACTCGATGCTCCCACCTGCCTTGCAAATTCGCCGGCTACCCTGGCCTGGCCGCGTGCGCATGGCGCCTGGAACCGTCCCGGAGTGATGCTCTATGGCAGCGATCCGCTGGAAGGAGCCAACGATGCCAGTCGCAAGCTGAAGCCGGTAATGACACTGCGTTCCGAGATCATTGCCGTGCGCGATATCGAGGCAGGGGAGCCGGTCGGCTATGGCGGGCGCTGGATAGCACCAAGGTGCTCGCGAATCGGCGTGGTCGCCGCCGGGTATGGCGACGGTTACGATCGGCATGCCCTCGATGGTACGCCAGTGCTGGTCGACGGGCAGCGGACTTCGCTGGCCGGCAAGGTCTCGATGGACATGCTCACGGTAGATCTTACCGATCTGCCCCAGGCCGGGATCGGCAGTCGCGTCGTGCTCTGGGGGCAGGACCCCGACGGGGCGATCCTGTCGATTGATGAGGTCGCCCGCCATTGCGATACCATCAGCTATACCCTGCTCACCGGTGTGTTGCCACGGGTCCCGCGTCGCTATCGAAGAGACAAGGCGAGCGGCGAGGCCTGACGGTCGCTTCCCGGGCGGCTACAATGTCGCCCGGTATTCGAACTGACCCAAGGATACGGTTTGTCCAAGACATCCTTTCTGCATCCTCGTTATTGGCCGACCTGGGGATCGATCGGCCTGATGCGCCTGAGCGCCTGGTTACCCTGGCGGGTGAAACTGGCCGTGGGCAAGACCATCGGACTCCTCGCCTGGCGTTTTGCCAAGCGTCGCCGCCATATCACCGAGACCAACCTGCGCCTGGCCTTTCCTGAGCTCGACGAAGCCACGCGGGCCAGGCTGGTGCGTGACACCTTCGTTGCCAATGGCATTGGCATCGTCGAGACCGCTACCGGCTGGTGTCGCGATCCCGAGCACCTTCGCCATCGGGTGTCCTTCAAGGGGGAGGAGCACATGCACCAGGCCATGGCGCAGGGCAAGGGGGCGTTGATCATCGGTATTCACTTCTCGACGCTGGATCTTGGCGGGGCGCTGCATTCCCTGTTCTTTCCTGCCGATGTCGTCTACCGTCCACATGACAATGCCCTGTTCGAGCGTTTCATGACCCGGGCGCGCTCACGCATCTTCGGCAAGGCCATTGATCGTTATGACCTGCGTGGCGTGGTGCGGCGGATCAAGGCGGGACATGCCGTGTGGTACTCGCCGGATCAGGACTTCGGTCGCGAGGCCAGCGTATTTGCGCCGTTCTTCGGGGTGGAGGCCGCCACCATCAAGCTGACTGCCAAGATCGCTCGCATGACAGATGCGCCGGTCATGCCACTGATCTTTCATCGCAACCCCGATGATCGCACCTACACGCTGGAGTACCTGCCAGCCCTGGAGAATTTCCCGAGCGGCGACGAGGTCGCCGATGCGGCGCGGGTCAATGCCGTCATCGAAGCGGCGATACGCCGGCATCCCGAGCAGTACCTGTGGTTGCATCGACGCTTTAAGACCCGGCCGAGAGGTGAGGCGGGGTTCTACTGAGGGACGTACTAGCCGATACGGCACGACGCTTCAATAAGGAGAATACGCATGGATGCGAATGTCTTCGTCGTTGCCCTGGCCGTGCTGTTGTTCGGCCTGTTGGCCGGGCGGCTGCAGGGCACCCCGATCACCATGCCGATGGTCTTCACGGCGGTGGGGCTATTGCTGGGGCCGGGCATGCTGGGGGTCATCCACTTCGATGTCGAGAACGAGACGGTCAGCCTGCTGGCCGAAGCGGCGCTGGTCGTCGTGCTGTTCACCGATGCCTCGCGCATGGACCTGCGCACGGTCTGGAAGGAACATTCGCTGGCACTGCGGCTGCTTGCTATCGGCTTGCCGCTGGCTTTGCTGATCGGCACCGGGGCCGGCATGCTGCTGCTCCCCGAGCTGTCCTTGGGGGCCGTGGCGCTGCTTGCGGCGACGCTGGCACCCACCGATGCGGCACTGGGCCAATCGTTCGTCAACAACACGTCCGTTCCCCAACGCATTCGCCAGACACTGAATGTGGAAAGCGGGCTCAATGATGGCCTCGCCGTACCGTTCATCACCATCCTGCTCGACGTGGCGAGGCATCAGACAGGGGGGGCCTGGGGCTACGCCGAACTGTTCGTCTCGCTGGTGGGTATCGGCATTGGCATCGGCATTCTGGTCGGCTGGCTGGGGGGGCGTGTGCTCGAGTGGAGCGCCTCCCGCGACTGGGCGACGGAAACCACCCAGCGGCTGGCGACCATCTCGCTGGCGGCGATCGCCTATGCCGGTGCCGAGCTTCTGGGAGGCAACGGCTTCGTGGCGGCCTTCACTGCAGGGCTGGCGGTCGGGACATCGGCACGAACGCTGCTGCCGCGCACTACCGGGTTTGCCGAGGCTGAAGGGCAACTGCTGACGCTGATCACCTTCCTGCTGTT
The DNA here is from genome assembly GCF_900113605.1 of Modicisalibacter xianhensis. Classification (GTDB taxonomy): domain Bacteria; phylum Pseudomonadota; class Gammaproteobacteria; order Pseudomonadales; family Halomonadaceae; genus Modicisalibacter; species Modicisalibacter xianhensis. Next base: position 159,410 of record NZ_FOPY01000010.1, read on the forward strand.
CGGCACTATCATGGTTGTTGACGTTTTTGGCGATGTTTCCTGGCGAATCATCGCCTATGCCCTGGTCAGCTTGTTCCTGGTGCGCCCGGTTGCCGTGGCGCTATCCCTGGTGGGGGCGAGGCTGTCGCTAGGCAGTGTCTCCTTCATTGGCTGGGCCGGACCCCGTGGGCTGGCATCCATCGTCTATACGGTGCTGATTGCCGAGGCCGCGGGCGTGCCTGGGGCGGAGCTGGTCTTCGTGGTCGCGGCCTGGACCATCCTGTTGAGTATCTATCTGCATGGCCTGTCCGCTGCGTCGCTCAGCGAACGTTATGCCAGGCACACGACCCGGCGTCATCACAGTGCCCCCGAACATCGGGAAACCACCGAACTGCCGGTATGCCTTCCGGCACGTCGAGAGACATCTCGATGACCTGAAAAGCGACGCCCCGCCTCTCGTGAGGCGGGGCGTCGGGCGCACGGAGCAGCGAAGGCGTATCAGGCGTCGATGCGCTTGTACTTCATCCGCTTGGGCGTGTCGTTGCCGACTCGCTTGCGATGGTCCGCTTCGTAATCGCTGTAGTTGCCCTCGAAGAACACAACCTGCGAGTCACCCTCATAGGCGAGGATATGGGTGGCGATGCGGTCGAGGAACCAGCGATCGTGCGAGATCACCATGGCACAGCCAGGGAAGGCCAGCAGGGCTTCTTCCAGGGCGCGCAGGGTCTCGATATCAAGATCGTTGGACGGCTCGTCGAGCAGCAGCACGTTGGCGCCCTGCTTGAGCGTCTGGGCAAGTTGCAGGCGACCACGTTCACCGCCGGAAAGGTCCGACAGGCGTTTCTGCTGGTCGTTGCCCTTGAAGTTGAAGCGTCCGACGTAGGCGCGCGAGGAAACCTCGTAGCCGTTGATGTTGAGAATATCCTGGCCGTCGGAGACCGCTTCCCACACTGTCTGCTTGTTGTCGAGGTTGTCGCGCAGCTGCTCGACGTAGGCGATGTCGACGGTCTCGCCGATCACCACATCACCCTCGTCGGGCTGCTCGGTACCGTTGATCATGCGAAACAGTGATGACTTGCCCGCACCGTTGCCGCCGATGATGCCGACGATCGCGCCCTTGGGAATCTGGAACGACAGGTTCTCGAACAGCAGCTTGTCGCCGTAGCGCTTGGAAACGTTGTGCAGCTCGATGACCTTGTCGCCCAGGCGCGGACCGGGCGGAATGTAGATCTCGTTGGTCTCGTTGCGCTTCTGGTAGTCGCCTGACTGCATTTCCTCGAAGCGGTTCAAGCGCGCCTTGCTCTTGGCCTGGCGGCCCTTGGGATTCTGGCGTACCCACTCCAGCTCTTCCTTGATGGCCTTCTGGCGGGAGGCTTCCTGCTTGGCTTCCTGTTCGAGACGCTTCTCCTTGGCTTCCAGCCAGTTGGAGTAATTGCCTTCGAAAGGAATGCCGTGGCCGCGGTCGAGTTCGAGGATCCAGCCGGCAACGTTATCCAGGAAGTAGCGGTCGTGGGTAATCGCTACCACGGTACCCGGGTAGTCGTGAAGGAAACGCTCCAGCCAGGCCACCGACTCGGCGTCGAGGTGGTTGGTCGGCTCGTCGAGCAGCAGCATGTCCGGGTTGGAAAGCAGCAGGCGACACAGTGCCACGCGGCGACGCTCCCCTCCCGAAAGGACACCCACGTTGGCGTCCCAGGACGGCAGGCGTAGAGCCTCGGCGGCCACTTCGAGCTTGCGCTCCAGGTTGTGGGCATCGGATGCCTCGATCAGGTTTTCCAGGCGCGCCTGCTCGGCGGCCAGGGCATCGAAATCGGCATCGGGTTCGGCGTAGGCGGCATAGACTTCGTCGAGCTTGGCCTGGGCTTCCTTGATCGCGCCGACGGCTTCCTCGACGGTTTCGCGTACGGTCTTGCTATCGTCGAGCTCGGGCTCCTGGGGCAGATAGCCGATGTTCAGGCCCGGCATCGGACGGGCTTCGCCGTTGTACTCGGTATCGACGCCGGCCATGATGCGTAGCAGGGTCGACTTGCCGGCCCCGTTCAGACCGAGCACACCGATCTTGGCACCCGGGAAGAAGGACAGCGAAATATCCTTGAGGATCTCGCGCTTGGGGGGCACGATCTTGCCCACCCGGTTCATGGTGAAGACGTATTGCGCCATGGAAATCCGGTCTGGTTGGAAGTGAAGAATGGGCAGATGATAGTGGCCGCTCGGGCGAAACGCCAGTCGGTACCGGCGTGAACGGCAACGGACGCCATAGCGTCCGTTGTCCATCGAAGCAATTCAAGTAATGACACGTGCCGTCGAAGACGAGCCTGAGCGGCTATGCGTCGTCTTCGTCGTCATCGATTTCGTTGAGCCAGTCGTCCTCGATGGCTCGCTTCAGTCGCCGTTCTTCCAGCAGGGCTTCGACCTGGCGGCGTGCTCGCAATGTATCGGTGCGATTATTGCGGGAACGGGAGAATTGCGCGTCATTGACGGCGTCGAAGAAATCCTGCTCGAGTTGGTCGTCGACAAGCGTTTCGCGGCTCATGCTAAACCCTCCACAGACGCTGTATAGCGAGCCGGCATCCCAATGATGCCTTTGCCCGCTATATAGCGCTAGTGAAGGGCAATGACAAGACTTGCAGAACGTTTTTTCTAGCCTGCGATATCTTCCGGCTTGCCACGCAGGGCTTCCAGCTCCTGCAGGGCTTCCATATAGGCCGTGACATCCTTCTGTACACCGATGTAATAGGTCAACTGGTCCTGCTCGTTGAACACCGGTGTAATTGACAGCTCGTTCCAGAACAGGCTGCCATCCTTGCGATAGTTGCGAATGACTTCGCGGCAGGGATGCCCTTCGGCAATGGCCTGGCGAATGTGGGCCAGGGCCGTCTGGTCGCGGTCGTCGCCCTGCAGGAATCGGCAGTCCTGGTAGAGAATATCGTCGGCAGAGTAACCGGTCAGGCGTTCGAACCCCTGGTTGACGTAAATGAGGATGGTATCGTCGCCTTCCTGCTCGGCCACGGTGATGCCATCCTCCGAGGAGTTGACGATCCGTTCCAGCAGCTCTGCGTTGATCATCGGGGGTCTTTTCATGCGCCTTGCGGTCCTGTTGGCTCGATCAATCTTTCATCATGGCCAGCCACGCTGGGCTTTTCAATATCGTAAGGCACAAGCCAGCCCACTCACTCCACGTCGGGTAGCCGATGCGCAGTCACGGCTGCCGCCAGCGCCAGCAGGGCCAGTGCCAGCAACAGGATGTCGCTGCCTAGCCATTGAGCCAGCAAGCCGATCATTCCGCCTGCCAGCAACAGCAGCACCCCGGTCAGTGTATTGGACAGCGCGACATACAGGGCGCGGTTGTCGTTGTCGGCCAGGTCGACCACATAAGTCTTGCGCCCCAGCCGCACGCCGGCATGAGCAATCACCAGCAGGCCGTAGACGAGGGCGAATGGCCAGATCGAGGTAGACCAGTCGCTCGGCGCCCAGGCGATCGCTGCCGCAGCCAGGCAGCACAAGGCCGCGATGAGACCGGCATCGCGCATGACCCGGCGGCTCGAGACGTCGGCCCGCTTGCCCCATAGCGGGCTGGCGAGCATGCTGGCCACTCCCGAAATGATGATGAGGATGCCCAGCCCACCGAGGTTCTCGCCACTGCGCTGCTGGCCGAGCAGGGCGATGTAGGGCAGTGCCAGGGCGCTGGAAAGCAGCAGGGCGCGAGCGACATTGAATTGCAGGAAAGCCCGATCCTTGCGCAGCAGGCCCAGGCCGCGTTTAACGCTTTTCCAGGCGTTCTCGCCACCCTGGGTGGCGCCACGCTCCTCGCGGATCAGGGCCACACACAGGGCGTTGCCCAGCCAGCCCAGCGCCGCAATGCCGAGCAGGATGGCCAGCGCCTGGATGCTTGGCTGGTCGTCGAACAGTATCAGTATGGCGCCGGCAAGCAGCGTGACTGCGCCGGCAACGCTGCCGCTCCAGCCCTGCAGGGTGCCGCGCCGGCGCTTGGCGATGGTTTTTCCCATCACGTCCTTGGTGGCAATGGAGGACAAGCCGCGTGACAGCGACAGCACGACCAACAGGCCCAGCACCAGGCTCCCGCCCAGGACGCCTCCGGCCAGTAGCACCGTCAACGCAAGCAGGACGGCGCAGGCTGCCTGCAGCACGCCGCCAATGGCCCATACCCACTTACGTTGCGGCATGCCGCGGATGAACCCGGCAACAAAGACTTGGGGCAGCAGCGAACCGGCCTCGCGAATCGGCACCAGCAGGCCGACCATCCACACCGGCGCCCCGATCGCCCCGAGCAGCCAGGGCAGGACCAGGCGTGCGCTGGCCATTTCGTCAGCCAGCTTGTTGCCCAGCGAGGCCAGTAGCTGGCGTACGAAGTTTCCCGGTTGCTCTCGGCAGGCATCGTCGGAGATATCCTGACAAAGACGGCTGTCCTCGTCGCCGGTCAACTTCTCGAACAGTTTCGACTGGCTGATGCCGGTCTCGGCCATGGACTGACTCCTCGTGCCTGTCGCATTCCTGCCGGGAGTGGCCTGCGAAGGTCTGCCGGCAAGTTGTTATGATAGCCATCGTCCATGACACGGAGACAACGACGATGGCACGGATTCGCATCCATTATTGCACGCAGTGCCAGTGGCTACTGCGTGCGGGCTGGTATGCCCAGGAATTGCTCTCGACCTTCGGCGAGGACCTCGAGCAGGTCGCGCTGGCGCCCAGTCACGGCGGCCACTTCGAAGTGCTCTTCGACGACGAGGTGATCTGGGAGCGCAAGCGTGACGGCGGCTTTCCCGACGTCAAGGAACTCAAGCGCCGGGTGCGCGACCGGTTGGATCCGGAGCGCGATCTGGGCCACATCGACCGCTAGCCTGGCTGAAAACAGCTGCGCTCGGCCATGCTGCGTTGTAAACCCGGTTCACCGTGCCGTCCCTGGTTCACCACCAGTGCTTGCGCTTGAGCAGCCCCAACACCAGCAGGCCGACGGTCAGGGTGATACCGAGGAACGCGGCGAAGCCATAGGGGCTCTCGGCACCGGGAATACCGCCGACGTTGATGCCGAGCAGACCTGTCAGGAAACTCAGTGGCAGGAACACGGTGGTGATGATGGCGAGCATGTACATGCGCTGGTTGAGTTGTTCGTTGTGCTCGCTCCATAACTGTTCCTGCAGGATCAGCGCACGCTCCTGCATGGCATTGAAGTCCTCGACGTAGCGCGAGAGCTGATTGGCGCTCTCGCGAATCGATACCTTGGTTTCTTCATCCAGCCACAGAGGACCCTGGGCGAGCTGCGCCAGGCAGTCGCGCTGCGGCCCCATGAAACGGCGCAGGGTAATCAACGGGCGGCGCAGGCGTGTCAGGTCGTCTGCCTCGAAACAGCCGTCGTCGGCAAGCTGGGCGTCCTCCAGTTCGGCCATGCGCTCTTCGAGCTGGTGGGTAACGTCGCCGACCTGATCGACCAATGTCTCGATCATCCAGGCCAGCAGGTCGGGTATCGAGAGAGCTCCCTGGCCGCTGTCGATGCGCTCACGTACCACGCTGACCGCATGCAACGAGCGCCGCCGCAGGGTGATCAGGCGCTTGGGCGTGATCCATACGCGCAGCGAGATCAAATCCTCCGGTGCGGCGCCAGGGTTGAAGTTGATGCCGCGCAGCGTAGTGACCACGCCACGCCCGAAACGCGCCACACGCGGGCGGGTGTCCTCTTCCAGCAGTGCCTCGATGACCGCCTCGTCGAGGCCGGCCAGCGAGTGCAGGTAATCCATGACATCGTCATGGCGAAAGTCCAGGTGCAGCCATAACGGTGCCTCGTCCTGATGCCAGGCCTGGTGCAGTTGCGTCGTGTCGAGCGCCTGGCCGCCGCCCTTGCCGTCCAGTCGGTAGGCAACCACGAAAGCGCCGGTCTGGGGTGGGGAGGATGTGGTGGGGGCTGCCGGCGCAGTGTCGTTGGGTGTCGCCATGACGGGGTAACCTCTCAAGGGACAGGGCAAAATGGGGACGGCAGGCTCGTCTGCCTTGCGCGGTACGGTTAGGCTACGCACCTTACCTAATGGATGTTGGCGGCAAAAGTCGAACGGGAGCAGGAATGACGCAGGATCAGCGGGCAATGCTCTACGGCGTGGGGGCCGTGGGACTGTGGTCAACGGTAGCCACTGCGTTCAAGCTGGCCCTGGCGACCATGTCGCCGGTGGAGCTGATGTGGATCGCGGCGCTGGTGTCCTGGCTGTTGATCGGCGGTCTGGTCTGGCGACGCAACCAGTTGGGCCTCGCCTTGCGGCGAGGCTGGGGTACGGCGCTGTGGGCCGGGCTGATGAACCCGGTGGCCTATTACCTGGTGTTGTTCGCCGCCTACGACCGGCTGCCGGGGCAGGAGGCCATGGCGCTCAACTATACCTGGGCGCTGGCTATGGCGTTTCTCGCCGTGCCAATCCTCGGGCAGCGGCTGACACGCATCGACCTGCTGGCCGGGCTGGTCGCCTATGCCGGGGTATGGACCATCGCCACCCGGGGGCAGGTGTTCGACGTGGCCTTTGCCGATCCCTGGGGTGTGGCGGCGGCCCTGGTCTCGACCGTGCTGTGGGCGTTGTACTGGTTGCTCAACGCCCGCGATCATCGCGAGCCGCTGGTCGCCCAGTGGCAGAACTTTACGGTCGGGCTCCCCGTGCTGACAGCGCTCGTGGCCTTCGGGCCGGGGTTCGACTGGTATGGCTGGCAGGGTGTCGGGGCCGGCATTTATGTCGGCCTGTTCGAGATGGGCATTGCCTTCGTGTTATGGCAGATGGCGGTACATAGCGTCTCGCGTACCGCCAAGGTATCCAACCTGATTTTCCTGTCGCCGCCGGTCTCGCTGCTGCTGCTGCATGTCATCGTTGGCGAACCGATCCTGGTTTCGACCCTGGTGGGGCTGGCGCTGATCCTGGCTGGCCTGGGCTTACAGCAATTGCAGAAGGCCCCGACACCCGAAGCCGCCTAGTGAGGCCGGTCGGCGAGTTGCTGTTCATCGGTCAGCAAGGGGGCCAGGGCCGGCCAGACATTGTCGAGCATCCGGGGCTGGGCCGCTGCGGTGGGGTGGATGCCGTCATCCTGCATCAATGACTTGTCCAAGGCGATACCGTCGAGCAGGAACGGCACCAGCGGGATGCCGTACTCGTCGGCCAGGCCACGGTAGACGCGCTGGAAGGCGTCGGTGTATGCCTGGCCATAATTGGGCGGTATCTCTATGCCCAGCAGCAGCACCTTGGCACCGCTCTCCCGGCTAGCCTCGATCATGCGTGCCAGATTGGCGCGCATCTGGCCCGGGGGCAGGCCGCGCAGGCCGTCGTTGCCGCCCAGCTCGAGCAGAACGATGTCCGGGTCGTGCTGTCCCAATAACTCGGGCAGCCGCGCCGCGCCGCCGGAGGTCGTCTCGCCACTGATGCTGGCATTGACGACATCGACCTCCTCGGGCAAGCGCTTGCGCAGCAGGTTGACCCAGCCGGATTCACGTTCGATGCCGTAGGCGGCGCTCAGGCTGTCGCCCATGACCATGACGGTCGTCGGGGCGGCAAACGCTGCGCCGGTCCACACTAGGCCAATCACCAGCACCAGCTGACGAATCCATTTGAGTGATAGCGACCCTCTGAAACCGCTAACCACAGGGAAACCTTGCACCATGTCCGACTCCCATGCGCGTGAAACCACTCCTATTCTACATGCCCGTGGCCTGGGCAAGCAGGTCGACAGCGGCGAGCGCCGCCTCGATATCCTGACAGGTCTCGACCTGGATGTGTTCCCCGGCGAGAGCGTGGCGATTCTGGGAAGCTCGGGCGCCGGCAAGTCGACCTTGCTGGGCTTGCTGGCCGGCCTTGACACGCCGACCCATGGTGAACTCATGTTGTTCGGCAAGTCCCTGCAGAGCCTTGATGAGGATGGACGCGCACAGTTGCGGGCCGGGCGCGTCGGCTTCGTGTTTCAGAATTTCCAGTTGCTGCCCACGTTGACGGCGCTGGAAAACGTGTTGCTGCCGCTCGAACTGATGCCCGGCCGGGATCATCAGTCACGGGGACGCGACTGGCTGGGGCGGGTCGGCCTGGGCGAACGCCTCGACCATCTGCCCAAGCAACTCTCCGGGGGTGAGCAGCAGCGCGTGGCGGTGGCGCGAGCCTTCGTTACCGAGCCGGAACTGGTTTTCGCCGACGAACCCACCGGCAACCTCGACCGCGCCACTGGCCGCAAGGTCATCGACCTGCTCTTTGCCCTGAACCGTGAAGCCGGGACCACGTTGGTCTTGGTTACGCACGATCATCACCTGGCCCGTCGCTGTCAGCGCTGCCTGCAGCTCGATGGCGGGCGGCTCGTCGAGCTCGACCGCGACGAGGTGGAAGCATGACGGGACATGCCGGGCACGACGATATCTTTCGCCTGTCCCTGAAGGGGCTGCGCCGCGACCTGCGAGCCAGCGACGTGCGTGCGCTATTCGTTGCCCTGGCGTTGGCCGTGGCGGCGTCGACGATGATCGGCTTCTTTCTCGACCGCCTCGACCGTGGCCTGACACGCCAGGCCAGCCAGTTGATGGGCGGCGACATCAAACTCGAGCAGGACGAGCCGTTCGGTAGCGACCTGCGCCGCCAGCTCGAACAGGCGGGCCTGACCCTGGCCGATCAGGTCGACCTGGTGTCGATGGCCAGCCATGGCGATGCCTTCCAACTGGCCAGCCTCAAGGTCGTCGATGGTGCCTATCCGCTGTACGGCCAGGTGCTGGTCGATCGCGGCGAAGGTGTCGTTCGGGTCCCGCACGGGCCGGTGGCAGGTGAGGTGTGGATTGCGCCGCGTCTGGCGCAACTGTTGAGCGTTGAGGTTGGCGGCGTCGTTCAGGTGGGGCAAGCATCCTTGACCGTGGGCGGGCTGATCGAGCGTGAACCCGACCAGTCTGCCGGGTTCGGCAGCTTCAATCCGCGCCTGATGATGCACGTCGACGATCTCGACGCGACCGGGCTGGTGCGTCCCGGCTCACGGGTAGAGTTCGAGTTGCTGGCCAAGGGGTCGCCCCAGGCGGTGGATAGCGTGCAAGGGCTGCTGGCTCGGTTGCAGACCGACGGCATCGAGGTCGAGGACGTGCGCGAGGACCGGCCGCAGTTGGGCAGTGCGCTGGAGCGTGCCGAGAAGTACCTCAGCCTGGCGGGGCTGGCCGCCGTATTGCTGGCCGGGGTGGCAGTCGCCATGGCTACGCGGCGCTATGTCGATCGACACCTGGATACCGCAGCGCTGTTACGTTGCTTTGGCGCCTCCCAGCGCCAGCTGGCACGGCTGTTCGCGCTGCAGTTGCTATGGCTGGCCCTGGCCTCGGCCATCATTGGAGCCCTGCTGGGGTTGGCCGGGCAAGCGGCATTGTTGGCATTGTTGACGCAATTCCTGCCGCTGGAGTTACCGCCACCCGGCTGGTTGCCGCTATTGATGGGTGTGCTGACGGCCGTGGCGGTGTTGATCGGCTTTGCTGGCCCGACGCTGCTGCGCCTCAAGCGGGTCAGCGCCCTCAAGGTTCTGCGCCGTGAACTCGATCCGCTGCCGGCGTCGGCGTGGTTGGTCATCGGCGTGGCCAGCCTGGTCTTTGGTGGTCTGCTATGGCTCTACTCGGGCGACCTGTGGCTGTCGTTGGGCCTGTTGACGGGCGGCCTGGTGGCGCTGGTCGTGCTCTGGGGGCTGGGCTGGCTGCTGCTCGGCGGCGTGCTGCGTCTGGCCGGCCGCTGGGGCAATGGGCAGGGTGGCGTTGCCCAGGCACTGCGCCTGGGGGCCCGGCAGTTGGCGCGGCGGCGCCAGGCGAGCCTGGGCCAGTTACTGGCCTTTGCCGTGACGTTCGCCGCCATGGCGATCATCACCCTGGTGCGCGGCGACCTGTTGACCACCTGGCAGGCGCAGTTACCCGAAGATACGCCCAACTACTTCGCCATCAATATCCAGCCTGGCGAGCGTGACGGTTTCCTTGACATCGTCGATGACGCAGTGGAGAGCCGGACGGCGCTCTACCCGATGGTGCGTGGACGTATCACGGCCATTAACGGGCAGCCGCCCCGTGAGGTGGTGCCGGAAGCGCATCGTGGCGATAACTCGCTGCGCCGCGAGCTCAACCTGACCTGGCGAGACGATCTGCCCGAGGGCAATCGCGTCGTGGCGGGTGACTGGTTCGGGCCTGATGCCGGCACCAACGATGCCGGCGGGGAGCGGGCCGTGCCGATCTCGGTGGAGAGCGGCCTGGCCGGGCGTCTGGGCATCGGGCTGGGCGATACGCTGACCTTCGCCATCGGCAGTCAGGATATCACCGGCGAGATCATGAGCCTGCGCGATCTCGACTGGGACAGCTTCCGCCCCAATTTCTTCGTCATTTTCCCGCCGGAGGTGCTCGAGCGCTTCGGTCATAGCTACATCACGGCCTTTCATCTCGAACGCGAAGCCGGGGGGACAGTGCTCGGCGAGCTGGTCTCGGCCTATCCCGGCGTCTCGCTGATCAATGTCGAGGCGATTTTGGGCCGGGTGCGCGAATTGCTGGCCCAGGTCACGCGTGCCGTGGAGTTCGTGCTGGCCTTCGTGCTGCTGGCCGGCGTCAGCGTGCTGTACGCCGCGCTGACTGCCAGTCATTCGTTGCGCACCCATGAGAGTGGCCTGTTGCGCGTGTTCGGTGCCGGCGACCGCTTGATCTCGCGCGTCCAAGGCGTCGAATTCGCCCTGCTCGGCTTCACCAGTGGGCTGATGGGAGCCTTGCTGGCCGAGTTGGCAGCCGCCGGGGTCTATATCGGCTGGCTCGACCTCGTGCCGCGTATTCACTGGACGATGTGGCTGGCCCTGCCGCTGGGCGGGGCGCTGCTCATTGGCGTGATCGGGCATGTGTTGTCACGTAGCGTACGCCGCCAGACGCCGATGGCCAGCCTGGGTCTGCTGGGGGAGGCTTGAGCTGCGCTAAACCCATGATGAGAAATTCTCGGTTAACCATGATGCCCTTTCATGTGAAAGGGCGGGGTCGCTGGGGTATCATTGCGGCCTCAGATTTTCCCGTGATTTCGAGGACTCTCGCCGATGTTCACCCGTGACATGCAGATCGCCGGATTCGATGACGCCCTGTGGAATGCCATGCAGCTGGAAGTGGCCCGCCAGGAAGCGCACATCGAGCTGATCGCTTCCGAGAACTACGCCAGCCCGCGCGTGATGCAGGCCCAGGGCACGCAGCTCACCAACAAGTATGCGGAAGGCTATCCCGGCAAGCGCTACTACGGCGGCTGCGAGCACGTCGACGTGGTCGAGGACCTGGCGATTCAGTATGCCAAGCAGCTGTTCGATGCCACCTACGCCAACGTACAACCGCACTCCGGGTCGCAGGCCAACAGTGCCGTGTTCCAGGCGCTGGTCAAGCCGGGCGACACCGTGCTGGGCATGAGTCTGGATGCCGGTGGTCACCTGACCCACGGTGCCAAGCCCAATTTTTCCGGCAAGCACTACACGGCGGTGCAGTACGGCCTGGGCGAGGGCGGCCTGATCGACTACGACGAGGTGGCACGACTGGCACGCGAGCACCAGCCGAAGATGATCATCGCCGGCTTCTCCGCCTACTCGCAGATCATCGACTGGGCCAGGTTCCGCGAGATCGCCGACGAGGTGGGCGCCTACCTGCTGGTCGACATGGCGCACATCGCTGGACTGGTGGCGGCCGGCATCTATCCGAGCCCGTTGCCTCATGCGCATGTAGTGACCACGACGACCCACAAGACGCTGCGCGGCCCACGTGGCGGCTTGATCCTCTCCGCCGAAGGCGACGCCGAGATCGAGAAGAAATTGCAGTCCGCCGTGTTCCCGGGCGGCCAAGGTGGCCCGCTGATGCACGTCATCGCCGCCAAGGCGGTGTGCTTCAAGGAAGCCATGGAACCGGAGTTCAAGGCTTACCAGCAGCAGGTGGTCAAGAACGCCCAGGCCATGGCCGGTGTGTTCATCGAGCGCGGTTTTGAGGTGGTCTCTGGCGGTACCGAGGATCACCTGTTCCTGTTGTCGCTGATCAAGCAGGGCCTGACCGGGAAGGACGCGGACGCTGCCCTGGGCCGCGCCCACATCACCGTCAACAAGAACGCCGTGCCCGGCGATCCGCAGAGCCCGTTCGTCACCTCCGGCCTGCGTATCGGTACCCCGGCGGTGACCACGCGCGGTTTCGGTGAAGCTGAATGTCGCGACCTGGCCGGCTGGATCTGCGACATCCTAGATGCCATGGGCAACGGCGACTCCAGCGCCGCCGAAGCCGAAGTGCAGAGCAAGGTCGAAGCCGTCTGCGCGCGTTACCCGGTGTATCGCGACTGATCGCATAACGCGACGTATGCTCGCCTGACAAGGCCGCTCCGTTCCGGAGCGGCCTTTTTGCTTTGCGTTACTGGTATGCCTGGCTGGCCTTGGACTAACGTCTAAAGGCAATCTTTGCGTGCTTGTCCGATCCTATGTCCGACATAATAGAAATCGAGTCCTACAAGGAGCGGGGCAGGGTCGCCATGAGTCACGCCGCAACGCCACCGGGCCGCACCGCTCGGCCAGACATTGCCGAACACCTGGCTGAAGCCATTTTCAGCGGTCGTTACGGGCCGGGTGACTTCGTGCCCAAGGAACTCGACCTCTGCGACCAGTTCGGGGTCAGCCGCAGTACCGTGCGCAGTGCCCTTCAGACGCTGGTGACGGCAGGCTTGATCAAGCGCATCTCGGGGCAGGGGACGCGTGTCTGCGAACTGGCCAACTGGCACCTTCTCGACCCTCAGGTTAGTGCCTGGATGGCCAAGTTCGCACAGCCCAATCCCCGTATCCAGCGCGAAATATTTGCCTTTCGTGTCGCCGTCGAACCCTTCGTGGCGCGCCTGGCGGCCGAGCACGCCACGGCCGCGGACCTGCTGGCCATCGAGACGGCCTATGAAGGCATGATTCACGCCCTGGAGCGAGACGATCTACGCTGGAAGGGGCAAACCCACGACGAATACGATGTCGCGTTCCATGAGGCCGTATTCGCCGCTTCGCATAACCTGGTCTGGGCGCAGATCAGCCATGTACTCAAGCCGGCCATCGCGCTGCTGGTCGAGAAGTCCAACCACAGCGCACACGAACTCAACGACAGCATGGAACGCCACCGCCGCGTGATGGAAGCCATCCGTCTGCGGCAACCCGAACAGGCCGCGGCAGCGGCGCTGGCGGTGCTCGAACGCACCGGACGGGATCTGGGTCTCGAAGACCTGATCCGTGCACTTCCCATCCTCGAAGACCAGACAATAAATGGCTAAGGAAACGCTCATGATGTCACGCACTCCGCTCAAGACACTCACCGCTGCCGTACTCGGTGCCCTGGCCCTCAATGCCCAGGCGGCCGAATACGAGTGGACCTTCCAGACCTCGGAAACCTCCGGTGAGCCCCAGTTCGAAATGAAGAAGGCCTGGGCCGAGAACGTCGAAAAGATGTCCGACGGCCGCATTTCCATCGAAATCCTGCCGGTCGGCGCCGTCGTCCAGGCCAACCAGACCCTGCAGGCCGTCAAGTCCGGTATCCTTCAGGGCCACCTGACCGACCCCAGCTACTTCACCGGACAGAACCCGGCCTTCGGCATGATCGGCAACCTGGTCGGTGCCTGGAGCGACCCGTACGACTTCCTCGACTACATGAACAATGCCGGTGGCGAGGAACTCTACAACAAGTTGGTCGAGCCTTATGGCCTGCACCTGATTGGCGCCGCCGCGACTGGCCTGGAATCCCTGCCGTCCACCAAGCCGGTGCGTTCCGTCGAGGACATGAAGGGCCTCAAGCTGCGTGCACCGGAAGGCATGGTCTACAACATTTTCGAAAAAGCAGGCGCTACACCGGTCAACCTGCCGGGCTCCGAGGTTTATACCGGTCTCGAGAAGGGCGTGATCGATGCGGCCGACTACACCGTATTCGCCACCAACCAGGCCCAGGGACTGCACGAGTTCGCGCCGTATCCGCTGTATCCGGGCTTCCACTCGTTGCCGATGGTGGCGGTCTCGATCAACAACGAGATCTGGCAAGGCCTGCCGGAGGACCTGAAGGCGATCCTGTCGACGTCCGTCGATGCACTGGCCTACGAAATGGTCGCCGAGCTGAAGACCCGCGACATGGAAGCCGTACGTGAAGCGCGTCAGAACCCGGACATCGAGATCATCGATCTGCCGGCCGAGGAGCGTGCCAAGTTCCGTAACATCGCCAAGGAAGAGTGGGCAGTCTGGGCCGAGAAGAACGACATTACCCAGGAGTTCTACGACTCCGTGGTTCAGTACCTGGAAAACCACAACCTGCTGAAGGCCGAGGAATCCTCGAGCACTCAGTCTTCCGATCAGCAGTCCTAACGATCGTCGGATCGTCAGGTGACGGGGCAGCCGTGTGCAGCCTCGTCACCCACTGCCAGACCTCACCGGGAAGCCTTGATGGGCTTCCTGGTTTTTGATGCAGAGGAACCACTCATGTCTCGAGATCCCCGTCGCCGAGATTCCACCCCCGTGACGCACGAGGACGAGATCGCCGGCCCGACCTCCGGTGAGCCCAGCACGGCCCCCGACCCGGTGCGCAGCACCTTCGACCGCGGCGTGGTGTGGTGCGCCCGTGGCGCCGCCTGGCTGGTGTTCGTCGCCATGGCGATCAGCGTCTTCGAGGTCATCATGCGCTATGGCTTCGACTCGCCCACCTCGTGGGTCCACGAGAGCGTGGTCATGCTGGTCGCGGTCAGCTTCGCCCTCGGCGGCCCCGCCGCCCTGGCCAGCAACCGCCACATCCGCGTGCGCATCCTCTACGACAGTGCCGGCCCGCGCCTCAAGCTGTGGCTCGACCGCTTCAACGACCTGGTCACCTTCGGCTTCTGCCTGGCGATGAGCTACGCCGCCTACGTGATGTTCTGGGACGCCTCGCACAACCCCATGGGCGAGTGGTCGCTGGAGCGCTCCGGGACCTCCTGGAACCCGCCGTTTCCCGCCCTGGTCAAGGGCATCATCATGGTCGCGCTGATCATCATGTGCATCCAGGCGTTCATCCACCTGATTCAGTCGCTGCGCGGCAAGCCCGCCACCCCCCCGAGCGATAACGAGGGAGCCGTGTAATGGATATCGCCGACGGAACGATTCTGATGGTCGGGGCGATCTTCGCCCTGCTGGTCACCGGCCTGCCGCTGGCCTTCATCACCGGCCTGGTGGCGCTGGCCTTCACCTTCGGCTGGTTCGGCCCGATGGCCATGCCGCTGGTCACCAGCCGTGTCTACGGCTTCGTCACCGAGTACTCGCTGGTGGCGGTACCCATGTTCGTGCTGATGGCGTCCCTGCTCGACCGCTCGGGGATCGCCAAGGACCTGTTCAACGCCATGCGCGTGTTTGCCGGCCGCCTGCCCG
>NZ_FOPY01000038.1 GCF_900113605.1 Modicisalibacter xianhensis
CCATCTCGCTGCTCCTGGATGAATTGAGCAATGAGTTCACGCGCTGCCAGCAGAGGATAGCTCCTAAGGCTTAATCTATCATCCGGCCTCTTACAATTAGACGAGTCGATCAGGTGCGCCCTCAACATCACTGCCGCTCGACGCCGGTGAGGTGCGTGCTGGGTTTCCTTCGCCAACGGATGACTACCTTGAGCGGTATCTCGGCCTCGTCTCTCACCTCATTCAGCACCCCAGCGCGACGTTCTACCTGCGCGCCAATCGGCCGATGCCGCTGGAGGGTTATGAGTGAAATTTGCTAATTTAATGATCGTGCCTACAATAAGAATTCCAAAACAAAACAATAGGTTATGCTTACCTACTTCTCGCAACTGTTACTCTGGTTATGTGTAATCAGCAACCAAACGGCAACCAGGTACACTAGATATCGAATTCTAGAAGCGGGTCGCTCACGGCCTAAGCCCGTAAGAGATTAGGCTACTGATTGGAAGTAGCGTGGTGTCAGACTTGAGTTAACACGTTATCGCTAGTGGCGGATTTTGACAGTGGAATTGCGTGGTAGGCCCGATGGGTTACGAGATGGCCTACCACATTGCTATTCAATATATAAGGCTAAGAATCTTGGCCTGATCAAGGGGACACCTCTACAGACTCTTGTTACTTCGCATATCCGTAATACTCCGGCTTCCTGAAGAGCCCCCCGCTTCGTGCTTCATCTAGCCAGGGAAATCTTTTTTCGAGGCCATGTGTAGAAACCAACATTTCTGCCACCTCGCCCTGCTTGAGAAAGTATAAAGATTTTAAAATGCTATCTACGGCATTTGTCTTATTAAACACATACATGAATTGTTCCCTAGCATCACTCCCGGGCCGTTTAAAAGCCCACTCAACTTCTTGAAGAGCACATGCATAAATATGGATATAATGTTCGGAAAAATCTAGCTCACGAGCAAAGTGAAACAATGCAAGAATCCCTGCCATGATTTGCGGTGTGAGAAAGGAATTAACATTCTCCCAAACCTCATTCTGGACCTCAGCATCTCTAGATATGGATTCAAGCATATCTTCGCTGCCCCAGATACTACTTCCTAAGCCAATGGGGGCAGTGTCTGAGTTATTGTTATGTCGTTTAAGCCAGTGTTTTATAAAATCTATTAGAATCGTCTCCGAAACCCCTAGAAGAGGAACTGAAATCCCAACTATTGGAGCGGTCTCAAAGTTTCCTTGAATTATTTTTATGCTCTCGGAAAGTTCCTTACTCCCAATATTGAACATCTCTTTTATTTCCGATTTAGTCCTGACGAACGATTCTTTTCCCCATTGATCACGGGTGGGTAATTGGGCCGCAATGTAAAATATATTTTTACGAGAAAGCCTTTTTGTAAAGGTGCCATACCAATATTCATCATAAAGGTATTTATTCAGCCTATGCAGATCGTCTAATGCATCCTCAATCTCAGAAAAACTTTCCTTTAGGTTGTAAAAATTTATGATTGCGACATCAACTAGATGCTTTTGGCTTTCCCTGTTAATTGGGTAACGAAACGTCTGCCCAGTAACATCAATTTCTGCTATGTCGAGAATCTTTGCATTGAGGCGATCGACAATCTCGTTGTAACGATCATCAACTGAGCGCGATTTTTCAATAAAAAAACGCCAAATATTTCCAATATCATGAGACCCCTCCAAATCGAATTCAAAAACTCGGCCTCTAAATTTTTCAAGCAATACGAGTACAGAGATTGCTCCCTTTAATCGAAGTTCAACCGAATGTCTCATGTTGAAGCAAACGGGATAAATAAGTTCATCAAAGGCGTAAGTAAAACCTTTACCATTAAGAACTTCGTCTATCAGAAGATTCGCTGCTTGAGAAAAACCCTTTGCGTAATCCCAATATCCTGGATCCCCATTATTACCTACACAAGCATTGGCCCAAGTTGGCTCACCTCCACAAAACGTTGTGTTGCCTCTGGTCATTATCTACACCTAGCTATATAAATTTTGGCCCCATCACCGGTTTGGAGCTACAGCGATTAACAGGCCAGCTTAGCCCTTGTTTAGCAAGGGTATCATTGAATGTTAACAAAATTCGCAACGCACCTAATCTCGGCGGCCTCAATGACCAAGTGCAACACCTGCCCCATCAGGTACCGTGTTGCCATGACTCATTACTATCGCCAACTCACCGGGCTGCCCATGCCCCTTACCCCACTCGCAGACAGCCTGGCTGAAGTCCAGCGAGGTCATCGCGGGGTTGCTATTCACGAAGGTGGCGCCGATATCCTCGAGACGGCGCGTTCTCTCAAATTCCTGCTGCGCTAGCTCAAAGGCGCTATCGAGAGCCGACCGGGTCAGTCCCAGATCATAAAAATCCAGGCTTTCCGTACCGGGTTGTTGGGTAGTGGGATCGAAATCCTCGGCAGTTCACCCCATCCGCACAGAGGAACGGCCAGGGATGGTTGGTTTCCATGCCCAACGCATAGGCATCGCAGAGGGGGCAGATATCGACCCATTGGGCGGCCATGATATTACCAAACGCGTGGTTGGCCCGCGTGAAGGCCAGCGCCTGCTTGACGTTCTGCCATGAATCCTTGCCAGGTCGGTCTGGTAGCCGTGACGATATCAAGTATCCTGCCCTTTGCCCAACAAAGCGGGCACGGCCATGCGGCGGCGTACGACTATAACGAGAGGTCCCCCAGTTAGTCGGTCACCCACACGAAGCGTGTCTTTCGTCAGCTTACGCTCCCCATCCCAACGGTAGGCGCACAGCTTGCCCTCGCCAGCGCTCTGCGTGTGGCCAGCGGCAATGCTGTAATCCAGGCAGGCAATATAGTGATTGAGCGGCGCCGGCTCGCCAGTCAGCCAATAGTGACCAACGAGCAGGGGCTTGCCGCCGGCATAGCCAGGCAGGATATTCTCTGGCACCGGTTCATGGGGATGGCCTCGATCTGGTCGGCAGGCACCATGGCTAGGTCGCGGTAGGTCAGACGTTCCAGTTTCCATCAGCGAGTCCGGATATGGTGGCGCGGCTTACCGGCCTTGTCGAGAAACTCTCTCCCTGCCGGTAGAGGAACCTCCAGCCCTTGACCGCCGTTTCCAAGGCGTTATAGGCACGGTGCCCTTGCGGCATACCTCGGGCCAGGCTGTGTCTCCAGGGTGCACTGTTGCGCATCCGTGTAATCTCAGAGAATCTGCAGCGATGGCGGATGCCAGCAGGCGTGGATTACCCGCAGCCCATCGAGATCCAGGTACAACGGTAGTGTGTTGAACCAGGCGATATGCTCATGGTGAAGCGCACTACCCTCGATGACCTGATCGAGATACGCCTGATGCTGACGCCTGTTCTTGGGACTGTGCGAGCGCAGATACTGACCGGAGGCCTCGGGATCCTTGGTCGCCCAGGCCACGGCATTGAACTCATGATAACCCATCACTGCCAAGGCCTGCCCGGCCTCGACCATGGTCCGGGCGATGCGTACGGTTTCTACTTGCTCCGGCCCACGATCAACGAAATCGCCCAGAAAAATTACCTGGCGCTCTGGGTATTGCCAGACACCGCCCCGCTCGGTGTAGCCCAGTTTGGCCAACAGATGCTTGAGAGGGGTGGCGTACCGTGAATGTCGCCCATCAGATCGTACATATCGATCTTGGCTAGGTATGTGGTCCCGAAGAGTAATGGACCAAGCTGAACAAGAAACTAGGTGTAAGAGGCCGGATGATAGATTAAGCCTTAGGAGCTATCCTCTGCTGGCAGCGCGTGAACTCATTGCTCAATTCATCCAGGAGCAGCGA
>NZ_FOPY01000007.1 GCF_900113605.1 Modicisalibacter xianhensis
GGCCTGAAGGACGGCAAGGGCGACATCCAGGCACTCAACAAGATCGTCAAGACCGTCGGCGATCGCCTGGTCTACGTGGGTGGCGTACCCACCGCGGAAATCTTCGCCGAGGCGTACCTGTCCATCGGCGTGAACACCTACTCCTCGGCGGTGTTCAACTTCGTGCCGGACATGGCAGTCAAGTTCTACAAGGCGCTGCGCCAGGGCGACTCGGCGACCGTCAAGACGATCACCAACGAGTTCTTCATCCCCTTCGTCAATCTGCGTGACAACAAGAAGGGCTATGCGGTCAGCCTGATCAAGGCCGGCGCCGAGATCATCGGCAAGCCGGCGGGCAGTGTCCGTGCACCGCTGACCATGCCTAGCGAGCAGGAAATCGCCACGCTCAAGCGGCTAGTCGAGAAGGCTGAAACGCTATAACCCCCAGGATTTGCTGACGGAGACTTTCAATGTCCAGCCATGGCACCCCCACCATCACCGATATGCAAGTCATCCCGGTTGCGGGTCGCGACAGTATGCTGCTCAACATCGGCGGGGCGCACTCGCCCTATTTTACCCGCAATCTGGTCCTGCTGACGGACAGCGCAGGCAATACGGGTGTGGGTGAAGCTCCCGGTGGCGAGACGATACAGAAGTCTCTTGAGCAGGCCCGTCAGTTTGTCGTCGGTCAGCCCATCGGCAAGTTGCGTTCGATGGTGGCCTCGCTGCATACCGCCGGCCGTGGAGCCGACTTCGAAGATTTCGGCAAAGGCTCCTGGACCTTTGAGTTGCGAGTCAACGCGGTAGCGGCGCTGGAAGCGGCGCTGCTCGACCTGCTTGGCAAGTTTTTGGATGTACCGGTAGCCGAGTTGCTGGGGGACGGCAAGCAGCGCGATAGCGTCGAGGTGCTGGGCTACCTGTTCTTTATCGGTGATGGCCATGCCACGCCGCTGGATTATCGCCGCGGTACTACCGGTTTCAGCCATGACTGGTATCGCTTGCGTGACGAGGTGGCGATGAACCCTCAGCGCATCGTTGAACTGGCCGAGGCGGCTCAAGATCGCTACGGCTTCAAGGACTTCAAGCTCAAGGGCGGTGCGCTGCCAGGCGAGCAGGAAATCGAAGCCGTCACGGCATTGCACAAAGCCTTCCCCGAGGCCCGCACCACCATCGATCCCAACGGGGCCTGGTCACTCAATGAAGCGATCCGGCTATGCAAGGATCTGCATGGCGTTATTGCTTATGCCGAGGACCCGTGCGGTGCGGAGCAGGGATTCTCCGGTCGAGAGATCCTGGCTGAGTTTCGCCATGCTACCGGTTTGCCTGTTGCTACCAACATGGTCGCAACCAACTGGCGCGAAATGGCTCACGCGCTAATGCTGCGCTCAGTCGACATCCCGCTTGCCGATCCTCACTTCTGGACACTCTCGGGAGCGGTACGGGTATCCCAGCTGTGCCAGGACCACGGCATGACTTGGGGCTCGCACTCCAATAATCACTTCGATATTTCTCTGGCAATGTTTGCCCAGGTCGGGGCGGCGGCAGTTGGTCGTATCACCGCACTGGACACGCATTGGATCTGGCAGGAGGGCGATGCCCGCCTGACCCACAACCCACCGCAGATTATCGATGGCAAGGTTGCTGTTACCGATGCTCCGGGACTGGGTGTCGAGATTGACATGGCGGAGGTCGAAAAAGCCAATGCGCTATACCGCAGCCTGCCCGCCGGTGGGCGCAACGATGCGATGGCAATGCAGCATCTGATCGATGGCTGGACCTTCGATCCGAAGCGCCCGGCACTGGTGCGCTGAACATGCCACGTTTTGGTGGCTGTCTCACTTAAAACGCCTCGCTACGAGGCCTCATTCACTGTTGAAACCACAATAGCGACAAAGGAAACCAACATGAAGATTCGCACGCTGACTCATTCCATTGCACTGGCCTCGACTGCCTTGGTCATGGCCGGTACCGCGCAGGCCCAGGAAGAACTGCGCGTACAGACGTCGTTCAACTCTGGCGATTATGCCTACCAGTACCTGCAGGAAAACTGGGTGCCCAAGGTCGAGGAAATGACGGGGGGAGACGTGACTCTCAACCTGATGCCGATCGGCAGCGTGGTGCCCTACAAGGAAACGATCGAGGCAGTGAGCATGGGCCTTCTGGATGGTGACCTGACGGCACCGGCTTATTTCGCCGGTCGTGATCCTGCCTTTGCATTGATGGGCGACCTGATCGCCGGTTACGACAAGCCTTCTCAGTTCCTCGACTTCTGTCAGAACGGTGGCGGCGAGGAAGTGCTGCAGAAGGCTATCGACAAAGTGGCGCCCAATAAGGTGCATGTCGTCGGTTGTGGTCCGTACAAGCGCGAGGCGCTGGTAGCTGCCGTGCCGATCCGCAGTGTCGAGGACCTGAAAGGGCTCAAGTTCCGTTCGCCGGAAGGCCTGGCTGCCGCAGTTTTCGAACGCGCAGGGGCGACACCGGTCAATATTCCGTTCTCGGAAGTCTACACCTCGCTGCAGCAGGGCGTGGTAGACGCCGCTGATGCTTCAGCCTACGTCAACAACGATGCCTCGGGTCTGCATGACATCGCCAAGTACCCGATCTATCCAGGCATCCATTCCATGTCATCGCAGCAGTTCACGCTCAACCAGAATACCTGGGAGTCGCTGAGCGAAGAGGATCAGAAGGCGCTGAACCAGTGGTTCTATGATGCCTTCAACGATCTGGCGGATGCAGTGCATCAGCAGGATGAGAAGCTGGTAGCGCGTGACAAGGCCAAGGGTGACATCACCGTGATCGATTGGCCCCAGGAGGAGCGCGATCAGTTCCGCGAGATTGCCCGTGGTGCCTGGGAGGATTTTGCCCAGAAAAGCCCCATCGCTCAGGAAGCGCTCAATGCACATCTCGAGTATATGAAGGCACATGGCTTGCTCAAGGGTGATGGTGCCCAATCTCAGGGCGAGGCTTCATCCACACAGGGTTAATCCCCTTCGTGGGCCGCGGCAGTCGGCTGTCGCGGCCTTTTTTTATCCGGAGAGTTACCTATGTCATTCCTCAGCCGTCTTGCGGCCGGCATGGACCGGATCAGTGCTTTCATCGGCTATGCCTGTGCCGTGCTGTTCTTCGCCTGCATCGTGCTGTCCGCCTTCGAGGTGGTCATGCGCTACGTATTCAATGCGCCCACCCAATGGACTTTCGAAACCGTAATGGCCATCTGCGCGACCGGCTGGGTACTGACCAGTGGTTACGTCACCCAGCGCAAGCGTCACATTGCCATCACCATGGTGGAGCTGCTGGTGCCAGCCCATGTCTGGAAGAAGATGGAGCTGGTCTCGCTGTTTGTCGCCATCTTTGCCGTCGGGGCTCTGATCTGGGCCGCCTGGGAGCCGGCCATGATGGCTTTTCATAGCCTGGAACGCAGTGGCAGCTCGTTCAATCCGCCACTACCCGCTTATCTCAAGCCGATACTCGTCGTAGGCGCAGGACTCTACTTGCTGCAACTGCTCGCCAATGTCGTGCACTGGTTCGAAGACCGCGCTCGCGAGCGTGATAGCGGGGCCTCGTCTACCACTCCCGCCGAGAAGGATGCCGACTGATGGGTATCGAAGTCGTAACATTATTGATCGTTCTGGCGCTATTGGCGCTGATGGCGTTCGGCATCCCGCTCGGCGTCACCACGCTTGCCGTGTCGGTATGTACTGCGCTGATTTATTACGGCACCAATGGTCTGTTCCTGGTTGCCTCCAATGTCTATCACGTGCTCGAAAAATATGAGCTCGTCGCCGTTCCTTTCTTCGTGTTCATGGCCAACGTGCTCGAGCGCTCGGGAATCGCCCATGCACTATTCGACAGCATGTCGATCCTGGGTGGCCGGGCTCGCGGCTCGGTGGCCGTGCAAACCTGTGTGGTGGCCGTCATCTTGGCTGCCATGAGTGGCATCATGGGCGGTGAGATAGTCATGCTCGGCTTGATTGCCCTGCCGCAGATGTTGCGCCTGGGCTACGATCGCAATCTGTCGATCGGGATCATTTGTGCGGCAGGCGCCTTGGCCACGCTGATTCCACCGTCCGTGGTCATGATCGTCTATGGCCTGGCCGCCCAGGTATCGATCACTAAACTGTTTGCGGCTGGTGCCGTCCCTGGCATGGTCCTGGCACTCATCTACATCACCTATATCGTCATTCGCTGCAAGCTCAATCCGGCGCTGGCCCCCATCAACGATATTCCCGAGACGGCCTTGCCTTTCCACAAGCGTCTCAAATATCTCAAGGGTGCGATCTTGCCGTTCATTCTGATCGGCTGCGTATTGGGCGCTATCTACACGGGGATTACCACGGTCACCGAAGCTGCAGCGATGGGTGCCGTCGGCGCCATGATCATTGCCGTGATCCTCAAGCAGTTTTCCTATCGCATGATTCGCGATGCCATGCGCCAGACTGCACTGACCGTCGGCTCGATCATCTGGCTGGTGCTGGGGGCGGTGAGCCTGGTCGGTATCTATAACCTGATTGGTGGGGTCAGCTTCCTGACTGGCTTCCTGAAGGGACTCGACATGCACCCTCTGGCGGTCATCGCGGTCATGATGGCCATCGTCATGGTACTGGGGACGTTTCTGGAGTGGATTGCGATCATCTTCATTACCGTGCCGATCTTTGCGCCGGTCGTGGTGGGGCTGGGCTATGACCCGGTCTGGTTCGGGGTGCTGTTCGCCATGAACATTCAGATCTACTACCTGTCTCCGCCGTTCGGCCCGGCCTGCTTCTTCCTCAAGAGCGTTGCGCCCAAGGGCATCGAACTGCAGCACATTTTCAAGGCGGTGCTACCGTTCATCGGGCTACAGGTGATCGGCATGGTACTGGTGCTGTTTTTCCCGCAGCTGGCATTGTGGCTGCCTAACCTGATGTTCAACTAAGTGAGGCGAGGAGGGAAACATGCAACCCGATGACAACCACCTGACACGCCAGGATGACGAGTTGACAGTCAGCGACTCACCGGAAGAAGTCAACGAATTCAAGTTTGGCTATTGGCCGGAGATCGCTGGACTGGCAATGACACTTGCCATCATATGGGTGATTTTCCAGTAGCTCCATGGAGGCAGGAGGATCCGACGCGGGAGCTTCTCCGATAGAAAAATTGCACAAAGCCGTTAAAGGCGACCGAGCCGATATGGAATTTCCATATCGGCTTTTGTATACAGTTAATAAAGGGAAGTGGCTTTAATTAACGCGTTTTTATTTGATGATTACGCTAAAATAATGAATTCCCCTTTTAAAATAATTGGTTGGTTAGTCCTTGGTTGCCCAAGGTTTGTTTTTTGTTGTATTCAGGAAATTTTTTACCAATTCACTAAAAGTTATCCTTCGATATGGGTTCAGTTATTGGGCTTTAGTGTTATCCACCAATGTCGATGTTGTCCATGGAAGGAGTGGGGGCTAGTTTTTACGACATATGATGTATGACAAATTTTACCTTGCGTTTACGCTTCATGGCGGCGTCTGGAACAAGCGCATACTCATTTCGCTGAATAAAAAAGGATAAACAGTGACCTTCACGAGAGCAGATGTTACCCGCGCCATTGGGGATGGCCTGTTGTCATTTCCCATCACCGACTTCGATGCCAGCGGCAACTTCGATACCGACAGCTACCGCCAGCGTCTCGAGTGGTTCATCAGTCACGACATCTCGGCCGTGTTCGTGGCCGGCGGGACCGGTGAGTTCTTCAACCTGACCCTGGACGAGTATCACCAGATCGTTGCTGTGGCCGTCGAGACGGTGGGTGGCAAGCTACCGGTCATCGCCAGCGCCGGGTTGAGCGTGGGCAGCGGCAAGGCCTTTGCCCTGGCGGCCGAAGAGGCCGGCGCCGACGGCATCCTGCTGATGCCGCCATACCTGACCGAATGCCCGCAGGACGGCTTGGTGGACTACGCGCGCCAGATCTGCGATGCCACCAACCTCAACATCATCTACTACAACCGTGGCAACGGCGTGCTCGAGGCCGAGGCTGTGCAGCAGCTTGCCGACGCCTGCCCTAACCTGATCGGCCTGAAGGACGGCAAGGGCGACATCCAGGCGCTCAACAGGATCGTCAAGACCGTCGGTGATCGCCTGGTCTACGTGGGTGGCGTGCCGACCGCGGAAATCTTCGCCGAAGCATACCTGTCCATCGGCGTGAACACCTACTCCTCGGCGGTGTTCAACTTCGTGCCGGACATGGCGGTCACGTTCTACCGGGAACTTCGCAACGGGAATAAGGAGGTCGTCAGGAAAATCACTCAGGAGTTCTTCATTCCCTTCATCGATCTTCGCGACAACTGCAAAGGTTACGCCGTGAGTTTGATCAAGGAGGGCGCCGATATCATCGGTAAACCCGCAGGAAGTGTGCGCTCACCGTTGGTCATGCCAACGCCGGAAGAGCGTCGACAACTCGAGAAGCTCATCGCTATCGCTAACCAACTATAAGCCATACGCCGACTCGTTACTGGAGATACGTCATGAAAAAAACAATGCGCCAGAACCTGACCATCGGGATGAAACTAACCGCCATAGCCAGCGCGCTCACCGTCCTTTCGCTACCAGCTCACGCCGAGCAATGGCGAGGCTGGAACATTCACCCACCGGGATACCCGAATTCCATCGCCCTGGAGAGTTTCGCCGAGGCGGTGGCGGACAAGACGGAAGGGCGCATCGAACCCAAGGTCTACCACAACGCGGTACTCGGTGATCAGCCCGATGCCATCGAACAGACACGTAACGGGGCGCTGGACTTCGCCAACTTCAACATGGGACCGATGGGGCCGATCGTGCCGGCGACCAACGTGCTGTCGCTGCCGTTCATCTTCAAGAGTGTCGATGACATGCACCAGGTCATGGACGGCGAGATCGGGCAGCGTTTCGCCGATGCCTTGGCCGAGAAGAACCTGGTGGCACTGTCCTGGTTCGATTCGGGCGCACGCAGTCTTTACAACACACAGCGTCCCGTGGAAACGCCTGCTGACGTCGAGGGCCTGAAGGTACGGGTCATGAACAATGACCTGTACGTCGAGATGATCGATGCGCTGGGCGGCAATGCCACACCGATGTCCTATGGCGAGGTTTATCAGTCACTCAAGACGGGTGTCCTCGACGGGGCGGAAAATAACTATCCCTCCTATGAATCCAGTAATCACTTCGAGATTGCTCCCTACTACTCGCTGACCGAGCACCTCATTCTCCCCGAGTGCCTGTGTATCGCCAAGTCGAGCTGGGAATCGCTGTCCGAGGAAGATCAGCAGATCGTTAGCCAGGCAGCGGAGGCTGCAGCAGAGGAACAGCGCCAGCTGTGGGCCGAGCGTTCCCAGACCAGCCGCGAGAAGGTGCTTTCCGATGGCGTGAAGATCAACGAGGTCGCGGACAAGTCGGCGTTCCAGGAAAAGATGCAGCCCATCTATGCGGAGTTCATCAAACAGAATCCGCAGTTGGAATCCCTGGTCAACGACATCCAGGCTGCGCAATAACCGCTTGAGAGAAGGGGGCGTCCATCCCCAAGGGATGGACGCTTCGAAAAGGATGCTGCCGTGAGTTCCTATTCCGATCAATTGAGTGACCAGAGCGAAGCGAAGGGCCATGCGCGAACGAAGCTGGACAGCATACTGGATGGGCTGGCCCAGCTTTGTATCGTCGTGTCGGGCGTGTTGCTGGTGTTCTTGATCATTTCCTTCGGCTGGCTCGTCTTCGGGCGTTATGTCCTGAACGATACGCCGACCTGGGTCGAGCAGACATCGTTGGTCATCGTCGTCTATATCACCTGCCTTGGTGCCGCCGCCGGGGTGCGCAACAACAGCCACCTGAGCATCGATTTCGTGCGCGAGGGCTTGCCGGCTCTGCCGCGTGACATCATGCGCTACGTCGCAGACCTGTTCGTCATCGTCTTTGGCGGGTTCATGGCCTGGCAGGGCTGGATCATCATGCTGGACAACCTCGAGCGTCCCATTCCCATGATCGGGCTCTCCGAAAGCTGGCGTGCCGCGCCCTTGGTGGTGTGCGGTGTACTGATCATCCTGTTTTCCAGCGTCAACGTCATCGAACGTGCCCTGGGAACGTCTCGAGGGAGGCCATAACGATGGGTCTGACTATCCTCTTTGGCTTGTTCTTTCTGGGCCTCGTCGTCGGCGCGCCGGTAGCCTTTGCCGTCGGCCTGGCGGCCGTGGGGGCTTTTCTTTATGAAGGGCTGCCCCTGTTCGTCGCCTTTCAGCGCATCCTCTCGGGGATCTCGGTCTTCTCGCTGCTGGCGATTCCGTTCTTCATCTTTGCCGGCGAGCTGATGCTGCATGGCGGGATTTCCGATCGCCTGGTCAAGCTGGCCTCCGCAGCGGTAGGCAAGGTCCGGGGTGGCCTCGGCCTGGTCAATGTCAGTTCGTCAATGCTCTTCGGAGGAATTTCCGGCTCGGCGGTGGCCGATACGTCGGCGCTGGGCTCGATCCTGATTCCCGTGATGAAGGAGAAGGGCTACGACGCCGATTACTCGGTCAATGTGACCGTGACCTCATCCATCGCCGGTGTGGTCATCCCACCGAGCCACAACATGATCCTGTATGCCGTGGCGGCCGGTGGCGGCATCTCGGTGACCAAGTTGTTCATTGCCGGGGTCGTACCAGGCATCCTGATGTGCCTGGCGCTGGCCGTGGCGGCCTATCTGGTGGCGGTCAAGCGCGGTTACCAGGGGGAGTCGTTTCCCGGCTGGCACGCCTTGATCGTCAGCTTTGCGGCGGCGCTGCCAGGCCTGATGACGGCGGTCATCATTGTCGGTGGGGTGCTGTCGGGCATCCTGACCGTCACCGAGTCCGGCGCCTTCGGGGCCATCTATGCCATCGTGGTCACGGCGCTGGTCTATCGCCAACTGCGCTGGGAGCCCTTCAAAAAGGCAGTCTACCAGTCGGTGCGCACCACAGCGCTGGTGATGATCCTGGTGGGCTGCGCCTCGGCGTTTTCCTACCTGCTGGCGCTGTACAGCGTGCCGGAAATGCTGACCGACGCCTTGCTTCAGATCTCCGACAATCCGATTGTCATCCTGCTGCTGCTAAACCTGCTGTTGCTGGGGCTGGGCATGGTGATGGACATGGCGGCGCTGATCCTGATTTGTACGCCGATCTTCTTGCCCATTGCCACGCAGTTCGGCATGGACCCGATCCAGTTCGGCATCATCATGATGATGAACCTGGGGCTTGGCCTGTGCACGCCGCCGGTCGGTGCCTGCCTGTTCGTCGGCAGCGTGATCGGCAAGATCAAGATCGAGCAGGCGGTGCGTACCATCTGGCCGTTCTACCTGGCCCTGTTCGTGGCCTTGATGCTGGTGACGTACGTGCCGGCCATCTCGATGACGCTTCCCAACCTGATTGACTAGGTCGCCATGAAAATCGATACCATCAAGACCCATATCCTCGATCATGCCTTGGAGACCGCCTTCGAAAGCGCCTCGATGCGCTTCGAGCGCCGTCAGCACTGCCTGGTCGAGATCACCTGCGACGATGGCACGGTGGGCTGGGGCGAATGCCTGGGGCCGGCCAGGGCCAACGCCGCCGTCGTCGAGACCTACGCCGCCGGCCTGATTGGCCGCAACCCGCTGGAAACCGAGAAGCTGTGGCTGGAACTCTACAACCGGCTGCGCGACCAGGGGCAGCGGGGCCTGACGGTCACTGCACTGAGCGGCATCGACATTGCGCTGTGGGACATCAAGGGCAAGCACTACGGCGCCTCGGTGTCCGAACTGCTGGGTGGGCGCTTTCGCGACAGCGTGCGCGCCTATGCCACCGGTTCCTTCCGCCGCGAGGGTGTCGATCGTGTCCGGGACATCGCCGAGGAGGTCGCCGGCTATGCTCGCGAGGGCTTCCATGGCGTGAAGATCAAGATCGGTTTCGATGTCGAGGAAGACCTGCGGGTGATCGCTGCCGTACGCGAGGCGATCGGCCCCGAACGGCGCCTGATGATCGATGCCAACCACGGCTATGACCTGCTCGAGGCGCTCGAGGTCGGCAAGCGCGCCCAGGCCTACGGGGTTGACTGGTTCGAGGAGCCGGTCCTGCCCGAGCAGATCGGCACCTACCGCGCCGTGCGCGAGGGCCAGCCATTGCCGGTGGCCAGCGGCGAGAACTGGCATGGGCGCTATGCCATGCTCGAGCCGCTATCGACACGTGCCGTGGATATCGCCCAGCCCGACGTGTGCGGGGTCGGTGGGCTCACCGAGATGCGGCGTGTCGTCGACATGGCGGCGATGTTCGGTATTCGCCTGGTGCCGCACGTGTGGGGGACGGCGGTGTGCATCGCGGCCAGCCTGCAGGTCATGGCGGCGCTGCCGCCCAACCCGCCGCGGCGCGAGCCCATCGAGCCGATCCTGGAGTTCGACCGGACCCATAATCCCTTCCGCCAGGCTGTGGTCACCACACCGCTCGAGCATGCTCAGGGTGTCGTCACCATTCCCGACGGCCCGGGCCTGGGCATCGAGATCAATCGCGACGCGTTGCGTCAGTATGCACTGAAGGAGGCATGAAGGTGACTGAGATCCCCGCCAACACGCGCCCACTCGATGGACCGGCACCGGCATTGAAGACTCCCCCCGGCGCTACCGATTGCCATATCCATATCTACCTGCCGGGATTCGATGCCCAACCCGGCGGACCGGCGATACCCGAGTTGGCCACGGTGGAGGATTACCGCCAGGTCCAGCGGCGCCTGGGTCTTGAGCGGGTCGTCGTCACCCAGCCCAACGCCTACCAGCTCGATAACCGGGCCCTGCTGCAGGCGCTGGATACGTTCGGTACGCAGTCGGCACGCGGCATTGCCGCCGTCACCCCGGATACCTCGCCGCGCGAGCTCGAGGACTGGCATGCGCGGGGCGTGCGTGGGGCACGCATCATGCAACTGCCAGGCGGCGCCGTGAAGATCGATCGCATGCTCGAGGTCGAGCGGGTCATCCGCCCGCTGGGCTGGCACCTGATGGTCCAGTTCAACGGGCGTCACCTCGACGAGTACGTGGACGAGCTTCGCAAGATCGAAGGCGAGTACATCATCGATCACATCGGCAAGTTCATGGATCCGGTGCCGGCCGACGATGCCCGGGTCGACGAGATCCTGCGCCTGCTCGACAAGGGCAATGCCTGGTTCAAGATCTGCGCCGGCTACGAGGCCAGTGTCACGGGCGGACCGCGTTATGAGGACATCGGGGCGATTGCCCGGCGCGTCATTGCGCATGCCCCCGAGCGCATCCTATGGGGCAGCAACTGGCCGCATGTCGGTGTGCCTCGCTCACAATACCCGGACGATGCGGGACAGCTTGATGTGCTGTTGCACTGGGCGTCGCCCGAGGTGCACCAGAAGATTCTCGTCGATAACCCGGCGCGGCTGTATGGCTTCTGATGTTCAGGTCAGTCACGGCTATCCATAACGCTTAAAAAGACGCAAGGAGACAGTCATGTTGAACCGCTTGTTGGTCACCGGCGCAGCCGGTGGCGTCGGTCAGGCCATTCGCCCGCACCTGTCACGGCTGGCCAGGACCGTGCGCCTGTCGGATATCGCCGACCTGGGCGAGGCGGCTCCCCACGAAGAGCTAGTGACATGCGATCTAGCTGATGCCAAGGCCGTGAACGACCTGATCGCTGGCTGCGATGGCATCATTCACCTGGGGGGCGTTTCGGTCGAAAGGCCTTGGAACAGCATCCTGCAGGCCAATATCATCGGCACCTATAATCTATACGAGGCTGCACGCCATCTCGGCAAGCCGCGCATCGTCTTCGCCAGCTCGAACCATACTATTGGCTTCTATGAGCGCACCCAAAGACTCGATACGCTGGTGCCGCGCCGTCCGGACTCCCTGTATGGCGTCTCCAAGTGCTTCGGCGAGGATCTGGCCAGCCTGTATCACGACAAGTTCGGTATCGAGACCCTGAACGTGCGGATCGGCTCGTGCTTTCCCAAGCCCAAGGATCGGCGCATGATGGCAACCTGGCTCAGTGTGGAGGACTTCATGAGCCTGATGCAGCGCGCGTTCGCTGCGCCCAAGCTGGGCTGTACCGTGATCTACGGTGCCTCGGACAACACCGAGAAATGGTGGGACAATGGCGCTTCGTCATTTCTGGGCTGGACTCCCCGAGACAACTCGGAACCGTGGCGTGACGAGGTCGAGGCCGAAGATACCGGGCTGCATCCCGATGACCCGGCGGTCATCTATCAAGGTGGCAAGTTCGTCACGGTTGGTCATCCGGACGACGAGGCATAGAGGGAGTGGGTCATCTTGCAGATGGTCTGCGCTGATTTTGGCATGTGGTGGTAAGGCCACCACGTGCCAGTCGATGAATGTTCTGGGTAGTGGATACGGCTATGGCAGGTAAATCGGAAAGTCCGACAGCAGTGGCACATTTGAACGTACAGAAACTCTCACGGGAGGGAAGCCTGTCATTGCACGTGGCCGATCAACTGGAAACCCTGATCACCAGTGGCGGGATCACGGTCGGCCAGAAATTGCCCACCGAAAATGGACTTTGTGAATCGTTCGGCGTGAGTCGCACGGTCATTCGCGAGGCCATCACCCACCTCAAGTCGCTCGGGTTGGTGGAAACCCGGCGTGGCGTGGGAACGACGGTGATCCGTACTTCGGCGGTCGAAGCCATGCCGGCGGAGCGGATCAGCCCTACCACGGTCGAAGACATCCTTCACGTGCTCGAACTGCGCTTGAATCTCGAGCCTGCGGCGGCCGAGCTGGCGGCCCGCCGTCATGATGAGAACGACCGTCGCATTCTTCAGGAAAAACACGACGCTTTCATCCGGGCGCGCGCCGAGAAAACCCAGGCGCGCACGGAGGATTACGAGTTTCACTACGCCATAGCGGCAGCGACCAAGAACCCGTTCTTCAAGGCGTTCTACGAGCAGTTGAGCCAGAGCGTGATCCCGCGCGCCAAGCTGATGAGTGTCGAGATCAATACCGCCGCGACGGACAAGTACCTGGCTCGGGTCGAGGAAGAGCACACGTACATTCTCGAGGCGATTCTCGCTCGTGACCCGGAAACGGCTCGCGAAATGATGTATCAACACCTCAATCGTGCCCGCAACATGTACGCCAAGTTCCAGGAAGCGTGAATTCTCATGCCGGGCGGTTACGCCCGGCCGAAGGGTTTAGATCAGCCCGCTCAGTGTGAGCAGGAAGACCCCCAGGCTCACCGTGAGCATGCAACTAAACGTGGAAACCACGATGATGTTGGCGGCCAGCTTGGTGTTGGCATTGGCGGCCTTGGCCATGACGAAGCTGACGGCAGCGGTCGGGCTGGCCAGGAACAGGAATAGTGTCCCCAGGGCCGCATCGCGATAGCCCAGCATCAGGGCGCCCGACACGCCCAGGGCCGGCAGCCAGACAGTCTTCCACAGGCTGGCATCGATCGCCAGCCGGCTTCCCGCCTTGACCGACCTGATCGACAGTGTTCCGCCAATGCAGATCAGTGCCAGTGGCAGCGACATGGAGCCAAAGTATTCGCCCGAGGTCATCAGCCAGGATGGCAGCGGCACCTGCCAATACGCGACGGGGATGGCCAGCAGAACGCATAGGATCAATGGGTTCCTGGCCAGGTTGCGCAGTATCGAGCCGATATCCGACTGGATGCTGGGGCTGTAGATGGCCAGCACGATGGCGGACAGGATGTTGTAGATCACGATGATCGCCCCGGCCATGATTCCGCCCAGCGACAGGCCGTAATTGCCATACATGCTGGCGGCAAGCGCCAGACCTACGATGCCGCAATTGCCACGAAAGGCGCCTTGGGTGAAGACGCCGCGCTCCTCGACGGGGCAGCGCCAGAGGGCCCAGCCCCAGGCAAGAAAGAAGCTCAGCGTCGAATATCCCAGGAAATAGCCGATCAGGTCGGGCTGGATCATGTCCAGGTCGGCCTTGATGATGCTCAGGAACAGCAATGTCGGCATGGTGGCCTTGAATACCAGCATCGAGGCCGTGGATATGAAATGCGCATCGATCCAACCGATGCGCTTGAGCGCGATACCCAGAAAGACCATGGCGAACACCGGCAAGGTCACGTCAAGGGTATGCAGGAAGACATCCAGCAGGGCCATGCGCAGTCGTACCTCCTAGCGGACCAGCCAGAAGCCGACGAGGATGGCGACAATCGCCGTCAGGAAGAACAGACCGTTACGCAGGCGGGTGTCGCGGGGAGGACGGGATTTAGACACGCAAGAAACCTTATATCGTCAATGGAACGGAAGATTAATACGGGCGTATGATTGGCGGAGCCGCCCAACCATGGTAAACCCGTTAGCCTGCTAGGCCTAGCGTGACGCCAGGCTGTTCACTGCCGACGAGGAATGCCGAGATGATCACCGCCACTGAAAAGACGCTGGCCGAAGGCCGCCTTGCCGCCTTGAGTTGGGGACGTGACGAAGCGCCGACTTGGCTGGCACTGCATGGCTGGCTGGACAATGCGGCGAGTTTCTCGCGGCTGGCGCCCCTGCTGGTAGAGCGGCTAGGCATTCGTGTCGTGGCCATCGACTTTGCCGGTCACGGCTTGTCGCGACGTCATCCAGACGGTATCGATTATGCTATCTGGGATTATATTCACGATGTGCTCGATGCCCTGACCTCCCTGGGGCTGGAACGTGCCACATTGCTGGGCCACTCGATGGGCGCCGGGGTGTCCTGTCTGGTAGCGGCCGCCTTGCCCGAACGTGTCGAGCAACTGGTGCTCATCGATGGCATCGGCACACTGTTCACGCCGGCCGAAGACACAGCAAGCCAGCTTCGCAAGGGCATTCTGGGTCATCGGCGTCGTGCCTCGCCCGCGCCGCGCTATCCCGATCTCGACACTGCCGTGGCCGCCCGGGTCAGCGGTGGTGTCACGCCGATTGACGCGACCACGGCGGAGCCGCTGGTCAGGCGCAATCTCGACATTGAAATGCATGGCGCATGCCGTTTACGCACAGATGGCCGATTATTGCGGCCATCATTGGTGCGCTTCTGCCCGGAACAGGCCCTGGCCCTGTTGGGTGCCGTCGAAGCGCCGGTGTTGCTGATTGAGGGCGATCGGGGAATCCTGGCCGAGCGCGACTTCGCGCAGCGAGCCCGGTCGACGGTTCGTCACCTGACCCGGCACATCCTGCCCGGTGGTCACCATTTGCATCTTGAACCTTCGGCTGTGGTCGCAGTGGCCGATACTATCAGTGAGCAGGTAGGGACGAGACTGGCAGGGGAGACGTATGGCTAAACGCATCGCGCTGGTGCTGGGGAGTGGCGGCGCTCGCGGCTATGCTCATATCGGTGTCATCGACGAGGTCGTGGCGCGTGGCTACGAGGTGATTGCCATTGCCGGCTGTTCGATGGGCGCTGTCATCGGTGGGGTCTATTCGACCGGCCAACTCGAAAATTATCGCGACTGGGTCTGCCAGCTCGATTACTTCGATGTGCTCAAACTGGTCGATGTCACTTGGAATGCCATGGGCGCGATGCGCGCCGGCAAGGTCATGAGCAAGCTCAAGGATCTGGTCGGCGACGTGCAAATCGAGGACCTGCCGGTTCCCTTGACCACGGTGGCCACCGACCTTACCCGACAGCGCGAAGTGTGGTTCCAGAGTGGGCCGCTGTTGCGGGCCATTCGCGCCTCCATTGCCGTTCCCGGGGTCATCACTCCTCTCAGGATCGGCGACCAGATCCTGGTCGATGGCGGGCTGCTCAATCCGTTGCCGATCGTCCCGACCGTTTCGGCGCACGCCGATCTGATCCTGGCCGTGAATGCGACGGCACAGAGCCATCAGCCTGTAACGCTCGAAGAGTTACTGCCCCCCGATGAAGCCGCCGAAGAGCATGCCCGCGAAGCCGAGCTTGAAGCTCAGGGCAAGGGATTCACGGGGTGGGTCGGAGGCATGCGTAACCGGGCGCAACGCATGTTCACTCCCAACGAAAATGGCCTGGACAGCGAGGCCGAGACGATGAACGGAGAGATGGATCGTCAACGGGCCACTGAGCGTGCCTGGAGCAAGCTCGACATCATGCTGGCCTCGTTCGAGATTACCCAGGCCGCTCTGGCAAAATACAAGATTGCCGGTTATCCCCCGGATGTGCTCGTCGACATTCCCAAGACGGTATGCGGTGCCTATGAATTTCACCGGGCCGAAGGATTGATCCGCCTGGGGCGGCATCTGACCGCACAGGCCCTGGATCGCTACGAAGGGAAAAACGGTGGTGGTCAGACGATCATCAGCGAGCCACCGGTCGGCAAACCGGCCAATTGAGCGAAGAGTCCTTCAGGCTTCACCTCGCCGGCGCAGCAGGACATACACGGCGCCGGTCCCTCCATCGACATCGCGAGCCGAGCAGAAGGCTAATACCGTCGGCCATTCGCGCAGCCAGGCATTGACGTGGCTCTTGATCACCGGATGATCGGCCATGCCCGTCCAGGCCTTGCCGTGCACGACCAGTACACAGCGCATCCGGCTGTCGCGAGCTTCGCGCAGAAACGCTTCCAGTTCATGTCGGGCTTCATCGAGCGTGTAGCCGTGCAGGTCGAGGCCGGCCTCCCAGTCGATCTGGCCGCGCTTCAGGGCGCTGCGGGTGCGGTAGGGGAGGTCGGGCACCGCGAAATCCAGGGCCTCGCTGGGCCGGACAGGCTCGACCCGGCCATCGCTGGTGCGACTTGAGGAGGCGTCGGGGGGGGCGGCGGTGGCCGCATTGCGGCGCTGGGTGAGGCGGTCAGTGTCCCGGCGGGGCCTGCCGGGATCGGCGCGATCGCTGGTCAGTCGCTTGACGCCAGCATCTTCCAGCGCCTGGCGGAACAGGGAGATATCCTCCTCGTCAGGCGCGTGACGGCGGCGTCGGCTCATGGCGATTCTCTCGGTCGGGTCGGGTTGAACAAGGCTCCCGGCAGGGAGCGCCCAGTATAGCGGCTTGGCCGTGACTGTGAACCGTCGCGCTCGGCGGGTACAATCAGCCTTCCATTGTCATTGCCATCAAACAGGACGTCGCGTGACCGCACCCCGACTCGCCGCCGTATCCACGCTCAGCCTCGACGACACGCAGCTCGCCGAGGAGCTGTTGTCCCTGCGCGATTGCCTGCGCTGGGCCACCAGCGAATTTCATACCCATCGCCTGCATTTCGGGCATGGCACGGCGAGTGCCTGGGACGAAGCCGTGGCGCTGGTGCTCGGCGCATTGCACCTGCCTTGGGATGTCGACCCTGCCGTCCTCGATGCGCGCCTGCTGGGCATCGAGCGCCGGCGCATCGTGGCGCTGGTGCGCGAGCGCATCGAGACACGCCGGCCGCTGCCCTACCTGCTCGGTGAGGCTTTCTTCGCTGGCTACCCCTTCGACGTGGATGAACGCGTACTGATCCCGCGCTCGCCGATCGCCGAGCTGATCGAGCATGATTTCGCCGCCTGGTTCCCCGAGTTACCGCCGGGTCGTGTACTCGACATGTGCACCGGTTCGGGGTGCATCGGCATTGCCACGGCGCTGCACATGCCGACGACGGAAGTCGACCTGGTGGACATCAGCGCCGAGGCGCTGGACGTTGCCAAGGCCAACATTACCCGTCATGACGTCGGGGCACGCGTAAGAGCGGTGCTGTCGAACCTGTTCGATGGTGTGGCGGGGCAGCGCTACGATCTGATCGTCGTCAACCCGCCCTATGTCGATGCTCGGGACCTGGCCACCATGCCGGCGGAGTTCCGCCACGAGCCTGATCTGGCGCTGGGCGCCGGCAAGGATGGCCTGGACATCGTACGCCGTCTGTTGCGCGAAGCACGCGGGCATCTCAATGATGATGGCGTGCTGATCGTCGAGGTCGGCAATTCGGACCGTCACCTCGAGGCCGCCTTCCCCGAGGTGCCTTTCCTGTGGCTGGAGTTCGAGCGAGGCGGCCATGGCGTCTTCGCCCTGACCGCACGTGAGCTCGACGAGTACGCCCCTTATTTCACTTCGCCTGAGTCTCATTGAGGATCGCTGCATGTCCGGCAACACCTTCGGCAAGCTGTTCACCGTCACCACCTTCGGCGAAAGCCATGGTCCTGCCCTGGGCGCGATCGTCGATGGATGCCCCCCTGGACTGCCGCTGACCGAGGCCGACCTGCAGCGCGACCTGGATCGGCGTCGTCCGGGGTCGTCGCGCTACACCACGCAGCGTCGCGAACCGGACCAGGTCCGTATCCTTTCGGGGGTTTTCGAGGGCGTCACGACAGGCACGCCGATTGGCCTGTTGATCGAGAACACCGACCAGCGCTCCAAGGATTATTCCAACATCAAGGATCGCTTCCGTCCGGCTCACGCCGACTACACCTACCATCACAAATATGGCCTGCGCGATTATCGAGGAGGGGGCCGCTCCAGCGCCCGCGAGACGGCGATGCGCGTCGCCGCCGGGGCGATTGCCAAGAAATACCTGGCCATGCAGGGCATCCAGGTGCGTGGCTACATGAGCCAGCTCGGTCCCATTGCCATCGACTTCAAGTCCTGGGACGGTGTCGACGACAATCCCTTCTTCTGTCCCGACCCCGACAGGATTGCCGAGCTGGAAACCTACATGGAGCAGCTGCGCCGCGACCAGGACTCGGTCGGGGCGAAGATCACCGTCGTGGCCGACGGCGTGCCGGTGGGATTGGGCGAGCCGATCTTCGATCGGCTGGATGCCGAATTGGCCCATGGGTTAATGAGCATCAATGCGGTCAAGGGCGTGGAGATCGGCGATGGCTTTGCCTGCATCGCCCAGCGCGGCAGCGAGCACCGTGACGAGATGACGCCGGATGGCTTTCTATCCAACCATGCCGGTGGCGTGCTGGGTGGCATCAGCTCCGGCCAACCGCTGATTGCTCATCTGGCACTCAAGCCGACATCCAGCATTACCCAGTCCGGCCGTTCCATCGATGTCGACGGTAACCCGGTCGAGGTGATCACCAAGGGACGCCACGACCCGTGCGTCGGCATTCGCGCCACGCCCATCGCCGAGGCGATGATGGCACTGACCCTGATGGATCACCTGCTGCGCCATCGTGCCCAGAATGCCGATGTCTCCGTGGCTACGCCACGCCTGAGCTGACCCTGGCGATCGGCCGGCGGGTATTACTGCCCCCGGCCCTCGGCATGCTGCCGTTCTTGGCGAGTGATCTTCTCGATATCTACCTGCGGATGGTGGCGGTGGATGAGACTCACGACCTCATCTTCCTGACTTTCGGGTATGTCGACCATCATGAGAACGGCACCACGACGGATATCGCCGCGAAATTT
Source organism: Modicisalibacter xianhensis (assembly GCF_900113605.1). GTDB lineage: Bacteria > Pseudomonadota > Gammaproteobacteria > Pseudomonadales > Halomonadaceae > Modicisalibacter > Modicisalibacter xianhensis. Next base: position 19,217 of record NZ_FOPY01000007.1, read on the forward strand.
CTTGACCTTGGCGTCGGGCACGGAGACGCCAATCAACGTGCTCGCCCATAGCCCGAAAAGCCCGCCGAAGATGCCCATGCCGACGATCACGCCGGCCATGCCCATGGGTCCGGGAACGGCCAGTATCCACGCGGCTATCGACCCGACGACCAGTCCCAGGGGGGCGCCGATCATGACACCGCGCCTGGCGGCATCCGCAGTGTCTGTCGTTTGCAGCAGGGTCGCCTTTTTCAGCCCTGTCTCTTGCCATGCCCGAGGGTTGCTGGAAGCCACATGGATGTGAGCTTGCGTGAGCCCCAGGCTGTTCAACTCCTCGGTGATGTTGGCGGTCGTCTGTGTGTCTGGCGTCAGAAAATAGAGCCGTTGCATGGTGATCTTCCTTGGTCGTTGTTGTTGGAAAGTGCCTCGTACACGCTCTGAGTCCCAGTGTAGATCGGCCTCGTTCAACGGTTGTCGTGCACCGTAACGAAACACATAGCTGCTACACTCAAGACACGTTCACTGATCGAGCCTAGCCATGAAGATTCACGTCGAGTTCGACCTGACTCCCACCGAATTTCGCCAGGCCATGGGCCTGCCCGATGTCGAGTCCTTCCAGCGCGAGTTGATGTCGCGTATTCAGCAGCAGATGGAAGCTGGTGTGGAAGGCTATGACCCGTGGAGTCTGATGCAACCTTTCATGCAACAAGGCTTGACCCAGGGCATGGCCAGCTTCGGCAATTACCAGCAAATGATGCTGGACATGATGCGCAAGGCCGGCACCGGCCATCGTTCGGAGACGAGCGAGGAAAACGGTGCCAAGGAAACGAACGACAAGCGCCGTTCAAGTGCCTCGGCGACATCGCGCCAGGCGAGAAAGTCCTGAGCGAAGGGGCCGGGAACGCTGAAGTTGGGCTGATCGTTGCGAGGGTGGGTGGGGCGAATCGCGCTATTGCAACTGTCAGCGAGTGACAGTACTCTTTTTGCAGTGCAGCAAAATGCGTATTGTCCAAATCGTGCTTGATCCTCCGGGAGGGATTCGTCATGCAACAGGATCAGTTTTTCAATGCATTCACCGAGCAGACTCGCAACTTCTTCGAGCCCATGCGCAAGCTGAATGGCTTGATGCTGGACAACATGGAGAAGATGACCCAGTTCCAGCTGGAGTCAATGAAGCGTTACAGCCAGATGGGCACCGAGCGCCTGCGGTCTGCCTCCGATATCAAGAGCGCCGATGACATGCGCGATTTTGCCACACGCCAGAGCGAGCTCATGAGCGAGCTGTCCCAGCAGATGATGGACGATGCCCGCGCCATGACCGAGCTCAGCCTCGCATTCCGCGAGGAACTGGAAAAGGCATTTTCCGACGTCGGCCGGCAAGCGATGGAGCAAGCCAATGCGGCGACCGAGCAGGCCGGGAGTACCGCTAGGTCTGCCGCTGCGTCATCGTCCGGCTCCAGCAAGTCTTCCAGTTCGTCCAACAGCTCGCGTAGCAACAAGAACAATAGCTGATTCACAAGACCTGCAAGGCCGGCAATGCCGGCCTTGCCTCGTTACGTGGGTATGTCCTGCGTCAGTGGCAGGATATCAGGAGGGGATATGCAGTCAGGTTCGCAGTTCGATGTCGGTCCATGGATCAACGAGGAATGGACCGCCAAGCTGGAAATGATCGGGCAGGAATATCAGGCCTTGATGCAGGAGCTCTTGACACGAGCGCTGCCCGGTGAAGCTGGCTCGACGATCTACGAGGACATGCGCGAGAGCCTGCGCGCAGGTGCCCAGGCGCTGGCCTTCAAGCCCTACGCGATCTACGGGGCGCACATGCGTCTTGCCCAGGATCAGGCTCGGCTCTGGCAGCAGACACTGCGCGAAGTCGCTGGGGATGGGGAGCCGGATGACCCGATCATCGGACCGGAACCATCGGATCGGCGGTTCAAGGACGAGGCCTGGCACAAGGATCCTTATTACCGTTACATCATGCAGCACTACCTGCTGCTGGTGAGACTGGTGAACGAGCTCGTCGAGAGCGTCGACAGCCTGCCGGACCAGCAGAAGCGCAGTCTGTCGTTCTATGTTCGCCAGTACGTCAATGCCATGGCACCGACCAACTTCGTTACCTCCAATCCCGAAGTGATGCGTCGGACCCTGGAAACCAACGGGCAGAACCTGATCGACGGGTTGAAGCGGCTTCGTGAGGACCTGTCCAACTCCGCTGGTGGGCTCAACGTGGCGATGACCGACCGGGAAGCGTTTCGTATCGGCGATAACATTGCCGTCACGCCGGGCGCCGTGGTCTATGAGAACGAATTGATACAGCTGATCCAGTATCAGCCAACCACCGAGCAGGTATTCAAGACGCCGCTACTGGTCGTCCCGCCGTGGATCAACAAGTACTACATCCTTGATCTACGCCAGGACAACTCGATGATGAAGTGGCTGGTCGACCAGGGCCACACCGTTTTCCTGATTTCATGGCGCAATCCGGGTGTCGAGCAGCGCGACATCACTTGGGCCGATTACATGCAGATGGGGCCGATTGCCGCCATGGAGGCGATCGAGCAGGCGTGCGGCGAGAAGTCGGTCAACCTGCTCAGCTACTGTGTTGGCGGCACGCTTGCCGCCTCGACAGTGGCCTACCTGACCAGCACCCGGCGTGCCCGCAAGGTGCGCTCGGTCACCTACATGGCCACGTTGCAGGATTTTCGCGATCCTGGCGAGATCGGGGTGTTCCTCAGCGAGCCGGTCCTGCAGGGGCTCGAGCGGCAGTTGGAGGCCGATGGCTACCTGGATGGACGCGTCATGGCGTTTTCCTTCAACTTGCTGCGTGAGAACGACCTGTTCTGGTCGTTCTACATCAACAACTATCTCAAGGGCGAAACCCCGGCCGCCTTCGATCTGCTGTACTGGAATACCGATGGCACCAACCTGCCGGCAGCCACGCATGGCTGGTATCTGCGCAACATGTACCTCGAGAACCGGCTGGTCGAGCCCGGCGGCATCGAACTCGATGGGGTCAAGATTGACCTGCGCAAGATTTCTACGCCCAGCTACTTCATCTCCACTCGCGAGGACCACATCGCCAAGTGGCAGTCCACGTATTACGGCACTCAACTGCCCAAGGGGCCGGTGACTTTCGTGCTGGGCGGCTCGGGACACATTGCCGGCATCGTCAATCCGCCGACACGCACCAAGTACGGCTATTGGACCAATGACGAGCTTCCCGATACGCATGAGGCATGGCTGGAGGGCGCGACACAGCACGAAGGTTCGTGGTGGCCACACTGGCAGTCTTGGATGACCGACAATGGCTATGTCGACACCGACAAGCAGGTGCCGGCACGCCAGCCCGGCGACGGTGAGTTGAAGATCATCGAGCCGGCTCCTGGGCGCTATGTCAAGCAGACCATTCCGGAAGTGCTGGGACTGCTCGAGCGAGCGGCCGAGCATGCCGAGACAGCCGCAGGCGGCGAGGCCGAGGTGGCTGAATCATCCGGGCAGGAGCTTAGTCAGGAAAAATAGTGATCGCTCTTCACTGAACGGACCCGCACCCAGGTGCGGGTTTTTTCTGGGCAAGCGATTACCGTTCGATGGCGTGGTCCAGCATGTCCAGCATCGACCGGGCGGCATTGGACAGCGTCCGGCTCTTGTGGACCAGATAACCCAGCGGGCGTTCGATAGGGCGATGGTCGATGGGCAACGCATGAATGTCGTCATCGATCAGCGACTCCGGAAGCACGCTCCAGCCCAGCCCGATAGCCACCATCATCTTCAATGTTTCCAGATAATTGGTCGATAGGGCCACATTGACCTTCAACCCGTCGCGGGCAAAGGTATCGACGACGATGCCGCGGGTGAACGTAAGGTGACCCGGCAGTACGGCATCGTAGGCCGATAGCGCCGACAACGGGAGGTCGCCGCGTCCGGCCAGGGGATGGTCCTTGCCACAGACGAAGCGCAGACGGTCGGTCCATACCGGGACGACCAGCAATTGTGGATCGGGCACCGGTGCCAGGGTGACCACGGCGATTTCCAGTTCGCCATCCAGCACGCCTTGGTAGGCCTGCTCGGAATCCAAAAAGCGCATGTCCATCCGAACCTCGGGGTGCGCCTGGGTATAGGCTTTCAGGATGGGCGGCAGACGGTGCAAGCCGATGTGATGGCTGGTCGCCATGGTCAAGCTGCCGCCGATACTGCCGGACAGGTTGGCCAGGGCGCGGCGGCTATCGTCCACCATCACCAGGATTTCCCGGGCGCGCGGCAGCAGTACTCGGCCGGCTTCGGTCAAGCTGACCCGACGGCCAATGCGATCGAACAGGCGGGCACCAATCTGGTCCTCCAGCGTGGCGATGCGTTTACTGACGGCGGGCTGGGTCAGGTACAGCTGCTCGGCAGCCAGCGAGAAGGACCCGTGATCGGCAACGGCCAGAAACGCTTGAAGACTTTGTGTATCCATTGGGTTTTCCAGACTATGGCAATACTATTATTCCACTTTGGAATTCAAAGGATAAAGAACATGAATTGCTTTTATGCGAGGGGCTCCGTAGTCTTTTTCATGTGACGGCGACCGAGAGCGCCGCAATTACCGGACATGACCGAGCTCAGCCGAGCACGCTGGAGGAAACCCATGGCAGGCCAGACGCTTTACGACAAGTTGTGGTCGCAACATTTGGTCAAGGAGCGCGACGACGGCAGCGCATTGATCTACATCGATCGTCAACTGCTCCACGAGGTGACATCACCTCAGGCCTTCGAGGGACTGCGTCTGGCAGGGCGCAAGCCGTGGCGCCTGGATGCCAACCTGGCCACGCCCGACCACAACGTGCCGACCACCGTGAAGGAGCGTGCCGCCGGCAATGCCGGGATTGTCGATCCTGTGTCGCTGATACAGGTCCAGACCCTGGACGACAACTGCGAATCGTTCGGCATTGAGGAGTTTCGTATCAACGATGCCCGCCAAGGGATCGTCCATGTCGTCAGTCCCGAGCAGGGTGCGACTCTGCCGGGCATGACCGTGGTCTGTGGTGATTCGCATACTGCCACGCACGGAGCCTTCGCGGCGTTGGCTCACGGCATCGGCACGTCCGAGGTCGAACACGTGTTGGCCACCCAGTGTCTGATTGCCCAGAAAATGAAGAACATGCGCGTGCGTGTCGAGGGCAAGCTTGGCCTCGGCGTCACGGCCAAGGACATCGTGCTGGCCATCATCGGGCGTATCGGCACGGCCGGCGGCACCGGCTATGCCATCGAGTTCGCCGGTAGCGCGATACGCGACCTGTCGATGGAAGGCCGCATGACCATCTGCAACATGGCCATCGAAGCTGGGGCGCGGGTCGGCCTGGTCGGTGTCGACGATACCACTATCGATTACCTGCGCGAGCGTCCGTACGCACCCTCCGCCGAGCAATGGGATGCGGCAGTGAACGCCTGGCGCAATCTGGTTTCTGATGATGATGCGGTATTCGACAAGGAGGTAGTGCTCGACGCCGCCGAGATCGCGCCGCAGGTCACCTGGGGCACCAGCCCCGAAATGGTCGCCTCGGTCGAGGACCTGGTGCCCGACCCGGCCAGCCTCAATGATGACACCGCCAAGCGTGGCGTGGCCCGGGCGCTGGAATACATGGGGCTCTCGCCCAACCAGAAGATCACCGACATTCGCCTCGACAAGGTGTTCATCGGTTCGTGTACCAATTCGCGCATCGAGGACCTGCGCGAGGCGGCTAAGGTCGCCAAGGGCAAGAAGGTTGCCGACTCGATCAAGCTGGCGATGGTGGTGCCGGGCTCCGGCCTGGTCAAGCGCCAGGCCGAGGCCGAGGGGCTCGACAAGGTCTTCATCGAGGCGGGCTTCGAGTGGCGCGAGCCGGGCTGTTCCATGTGTCTGGCGATGAATGCCGACAAGCTCGGTGCCGGCGAGCACTGCGCCTCGACCTCCAACCGCAACTTCGAAGGGCGTCAGGGCTATGGCGGGCGGACCCATCTGGTCAGCCCGGCCATGGCCGCGGCCGCGGCGATCGCCGGCCACTTCGTCGACGTGCGTCAGTTCACCCAGCAGCCCCAGGAGGCCTGAGCCATGCAGAAGTTCACCCAGCACCGGGGTCTGGTGGCGCCGCTCGATCGGGCCAACGTCGACACCGACCTGATCATTCCCAAGCAGTTTCTGAAGTCGATCAAGCGCACCGGGTTCGGGCCCAACCTGTTCGACGAGTTGCGCTACCTCGACGAGGGATATCCGGGACAGGATGCCTCGAAGCGCCCGCTGAATCCCGATTTCGTGCTCAACCAGTCGCGTTATCAGGGCGCCAGCGTGCTGCTGGCAAGGCGCAACTTCGGCTGCGGCAGTTCGCGTGAACATGCGCCCTGGGCGCTCGAGGATTTCGGCTTCCGCGCGGTCATCGCCCCGAGCTTTGCCGATATCTTTTACAACAACGCGTTCAAGAACGGCATCCTGCTGATTACCTTGGACGAGGCAACGGTCGATAGGCTGTTTCAGGAAACCGAAGCCAACGAAGGCTATCGTCTCGCCATTGATCTCGAAGCACAGACGGTCACTACGCCCTCCGGCGAGATCATCCGTTTCGAGATCGACGGCTTCCGCAAGCACTGCCTGCTCAACGGCCTCGACGACATCGGCCTGACGCTGCAGGAAGAGGGCGCCATTCGCGAGTTCGAACAGCGCCATCGCCAGGCACAGCCGTGGCTGTTCCGTTGACTGAATAACCACAACGCTGGACGCAAACCAGGGACGCTTCTTCGAAGCCTGCGCAAGGACAGCGCTCCATTCAATACGACCGGGCAGGTGATGCAACCTGCCGGGTCCTGGCCAGAGTAAGCACATGAGCCGCAAGATTCTCGTTCTGCCGGGTGACGGTATTGGCCCGGAAATCACCGCTGAGGCGGTCAAGATCCTGAATGCCTGCCGGGATGCCGGCCTGGATATCACGCTCGAGGAAGGGCTCGTGGGCGGTGCCGGTTTCGAGGCCTTCGGCGAGCCGCTGCCGGCCGAGACGCTGGACAAGGCCAAGGCCGCCGATGCCATCCTGCTCGGCGCTGTCGGGGGCCCCCAGTGGGACAAGCTGGAAGACATCAGCAAGCGTCCCGAGAAGGGGCTGCTGGGGCTTCGCAAGAACCTCAACCTGTTCGGCAATCTGCGTCCGGCGCTGCTCTATCCGCAGCTGGCCGAGGCCTCCAGTCTCAAGCCCGAGGTCGTGTCGGGGCTCGACATCATGATCGTGCGCGAGCTGACGGGAGGTATCTACTTCGGCCAGCCGCGCGGCATCGAGGAGCGCGAGGGACAGCGCGTCGGTTTCAATACCTACGTATATTCGGAGTCGGAAATCGAGCGTATCGGGCGTGTTGCCTTCGAGATGGCACGCAAGCGCAATGGCAGGCTGTGCTCGGTCGACAAGGCCAACGTGCTCGAGGTCACCATGCTGTGGCGCGAGGTCATGGAGCGCCTGGCCGCCGACTATCCGGATGTCGAGCTTTCGCATATGTACGTCGACAATGCTGCCATGCAGCTGGTGCGGGCACCCAAGCAGTTCGACGTCATCGTCACCGGCAACATGTTCGGTGATATCCTGTCGGATGCAGCGGCCATGTTGACAGGCTCGATCGGCATGCTGCCGTCGGCGTCGCTCAACGAAAGCGGCCAGGGCATGTACGAGCCCTGTCATGGCAGCGCGCCGGACATCGCCGGCCAGGGATTGGCGAATCCGCTGGCGACGATTCTTTCCGTGGCGATGATGCTGCGCTATACCCTCAACGAGACTGCGCTGGCCGAACGCATCGAGCGGGCGGTCGGCAGCGTGCTCGATCAAGGCCTGCGTACGGCGGACATTGCTTACGAGGGAACACGCAAGGTAACCACTGCCGAGATGGGCGACGCCGTACTCGAGGCTTTCCGCGCACAGCGCTGAGGCCGCCCAGGCTCGGCTCGATCGCGCCCGTGGCACCCGCGGGCGCACACCGGTAGGCTGACTGCCGGTGACACTTGGAATTCAGGAGGACTTCACATGTTGAAAGTCGGTTTTGTCGGTTGGCGTGGCATGGTGGGCTCGGTGCTGATGCATCGCATGCGCTCGGAGAATGATTTCGCCGGCATCGAGCCGGTGTTCTTCACCACCTCGCAGGTCGGCCAGCCGGGGCCCGACATCGGTGTGGACGTGCCCCCGCTCAAAGACGCCTACGACCAGAACGAGCTCAAGGCGCTGGATGTCATCGTGACCTGCCAGGGCGGCGGCTACACCGAGGAGGTGTACAAGCCGCTGCGCGAAGCGGGCTGGAAGGGCTACTGGCTGGATGCCGCGAGCACCCTGCGCATGGCCGATGAGGCGACCATCGTCCTCGATCCGGTCAACCGCCACGTGATCGATGACCAGTTGGCCAAGGGCGCCAAGACCTTCGTCGGCGGCAACTGTACGGTCAGCCTGATGCTGATGGGCCTGGGCGGCCTGTTCGAGGCCGACCTGGTGGAGTGGATGACCTCCATGACCTACCAGGCCGCTTCCGGCTCTGGCGCCAAGCACATGCGCGAGCTGCTGACCCAGATGGGTACGCTGCGTGATTGTGTTCAGCAGGAACTGGACGATCCGGCCAGCGCTATACTCGATATCGATCGCAAAGTGACCGAATCGATGCGCGGCGACCGCTTCCCCATCGAGAATTTTGGTGCGCCGCTGGCCGGTGGCCTGTTGCCGTGGATCGACAAGCCGATGGACAACGGCCAGACCCGCGAAGAGTGGAAGGGCGGCGTCGAGACCAACAAGATTCTCGGCCACGGCGCCAACCCGATCCCCATCGATGGGCTCTGCGTGCGTATCGGCGCAATGCGCTCCCACAGCCAGGCCTTCACCATCAAGCTCAAGAAAGATGTGCCGCTCGACGAGATCGAAGATCGTCTGGCCAAGCACAACGAATGGGTCAAGGTCGTGCCCAACGAAAAGGAAGCGACCCTGCGCGATCTCACGCCGGCTGCCGTGTCAGGTACCATGAGCGTGCCGGTGGGCCGGCTGCGCAAACTGGCGATGGGCGGCGAGTACCTCACCGCCTTTACCGTTGGCGACCAGCTGTTGTGGGGGGCTGCCGAGCCGCTCAAGCGTATGCTGCAGATCCTGCGCGAGCAGTAATTGACACACGGCCATCACAGCGCCGAATCGACGCCTCCCTTCCGGGAGGCGTTTTTTATGGTGCAAATGATGGGTGTTTACTCGGCTTTTCGTTTAATGATTCCGCGCCGTTTTATGGTACTTATGTCGGCAATTGACTAATACAAGGTCGTCACAGGCAGCCTGATGACGGCGATCACGGCAGGGGACATGATGAGACGCACTGTATCGCTGGCCGCGCTGGTCACGTTGGCGACGGCGAGTCCTGGCTTGCAGGCGCTGGGCCTGGCGGAACCCGAGGTGACGTCCAGCCTGAGCGAGCCGTTGCAGGCACGCATGGCGCTTTCCGATCTGCAAGGGCTGGATCCCAGTCACCTTATCGTAAGGCTGGCCGATGCCGAGGCGTTCGCCCAGGCCGGTCTGCCTCGCAGTGCACTGGCCGAAAGCGTGCAAATGGCGCTTTCCCGGGAGGACGGGCAACTGTCGGTCACGCTGAGTACCGACAAGCCGGTCAACGAGCCGTATCTCGACCTGCTGCTCGCGCTGGAATGGCCAAACGGCACGATGCGCCGGCAGGTGACGCTGCTGCTCGATCCGCCGGGTTATGCCAGTACGGCAGCCTTGATCGGCAACGAACAGCCACGGTCTGCAGGCACGCCGCGCATGGCCCAGGCGTCCCCGCTGGCATCGGCCTCACCGATACAAGGCTCGGAAAGCCAGGCTGCCTCTCCGGTGGTGCAATCCCGCCGCATCGAGGTCAGGCCCGGCGACACCCTGTGGGGTATCGCTGCGAGACTCGAACGGCCTGATGGCGTCGGTGTCGAGCAGGCAATGATGGCCTTGTTCCGTGCCAATCCGGCGGCGTTTTCTGGCGGCAATATCAATAGCCTGCGTGCTGGTGCCATGCTCGATAAGCCCTCGGCGCAGCAGTTGCTGGCTGATTCTTCCAGCGAAGCACGACATCAGGTAAGCCAGCAGAACCAAGCCTGGCGATTGCCGGAGCACGACGCACCGCTGCCCGAGCCGGAAGCGCCCCGCCTGACATTGCTCAGCGATGCCGAACTGGCCGCTGAAGTCCTCGCAGCCAGTGACGATCCAGCTTCGCAGCGATTGGCTGACCCGGTTGCGTCCGGTGGTGTGGCAGCTCCTGGTGCCGATGAGCCAAGCCTCGATGCAGCGACGCGTCTGGCGGCGCTGGAAGCCAATTGGCAAGCCAGTCGCGAGGCGTTGGCCGAAGTGCGAGACGAGCGTGATCGCTTGCAGGACGAAATGCTCTCCTTGCGTGAGGACATGGCAGCGCTGCGCGAGTTGCTCAGCCAGTCGCTGGCGGCTGTGCCTGAAGATCAGGCAACAGCCTCCGTGCAGCCCTCTTTTGCCACTGACGCGCAGGCATCGACACCTCAGGTACTGCCGACGCAGGGGCAAGCGGGCAAGACTGGTCTATGGCAGGGAGTCTGGCAAGGCATTGCCGATCAGGCCGGCCTCATCGGTGGCAGTGCCATTGCATTGTTGCTGCTGGCCTGGGCAGTCGTACGCCGGCGTAGCCAGCGCGCGCCCGAAGAGGCACTGGACTATGGGTTTCCGCAGGCAATCAGTGAAAGCGGGGTGCCCGATTTTGTCGAGAAAGTGCCGGCGACGGTGCCTCAGGCTGCGGCAGCGCCCGCGGAAGCCACACCACAGGCGGAAACCATCAACGAGGCCGATATCTTCATTGCCTATGGGCGTTATGAGCAGGCGCGTGACCTGCTCGAGAAGAGCCTGGAGAGCGAACCCGAGCGCCATGACCTGCGACTCAAGCTCCTCTTCACCTATACCGAGCTGGGCATGCGTGATGCGGCAGAAGGGGAGTCGGCAAGGCTTCTCGAGCACGCCGGGGATAGCTACCGGGCAGAGGTCGAGCAACTCATGGCACGCTTCGCTGATGACTCCGAGCCGGCATCAGTCGAGCCTTCGCGAGCCTCGGCCGAGCGCGACGACGACCTGGCGCCAGCGTTGGATGATGTCGCGGAGCAGCTTCAGGACGAGGCGAGTCATGTCGAGGAAGCCGTGGCCTCGGTGGCTGCCGATGTCGAACGAATCATCGATTACGAGCCGCCCAGCCTCGAGTCCGATCATCCGCCGCGACGTGACGAGCTACAGCAGCCCGGTATCGACTTCCCCGAGTTTCCCGATGCGGGTAATGGGGCATCCTTGCTGGATGACAGGGGCTCGTCGCCGTCCGAGGTCATGTCCACTGAAGACCAGTGGGATATCGAAGAAGTGGCGTTCGAGCCGTTGAATCTGGATAATGTTCAGCCCGCTACCGACACCGCGAGAATCAAGCCGGAACGCTGATCGGGCATTGCCCCGGTAGGGTCGCCAGATACTGGCGACTAGGCGAGGGTGTCGGTCCATCGATTGACTGCGACTGAGCCGATGCCCCTGTTCGAGCCCCTGGATGACATTTCCCGCCTGACTGGACGCCTGGCGCTGAGCGTGGAGTACGACGGCAGTGCCTATTGCGGCTGGCAGCGCCTCAAGCATGCTCCCTCTGTACAAGCCTCGCTGGAGGCTGCGCTTGCCAAGGTGGCAGCTACCGATGTGCGTGTGCTCTGCAGCGGACGCACCGATACCGGTGTGCACGCCACGCGCCAGATCGTTCACTTCGATGCCCCGGTGGCGCGCACCCAGAAGGCCTGGGTCTTCGGCACCAACGCCAACCTCCCGCGCGATATTGCCGTGCACTGGGTGGTTCCCGTGGCCGACGATTTTCATGCCCGCTTCAAGGCGCTGGCCCGGCGTTATCGTTACGTCATACTCAACCAGCCCAGCCGTCCGGTGCTGGAGCGTGCCAACGCCACCTGGTGTCGTGAGCCGCTCGATGCTGAACGCATGCATGCGGCGGCCCAGGCCCTGGTCGGCGAACACGACTTTTCCAGCTTTCGCGCCGCAGGCTGCCAGTCCAAGACGCCATGGCGCCATTTGCACTTCATCACGGTCAATCGCTATGGTCCGCTGATCGTCATCGACGTGCAGGCTAACGCCTTTCTGCACCATATGATCCGCAACATCGCCGGCGCCCTGGTCGCGGTGGGCAAGGGCGAGCAGGGAGCGGACTACATGGCACGACTTCTTGCACTTCGCGACCGTAGCCTGGCCAACGTCACGGCACCGGGATGCGGGTTGCACTTCGTCGATTCGGTCTATGATGAGCGCTTCGGCTTGCCTCGCGAACCGCTCGGGCCCAACCTGCTGGCTTTCCTGGGGGAGTGGACTGGCGAGCGCTCGCTGCCGGATTGCCCCATGGTGCGTTTCCGCCGCGGCCAGCCGATAGCTGAACTGGAGAGCAGCCAGGCAGGCGGGGCTGCACACGAGGCACGACAGGTGCATTCATCGAGCCAGGAGGTTCGCGAATGAGCCCGGTTTCTTCCTATCGTACCCGCGTCAAGATTTGCGGCCTGACCCGCGCCGAGGATATCGATGCCGCCGTGGCTGCGGGGGCCGATGCCCTGGGTTTCGTGATGTGGCCGGGCAGCCCCCGAGCGCTCGACCTCGAACGCCTGGCTGCGTTGACTGCGCGGGTACCGGCCTTCGTGACTCGTGTCGGCTTGTTCGTCGATCAGTCACCGGCTTTCATACGGGCCTGTGAGGCACACCTCGATCTGGTGCAGTTTCACGGAGATGAAGCGCCTGCCGAGTGCTGCGAGGCCACACGGCCCTGGGTCAAGGCGCTACGTATGCGTGACGATATCGACCTGGCAAGGGCGGCACATGACTATGCCGCTGCGCGCGGGCTGTTGCTCGACGCCTACAAGCCGGGCGTGCCGGGGGGCACAGGCGAGACCTTCGACTGGGGGCGAATCCCCGCAAGTCTGGAAAAACCTGTTATTCTCGCGGGAGGCCTCGACGCATCCAACGTTGGCGAGGCCGTCCGCATGGTCCATCCCTATGCCGTCGACGTCTCGGGGGGAGTCGAACAGGCCAAGGGCATCAAGGACCCCGACAAGATCCGCGCCTTCGTGCGCCAAGTATTCCTCGCTCAAGAATGAGCCCCAGTGACCCGATGAGGTGTCTTTCGTGACCAAGTTCAGCGACCTGACCCGTCTGCCCGACGACCGCGGCCATTTCGGCCCTTACGGCGGCCGGTTCGTTTCGGAGACCCTGAGCTTCGCGCTGGAAGAGCTGGAGAAGACCTACCTGAGTCTTCGCGATGACCCGGACTTCCAGGCGAAATTCGACTATGACCTGGCCCACTACGTTGGCCGCCCGTCTCCGCTGTATCACGCTGAACGATGGTCCAGCCACCTCGGCGGCGCACAGATCTGGCTCAAGCGCGAAGACCTCAACCATACCGGCGCCCATAAGGTGAACAACACTATCGGTCAGGCGCTGCTGGCCAAGAAGGGCGGCAAGCCTCGCGTCATCGCCGAGACCGGCGCCGGCCAGCACGGTGTTGCCACGGCTACGGTCGCGGCCCGGCTGGGCCTGAAGTGCGACATCTACATGGGCGCCGAGGATGTCGAGCGCCAGAAGCTCAACGTCTACCGCATGCACCTGCTGGGTGCCAACGTGATTCCCGTGGAGTCCGGCTCGCGTACGCTCAAGGACGCCATGAACGAGGCCCTGCGCGACTGGGTGACCAACGTCGACGATACCTTTTACATCATCGGTACCGTGGCCGGGCCGCATCCCTATCCGATGCTGGTACGCGATTTCAATGCCGTGGTCGGCCGCGAGGCCCGCCGCCAGTCGCTGGAGCAGATCGGGCGCCTGCCCGATGCGCTGGTCGCCTGTGTGGGCGGGGGGTCCAACGCCATGGGCCTGTTCTATCCCTTCGTCGAGGACGAGGACGTTCGCATGTACGGTGTCGAGGCCGGCGGAGACGGCGTCGAGACCGGTCGTCACGCGGCACCACTGACCGCCAATGCACCGCGCGGTGTATTGCACGGCAACCGTACCTACCTGATGTCCGATGAGGGCGGCCAGATCACCGATACCCACTCCATTTCCGCGGGACTCGATTATCCTGGGGTAGGGCCGGAACACGCCTTGTGGAAGGACGTCGGCCGCGTCGAGTACGTGGCAGCCAACGACGACAAGGTGCTCGAGGCGTTCCGTGAGCTGACCCGGATGGAAGGCATCATGCCGGCGCTCGAGTCTGCGCACGCCCTGGCGCATGCCAAGGTGCTGGCCCCAACCATGCGTCCGGACCAGCATATCGTCGTCAACCTCTCCGGACGGGGCGACAAGGACATCCTTACCGTGGCCAAGATCGACGGCGTCAACTTCTGAGAGGGCAAGAATGAACCGAATCGACCAACGCTTCGCCGCCCTCAAGGAGCAGGGCCGCACCGCGCTGATTCCCTATATCACCGCCGGCGATCCATCGCCCGACTACACGGTGTCCTACATGCATGCGCTGGTCGAGGCTGGCGCCGACGTCATTGAGCTGGGCATCCCGTTCTCGGACCCCATGGCCGACGGGCCGGTGATCCAGAAGGCCTGTGAGCGGGCGCTCAAGCACAACACGCGGCTGTCGCATGTCTTCGCCATGGTAAGCGAGTTCCGTCGCCAGGACAGCGATACACCCGTGGTGCTGATGGGCTATCTCAACCCCATCGAGCGTCTCGGCTACCCGACCTTTGCCAAGCAGGCTGCCGAGGCGGGCGTGGATGGCGTACTCATCGTCGACATGCCGCCCGAGGAAGCGGACGAGATTGCCCCGCTGCTCAAAGAGCATCACCTGCAATCGATCTTCCTGGTCGCCCCTACCACTTCCGAGGCGCGGGCCGCTACAATATGCGCCCATGGAGAAGGGTACCTGTATTACGTTTCGCTCAAGGGCGTGACCGGCGCGGCGAGCCTGGATGTCGCAGCCGTCGACCGGCAGCTGGATGTGCTGCGCAAGCTGACCGGGCTGCCGCTGTGCGTGGGGTTCGGTATTCGCGATGGGGCATCGGCTGCGGCCGTCGGCAAGGTGGCCGATGGCGTCATCGTCGGCAGCGCCCTGGTCTCGCGCATCGCGGAAGGTTGCGAGCGTCCCGAGAGTGTCACCGCGGAACTCAAGACGGTACTCGGCGAGATGCGTCAAGCGCTCGATGCCTGACGGTACTCGTCAACCTAGACATTGTACCCGAGGCACTGGGCCTCGGGTTTCCTGACAGCAGCAGAACGGAAATCCTCTGACCATGAGCTGGCTAGACAAGATCGTCCCGTCCATGGGCCGCACCCAGCGCCAGGATCGTCGTACCAGCATCCCCGACGGCCTGTGGCGCAAGTGTCCGAAATGCGACGCGGTGCTCTATCTTCCCG
Source organism: Modicisalibacter xianhensis (assembly GCF_900113605.1). Taxonomy (GTDB): domain Bacteria; phylum Pseudomonadota; class Gammaproteobacteria; order Pseudomonadales; family Halomonadaceae; genus Modicisalibacter; species Modicisalibacter xianhensis. The sequence continues at coordinate 34,588 of NZ_FOPY01000007.1, forward strand.
AGCTGGAAAAGCACCACAACGTCTGTCCCAAGTGTGATCATCATCTGCGCCTGACGGCGCGCAAACGCCTCGACTGGTTTCTCGATGCCGAAGGGCGCGAGGAACTCGCAGCCGATCTGCAGCCGGCCGATCGGCTCAAGTTCCGCGACTCCAAGAAGTACAAGGACCGTCTGGCCGCGGCCCAGAAGGAAACCGACGAGAACGACGCGCTGATCGCCATGCGTGGCACGCTCGATGGCATGCCCGTGGTTGCCGTGGCCTTCGAGTTCACGTTCATGGGTGGCTCGATGGGGGCCGTGGTCGGCGAGAAGTTCGTCCGTGCTGCCACCCTGGCTCTTGAAGAGAACATTCCCCTGGTCTGCTTTGCTGCCTCGGGCGGGGCACGCATGCAGGAAGCGCTGTTCTCGTTGATGCAAATGGCCAAGACCTCGGCGGCACTGGAGCGCCTCAAACAGGCCGGAATTCCCTACATTTCGGTGCTGACCGATCCGGTGTTCGGGGGGGTCTCTGCATCGTTGGCCATGCTTGGTGACCTCAACGTGGCCGAGCCCAATGCGCTGATTGGTTTCGCCGGGCCGCGTGTCATCGAGCAGACGGTACGCGAAAAGCTGCCCGAAGGTTTCCAGCGCAGCGAGTTTCTCCTCGAGCACGGTACCGTGGACATGATCATTCACCGTAGCGAGATGCGCGAGCGGGTGGGCGGCGTGCTGCGCAAGCTGACTGACTGGACGCCGGACGCCGAACCGGAAGTCGAGCCCGAGGCAGCGCCTGACGAAACGACGGATGAAGCGCTCGTCGACGACGAGCTGCGCGATATCGAACGACGCTGAATGAGCGACCCTGCTTCCCTGACCGATTGGCTGACGCGCCTCGAGCGTCAGCACCCCGTGAGCATCGACCTTGGCCTCGAGCGTGTGGCCGAGGTCGCGCGCCGTATGGGCCTGATGGATACCCCCCTCACCAAGCGGGTCATCACCGTGGCCGGCACCAATGGCAAGGGTTCCACCGTGGCCATGCTCGAATCATTGGCGCGCGCCCATGGTCTGAGCACGGCAACGTACACGTCTCCCCATCTGCTGCGCTACAACGAGCGCCTGCGTCTCGATGGTGTCGAGGCCGAGGATGATCTGCTGGTAACCGGCTTCGAGCATGTCGAGGCCGCACGCCTCGCTCCCGAGCCGATCAGTCTGACGTATTTCGAGGCTGGAACGCTGGGTGCATTCTGGGCCATCGTCCAGCGTTGTCCTGACCTGGCGATCCTTGAAGTCGGGCTCGGCGGGCGACTCGACGCGGTCAACGTCATCGACCCCGACGTGGCGGTGATTACTACCATCGCCCAGGATCATGCCGCCTTTCTGGGCAACGATCTCGAGCAGATCGGACGTGAGAAGGCTGGCATCATGCGTCGTATGCGCCCCGTGGTACTGGGTAGCGAGCACTTGCCGGCCAGCGTTCGCCAGGTGGCGTGGACCGTGGGGGCCGGCCTGCATGCACTGGGTGACGACTTTCGTCATGGCGACGAGGCGGGGCCGGAAACGACCTGGACCTGGCAGGGGCGGGATGGTCATGGCACCCCGACGACCCTCGCGCAGCTACCCGATCCCGGGCTGCCGCGCGACAATGCGGCCAGTGCCTTGCAGGCACTCTTTCTGTCCGGTTTGACACTCGATGCCGAGGCCTGCCGGCGTGGCTTTGCCGATGTGCAGTTACCCGGCCGGATGCAGTGGCTGGGCAACTGGTGTCTCGATGTGGCGCATAACCCGCATGCCGCCCTTTATCTGGCGTCTCGCTTCGCCCAACGGGTGCGTCCAGCGCGGCGCATCGGGCTGCTCGGCATGCTGGGTGACAAGGATGCCACCGGCGTTGTGGCGGGGCTGGCGTCACAAGTGGACGGCTGGGTCACCGTGAGTCTCGAGGGCGAACGGGCACGCAACGCCTCCGAACTGGCCGACTTGCTCAAGAGCCAGGCACAGACGGTGCTGCATTGCGCCGAATCGCCAGCGGCCGGTGCCGAGTGGCTGGCTGGTCACCTGGGAGAGCAGGACGAGGTCCTGGTATGTGGCTCCTTCTTTACCGTTGCCGGGGTTCTCGAGTGGTTTAGTTTGCGCGGCGTGGATGCGATACGACAGCCATCATCCGCCGCGAGGAGAAATGCATGAAATACGGAATGCGTGAACGCATCAGCGGTGCGGTGATCCTCGTCGCGCTGGGCGTGATCTTCATCCCGATGCTGTTTGACGACCCACCCTCCCGCGAGGAGCAGCCCGAACCGGTGTTGACCATTCAGCAGCCGGTCGACGTCGAGCGCGTGCCGGTGGCCGAACCCGAGAAGCCTTCCAGCCTGGGCCAGATTCAGATGCCCAGCTCTCAGGGAGGCACTCGGGAAACCGCTCCCGCTTCCCCGGCCAATACGCAGCCCGAGCCGGCACCGACTGCCGCGGCGCCCGAGCCTGAGCCCGCGGAACCGGAGCAGCCGGCCGAGAAGCCGGTGGCCAAACCTGCCACCCGATCAGACCCGATTGCCGACCTGGCGCGGCAGTCCGAGCAACGCCAGAGCGAGTCTCAATCCCAGGCGGGCACCAGCACCGTGAGTGAAGGGGATTGGGCAGTCCAGGTAGGTAGCTTCGGCGAGCCGGGCAACGCGCAGCGCTTGGAAGACAAGCTCGATGGGCAGGGCTTCAATGCCTTTCGTCAGCCGCGCAGCAATAACCTGACCACAGTCTATGTGGGGCCATTTGCCAGTTCGGAAGACGGCGAGAAAGCGCGCACGCAGCTAAAGGAAAAGGCCAATATTCAAGGCCTGCTCGTGCGTATGAAGGAGGGTGAATGACCCTGACCTGGCTGGACTGGGCATTTCTGGCGGTCCTGGCCATGTCGATGCTGGCAGGTTTCATGCGTGGGCTGGTGCGCGAGGCGCTTGGCCTTGGGGCCTGGATCGCAGCCCTGCTGGCATCACGCTTGTTTGCCCAGCCGGTGGCGGACATGCTGACGGGGTATATCGAACACCCCGATATCCGGCTGGTACTGGCGTTCATCCTGGTGATCTTCGTGGTCGTGATGCTGTGCGGCATCGTGATTCGCGTGATGCACGCTGCCATCGAGTGGGTGGGCATGGGCTTTTTCAACCGGCTCGCCGGGGCCGGTTTCGGTATACTCCGCGGCGGTGCCATCCTGGTTCTGGCCACAGTGGTCATTTCCCTGACGCCTCTCGTGCAGTTGCAGGCCTGGCAGCAGGCACAGTTACGCCCGAGTTTCGAGGACCTGCGCGACTGGACGGTTAGCCGTATCGCCGACTGGGAGCAGCGTGATCCCGAGACTGCGGAAACCCTTCGTTCGCTCTCTTTGCCCGTCGAGATTTCCACTAGCGGCGGGACGAACAGTACACCCTGACATTTCCAGCGCATCGAGCCAGTCTCGATGCCGGTTTCATCGCAAGCGAGGTAAGGCGGAATGTGCGGTATCGTAGGCCTCATGGCCAATCAGCCGGTCAATCAGGCGCTCTATGATGCGCTGACGGTGCTCCAGCACCGGGGGCAGGATGCCGCCGGGATGATGACCTGGCATGAGGGACGCTTCCTGCTGCGCAAGAGCAATGGACTGGTGCGCGATGTCTTTCACACACGCCACATGACGCGTCTCAAGGGCAACCTGGGTATCGGCCATGTGCGTTATCCCACGGCGGGCTCCTCGAGCGAGGCGGAATCCCAGCCGTTCTATGTCAACTCGCCCTATGGCCTGGCGCTGGCCCACAACGGCAACCTGACCAACTCCGACCAGCTCAAGCAGGAGCTCTACACCAGCGACCTGCGTCATATCAATACCAGCTCGGATTCCGAGGTACTGCTCAACGTCTTCGCTCATGAGCTGGGCAAGCAAGGGCATCACCTGACGCCCGAGGATATCTTCGATGCCGTGCGTCGCGTGCATCGTCGCTGCCGGGGTGGCTATGCCGCCGTGGCCATGATCAACGGTTTCGGCATGGTCGCATTCCGCGACCCTCAGGGCATTCGCCCGGTGGTCTTCGGCACGCGCAATACCGAAGACGGGCAGGACGTGATGATCGCCTCCGAGTCGGTGGCACTGGATGTCGGCGGCTTCGAACTGGCTCGCGACCTGGCGCCCGGCGAGGCGATCTTCGTCGACATGCGTGGCGAGATCCACACCCAGCAGTGCGCCGACCGGCCGATTCTGGCACCGTGCATCTTCGAGCATGTCTACCTGGCGCGTCCGGATTCGATCCTGGATGGGGCCTATGTCTACGGTACGCGCATGCAGATGGGGCGCAAGCTCGGTGACCGGATCCTGCGTGAATGGCCCGAGCAAGACATCGATGTGGTCATTCCCATTCCGGATACCTCGCGCACCTCGGCGCTCGAGCTCGCCCAGCATCTCGGTGTGACCTTCCGCGAAGGGTTCATGAAGAACCGCTATATCGGGCGGACGTTCATCATGCCCGGCCAGACTCAGCGCAAGAAGTCGGTGCGTCAGAAGCTCAACGCCATCGATATCGAGTTTGCCGGCAAGAATGTGCTGCTGGTCGATGACTCCATCGTGCGTGGCACCACTTGCAAGCAGATTATCCAGATGGCTCGCGAGGCCGGCGCCAACAAGGTCTATTTCGCTTCCGCAGCGCCGCCGGTGCGTTATCCTAACGTCTACGGCATCGATATGCCGGTGGCCAAGGAACTGATTGCGCATGGGCGCAGCGAAGCCGAAGTCGGCGAGTTGATCGGTGCCGACCGGATCTTCTATCAGGACCTTGAGGATCTCAAGGCCGCCTGCCGTGAAGTCAATCCGCAACTGGAACAGTTCGACTGTTCGGTATTCGACGGCGAGTACATTACCGGCGATATCGACGACAATTACCTCAATGCCCTCGAGGCGTCGCGCAGCGATGCCGTCAAGCAGAAGTCAGGCTCGGCACACTCCGTGGTCGACCTGCACAACGATGTCGAGGATCACGACTAGGCAAGATCGGCGGCCCGCCAAGTCGGGCCGTCATTCTGTTAGGAGCGAGGCATGCAGCACGACGATTTTTCCGCGGACCCGCTCGCCGGGCTGGCACTGGACACGCTGGCGGTGCGCGCCGGCCATGAGCGAACCGCCGAGCAGGAGCACGGCGAACCCATCTTCACCACGTCCAGCTTCGTCTACGGTAGCGCTGCCGAAGCCGCACGCAAGTTCAGTGGCGAGGAACCGGGCAACATCTATTCGCGCTTCACCAACCCCACCGTTCGCATCTTCGAAAAGCGCCTGGCAGCGTTGGAAGGTGGCGAACGTTGCGTTGCGACCAGTTCGGGCATGGCAGCCATTCTCTCCACGGTACTGGCCCTGCTGGAGGCCGGGGACGAGATCGTTGCCTCGCGCTCGCTGTTTGGCTCGACCGTCAGCCTGTTCAACAAGTATTTGGGCAAGTTCGGCATCACGACGCGCTATGTCGAGTTGGGCAACCTCGAGGCATGGGAAGCAGCCATGACGCCCAATACCAAGCTGCTGTTTGCCGAGACACCATCCAATCCATTATCCGAGGTGGTGGATATCGAGCAGTTGGCAACCCTGGCCAAGCGCCACGGTGCCTGGCTGGCTATCGACAACTGTTTCCTGACACCGGCGCTGCAGCGCCCTCTGGATCTTGGTGCCGACCTGGTCATCCATTCGGCGACCAAGTACCTCGACGGCCAGGGCCGGGCCATCGGCGGGGCGATTGTCGGGCGCGACAAGGAGCTTGAGGAGCTGTTCGGCGTGGTGCGGACCTGCGGTCCCTGCATGAGTCCGTTCAATGCCTGGATCTTCCTCAAAGGGCTCGAAACCTTGGGACTTCGCATGAAGGCACACTGCGACAATGCGCTGCGCCTGGCCCAGTGGCTCGAGGCACATCCGGCCGTCGAGCGCGTGCACTACAATGGGCTCGAGAGCCATCCTCAGCATGCCCTGGCCAAGCGTCAGCAGCGCGGTTTCGGAGCGGTGCTGGGCGTGGAGATCAAAGGCGGTCGTGAAGGAGCCTGGTCGGTCATCGATGCCACGCGGCTGATGTCGATCACTGGCAACCTGGGCGACGTCAAGACCACGATCACCCATCCAGGGACGACGACTCACGGACGCCTCAACGATGAGCAGAAAACTGCCGCCGGGATTCGTGAAGGATTGATTCGCATAGCGGTGGGGCTCGAGGACATCGAGGATCTCAAGGCCGACCTGGCTCGGGGGCTGAATCTGTTGTGACTCTCGCCGACAGGCTTGTTGTCGGTCAATACCGGACCAGCAGGAAATAATAAGCAACTTGTTGCCTGCAATTATTTCCATAAAGTGAAAGTTGTGTTTACCGTTTGCGGGCTGTGCTGTACGCGCAGTGCCTTTATGCTGTCGTCACGACATTGCGGCTCATAGTCTCGCCGCGATACACGCCTGACGAGGAGAACGGACATGTGGCGCAACTCGCCCCGCGGCTGGGGACTGACCAGCATCACGCTGCACTGGCTGAGTGCCATCGCGGTGATTGGCTTGTTCGCGCTGGGCTGGTGGATGACCGGACTCGATTATTATGATGCCTGGTATCATCGTGCGCCCTGGTGGCACAAGTCGGTGGGCATGGTGTTGCTGGGACTGACCCTGGCCAGGGTCGTGTGGCGGCTCGTGCAGCCCACCCCTGACCTCGATGGGTCGCGTACCGAACGCATGGCTGCCTATCTTGGCCACCTTCTGATCTATCTCGTGCTATTCGTCGTTCTGATCAGCGGCTACATGATCTCCACGGCGGAAGGCCGAGGAATCGAGGTGTTCGACTGGTTTACCGTTCCCGCGCTGGTTTCCGGCCTGCCCGATCAGGCCACGGTGGCCGGCGAGGTTCACTGGTACGCTGCCTGGGCGTTGATCATTCTTGCCGTTGGCCATGTACTGGCATCCTTCAAGCACATGCTGGTCGACCGCAATGAGGTCATGCGTCGCATGATCGATCCCCGATTGTCTCGTCGGTCACCCCATTAACCCTGTCAACGCCTGACGCCGCGGCGTCGGCGCTTGCCTGCAATCCGAGAAAGGAGACCCCGATGTTCAAGAAGACCGCAATCGCTGCCGCCCTGGGTGCATCCGCCCTGGTAACGCTGTCCCAGGCCCAGGCCCAGGCTGCCGAGTACGTCATCGACACCGAAGGCCAGCACGCCTTCGTCCAGTTCAAGATCAGCCATCTGGGCTACTCTTATATTCTGGGCGATTTCGAGGAGTTCTCGGGCGGTTTCAGTTACGACCCGGAGAACGTGACCGATTCCAGCGTCAACATGACCGTCGACGTCTCCAGCCTGGATACCAACCACGCCGAGCGTGACAAGCATATTCTCAGCGGCGATTTTCTCGATGCTTCCCAGTATCCCGAAGCGACCTTCGAGTCTACCGGCTTCGAGTCTACCGGCGAAGGCCAGGGCAAGCTGACCGGGAACCTTACCCTGCATGGTGTGACCAATGAAATCACCATGGACGTGAAGCATATCGGGGGCGGTGAAGATCCGTGGGGGAACTATCGTCAAGGCTTCGAGGGTTCGACCATGCTCGACCTGTCGAACTACGACATCGACATGAGCAAGTTCCCGCCGGTGATGCATGAACTCGAGCTGTACGTAGTATTCGAAGGCATCCGCCAGTAAGGCGGCCGGAATCCAGTCGAGGCGCCCTGCGGGGCGCCTTTTTTGTCACAGTCTGACTGTCGCGCTAGCAAATTCCCCTCCCAGCCTCAGCCTGCATGTTCAACGTTTATTATCCCTTTAAACGGTTGTGGTTAGCGCCTTGGAACAACTAAGTTCGAAAGGGCAGTAACCAAAAAAAACAATTAGGGCTGCCCGGTAACGTAAAAACAACATAATCACGGTTACGTCCAGGAACCATGCATGACTGCTACCGCTGAAGCTGAGCCTGATACGCAGCAAGACTCTACAAGTACGAACACGTGCTTTGCCCGTTTCATCAATGTCCAGAAAAGCTACGACGGCGAGCAGCTCGTGGTCAAAGGGTTCGACTTGGACATTCGAAAGGGCGAGTTCGTCACGTTGCTGGGGCCGTCAGGTTCAGGCAAGACCACCTGCCTGATGATGATGGCGGGCTTTGAAACGCCTACCCACGGCGACATCCTACTCAAGGGTGCACCCATCAATGGCTTGCCTCCCCATAAGCGCGGCATTGGCATGGTCTTTCAGAACTATGCTCTGTTTCCGCACATGACGGTGGCCGAGAACCTGGCGTTTCCTCTGGAGGTTCGTCATCTATCCAAGGCGGAGATACAGCGCAAGGTGGAGAGGGCGCTGGCAATGGTCCGCCTGGAGGGCTTTGGCGACCGTCGTCCGGCCCAGCTCTCCGGGGGGCAGCAACAGCGCGTTGCACTGGCGAGGGCCTTGGTGTTCGAGCCTGAGCTGGTGTTGATGGACGAGCCGTTGGGGGCACTCGACAAGAACCTGCGCGAAGAAATGCAGTACGAGATCAAGCGCATCCATGCCGATCTCGGCGTAACCATGCTGTATGTCACCCATGACCAGACCGAAGCTCTGACCATGTCGGATCGCATCGCCGTCTTCAATGATGGGGTCGTCCAGCAACTGGCCTCTCCGGAAACGCTTTACGAAGCGCCTGAAAATGCCTTTGTCGCTTACTTCATCGGCGAGAACAACCGGCTCCAGGGCATCGTTACCGAGTACAGCGAGACTGTCTGCCAAGTTCAACTCGACAATGGCGACCGTGTGCTGGCCAAGCCTGTTGCCGTGTCAGGGGTGGGCGAGCGTACCACCTTGTCCCTGCGCCCCGAGCGGGTCGCCATCATTCGCGGCGAGTCGACCGGATTCGATAACCGTTTTTCCGCCGAAGTGCGTGAGGTCACCTACCTCGGCGACCACCTGCGTACGCGCTTGTCCGTCTGTGGTAGCGACGAGTTCGTGATCAAGACACCCAACGCGGCGGATCATGCAGCACTGCGCGCCGGGGATGTCATCGATATCGGCTGGACGATGCAGGATTGTCGGGCCCTTGATGCCTGACCCGATAGACGCGCAGATATTCCTTTCTTTTTGTCAGGCTCGACCAGCCGTTTCACCGGCTTGGTCATTGAATCACAACAACAACTGGAGACTTCCATGTCCAAGTCATCTTTCATCAAGGGAACGGGTATCACCGTGGTCACCATGTCGGCGCTGGCAGTGGCCGTCAGCGCTCAGGCACAGACCCTGAACATCGTGTCATGGGGCGGAGCTTACAGCGAAAGCCAGCAGAAAGCCTATCACGAGCCGTGGATGAAGAAATCCGGTGACGAAATCGTCAATATCGACCGAAGCTCCAACGCGCTGGCAGGACTGCGCGCACAGACCCAGGCGGGCAACGTGACGTGGGATCTGGTCGACATGTTGCCGGCCGATGCATTGATTGCCTGTGCCGAAGGACTTATCGAGCCAATCGACCACGATGCCCTGCTGGCCAAGTCGCCCGACGGAACACCACCCAGCGAGGATTTCATCGAGGGCTCGCTGGATGAATGTTTCATTCCCCAGATCGTGTATTCCAATATCGTGGCCTTCAATACCGAGATGTTCCCCGAAGACAAGCAACCCAGCACGATCGCTGATGTCTTCGACGTGGAGAACTTCCCGGGCAAGCGCACACTGATGCGCAAGCCCATCAACAACCTCGAATGGGCACTGGTGGCGGATGGCGTGGCACCAGAAGATGTCTACGACGTGCTGGAGACCGAAGAGGGGATACAGCGTGCCTTTGCCAAGCTGGATACCATCAAGGATCAGGTCATCTGGTGGGAAGAAGGAGCTCAGCCGCCCCAACTGCTGGCCGATCAGGAAGTGGCCTTCGGCTCGGCATACAACGGCCGCATCTTCAATGCCATGGTCAACGAGGATCAACCGTTCGAGATCATCTGGGATGGCCAGGTCTTTGAACTGGACGGCTGGGTCGTGCCGGCCGGCAAGCTCGACAAGGTCGAGGACTACCTGTACTACGCTACCGACACGCAGCGCCTGGCCGACCAGGCCAAGTACATTTCCTACGGGCCGGCGCGGAAGTCCTCGGCGGAAATGGTGTCGACCCATGCTGAAACCGGCATCGCCATGAAGCCGCACATGCCGACCTACGGTCCCAACTTCGAGACGGCCATTCCCAAGAACAACGAGTTCTGGGCCGATCACAATGACGAGCTGACCCAGCGATTCGACGCATGGCTGGCACAGTGAGGACGTAGCTGAAGAATGCCGCGTCGGGTTCCGGGGCGGCATTCTCCGGGTTCGCTCCATGTCAGCCGAGGTTCGCCTGCCGAGTCGCCCTGACTCGGGACGACGAGCTCATCTTGAAGAATGGTCGTAGAGAGGCATACGTGTGTCCGATTCCCCTTCCACTCCCCTGACTACCGCGGACGGCGTGCCGCTGAAAGTCAGCCTGCGACGTGCAGTGAGACAATCGAAGCTCAAGGCGCTGCTGTTGGTCGCGCCGTTGCTGCTTTTCCTGATCGTCGCCTTCCTGATGCCCATCGGCGAAATGCTATGGCGCAGCATCGACAATCCCGAGGTGTCCTCCTCGTTGCCGCGTACCGTCGTGGCACTGGAACAATGGGATGGCGAGTCGTTGCCGGGAGAGCCGGTTTACGCCGCGCTGGCAGAAGACCTCAAGGCCGGGCAGAAGGCACGTAGTCTGGGACTGCTGTCGAGTCGGCTCAACTACGAGATGTCGGGAATGCGCTCGGCGGTGATGGGGACGGCGCGGCGCATCGAACTGATCGAGCCGCCATATCGAGAGGCGCTGATCGACATCAACGATGCCTGGGGCGAAATCGATACCTGGCGGGTCATCCAGCGCGAGTCATCGCCATATACGCTGTCGTATTACCTGGCCGCCGTAGATCACCAGTATTCGCCGAGTGGCGATATCGTCGCGGTACCCGATTACCTGCAAATCCACGGTACGCTGTTTTGGCGGACGTTCTGGATGAGTGGCGTCATTACCTTCCTGACGCTGCTGCTGGGATACCCGGTCGCGTTCCTGCTTGCCAACCTGCCGCTGCGGCACTCCAACCTGTTGATGATCCTTGTGCTGTTGCCATTCTGGACATCGCTGTTGGTGCGTACCACGACCTGGATTGCCATCCTGCAGTCCCAGGGCGTGCTCAACGACATGATGGTGGCGCTGGGCGTGATCGCGGACGAGGCCCGCTGGCAGATGATCCATAACAAGACCGGCACCATCATCGCCATGACCCACATCCTTCTGCCGTTCATGATTTTGCCGCTGTATTCGGTCATGAAGACCATTCCGCCGAGCTACATGCGTGCGGCTCGCTCTCTGGGCGGGCGCGCCTTCCTGAGTTTCCGGCGGGTATATTTTCCGCTGACCCTTCCCGGCATCGCTGCGGGCGGCATCCTGGTATTCATCCTCTCGATCGGCTACTACATCACTCCTGCCCTGGTAGGGGGGCAATCGGGACGTTTCATCACCAATTATATCGCCTACCACATGCAGACCTCGCTCAACTGGGGACTAGCAGCCGCCATCGCGTCGATCCTGCTGTTCGTCGTGATCGTGTTCTATCTGGTCTTCAATCGCCTGGTCGGTGTCGACAAAGTCAAGCTGGGGTAACACGCCATGGCCTTACCTTCCTATGCCACGCGCGGCGAGCGCATCTGGCACTACCTGTTCCTGTCGCTATGTGCGTTGATCTTCCTGTTCCTGATCGGGCCGCTGCTGGTCATCATTCCGCTGTCGTTCAATGCCGAACCCTACTTCACGTTCTCCAAGGCCATGTTGCAGTTGGACCCTGCAGGATATTCGTTGCGCTGGTACGAGGAGTTCTTCACGTCGCCGGAATGGCTCAATTCGATCAAGAACAGCTTCATCGTCGGCATTGCCTCGACACTGCTCGCGACCGTTCTGGGCACGATTGCCGCTCTTGGCCTGTCCAGTCGGCACATGCCAGCCCGTGGTGCCATCATGGCGCTGCTGATTTCACCAATGATCGTACCTTTGATCATCTCGGCGGCTGCCATGTTCTTCTTCTTCTCGAAGATCAATCTGGCCCAGACCTACATTGGTGTCGTGCTGGCTCATACTGCGCTGGGCATACCCTTCGTGGTGATCACCGTGACGGCGACCCTGTCCAGTTTCGACACGACGCTGATCCGAGCCGCACACAGTCTCGGCGCCAATCCGACGCGTACCTTCTTCAAGGTAATCCTGCCTTTGGTGACCCCCGGCGTGGTCTCGGGCGCCTTGTTCGCGTTCATTACCTCGTTCGATGAAGTTGTGGTGGTACTGTTCATCGCAGGCCCGGAACAGCGCACCATGCCCATTCAAATGTGGTCGGGCATACGCGAGCAGATCAGCCCGACCATTCTGGCGGTGGCCACGCTACTGGTCGTGTTGTCGATATTGCTACTGACCACACTGGAACTGCTGCGCCGACGCAACGAAAGGCTGCGCGGCGTGACGCCAGGCTAGATAGCGTTTCCAGTCAACGTCCAGCCCGGCCAGGCGTATCCCATTGCAGTGTTCGAAAACGTCATGCCTGGCGGTACTGCTTCATGAAACCATGATCCAGGCGCCGCTTGGCCATCAGCGAAAGGCGACCCGCCCACCATAAAGTGCCGCGCATGGCCAGGCCGCGCCCGTCGCCGAGATTGAGGATCGACAGGGCATGACGCTGGGGATGGTACGACTCGTAAGGCGATTCCTGGATGCGTGCCAGCAGATTGTGGAGCAGCACCGGGGCCTGACGAACGCCATAGACGCCCAGCTTGGGGTAGGGTGATTCCTTGAGCCAGGCACAGTCGCCCACGGCAAAGACACGGTCATCGTAGGGCGTGTGCAGCGCCGGCGTGATGGCCAGGCCATGATGCGGGTGGTGCTCCAGTCCCAGTTCGCTGACCAGGGTTGGTGCGGCAAGGCCAGTGGCGACAATGACCTGGTCGGCAGCCAGGTGTGTACCGTCATCGAGCCGTAGTTTGCCCTGGCGATAGGCCAGGGCATTGACGAGAAGCTCGAGCTTGAGGCCGCGGCGTATCAGCCGCCGTGTGAGCCAGCGGCTGGCACCCGAGGGAGCCTGAGGCAGCAGGCGCTTGTCCGCACTGATCAGGCTGATGTCGAAGGCACGCCCGTAGCGCTCGCTGAGGCCAAGCAGGTTACAGGCCAACTCGACACCGGTCGGGCCGCCACCGAGGATGGCCAAGCGCGGCAAGATTGCAGAGTCGGCGAGGTCGGACTCGAGTCGCTGACGAAGTTTCCAGAGCGTCTCTATGGGTTTGGCGGGCCAGACTTCAGCCGCATCCTCGAGCCCGGCGACAGGGGGCATGTCGACACGGCTACCCAGGTTGAGCGACAGCAGGTCATAGGGCAGGGTGTCGCCGCTGGCCAGGTGTAGTTGGCGCTCGACACGATCGATGGCGACGACCCGATCCTTTACGAAGTGCCCGCCGGATTTTTCGATCAGCGAGCGAGGATCCAGGCGGTCCTCGCTGTCTCGATAGTCCCCTCCCAGCATGCCGGTGGCCATGCCGGAATACCAGAAATCGCCAGGCGAGATCAGGGTAACGCTGGCTCCCGCCCGTATCAGGATATCGGCTTTCGCGGCGACATGCAGGTGGCTATGCCCGGCACCGACCAGCACGAGATTGACGATATCGGCCATCCTTGCGGTTCCATTGATAGCGGGTAAATAGTCTAGCATGAGGCGGGTATCACGCGACCGGCCATCCTGGCCGTTCGCGACTATGCTGAAACGGGCATCCAACCGGGCGTCTGCCGGCCGGGCAGCAAAGCCTCCGACCGGACAAGCCGGCACGCCGACAGCCAACGATTCAAGGAGCTTTGTTCATGGCACGAACCGATATCTTGCCGAGAATGGGACTGGGAACCTTCCGTCTGAAGGGGCAGGACGCATTCGACTCGGTGACGTCGGCACTGAAGCTGGGCTATCGGCTCATTGATACTGCCCAGATGTATGGCAACGAGGAGGACGTCGGCAGGGCGATTCGCGAGAGCGGTATCCCGCGTGACGATATTTTCGTGACCACCAAGGTATGGTGGGATCGCCTTCGGCATGACGACTTGATTGCCTCGCTCGAGGAAAGCAATCGCAAGCTCGGGCTCGAACAGGTCGATCTGGCCCTGATTCATTGGCCTTCGCCCAACGACGAAATTCCCATGGCGGAATACATCGGGGCCCTGAACGAGGCGCGGGGCAAGGGACTGGCCACGCGCATCGGCGTATCGAATTTCACCATTGCGCAGGTTGACGAGGCATTGGCTGCTCCCGGAGGCGACCAGCTCGTGACCAACCAGATCGAAGTACACCCCTTCCTGGCCAATCACAAGGTGGTCAAGCATTGCCAGGCGCAGGGATTGCAGGTCACCGGGTACATGCCTCTGGCCGTCGGCAAGGTCATGAACGAGCCGGTACTCAACCAGATCGCTGCCGATCATGACGCTACCCCGGCGCAGATCGCCCTGGCCTGGGTATTGTCTCGTGACATCGTGGTCATTCCTTCATCGACGAAGCCAAGTCATCAGGAAGCCAACCTCGAGGCTCTGGATATCACGCTGAGTGGTGAGGAGATCGAGCGGATCGGCAAGCTCGATGTCGGCGAAAGGATCGCCAATCCCGACTTTGCACCGGCCTGGGACGAGTAGAGCGTCCACTGGCCTGGCCCGTTGCAGCCGTCGTCGCTGCGCGGGCCCCATTATCACAAACGGCGTCCGCTTCTGTATCCTTGCTCGACCACCTGACTCGTTGGCAACGGAGACGCCTTGAACCGGACGCATCCTTCTTTACAACGTCAGCTCTGGCAACAGACCTGGCCCATGGCACTCGGCGTATTTTCCCTGCTGGGATTCCAGCTCGTCGACAGTGCGTTCATTGCCCGGCTAGGGACCGCGCCCCTGGCAGCGCAATCGTTTACCTTTCCCATGGCGTTTTTGATCATCGGTGTCCAGGTCGGCATCGGTATCGCCATCGCCGCATTGATCTCCCGTGCCCTGGGCGCAGGTGAAGAAGCCCGGGCGCGGCGTCTGGGCAGCTTGGTGCTGGTGGGTGGAAGCCTGTTAATCGCTGCGTTGTGTATCGCGCTATGGCTTTGGCAAATGCCCATCTTTCGCCAGCTTGGCGCGGACGACTCCCTCCTGCCACTGATCCGCCGTTACTGGGGGCCGCAGTTGCTGGCTGCCTGGGTAGGTGCCGTACTCTACTTCGGTTACAGCCTGTTCCGGGCCCACGGCGATACGCGCCTGCCAGGCAAGTTGATGGTGTTGACCAGTCTGATCAATCTGGCGCTTGATCCACTGTTGATTTTCGGCCTCGGCGATTGGTCCGGGTTGGGTCTGCCTGGAGCAGCCTGGGCCACAGCCTTGGCGTTTACCCTAGGGCTGGGTGTCCTGGCCTGGCGGCTACGCCAGACCGACTGGCTGGCAACCGTCGGGCTCATCGACGAGGCCCGTACCTCGACCCGACCGTTCATGGGCATCGCGGGTCCGGCCATGATCAGTCAGTTGATGCCGCCTCTTGCCGCCATGCTGGCCACGGCCATCGTCGCTGATCTGGGAGAAACGGCGGTTGCGGCCTGGGGGTTGGCCAGTCGGCTCGAGACCGTATCATTGATGGTGGTGCTGGCGCTGACCATGTCATTGCCGCCGTGGCTGGGGCGTTGTTATGGCGGGGGTGACTGGCAACAAATTCGTCGTCTCATGACGCTGGCGACCAAGGTGGTGGTCATCTGGCAGTTGGGGCTTGGTGTGGTGCTGGCACTGCTGGCACCTTGGGTGGCCAGCTTACTGGCGGGCAATCCAGACGTTCGCGTCGAACTTGCCATGCTTATTTGTGGGCTACTGCCCAGTTATGCGTTGCTGGGCGTCTGCATGCTCGTGGTTTCTGCCTCCAATGCGCTGGGGTGGCCGCTGCGTGCCATGGTCATGTCCTGCGTACGGCTATTCGTTTGCTATTTGCCCTGTCTCTGGTTGGGAGCGCAGTGGGGTGGGGTGCTGGGAATCGCCATTGGGGCAGCGGTCGGCAATGCTCTGGCAGGCGCCCTGGCCTGGGGACTGTATAGCCGTTCGCTGGGTAATGCAGGAAAGGTAGAAGCAAACACTGTTTGCATAAGTAAATAGGGGTAAATAATCCAAACAGTCGTGGCCTCGGCCGGTTGCTCGCAGATCTGAGGTGGGCCGCGAGCCGGCCCATTGACCTGAGCGGACTGGATATTCGCCATGAACAAGGGTAAAGCGCTTGATAAGGACTGCAGCAGGCGGACTTCTGTCGGCCTGCTGCGTTTGGAATTAGCGCTCGGCGACACGCGCTATGCGCGTCCTGAGCAGGCTGGCGACCGTGGTAACGACCAGCGTACCGATGATGATCGTCAATGACAGCCAGATGGGAATCTCCGGAGCCCAGTGAATCGGCTCGCCACCATTGATAAACGCGATACTATTGGTGTGCAGGGCTTCAAGAACCAGCTTGACGCCGATAAAACCGAGGATTACCGACAGACCCAGGCCCAGATAGACCAGGCGATCCAGCAGACCACCCAGCAGGAAGTAGAGCTGTAGCAGGCCGAGCAAGGCGAAGGCATTGGTGGTGAAGACGATATAGGGTTCCTTGGTCAGGCCGTAGATGGCGGGAATCGAGTCCAGCGCGAACAGCAGATCTGTGAAACCCAGTGCAACTACGACGAAGAACAGCGGCGTAGCCAGGCGCTTGCCGTCGACACGGGCGAATAACTGGTTGCCATGGTAATCAGTGGTGGCAGGAAACCAGCGATGTGCCCAGCGCTCGATGCGGGTCGGCTGGCTGGGTTCGTCGACGTCATGCTTGCCACGAAAATGATCTCTGGCCAAATGTACGGCGGTATACAGCAGGAAGGCACCGAATACGTAGAAGACCCAACTAAATTGGGCGATGGCGGCAGCACCTAGGGCGATGAAGATACCGCGCATGATCAAGGCAATCGCAATACCGATCAGCAGCACCTTCTGCTGATAGATTCGGGGCACCGCAAAGCGGGCCATGATAATCACGAACACGAACAGGTTATCGACCGACAGACTCTTTTCGGTGATGAATCCTGCAAAGTACTCGGAGCCGTGCTGAGGCCCCCAGACCAGCCACAGGCCTACCCCGAACAGCATGGCCAGGGTGATGAAGAACGCGGACCAGCAGGCCGCTTCCTTCATGGTCGGCTCGTGCGGCTTGCGTGCGTGAAAGGCGAAGTCGAAAATAAACAAGGCAGTAATGGCGGCGATGGTTGCCAGCCACACCCAGACAGGTACGCTCATGGAAGTTCTCCGGTAGACGTGATGTTACCGAAAGTCTCTTCCGCATCGACCAGGCGATACCGCTGTCACCGGGACTGTCGTCCGTGCTGACGATGACAGCATTGGCTGGATGCTCAAGTCGGCTCCAACCGAGGAATACTCCCTTTCAAGCCTTTGCATTGTGCGGCGTTGCCGATCTGGACGCAACGGGCGTTTTTCCCATTCTGGTACGCTTTTCTGATGAAAATGGCGGCAATGGCTTACACGTAAATTTAACATAGGTGGGCTTACAAGAATGTAAGGTTGTGCGATATTGGGATTGCTGAGTCAGGAGGGCTCTTCAGGGAGTACGAGCAGGGACGCTCGCCCAGGGATGGGACTTCTCCAACCTCTGATTTTCCTTGCCCTATCGCATTGCACCGCTCGCTGGCGTACTGGCCATACGAAGGCCTATGCTAGGAATATTACCAATCGCTCAAGGAGTTGTAGGGATGCGGGGGAGCCGGCCGCACCGATGGATTACTCATGCACTGCAGGCATGTCTCGTCGTCGAGGCGCTGCTCGCCCTGATGAATCGGCAATGGTATTTGGCTTTCGTCAGTCTATTGGTCGTTCTTATTACCTTCTTTCCTCTCCTGTTCGAACGCCAGTTTCGAATTCGCACACCTCCTCCATTACAGCTTCTTACCTTCGGTTTCGTGATTGCTGCACTCTTGCTGGGCGAGGGCAGGGGGTTCTATTCACGTTTCTGGTGGTGGGACATCGCCTTGCATACCGTGGCCGGGGGATTGTTCAGTGCCGTGGGGTTTCTGCTGGCCTATGGTGGCAACGGAATGCGGCGAGTCGAGGACTCAATCATCAAGCCGGGCTTCATTGCACTGTTTGCGTTGATGTTCTCGCTTGGCATGGGGGTATTCTGGGAGATCTTCGAATTCAGCATGGATAGCCTGTTCGGCACCCGCATGCAGCGCGCCACGCAGGGCAATTCTTCTGGCCTGACAGATACCATGTGGGATCTGGTCATGAATACTCTGGGAGCCTTGGTCGTTTCTGCCCTGGGTTGGCGATGCCTGAAGTATGCCGAACAAGGCATCTTTCTGAAGGATTGGATTGATACATTCATCGAGCGCAATCCTCGCTTGTTCAGAAAGCCGCACTAGCTCGCCCAAAGGCATGGGTTGGTGATACTCGTCGAGGCCAATAGGCACGGGCCATGTCGTTGTGCTTTAGTGGTGACATTCTTACATCAATGCAGTGAGGCACCATGTCCGACCCGGTCAAGCCATCCCTTTCCGAAAAATCGACACAGAGCAGGCTGGAGCGTCGTTGGGAACGCTTTTTATGGAATTCCCGTCTCCTGGTCATGGCGGCAGTCATTCCCAGCCTGATTGGCGCCCTGGTGCTGTTCATCATCGGTACGCTCGATATCTTTGGCATCGTCATCGATGCCATTGCGTACTATCTGCTGGGTAGCGAGCAAGATATTCACGAAACGGTCGTGCCCAGCATTGTCATGGCCGTGGACATCTATCTCATCGCCATTGTGTTGCTGATCTTCGGGCTCGGCGTCTATCGTCTTTTCGTTTCGCCCATCGAGCAGGCCGAGGATTACGCGCCACGGCATCCTTTCAACGTCGAATCGTTCGACCAACTGAAAGACAAGATTGCCCGTGTGGTCATCCTGGCCGTGATCATTGAGTTCTTTCGAGCCGTGGTGGATATCCGGTTTCAGACGCCTCTCGATGCGATCTACCTCGCCCTGTCGGTGCTTGCTCTGGCCGTTGCGATCTATCTGATGAGCCTGACCCACAAAGGCGAATGATTTCGAGGCCAAGCTTATTCGTTAACCCCTATGGCCGGTTATTTTCGTGGGGCTCGGCGCTTGGCTTGCAGGACAGTATCGAGGTGCGCCACGGAGCCTGCCCATGAGCCGGCTCTTTTGTATAAAAAAACCCGGCGATACGCCGGGAGAGGAACGAGAACGAGACTGCTTGGGACATCAACATAAGCATGGGCATTACTGAGGTAAAAACATGCATGATTAAAATCTAGCGGAACCAGCAAGAAGCGAATCGATTTTTTCGTAATTTAAGGTGGTTTTTTGTTATTTTATTTCTTCCGATGCGGTCGATAAAGATTTGAGTAACGCGTGGTTCTGGCTCACTCCTGCCGCGCATATGGCTTGGCCCAGCTCACCGAGACGGGCCAATCGCAGCGACACTCAGCCGAAGAACTGGCCGGCATCAAGCTATAGTTTCGAGCATTGAGATGCCAGATCCCCTTCGGTTAAAAAAGCATGACATAACATGCCTTTTATTGAACCGAGTTGTGATCTACCTTGTCACGGTGTTTCATACGACGTCTTGTCGTCTCGGTCTGTTTCTGGCGCCGTACCTTCCCTCGCCAAGCCCGACCAGGGATGGGCTCTCGCTCCGACAACTCGTATCTCCTAGGCTGGCCGACGCAGCCCTGACTCATGCTTACGCATCTTGTCAGTTATCTCTTATAAGCTTAACTATCACAGGTTAAATAATCTGTGCTCCAAAGCAGGCATAGTGACTTACGTAGACACGGAGTTGTCGCAATGGAACCCGGGCAAGGAAGCCTGATGAACCAAGGATGCATGAGCAGGATCGCTCATGGGTGGGCAGCAGGAAGCATAGCGCCACGCAAAGCCCGGCCTTCACAGGCCGGGCTTTATTAATTGGAATTCCGGAAATAATTAATGCTCATGCGAGACGGTCTTAGGGAGAGCTGGCTTGCAACCTATTGATTCGTAAGCATTAAGTTGGTGCGGATGGGGAGACTCGAACTCCCACGCCGTGAGGCACTGGAACCTAAATCCAGCGTGTCTACCAATTCCACCACATCCGCATCAGGGGGCAGGAACCGCCGTATTGTACGGACCGCTTCGCCCAAGTCAATCGCTACTTAAAGACCGCTCAAATACTCGGCTGCCTGTGCGGCCTTGGCCTGCAACTCCGACAGGTTCGAAGACTCTGCTGATGTGTCACCCAACCAAGGTATCGCGCCCAGAAAAGGGGCGTCCAGGCAGCGATGTAGTGTTTCCAGGTTAGCCTCGTATTCGCGCATGTTTGGGTCGATCTGGTTCGCGACCCAGCCCGTGACACGTAACCCCTCGGCACGGATAGCCTCCAAGGTCAGCCGGGCGTGACTGATACATCCCAGGCGCATGCCGACAACCAGTATCACCGGCAACTCGAGCCGAACCGCCAAGCCACTGAGGTCCTCCTCTGCGTTGAGGGGGACGCGCCACCCTCCGGCGCCTTCGATGAGGATGGTGTCCTCGGGCCTCGCATCCAAGATTCTCTGAAGCATGCGCTCGAGATCGTCGAGACATACCTGCACCCCTGCGCGCTGCGCGGCGAGGTGGGGGGCAATGGCGGGCTCGAGTGCCACCGGATTCACCGTGGCGTAATCGACCGGGGGAAAAGACTGCGCCTGGAGTAGCAGGGCATCGATGTTGCGCAGCATGCCACCAACGCGCTCGCAACCCGCGGCGACTGGCTTGAGGCCTAGGGTGGTGCGGCCCTGACGACGTGCGCTGGCCAGAAGAGCGGCGCTGACGAATGTCTTGCCGGCATCGGTGTCAGTGCCTGTCACGAAATAGCGGCTCATGGCTTATCCGGGCTTGTTGAGTTCGAGGGTCAGGCGTTGGTAGGTGACGGGCAGGCCGGCGGGTTGGCGCAGTGCTTCGTAGCGTTGCCGGGCATGGGCCACATCGCGGCGTGTCAATACGGGACCGCCGTGGGAGACCTGGGCGCCGATGCCCTTGATCGAGGCCATGACGGCGCTGAGATCCGGATAGTAGAAACTTTCGGCGGCTTGCTCCAGGCGAATCTCGAAGCCGGCCTGGCGAGCGGCCAGATAGACCTGTCGGGAACTGGCGAAGCGCTCCACGGCAGCAGGCTTGTCTGGATGTGACCAGGCTTGGATAACCTCCGCCAGGGTCCCCGGAGCCAGAGTATTGATCAAGGCACAACCGCCTGGAGCGAGCACACGATGCAGCTCATCGAAAACCCCTTGCAGGTCACGGCACCACTGGATTGCCAGGTTGGAAAACACCAGGTCGAGGCTTTGGCTGGTCAGCGGCATTGTCAAGGCGTCTCCACATAGCCATCGGCCCTGTCCAGCGTGACGGCGGCGGGCTTCTCCGAGCATGCCGAGTGCCAGGTCGAGCCCGATAGCTTGTACCCGGTAGTGATCGGAAAGCCGGGCCGTCCAGTGCCCGGGGCCACAGCCCAGGTCGAGTACTGTGGTGGCTCGCTCGGGCAGGCGCTGCCAGAGCGCCAGGCCCATGGCATGCTGGGCCTGGGCGCGACTTGTATAGGCGGTGGCGGCCCGACTGAAGGCGTGGCTGACGCGACGTCGCCAGGCATGATCATGATGGGCGGGTAGAACCCGTGTACCTTCAACTTGCATGGATGGCTTCCGCCGTGGACCGGCCCACCCCGAAGGCATCCACAAGGCGAGCGAGCTTGCGGGCCAACTCTGCCGGGGCCGAAAGCTGGGGACAATGTCCGCAGTCAGGCAGGGCGATGGCGGGGTGATAACGTGCCATGGCCGGGACCAGTGGGTCGCTGGCACCATGCAGGTAGATGACGGGGCAAGTGGCCCGGTCCAGCGTGTCATGCAGGTCGAGACGGGCAAGCTGCTCCAGGCCGCCGGCCAGCGTGGCGGTATCGGCCGGCAATCTATCGCCAAGCAGCGCATCGAGGCAGTGGCGAGCATGGCGTGGCGAAGGTTCGCCACTGGCTTGCCAGCGTAAGAAGTGCTGCCACGTTCGCTGCGGGTCCCGTGAGAAGGCCCGGCGGAACGTGGCGATTTCCTGAGAACTAACGCCGCCACGATCGTCGTTCACGAAACGCGGTACGGCACCAAGCATGATTAGGGCTCGCGGGGCGGGCAGGTGGTCCAATAGCGCGCCGGCCAGCATGCCGCCCAATGACCAGCCGACCCAGATCGCGTCGGCAGGCAGGCTGTCACGCATCGCCTGGGCCAGAGCGTCGAGATCGGTTGGGTTGGCGAGCCCAGGACGCTGCCCGTAGCCGGGCCAGTCCGGGTGGGAAACGCTCAGGTGGGCGGGCCAGTATGGGGCCAGTCGCTGCCATAGGCGAGTATCGATGCCCCAGCCGGACAACAGCACGAGCTGTGTCATGATGCCGGCTCCGTGTCGAATGGTGCAGTGATGGCCAGGCGTGCCAGGGCGTCGAGTAGGGCATCGATCTGCACGTGGGTGTGTGCCGCCGAGAGCGTAATGCGCAGGCGTGCCTGCCCACTGGGTACGGTAGGCTCACGGATGGCGCCAACCAGAAAGCCGCTGTCGCGCAGGGCATGCCCCCACTGCATGACACGCTGGCTATTGCCCAGCAGGACCGGCTGGATCGGTGTCAGCGATGGCGTGAGTGGCAGCCCGAGCTGGTCGGCTGAGTTGCGCCAGTAGCGGATGTTGTAGTGCAGGCGTTGTCGGTGTTCGGGCTCTTTTTCGAGGATATCCAGTGCACGCAGGGTGGCACAGGCCACGCCGGGCGGCTGGGCCGTGGTGTAGATGTAGGGGCGTGCAAACTGGATCAATGCCTCCACAAGGTCGTTGTCGCCAGCGACGAAGGCGCCGGCGCTGCCCATGGCCTTGCCCAGGGTGCCCATCAGGACCGGTACCTGGTCCGTGCCAAACCGAGGGCCAACGCAACCGCTGCCGTCATCGCCAGTGACCCCGATGCCGTGGGCATCGTCGATCATCAGACAGGCATTGAAGCGTTGGCTGGTCTGGACCAGCGCGGCAATATCCGCGATATCGCCATCCATGCTGAACACCCCATCGCTTACCACCAGGCGCGGTGCATCGTTGCGTGAGCGCGCCAGCAGGCGCGCCAGGTCGTCAACGTCTCGATGGTGGAAGCGGCGCGATCGGGCGTTGCCGAGTCGGGCCCCATCAAGCAGGGAAGCATGGTTGAGCCGGTCGTGGAAAATTTGCATGTAGCCGTCGCCGAGCACCTGCAGGACGCTGAGGTTGGCCATGTAACCGGTGGAGAACAGCAGGGCGCGCGGGCGTCCGGTCAACGAAGCCAGACGCTCTTCGAGGACGTGGTGCGGCTCGAGATGGCCGCTGACCAGATGAGAGGCGCCACCTCCGGCACCGTAGCGTCGGGCACCTTCCGCCTGCGCCTCGGCGAGACGTGGATCCCGGGCCAGGCCGAGATAGTCGTTACCGGCGAAATCACAGAGTCTTTGCCGTCCATCATCGACCCGGTGATCGGGCAGGGGAGCCAGGGCCAGGCGTTGCCGCCATAATCCCCGCTGACGCTGCTGAGCAAGCCGCCGTTCGAGCTGTTGCTGCCACATGGTCAGTGCACGCTGGCGGCATCGTAGAACAGGGAGTCGTCTGTCTGGCGACGTGCCATGGCTGCATCCAGGATTGTCTGCTGGGCGGTATCGTCATGACAGGTTTCGGTGCGTTCGGGATGCAGGCCGAGCCGGGCAAACAATGCACGATCGCGTTCCACCTGAGGATTCTCGGTGGTCAGTAGCCTGTCGCCATAGAAGATCGAGTTGGCGCCAGCCAGAAAAGCCAGGGCCTGGGTGGCATCGTCCATTTGTTCACGGCCGGCAGACAGGCGAACATGGCTTTTCGGCATCAGAATACGTGCCACGGCGATGGCGCGAACGAAATCGAGCGGATCGAGGTCATCGACGTTTTCCAATGGGGTACCGGGCACCTTGACCAGCATGTTGATCGGCACCGACTCAGGGTGCGGATCGAGACGTGCCAGTTGCTGTAGCAGGCCGGCGCGATCGCGTGGCGCCTCGCCCATGCCGAGAATGCCGCCACTACAGACCTTCATCCCGGCCTGGCGGACGTGGCCCAGCGTCTCGAGACGGTCGGCGTAGGTCCGCGTGGTAATGATATCGCCGTAGAATTCGGGCGAGGTATCCAGGTTGTGGTTGTAGTAATCCAGGCCCGCAGCAGCCAGTCTTTCGGCCTGTGTGCCATCGAGCATGCCCAGCGTCATGCAGGTTTCCAGCCCCAGCGCCTTGACCCGGCTCACCATTTCCAGGACCACACCGAGGTCGCGCTCACGCGGGCTGCGCCAGGCCGCACCCATGCAGAACCGGCTGGCGCCGGCGTCCTTGGCGGCACGTGCCTGCTCGACCACCTTGTCGATCTCGAGCAGCTTCTCCTTGTCCAGTCCGGTATTGTAATGCCCTGACTGGGGACAATACTTGCAATCCTCGGGGCAGGCCCCGGTCTTGATCGACAGCAACGTCGAGACCTGAACGGCGTTGGCATCGAAGTGCATGCGGTGTACCTGCTGCGCTTGGAACAGCAGATCATTGAAGGGCAGGGCGAATAGCGCTTCGATCTCGTCGAGCGTCCAGTCGTGGCGCGTTGGGGTAGCGGCATGGGAGAACGAACTGGCCTGGGACATGTCGAGTCTCGCTAGGTAGTGAACCAAGGAAGAATGAAAAGTTGACTCCGATCATAGAGGTTGCCGAAACCCTGTCAACCAGGGCTTTTGAAAAAGTTGACGAGTGGTTGCGCCACTCGCTGCCGGGCCCGTGCAGTTTCTGTCTCTCGCCAGCGTTGCCCGGTCGGGCGTGGTGCCGGTCGTGCCTGGACGCGCTGCCCTGGAATGTACAGGCCTGCCGCCAGTGTGGCGAGCCTTTGCCGGCCGTCGCCGCAGAGCGCTGCGGGCGCTGTCTCAGCCAGCCGCCAGCCTTCAACTGGACGTTTGCAGGGCTGCGCTACGATGCAGAAATCGTCACGCTCATGCACCGGTTCAAATTTTCGGGTAAGCCCCGGGCCGGTGTGGTGCTGGCATCACTCATGCTCGAGACGTTGAAGGCGCTTCCGCAGAAGGACATGCCGCAGACGTTGGTCGCGTTGCCTCGCCATCCGAGTCGGGCACGCGAGTTCGGCTTCGACCAGGCGGCGTGGCTGACCACTTATCTGTCGCGTCACCTGGGCATCGTCGAAGCCAAGGCGCACCGGGTGCGGCACACCCCGACCCAGCGCGGGCTGGATCGTCGGGCCCGGCAACGTAACCTGCGCAATGCGTTTCGCATCGATGGCCCCTTGACCGGCCGGGTGGCGGTCGTCGATGACATCATGACGACTGGAGCGTCGCTGGATGAATTGGCTCGCGCCTGTCTAACAGCGGGTGCCGACGAGGTGCTGGCGTGGGCCATCGCCCGCACGCCGCCTGCCACGGCCGGCTGATTGCCTGCCGGTGGGGCCGGGGAGTCTGCTAGCATGGCAGCCATTGACGAACCAAGGAGCCACCATGGCTGCCAACCATCACCCTTTTGAAAGCCTGACGCCACAACGCATTGTCGAGGCCGTCGAGGCGCTGGGCATGTGGTTGCCCGGCGAGCCTTTCACGTTGAACAGTTACGAGAACCGTGTCTTTCTGGTCAGTGATGACGAGCGTCGACGCTGGGTCGTGAAGTTCTATCGACCCGACCGCTGGCGTGAGGCGCAGATTCGCGAGGAGCATACTTTCCTGGCCGAATTGGCGGACGCCGACGTGCCGGTGGCCGCTCCCTGGCAGAATGCCCAGGGCGAGACCCTGCACGACGCGTACGGATTTCGCTTTGCGCTGTTTCCTCATGTCCCTGGCCAGGCACCGGAACTGGAAAATCCCGAGCACCTGTATGCCCTGGGTGAACTGATCGGCCGGCTGCATGCCGTGTCCGAGCGTCGCGGTTTCGAGAAGCGTCCACGCCTGGACCCGGAAACCCTGGCTGCGCAGAGCCGTGAGCAGGTGCTGGCCGGGGCATGGCTCAACCGTCGGCAGCGCCAGACCTACGCCAGGATCAGCGAGACCCTGCAATCCCTGTTATCCGAGCGCGCCTGGCCGGCAGGCGTCGAGATCCGTGCCCACGGTGACTGCCACTTGGGCAATATTCTTGGCCGCGACCAGGAATTCGCGCTGGTCGATTTCGATGACTGCTGCATGGCTCCAGCCGTGCAGGATCTATGGATGCTGCTGACGGCCCAGAACGATCAGGAACTGCACATGCAGTTGAGTGAACTACTGGAAGGCTATGAGCAGCACCGCGATTTCGACCGGCGTCAGCTCGAATGGATCGAGCCATTGCGAGCACTGAGGCTGATGCGCCACAGTGCCTGGCTGGTGGCACGCTGGGAAGATCCTGCCTTTCCCCGGGCCTTTCCCTGGGTTGCCAGCGAGGATTACTGGGACCAGCACATTCGTATTCTGGAGCAGCAGCGTATGATTCTTGATGGTTCGCAGCGCTGGCTCGCCAGCACGTGATAGGCTAGCGAAGGCCAAAACGAAGCGGGGCCGCCCTGGTCAGGGCGGCCCCGCGTCTTTCGGCATGACGCGATACACGCTCAGTCGCCGGACTCGGAATTCGTCTCTTGCGGATTGCCGGTCTCTGCCTGCATCCGGCGTTGATTGATTTCCGCCGATGGGTTGCGCTGTGCATCGATCTGCAAGGCGCGGCCCAGACTTAGCTGGAAGGTGTGATCCGGCACGATCACGGCCCGAGAGCACTGGCCTTCCTGGCTCTCCTGGCAGACATCCAGGCCGAAGCCGCCTTCACGCTCATAAGCGGCAGCAGACAGCTCACCGCTGTAGATATGCGGTTGGCTGCCTTCGGGCTCGATGCAGGTTACTGACTCGGTGGTCAGGCGAACACGCTCTTCGGTGAGCTGGGCTCTGGCCGTGATCAGGCAGTACTCGGGCAGATGATGGGCCGCTGTGGACTGTGTGCGCGACACCGGGCGCAGCAGGACATCATTTCTTTCGGACGACGCACGGTCGAGGGTGACCCGGTCTATCACCTGAACATCGATGCGGGCATCGGCAGGCAGGCTCAGCGTGTCCTGCGCCGCCAGCGTCGGCATGGCCATGGCCGTCAGCAGCATATAGACGAAAGGTTTCAGCATGGCTTGGTCTCGACAAGCATTAGGGTTCCGTCGTGGGCAGGAACATGACGTCTGCACTCTAGCACAGTGCCGGATGGCTGGCAGCCGCGCCGGCGCGACAGGTTGTCGCGAATCACCGGATTAGCGCGTCACTGCGCGAGAGCCAGGAGTGCGGTAGAATCCGCCCGGCAGGGAAACATACCGTGACAATAACACGCACGCACCATGCCCGTGGGCAACGAGACATAGGTTCAACCGATGACTGAAGAACTTGCCAACCATTACCGGGAGATCATTGCCGGCCTGGGCGAAGACCCTGACCGCGAAGGACTCCGCGACACGCCCAAGCGCGCCGCCAAGGCGATGCAGTTTCTGACGCGGGGCTACAGCCAGTCTCTCGAATCGCTGGTCAATGGCGCGGTCTTCGCCTCTGAGACCGAAGAGATGGTGCTGGTCAAGGACATCGAGCTTTACTCGATGTGTGAACATCACCTGCTGCCTTTCATCGGCAAGTGCCATATCGCCTACATGCCGCGGGGCAAGGTGCTGGGATTGTCGAAGTTTGCACGTATCGTCGACATGTATGCACGCCGCATGCAGATCCAGGAAAACCTGACTCGGGAAATCGCCGAGGCGATCCAGCAGGTGACTGGCGCCCATGGTGTGGCTGTGGTGATCGAGGCCAAGCACATGTGCATGATGATGCGTGGCGTCGAGAAGCAGAACTCGAGCATGACGACTTCGGTAATGCTGGGTGCCTTCCGCAACAACCAGACGACGCGCCAGGAATTCCTGATGCTGGTCAACGGCCGCTGATCGAGACGAGAGGAATCGCGATGCCCTTGCATGCCCTCAACGATCAGCACCTCGATCACGACCTTGCCACGATCCGTATCAAGAACCTGCGTCTGCGCACGTTCATCGGCATCAAGGAAGAGGAAATCAAGAATCGTCAGGATGTGATCATCAATGTGGTAATCCGTTACCGTGCCGATCGCGCGGTCCAGTTCAACCACATCGAACAGGCCCTCAACTATCGCACCATCTCCAAGCACATCATTTCCCACGTCGAGGACGGTCGGTTCCTGTTGCTGGAGCGGATGACCCGCGAGATTCTCGACATCGTGATGTCCTATCCGCAGGTACTGACTGCCCAAGTGGAGATCGACAAGCCGTATGCCCTGCGCTTCGCGGATTCGGTGTCGATCACGCTGTCCGAGACCCGTGGAGACAATGCGGCAGTTTGACGGGTTGGTCTTGCACGGATAAACCTCTTAGCATTGGCATGTTGATTCAGCCAGCGGAGAGCGGCCTTGGACGGCAAGATCACCGAATTCGACGATGATGCACAGCAGGGCATGATCGTGACCCGCGAGGGCCAGTGCTATACCTTCTCGCTAGCCGATTGGCGGGGCCGGGGATTGCCCGGCCCGGATATCCTGGTCCGCTTCGACGTGGACGGCTCGAGGGCCGTGCAGGTATTCAACTTGCCTGAAAAGCAGCGTCGGGCGACGATGCGCGTGCCAGCCTCGACGGCTTCACCTGCCGTCAGCGACGCAGAGCTGTCCGGCGAATACGAGGAAGGCGTCGGTCGTCGCTATTCCGGGTGGGCGCTGGCGGCCATCGTCGTGGCCATCCTTGCGCTGTTCTTCGATGTTCTCGCCCCTGTGCTGGGACTGGTGGCCTCCGTGCTTGCCGTCCTGGGATTACGTCATGTACGCCGTCAGCCGCAACGTTACCGGGGCAGGGGGTTCTGCTGGGCGGCTATCGTGCTGTCGTTGATCGTTGCTACGCTATCCTTGCTGCTGGAACCATTGCCGACAACAACGTTATCCCTGTCGCCAGCTGTACCCGGCCATGAGCAAGCCGGGTAATGCACCGTCCAACGCGGCTGGCGTTCGTCATGCATCGATGAGCGTTAGCCGGCTCCGTGCGGCAACCATCGTTGTCGCCCTCATGGAAGGAGAACTTCATGGAATCCTTGCAAGACTGCCCACTGTTTCGTCCGTTTGCCTACATCGACGGTAGCTGGGTCGCGGCAGACAGCGGCGAACAGATCGATGTCCTCAATCCGGCAAATGGCGAGGTCATCGGCCAGGTACCCCGTCTGGGCCGGGCCGAGACCGAGCGTGCCATCGAAGCCGCGGAAGCCGCCTTTCCCGCCTGGCGCGCCCTGACCGCCCAGGAGCGCGCGGATATCCTGATGAAATGGCATGACCTGATGCATGAACATCAGGACGAGTTGGCGCTGATCATGACGCTGGAACAGGGCAAGCCACTCAAGGAGGCGGCCGGGGAAATCGGTTACGCTGCCAGCTTCCTGCGCTGGTTTGCCGAGGAGGCTCGCCGGGTCTATGGCGAGACCGTGCCAGCCGCGAAGAGCAATCAGCGAATCCTGGTGACCAAGCAGCCGGTCGGCGTGGTGGGCGCTATCACACCCTGGAACTTCCCGGCCGCCATGATCACCCGCAAGGTCGGTGCCGCCTTGGCTGCTGGATGCCCGATCGTCGTCAAGCCGGCCAGCCAGACGCCATTTTCGGCCACGGCAATGGCCCTGCTGGCCGAGCGCGCCGGGGTGCCTCGCGGGGTATTCAACGTCGTGCCCGGACGGGCCAGCGAAATTGCCTCGGCACTGACCGAGTCGCCGGTCGTGCGCAAGATCACCTTCACCGGTTCCACCGAGGTCGGTCGTCAGCTGATGAAGCAGGCCGCCGAGCATATCCAGAAGATCTCACTGGAACTGGGCGGCAACGCGCCGTTTATCGTCTTTGAGGATGCCGATTTGGATGCCGCCGTGGAAGGTGCCATGGCGTCCAAGTTCCGCAACGGTGGCCAGACCTGCGTGTGCGTCAACCGTTTCCTTGTCCAGTCCAGCGTGGTCAACGCCTTCTGCGAGAAGCTGGCTGCGGCCATGAACAGCGAACTGCACGTCGGCGACGGCACCGAAGAGGGTGTCAATATTGGCCCGCTGATCGATCAGGACGGGGTCGAGAAGGTCAGCCGTCATATTCGCGATGCCGTGGACAAGGGGGCGGAGCTGCTGCTGGGCGGCAACCCGCACCCACTGGGCGGCAACTTCTTCACGCCGACGCTGATCAACGATGCCAAGCCCGACATGCTGGTTGCTCAGGAGGAGACCTTCGGGCCGCTGTCGGCGGTGTTTCCCTTCGATGACGAGGAGGATGCCGTGGCAATGGCCAACGATACGCCGTTCGGCCTGGCCGCCTACTTCTATTCTCGGGACCTGAGCCGTGTGTGGCGTGTCTCGGAAGCGCTAGAGTACGGCATCATCGGGATCAACACCGGATTGATCTCCAATCCCGCAGCTCCCTTCGGTGGGGTCAAGGAGTCCGGTCTGGGCCGCGAAGGCGGTCATCAAGGACTGGAGGAATTTATGGAAACCAAGTATCTCTGCATCGACCTCGGGTGATGAGGAGAAACTCACCAAGCAGGGCGGCCCATGGGCCGCCCTGCTTGTTTGTGGCTGGGTCAGTGCTTGAAATGGCGCATGCCAGTGAACACCATCGAGATGCCTGCCTCGTTGGCTGCATCGATCACTTCC
Organism: Modicisalibacter xianhensis; assembly: GCF_900113605.1. Classification (GTDB taxonomy): domain Bacteria; phylum Pseudomonadota; class Gammaproteobacteria; order Pseudomonadales; family Halomonadaceae; genus Modicisalibacter; species Modicisalibacter xianhensis. Next base: position 65,328 of record NZ_FOPY01000007.1, read on the forward strand.
TGATCGCGCATCGATCCGCCAGGCTGGATGACGGCGGTGATGCCGGCTGCAGCGGCAGCATCAATGCCGTCGCGGAACGGGAAAAAGGCATCTGAGGCCATTACCGAGCCGGGCACCTCGAGACCTTCGTCCGCCGCCTTGATGCCGGCGATTCTGGCCGAGTAGACGCGGCTCATCTGGCCGGCACCGACACCGATGGTCTGGCCGTGCTTGGCATAGACGATGGCGTTGGACTTGACGTACTTGGCGACCTTCCAGGCAAAGGCCAAGTCGCGCATTTCCTGTTCGCTCGGCGCGCGCTCGGTGACGACCTGAAGCTCGTCGCGGCCGACCATGCCCAGGTCGCGATCCTGGACCAGCAGGCCGCCGGTGACCCGCTTGAAATCATGAGCGTGCTCGCGCTCGCCGGGCCACTGGCTGCCGGCGTCGAGCAGCCGCACGTTCTTCTTCTCGGCGACAATGGCTGCTGCCTCGTCACTGACACCGGGGGCAATGATCACCTCGACGAACTGGCGATCGATAATGGCGCGTGCAATGTCGGCATCCAGCGGGCGGTTGAAGGCGATGATACCGCCGAAGGCACTGGTGGGATCGGTGGCGAATGCCTTGTCATAGGCGTCGAGTGGCGTATCTGCCACAGCGACGCCGCAGGGGTTGGCGTGCTTTACGATCACGCAGGCCGTATCGGTGAAAGCCTTGACGCACTCAAACGCAGCGTCGGTATCCGCCACGTTGTTGTACGAAAGTTCCTTGCCCTGGCGCTGGATTGCCGTAGCGACACTGGCTTCGGTGGCATCGGCCTCGACGTAGAAGGCCGCCTGCTGGTGCGGATTCTCGCCGTAGCGCATCGACTGCTTCTTGCGGAACTGAACGTTGTAAGTGCGTGGGAACCCTGGCTCGCCCCCTTCCACGCGCTGACCCAAATAGTCAGCGATGGCCGCATCGTAGCCGGCGGTGTGCTCGAAGGCCTTGACCGCCAGGTCGAAACGCAGGGCGTCGCTGACGGCGCCCGCTGCAGAGTCCATGGCGTCGATAACACGCGAATAGTCCCCACTATCGACCACGATGGTAGTGTGGGCGTGATTCTTGGCGCAGGCACGAACCATGGTCGGACCGCCAATATCAATGTTCTCGATGGCGTCTTCCAGCGTGCAGTCGGTACGTGCCACGGTAGCGGCAAACGGATAGAGATTGACCACGACCATGTCGATGGGGTCGATGCCGTGCTCCGTCATGACCGCATCGTCCTGTCCGCGACGGCCGAGAATGCCGCCATGAATCTTGGGATGCAGGGTCTTGACGCGCCCGTCCATGATTTCGGGAAAGCCGGTGTGCTCGGAGACTTCGGTGACAGCGATGCCGTTGTCCTTGAGCAGGCGATAGGTCCCACCGGTGGACAGCAACGCCACACCGCGGTGCGCGAGTTCGCGCGCGAAGTCGACGATGCCAGTCTTGTCAGACACGCTGATCAGCGCGCGGCGTACCGGTAATGAGGACGGGGAGGATTGTTCGGCCATGGTGCTCCACTCTGCTCGCTAGGGGTCGCCCGGCGGCGGGGCGACGGCGTGAAATAACGCCAAGGGGAGCCGCTGGCGGCTCCCCTTGATGGTTGGATTCAGATCAGGTCGTATTGCTTGAGCTTCTTGCGCAATGTGCCGCGGTTGAGGCCTAGCATGTCGGCGGCACGGGTCTGGTTGCCGCCGGCATGCGCCATCACGGCACTCAGCAATGGTGCCTCGACTTCGGTCATGACCATGGCATACAGGTCGGTGACCATTTCGCCGTCCAGGTGGGCGAAATAACGTTGCATGGCGTCGTCGACAGCCTCGCGCAGGGTCTGCCCACGGGGTAGGCCGGCGGGAGTGTCGAGCGCCTCCTGATCGGTAGTGAAGGCTTGCCTGCTGGTCATGCTGCGCTGATCCCATGACTCGCCGGAGGGGTGCTCCGGTCGAAGAGTTCGTCGACGAATTGAAGTTGTTCCCCTGGGGCTTCCAGAGCATTGAAACGTGCCCGCAACGGCTTGGCATCCTCGCGTGTTCCCAAATACCAGCCGATGTGCTTGCGTGCGATGCGTACTCCCATATGCTGCCCATAAAACGCATGTAGTGCTGTCAGGTGGTCACTCATCACGTGGTGTCGCTCGGCCTGGGAGGGCTCGGGGAGTGTCTGGCCAGTGCTCAGGTAGTGATCAATCTCGCGAAATATCCAGGGATTGCCCTGGGCGCCGCGCCCCACCATCACGGCATCCGCACCAGTATAGTCGAGGACCTCGGCAGCCTTCCCGGCAGATGTAATATCGCCGTTGGCGAACACGGGGATCGTCACCGAAGCCTTGATGGCGGCGATGGTATCGTATTCCGCATAACCTGAATAACGCTGCTCGCGGGTGCGACCATGGACCGCCAGGGCGCGAATGCCGGCTTCCTCGGCCAGACGGGCAATGCGCGGACCGTTGATACTGTTTTCGCACCAGCCGGTGCGAATCTTCAGGGTCACGGGAATGTCGACCGCTCCAACCACGGCATCGAGAATGTCGGCGACCAATCGTTCGTCGCGCAGCAGGGCCGAGCCGGCCGCCTTGTTGCAGACCTTCTTGGCCGGACAGCCCATGTTGATGTCGATGATCTGGGCGCCCTGCGCGGCATTCAGGCGGGCCGCCTCGGCCAGCATGCCGGGATCGCCGCCGGCGATCTGCACCGAGCGTGGGCCGGGTTCGCCGCGATGATCGAGTCGTGAACGCGACTTGCGGGTATGCCACAGGCTAGGGTCGGACGTGACCATCTCGGACACCACCAGGCCGGCACCGAGCTTGCGGCAGAGCTGGCGGAAGGGACGATCGGTCACACCGGCCATGGGCGCCAGGATCACCCGGTTGGGGAGCTGGTAAGGACCAATGGCAGGCGGTTCGACGCAGGCAGTTGCTGGCATCGTGATTCGGGGTCTCGGCTCAAGGGGGTGGTAATGATACCGGCCGCAAGGGACTTATTGAAGGGCGACCGGTATCAACGCTGGTATTACCCGGCGGGCCGCCCGCCCGTCAGGCGCACCCAGCCGTCACGCTCTTCTGGGGCGTCCATGCGTAACCCTTGGGCAAGGTAGGCGTCGAGAACTTCATCGGCCTGGTTGGCAAGAATGCCCGATAGCGCAAGACGTCCACCCGGGGCGACTTGGCCGGCGATGCTCGGGGCGAGCTCGACCAGGGGGCCGGCTAGAATGTTGGCCAGGACAATAGCGTACTGGCCTTTCTCGAGCTGTTCGGGCAGGCATAATGCCAGTGCCTGGTCAGGGATGCCGTTGCGCTTGGCATTGTCGCGGCTGGCCGTCAGGGCCTGGGGGTCGATGTCGGTACCGACGGCGCGAGCGGCACCGAGCTTGAGCGCAGCGATGGCAAGAATGCCCGAGCCGCAACCGAAATCGAGAACCGCCTGGCCGTCGAGCCGCTCCTCGTCTGCCAGGGTGTCGAGCCACTCCAGACATAGCGCCGTGGTGGGATGCGTGCCGGTACCGAAGGCCAGCCCCGGATCAAGCAGCAGGTTTACGGCCTCGGGGTCAGGGGCCTCGTGCCAACTAGGAACGATCCACAGATGCTTGCCCATGCGCAGAGGCGAGAAGCCGTCCATCCATTCGCGTTCCCAGTCCCGGTCGGCGAGCAGTTCGTACTCGATTTCCGGGCAGGGTTCGTCGGGCATTTCTGCGGCCCAGGCCTGGCGCACGCGATCGAGCATGGCCTCGACGTCTTCCAGGTCGTCGTAGAGACCGGTCAGTACAGTCTCGTGCCACAGGGGCGTGGTGCCGCGTTCGGGCTCGAAGACCGGGTTGTCATGCGCATCCTGCAGGGTGATTGCCGAGGCGCCCTCCGCCGAGAGCAGCTCTTCCAGCGTGTCGGCCTGCTCGGGCGCAATGTGGGCTTTCAGTTGCAACCAGGGCATGAAGGACCTCCACGGTACGCGAGTCGAATGAAAAAAGGGGCGGCGTCGCCCCTTTCTTGATGGCTGTCGCCAGTGGGCGAATCAACCGCCGAGTTTCTTTTCCAGATAGTGGATATTGACTCCACCTTCCTGGAAATGGCCGTCGCGCACCAGATCCTTTTGCAGGTCGATATTGGACTTGATGCCTTCCACCAGCAGTTCGTCGAGGGCGTTACGCATGCGGTTCAGGGCCACCTCGCGGCTCTCGCCCCAGGTAATCAGCTTACCGATCAGGGAGTCGTAGTGCGGCGGGACCGTATAACCCGTATACAGGTGCGAGTCCATGCGTACACCCAGACCACCGGGGGCGTGAAACAGTGTCACCTTGCCGGGAGACGGCATGAAGGTGCGTGCATCCTCGGCATTGATACGACACTCGAAGGCGTGCCCGTCGAGCTTGACATCTTCCTGACGGATCGATAGCGGCATGCCGGAGGCGATGCGCAGTTGCTCCTTGACGATGTCCACGCCGGTCACCATCTCGGTGACCGGGTGCTCGACCTGAACGCGGGTGTTCATTTCGATGAAGAAGAACTGGCCATCCTCGTAAAGGAATTCAAAGGTGCCGGCGCCCCGATAGCCGATCTCGATGCAGGCATCGGTACAGGCCTTGAGTACCTTGGCGCGTGCCTCGGGCTCGATGTGCGGTGCGGGTGCTTCTTCCAGCACCTTCTGGTGGCGGCGCTGCAGCGAGCAGTCGCGGTCATAGAGATGAATGGCGTTGCCCTGGCCATCGGCCAGCACCTGAACCTCGACGTGGCGCGGCTTCTCCAGGAATTTCTCCATGTACACCGTGCCGTCGCCGAAGGCGGCGCTGGCTTCGGTGCGGGTCACGCTGATCGAGGAGAGCAGGTGGGCTTCGCTGTGCACCACTCGCATGCCGCGGCCACCACCGCCGGCTGCCGCCTTGATGATGACCGGGTAGCCGATGCGCTTGGCGGTGGCCAGTACCGCCTCGTCATTGTCGTCGGGCAGCGGGCCATCGGAGCCGGGAACGGTGGGCACACCGGCCTGCTTCATGGCTTCGATAGCGCTGACCTTGTCGCCCATCAGGCGGATGGTCTCGGCGCGCGGTCCGATGAACACGAAGCCGGAACGCTCGACCTGCTCGGCAAAATTGGCATTCTCGGACAGGAAGCCGTAGCCGGGGTGGATGGCGCTGGCATCGGTTACCTCGGCGGCGCTGATCAGCGCCGGGATATTGAGGTAGGACTGCGCCGAGGGAGCCGGGCCGATGCAGACCGCTTCATCGGCCAGGCGCACGTGCATCAGCTCGCGGTCAGCCTTGGAGTGCACGGCGACGGTGCGGATGCCCAGTTCCTTGCAGGCACGCAGGATACGCAGTGCGATCTCGCCGCGGTTGGCGATGAGTACCTTATCCAACATGGCGTTATCCATTCGTTCAGGAAATGATCAGCATCGGCTGGTCGAACTCGACCGGTTCACCGTCCTCGACAAGGATGGCCTCGACCACACCGTCCTGATCGGCCTCGATCTGGTTCATCATCTTCATGGCTTCGACGATGCACACGGTCTCGCCTTTCTTGACACTCTGTCCGACTTCGATGAACGGCTTGGCCCCTGGGGCCGGGGAGCGATAGAACGTTCCCACCATCGGCGAGGTCACGGCATGGCCTGCCGGCTGTGCCGGGGCCTGGGGTTCGCTCGGTTCGGCACCCGGCGCGGCTGTCGCGGGCTGCTGCGGCATCTGGGGGGCGCTGTGCATGCCCCAGGCCTGGGGCATCGGCATCGACGGGGCCTGGCCGCCATTGGGATGGCGGCTGATGCGTACCGATTCCTCGCCTTCCTGGATCTCGATTTCGCTGATGTTGGATTCTTCCAGCAGCTCGATCAGTTTCTTGACCTTGCGGATATCCATGTCGAAGTCTCTTGAATGTGAATTTGGCGTAATACGCTAACTATCGAGAAAGGCCGAAGACCATGCCGCGCGGCCTCCGGCACGAAAATCGCTTTCCTGCCCTGCCGGGGCTGTGAGCCGCTCCGACGGCTCCCGCGCACGCATGACAGCACCGGCCGAGACACCTCGCGATGCGAGTGACGAACCAGTGCAAATCGGAAGATGTCGAGGATGCGTATGCCAGTCATAGGGTCGAGAAGGGCGCTGTTAACCTGTTCAAACTCTGATCAGATCCCGGCAGAAAGCGGCAAGATGCTGCCTTGGGGCACCTTGAAAGCTAATGGAGGCGGAGTGTGACGAAAAACGCACAGGTTGTCCAGTTGCATCATCTCTCGGCCGCCGGGAATAACCGAACAATGTTCGAAATGAGCCTAGACCCCTTGGCTGGTTCGTGCGAACTGGCGGCGCACGCGTTCGAGGTGGGGAGCGAGTTCGGAGGCCTCGACTTCGCCTTGAATGCGCAGCCGAGAGAGTTCTTTGCTACCTGAAAAGAACAGTAGGCTGGGAGGACCGAACAGGCCGAACCGGTCGAGCAAGGCACGGCTGTCGTCGTTGGTGTCGGTGACATCGGCACGGATCAGGTAGAAGCCGGCCAGTTCACTGGCCACGGCCGGAGCGGGAAACACATCGCGTTCCATGATCTTGCAGGAAATGCACCATTCGGCGGTAACATCGACGAACGCAGGCCTGCCCTGTCGAGCAGCGACGTCTAACTCGTTCTCGAGTTGTGTCAATGTCGTGACCTGGGCAAACGCCGGAGCCCGCTCGGCATTGCCTGTCGTGGCCAGCCCGGCCAGTGGGCGAAACGGATTCTCGCTGCCTTGGGCGGCCCCCAGAATCAGGGCGATACCCCACGACAGCAATACGATGCCGGCCGCCTGCCGGACTCGCGGCCAGCCCTGGCGCTGGTTGAACGTCAGGGCACCCAGGGCCAGGGCCGTGCCGATCGCCAGGCCGCCCCACAGGAGAAGGCTGACAGGCCCGGGCAGGAGGCGCTCGACGAGCCATACCGCAACCGCCAGTAATAAAATGCCGAAGGCGGCCTTGACGCCGTTGAGCCAGGCCCCCGAACGGGGAAGCAGTGACGCTCCGAAGGTGCCTACCAGCAAAAGCGGAACGCCCATACCCAGTGCCAGGGCCAGTAGTGCCACCCCTCCCATCAGAGCATTGCCTGTCGTGGAGATGAATACCAGGGCACCAGCCAGAGGCGCTGATACGCAGGGCGACACGACCACCACCGACAGAGCGCCAGCCAGAGCCAGGCCCGGTACGCCGCTGCGTTGCAGACGGCTCTGCCAGGCATCGATGCGATTGGCCAGGCATGGGGCCAATCGCAAGTCGAAAATACCGAACATGGCCAGGGCAAAAAGCACGAACAGGATCGCGAACGGAATCAGGACCCAAGGCGACTGCAGGCGTGCCTGCAGATTGAGGCCGGCCCCGAATAGCCCCATCAGCACCCCGGCCAGGGCGTAGGTGATGGCCATGCCTGCGACATAGCTCGACGATAGCGCCAAGGCTCGGCCCCGCCCGGCCTGCTGGCCAACGATGATCGACGATAAGATGGGAATCATCGGCAGGACGCAGGGCGTGAAGGTCAGTCCCAGGCCGGCGAGGAAGAACAGGCCGAGCACGGCGAGTGGGGCAAGCTCGGTGAGCAGGTTGCGATAACGGGCGTCCTCGCTGAGAGTCGTTGCCAGCGAGCCTTGGTCTGCAAGTTCCGGATTGCCGGCGTCCTGAGGCGATCCTGGAGCGTCTGTCGTGTCAGCGTTCTGGAAAGCTATCGGCGGCGAACCGGGAAAGGCGCTCATCTCGAGGCGTTCGGGAGGGTAGCACAGGCCCGCATCGGCGCAGCCCTGGAAGGTGACGGCGACTTCGAGACCATCATCAGGCTGCCCCGTATAGGGAACCGTCAGGACGACCTGGTCGTAAAATACGTAGACATCGCCGAGAAACTCGTCGCTCTTGAACTGACCCGGTGGCAGTTGCGTTTCACCCAGCTCGACGCCGGACTCTAGGCTCTCGACGCTGAAACGGTGGCGGTAGAGATAGTATCCCTCGACGGCTTCGAAGCCGACATGCAGCCGCCCATCCTCGCGCCAGGCACTGGCCTGGAACGCCTGGTTCACCGGCAGGAAGGTCTGTTCCCCGGAGCGCTCGTCGAACCAGCCGGCCTGTGCCGTGGTCGTGAACAGTAGCGTGAATAGCAAAACGAGCAGGGAGGACAGACGTACCATCGACACCGGTTCCTTGAGGGGGGCTGTGCGCTGCATGCGACCATCGGCTTGCTGTCGAGTTCCGCCGTATCTTCAGCTAGGCCTAATGCCGTACGGGCGCACCGAAACGTGCATGATAGGATACCCTTTTGAAGGAACCAATCATCAACCGTCACGCCCAAGGACGTCGCGCATATGGCAATGTTTCGCAACCGCAAACGTCGAACCGAAGTGCTGGAACGCCCGGAGTATGGCTGGATATGGAAGCCCTTGCTGGCCTTGCTGGTGGTTTATCTTGTCGTCTGCATCGGACTGGGGATCTGGTGGAGTCTGCGACCGGACAGCTTCGACATCGACCAGGCGGTTGTCGAATGGCAGGGCAATGGGGCGCAGGCCACTCTGCCGCGAGGGGTGGCGATGTCATCGGCCGTGACCGCTTCGGTGGATACCCTGCTCGACAAGCCGGGTGGCCTGCTGCGCAATGATGTGGCACCACCCGGTGTGTGGCTCGATAACATGCCCAGTTGGGAACTGGGAGTGCTGCGCCAGGCGCGGCTGACGGTGCCGGCACTGGCCGCCATGAGTACCGGCGATGCTGCCCCCTTGGCCGATGCCGAGGAGGCGCTCGATACCGACAGCGAGGACTGGCTCTATCCGTCTGCTGAGAAGAGTTATGCCCTGGCCGTCGAGTTGCTGCATGACTTTACCGCAAGCCTGAGTGCCGGGAATGCCTTGACGACACGTGGTGATGCCTTGGCTAAGTGGTTGCGCAGTGAAGCCGAGCGGTTCGAGGCGCTGACGCGTCGCCTGTCGGCGAGCATTGACGATCCCGAGGCGCTGCGTGAGTTGGGGGTCGACGAAGCGGAGTTGCCCGAGGCTACGCCCTGGTACCGGGTCGACAATGTGTTCTACGAAGCGCGTGGCGAAGCCTGGGCGATGATGCATTACTTGCGGGGCGTGCGCCGGGATTATGCGGCGCTCTTCGAGCAGGCAGGCGCAATGGCTGGGCTCGAGCGCATGATTGCCGAACTCGAGATGGCGCTGCGTCCGCTGTGGAGCCCGATGGTACTGAATGGTTCCGGGTTCGGTATCTTCGCCAACCATTCGTTGACCCTGGCCAACTACACCATGGGGCTCAGCGATCAGGCCCGGCGCCTGGCCGATAGTATCGAAGGTGCCGAAGTCAGTACTCCGCAATCCACCCAGTCTCAGCCGTCCCCGGCTACGTCGCAGCAGGACACCCAGGCAGCGGCGGAAAATGGCGAGACATCAGCTGGCAATCCTGCTGACAGCAGTGGCGAGGGGCAAGAGCCACGCAATGCTGCCGAGCAGAACGAGGCGAGTCCACAGGCTCAGGGCAATGCAGCCCCTGAAGCAGCAAGTGGCAATGCGGACGCGGCGGGCCAGCCTGTCGGAGATGCCCTGCAGGTGCCTGCCTCTGACTCACAGGAAGCGTCGCAGTGAGCGACGCGCGTGGATAGGCATGAACGAGAAGGGCCGCCCTGGGGGCGGCCCTTCTCTCTTGAAGCGTAATCGCTGAGTTCGAGCTTAGTGGTCCTGATAGGCTGCCGCGGCCTTCTCGATGGCCTTGCGTGCTGCATCGGCGCCATCCCAGGACTCGACCTTAACCCACTTGCCTTTCTCGAGATCCTTGTAGTTCTCGAAGAAATGAGCGATCTGCTGGCGCAGCAGTTCCGGCAGGTCGGTGACTTCCTCGACCTCGTCGTACAGCGCGGTCAGCTTCTTGTGGGGTACGCAGACCAGCTTGGCGTCTTCGCCGGCTTCATCGGTCATGTTGAGAATGCCGACCGGGCGCGCACGGATCACGCTGCCGGGCTGGACCGGGTACGGTGTGACCACCAGGGCGTCGAGGGGATCGCCGTCGTCGGCCAGGGTGTTGGGGATGAAACCGTAGTTGGCCGGATAGAACATCGGAGTGGCCATGAAACGATCCACTAGCAGGGCATCCATGTCCTTGTCGATCTCATACTTGATCGGCGCATGATTGGCAGGAATCTCGATCGCCACGTAAACATCGTGGGGAAGGTCCTTGCCTGCGGGGATCTGGTTGAAGCTCATTGTCGAGTCCTTGCGGTTGGCCATGAAAGCGGAAAATTCGCCGAATTATACGAACTGCCCTGGACGATTACCAATCGTAGGCACGCAAAGGATGTTAGCCAATAGGCGATAGGCTGCCGCTGGCGTCGAAGGTATCATGTTTGGCTAATGCGTAATCCGAGGGGGTATCATCTTGGCGGAGCAAGCCTTGTCCTTGAGCTACGGTCAGGCCTTCGTGGCCCCGGAGCGACGTCGCCATCGCAGTTCGATGTCGGTCCAGGTGCCTGAAGGCAACACCCTGCGTAGCAAGGGGGTCTGCGCCCTGATCAGCGACTCGACCTGGCGCAATGCCATCGCCAAGCAGGCGGGTGACTTGAGCGTGCGCGGCTTTCTCGCCGATTACTATTCCACCCCAGAGCACTGGGATGTCAAGACCTCCGCTACCCGTGTCCTGCGGGCCCTCAACAGCTGGAGCTACAGCCAGAGCGGTTACATCGAGGGGGGAAGTTACGTCAGCTCCATGTCAGCCATGGTGTTGCGCGACCGGGAAGCGCATCTTTTCCATATGGGCGACACACTGGTATTTCGACTGCGAGGCGCCGAGTTCGAACAACTGACCCGCGATCATGTCACCGACCTGGGGGGCTACCGCTATCCGTCGCGCGCGCTGGGACTCGATGGCAATCTCGATATCGATTACGTGCGCACCCCGCTAAAGCAGGGTGATCTGTTCCTGTTCACCACGCGTGCCGTGCGCGGCACGTTGATGCCGTCGGACTACGTACAATTGATCCGCTCCGACGTCAGCGACCTTGACGCCGCCTGCGAGCGCCTTGCCGAGGCGGCCCAGACGCGTGCCGCCGAGCGTGGCTATGGCGGGGATCAGTTCTGCTTTCAACTGGTGCGTATCGACCGCCTTCCCGAGGAGGAGCCCGATCGTCCTCTAAGGCATTACGGCAACCTTCCTGTGCCCCCCGAACTCAGCGCCGGCGATCGGCTCGATGGTCTGGAGGTTCAGGCAGTGCTGTCGAAGACGGCCCAGGCGCGTGTCTATCGCATGCGTGACCTGCGCAGCGAGCGGGAGATGGTGCTCAAGGCACCCAGCCCCGAGTTGTCCAGCCGCAACGCCTATCTGGAACATTTCCTGTTGCAGCAGTGGGTCGTCGAGCGGGTCAATTCACCGTTCGTGGCGAGGGTCGTCGAACTCTCGAGACCACGCCAGCATCTCTACTATCTGATGGAATACATCAATGGGACGACGCTGGCGGATTGGGGGCACCGACATCCGCAGGCGAGTCTTGCCCAGCGCCTGGATATCGCACGCCAACTGGCCAAGGCCGTCCAGGCGCTGCATCGGCGGGATGTCCTGCACCAGCAGATCCATCCCGGCAATGTGCTCATCGATGCCCATGGCCAGGTGGTGCTCACCGATTTCAGTGCCTGCCACCTGCGTGAGGTGGATGGCCACAAGAAGGCCAGGGAGCTGGCGCGCCAAGTGGGACTAAGCGAGCATAGCGCCCCAGAGTATGCCCTGGATACCGATGTGGGCCGGCGCAGCGACCAGTATGCCCTGGCCTCGACCATCTACTGGCTGTTGACGGGTAGCCTGCCTTACGCTCAGGCGCCGAACCAGCTACGCACCCATACCGACCTGGAGCGGATGAGCTATCGCAGTGCACGGACGCGCAACCCCGAAGTGTCCAGCGAATTGGACGATGCCCTGCGGCGCGCCCTGGATCCTCAGCGGGCATTGCGCTTCCGCCGCCTGGCCGAGTTCGCCTATGCCTTGCGCGAGCCGCGCAAGGCGGCACGCGATGACGAAGGGCATGCGCGGCGTGAGCCGGCGATCTTCTGGCAAGGTATCGCTGGCATCCTGCTGCTGCTGCTGCTGCTTTCCTGGTTACTAAAATAGTTCCACAAACGCATACGCCCCGACCATGAAGCCGGGGCGTATGCGAGAAGCTGCCGGACTGCTTTAGAGTTCGAAAGTGGGCAGCTTGCGCTCGACCCGGGCCAGCTTCAGCTTGGCGACCTTCGGAAGACCGTTCTCGAATGGCGGGAAATCCTCACCCTGGATCAGGGGTGCCAGGTAGCGGCGGCAAGCCTCGGTAATGCCGAATCCATCGTCGCGGATGAAATCACGTGGCATGAACTTTTCCTTGTTGGCGACTTCCGCCAACGGTGCCGCCTCGACGGTCCATTCGTAGGGGCTATCACTGACCCGCTTGATGGCGGGCATCATGGCGTTCTTGCCTTCGAGGGCCAGTTCCACGGCCTTCTTGCCGACCGCATAGGACTGTTCGACGTCGGTCTTCGAGGCCAGGTGACGGGCAGCGCGCTGAAGATAGTCGGCAACGGCCCAATGATACTTGTAGCCCAGATCCTGCTTGACCATGCCGGCCAAGGTCGGTGCCACGCCGCCGAGCTGGCGATGACCGAAGGCATCGGTATTGCCGGCATCGGCCAGGAAGGTGCCATCCTCGTAACGGGCCCCTTCGGAAACCACGATCACGCAATAGCCATACTTCTTGACCGCTTCCTCGACCCTGGCCATGACTGCGGTACGATCGAAGGCAATCTCGGGGAAGATGACCATGTGCGGTGGCTCGCCTTCGCCGTTGCCGGCCAGAGCGCCAGCGGCAGCGATCCAGCCGGCATGGCGGCCCATGACCTCGAGCACGAAGACCTTGGTCGAGGTGGCGCACATGGAGGCGATGTCGAGTGCTGCTTCGCGGGTGGACGTGGCGATGTACTTGGCCACACTGCCGAAGCCCGGTGAGTTGTCGGTGATCGGCAGGTCGTTGTCGACGGTCTTGGGAACGTGGATGGCGGTCAGCGGATAGCCCATCTTTTCGGAGAGCTGCGAGACCTTGAGGCAGGTATCGGCACTGTCACCGCCGCCGTTATAGAAGAAATAACGGATGTCGTGCGCCTTGAAGACCTCGATCAGGCGCTCGTACTGGGCACGGTGGGTCTCGATGTCCTTCAGCTTGTAACGGCAGGAGCCAAAGGCGCCTCCCGGCGTATGGCGCAGGGCAGCGATGGCATCGTCGGATTCCTGAGAGACATCGATCAGGTCCTCGGTCAAGGCACCGATAATGCCGCTGCGGCCGGCATACACCTTGCCGATGCGATCCGATTCGCGACGGCAGGTTTCGATGACTCCGCAGGCACTGGCATTGATGACCGCCGTGACGCCACCGGACTGGGCATAGAAGGCATTGTACGTTGCCATGAGGGCTTCCTTTGCTCCTGTATTTTTTACTTAGAAAAGAAGGGGATCTGGGGGCTTATCATAGCCGAAAGCGGCACTTGCTGCACGGCAGCAGCCAGGAGCGTGCCGCCGGCCCGCTGGTGGCTGCAACGCTGGCCATGCTAGTCTCACGCGTTTGACACCGTGCCGTTCGGGCCGAGGCATTGTCGTTGCCTTCAGTACCCGACGCAACGCACGATGACGCTCGGAACTTCACGGCGAGAGGCCTCATGCACGTCCATATTCTTGGTATCTGTGGCACCTTCATGGGGAGCCTGGCATTGTTGGCCCGGGAGTTGGGCCATCGCGTCAGCGGCTCCGATGCCAACGTCTATCCTCCAATGAGCACGCAACTCGAAGAAGCGGGCATTGCCCTTTGCAACGGCTACCGGGCGGCCAATCTCGAGCCTCGCCCCGACCTGGTAGTCATCGGCAACGCGCTGTCTCGCGGCAATCCCGAGGTCGAGGCGGTACTCGATACCAAGCTGCCTTATATCTCTGGCCCTCAGTGGCTGGCCGAGCACGTCCTGCCCGGCAGGCAAGTACTGGCGGTGGCCGGTACGCATGGCAAGACCACCACGGCCAGCCTGCTGGCCTGGCTGCTGGAGTCGGCGGGCTTGGCGCCAGGCTTTCTGATTGGTGGCGTGCCACGCAATTTCGGGGTGTCGGCGCGCCTGGGCGATGCCCAGGCACCCTTCGTCGTCGAGGCTGACGAATACGATACGGCATTCTTCGACAAGCGCTCCAAGTTCGTGCATTACCGGCCCGATGTGGCCGTGCTGAACAACCTCGAGTTCGATCACGCCGACATTTTTCCCGACCTGAGCGCCATCGAGCGGCAATTTCATCACCTGGTGCGTACGATTCCCGGCCAGGGACGTGTCCTGGTTGCCGACCAGGAGCCGGCCCTCGATCGTGTGCTGGACATGGGCTGCTGGACACCGGTGGTGCGTTTCGGCAGCCATGAGACGAGTGAATGGCGTTTTGCGCTGGAGCGTGACGATGCGAGTCGTTTCCGGGTCATTCATGGCGACGAGGATGCCGTTGTCGACTGGGCCCTGACCGGCGATCATAACGCACGCAATGCGGTCGCGGCGCTGGCCTGTGCGGCAGCCTGTGGCGTCGATCTGGCCAAGGGCTGTGCAGCGCTGGCGCGTTTCGAGACGCCGCGGCGGCGCCAGGAAATCCGCGGTGAGGTGGCCGGTATCCAAGTGATCGATGACTTTGCCCACCATCCCACGGCGATCGCCACCACGCTCAAGGGATTACGCGCCGCGACCCCGTCGGGCAGGCTCCTGGCGGTTATCGAGCCGCGCTCCAATACCATGCGCCTGGGCACGTTGAAGGAGCGCCTGGCCGGCTGCGTAGCGGATGCCGATACGGTGTGGTGGTATCAGCCGCCGGGACTCGACTGGTCGCTGGATGCCATTCTGGAAGCCAGTCCGGTCCCTGCCAGTCGAGTCGAGGACATCGATGCGCTGGTCGAGACTGTAGTGGAGCACGCACGCCGCAACGACCGCATTGTCGTTATGTCCAACGGCGGTTTCGGCGGTATTCACGCCAAGCTGCTGGCTGCGCTGGAGCGCCGGCATGGGTGATGTCGCGGAAGGCTTTGCCGCGCCGGTTACCGTTGCCTTGACCGGCGCGTCGGGAGCGCAGTATGGACTGCGTTTGATCGAGTGCCTGGTTGCCGCTAACCATGAAGTCTGGGTGATGGTGTCGAAGGCGGCGCACATGGTCATTGCCACCGAGACCGACGAGAAGCTGCCGGCGCAACCGGCGAAGCTCGCCGATGCATTGGCCGAGCGTTGTGCGGCGGCACCGGGACAGATCCACTGCTTCGGTCGCGAGGACTGGATGGCGCCCGTGGCTTCGGGCTCCGGTGCACCGGCCTCGATGGTCATCTGCCCATGTTCGACAGGAACGCTATCGGCCGTGGCCACAGGGGCCAGCAACAACCTCATCGAGCGGGCCGCCGATGTGGCGCTCAAGGAACGTCGCCAACTGATCCTGGTGCCACGCGAAACGCCATTCTCGGCCATACATCTGGAGCATATGCTCAAGCTGAGCCAATTGGGTGCAGTCATCCTGCCGGCAGCACCGGGTTTCTATCATCGTCCCGACAGCGTTGCGGCGATGATCGACTTCATCGTAGCGCGGATACTCAATCAGTTGGGAATCGATCATCAACTCATGCCACGCTGGGGAGAGCCGGTGTGATCAACCTGTCGCTGTTGTCCGTCTTCATTCCCACATTTTTTCTTGTCTCGCTGACACCAGGCATGTGCATGACCCTGTCGATGGTGCTGGGCATGACCGTCGGCGTGCGTCGCGCACTCTGGATGATGGCCGGTGAACTCGTCGGTGTCGGTCTGGTGGCCGTGTCCGCCGGGGCCGGCGTGGCGACGCTGATGCTGCGACAGCCCGAATTGTTCATGGCCTTCAAGTGGCTGGGTGGCGCCTACCTGGCGTATCTGGGGATCATGATGTGGCGCTCGCGTGGACGCATGGCGATCCCTCTCGAGCCGAGTGACAGCACAGCGGTATCGCGTACCCAGTTGTTGACCCAAGGATTTGTCACGGCGGTGGCCAACCCCAAGGGGTGGGCCTTCTTCATCGCCTTGCTACCGCCGTTTCTGGACGCTTCGCTGCCGCTGGCTTCTCAACTGGCGATACTGGTCGCCATGATCCTGACGCTCGAGTTCTTCTGCCTGCTGCTGTATGCCGGTGGGGGACGCACCGCAAGCCACCTGCTGGCCAAGGGGGGCGGCGTGCGTCTGCTCAACCGTATCGCCGGGACGCTGATGATCGGTGTGGGGGTGTGGCTCGCCCTGGGCTGATACCCAGCTCAGGCGGGGGGGAGCCACACGATCCTCGCCATGACCAGCATCAACGAGGCCAGGCCAAGGGTTAGCCAGGGTGGGCGTAGCGGGGGGCGGGTAGCAAAATAATGATAACTGACACGCAGCAGGGCGCTGAGCGTCAGTCCCAGCAAGGCGCCTCCTACCAGGCCGCTGAGCCACGCGATGTCGAGCAGAAGGCAGGCCAGGCCCATGGCCAGACAGAGAAGTATGGCCGTCCAATAAGCGACGGCACGATACCTTGAAGCCAGCGTTTCTGAGACATAGGCGGCTACCAACCCGCTGATTACCACGGTGCCGGAGAGCAGTTCGCTAGGGTAGGCAATCATCGGCGTGTCGAGGGGCGTTCCCAGCGATAACTGCCGGAACAGAGCATTGGCCAGGATAATGGCCAGCAGGCCGCCCAGCAGATGCAGCAGAACGGCAGCCTGGCCGCGCAGCAGCAGCCAGGCCATCCAGGGAAGCGCAAGTGCCGTCCTGCCCAGCATGTCTCCCGCTTCGGCCAGCCAGGCGGCCAGTTGCAGGGACAGCAGCCCTGCCAAGGAATCGACGAAGACCTGTAATTGGCGGTCGATCGCCAGTGGTGCGCCACGATCTATCACCAGCAGGGTCCAGGCGCTCAGGGCCGACAGGCTGGCCAGCAACAGGACCAGCGATGCCAGCGGGAATTCGCCGCCCGGATAGGACTGGCGCAGGGCGTGCCAGAGTCGCCGTCGCCAGCCACGCTGGCTGGCGAAATAGGCCAAGCGCCGATAGATCCGGCCTTCGCGGGCCAATTGATGGCGAAGCAGGGAAAAGACCAGAGCGAGCACGATGATGATGGCGGCCAGCATGACCAGCCAGCGGTCGCTACCTGGTGGCAGGATCAGTAGTTGCTGCCAGGTCCGGCCCAGCAGGTAGCCGGGCAGCACGTAGGCCGGCGCCCAAAGTAGTGCCGAACCTACGTTGGACCAGGCGAAAGTGAACGGCGACATGTGCATCATGCCTGCAATCATCGGCACGATGGGCCGCACCGGGCCGACGAAGCGTCCGATGAGTACCGACAGGATGCCGTAGCGCTGAAAGAAGCGCGCGCCTCGGGCCAGCCACTCCGGATGTTGCTTGAATGGCCAGAGTACCGGAATACGCTCGCGCTGAGTGTAGCCGAGCAGAAAGCTGATGCCGTCGCCGATGACCGCGCCAACGAAGGCAAACCCCAGGATGAGGGGAATCGACAGGTCATAGTGACCGGCCAGCGAGGCGGCGGCGGTCATCAGCACCACGCCGGGAATTACCAGACCGACCACGGCCAGG
Source organism: Modicisalibacter xianhensis (assembly GCF_900113605.1). GTDB lineage: Bacteria > Pseudomonadota > Gammaproteobacteria > Pseudomonadales > Halomonadaceae > Modicisalibacter > Modicisalibacter xianhensis. The sequence continues at coordinate 82,895 of NZ_FOPY01000007.1, forward strand.
GACTCGGTCAAGGCGATCACCAGGATTGCCACGAGCAGCCAGCCCGGCGAGGGCGCCAGGCTATAGAGCCAGTTGCCCAGATTCAAGATGAGGGCTCCGTCAACTTCAGACCGGCGGTCAGCAGGCGCTGCTCGAAGTGGGTGGTGGTTTCTCCCGGGTGAAGGTAGCAGGCATGAATCCGGGCCTGGATGGCGCCGGTCTCGGCAAATACTTCACGATTCAGGGCTCGCATTACGCGGTCACGGACGATCAGGGCGCCGGCCTCGCCGGTATCGGGCAGCAGTAGCCAGAACAGGGTGGGCTGATGCCGGCCGAGCAGATCGTGATGCCGGCAACTCTCGCGGATGGTCTGGCATACCCGGGCCAGCAACGTATGCAGCAGGGCAGGGCCGAATTGCTCGTCGGCCATTTCCAGTTGTGGCAGGTGAATGACCAGGGCTGCCATAGGGCGTCGCATGGCCCGGGCGCGGTCGACTTCCGCCGTGAGCCGCTCGGTGATGACCTTGCGGGACAGGGCATCACATTGTGCGTCGCTGGGCTCCGTGGCGCGCAACATGGCCGCGCGGCGATGTCGTATCCAGCCTGGCAACGTGCCGAAGCCGACCAGTGCCAGGTAATACAGGGCTGCCTCGAAGAGTGGCAGGTCGATGCCCAGCAGGGCCAGCCAGATGGGAGTCAACGTTAGGTTCAGAAGCAGGGCCGAGCCCAGTGGCAATAGCAGCAGCGTCAGTATCGGAGGCAGGCCCATCCACAGGATGGCGAGTTCCTGGCGAGGCAATTCCATGGCAATCAGCAGGTAACAACTGATCAATGCCAGGTAGGCCGAGAGGTGGCGGTAGTCGCGATTGGCGAAGCGCAGGAAGATCGCCCCTGCAAGCAGGACCGACAGCGAGGCCGGGACGAGGATGTCGTTGTAGGCACCCATGAGATAGTGCCAGACGGCGTAGCCGGCCAGTAGGATGGCGCCAATCGCATAGACCAGCACGAACAGGAACGAGGGCCAGCGCTGGCTTTCGGTGCGCGGCATCACTTGTTCTCCTCGAGAACGACGACCGGCTTTTCCTGGCGTTCCAGGGCGGCCATTTGCGTATCCAGTGACAGTGCCGGGGCAAGCGTGATGAAGCGCGCCTGGAAAGGAGAGGGCAAGCTGGCGAGCAGGGTGTTGCGGCGTAAGGTCGCTTCCTTGGCATTGCGATTGATGAGCAGGGCAGCCAGCGTCTGGCCGTCGGCCTGATAGCACGATTCATAACTGCGGGTGCTGGCGACCAGTGCTTCGGCCAGCGCTGGCTGGCAATTGCTCGGCGAGCGCAGCAGCAACAGCTCGCCGTGACTGCCTTCGCGTTCGCAGCGTGTCGTCTCCAGGCTCAGGTCGATTTTCAATTGGGCGCCCGACCAGAGCAGCAGGTGCTCCATCAGCCGGGTGCGGCTCGAGACACCCCTCCAGAGCGTGGAAAGACCCAATTGGCGAGCCAGTCCCAGCAGGAGCAGCGCAACCAGCAGCAGCCCGGTGAGCAGGCTTTCCGCCGTGGTATCGGTAAGGTGCATGACCTGCCAAAGGCATGACGCGGCTAGCAGGCTGTGCAATAGCAACAGCAGCACGGGCTGCGGCATGGCAATGACGGCGGCCCAGCCCCATAACCACATGGCATGCTGCTCGGGCGTCAGCCAGAGCAGTGTCGTCAGCAGCACGGCGAGAAAGATGGGCGCGGCACTATCGGGTAGTGCAGGCAGGCGGCGATAGCCCAGCCCGACACTGCCCATGCCGAGGCCACTCAGGACCAGAATGACGCGCGCCGGGGCGCTATGGGGCATCAAGGCCAGCAGCAGCACGGTCGAGGCCGTCAGCAACAGGGTCAGCCGGTAAAGCCCCTCTTTGAACTTGCTCTCCATAGTGACTTACTATTGATCCCTTCTCCGAATAGCGCACACTTTACGATACCTATCCTCATTCCGACGATACGTATCTTCGGGTTTCACTGAAATAACGCTCCCGGCTGGGCTTTGGCCGGGATGGCATGGAGAGTCTTCCCGGATGTCACACGCATTGTCCCCCGGCGACGATATCGGCGCCTACATGGCGCAGCTCGGTCAGGCTGCACGTCAGGCCAGTACTGTCATGCGGCGCACCAATACCGGGTGCAAGAACGCCGCCCTGCTGGCCATGGCTCGTCATCTCGAGGCAGCGCGTCCAACGTTGGTCGAAGCCAATGCCCGCGACCTGGAGCGCGGTCGTGCCTCTGGCCTGGACGCTGCATTGCTGGACCGCCTTGAGCTCAACGAAAGTCGCATCGATGCCATGATCGAAGGGCTCGAGCAGGTCGCCAGCCTGCCGGACCCGGTCGGCGAGATCGATGGGCTGCGTTCACGGCCGAGCGGAATCCAGGTCGGTCAGATGCGCGTCCCGCTGGGCGTCATCGGCATCATCTACGAATCGCGCCCCAACGTCACGGTGGAGGCCGCCAGTCTGTGTCTCAAGTCCGGCAATGCCTGCATCCTGCGGGGCGGCTCGGAAGCGCGTGAAAGCAATGCGGCAATTGCTGCGTGCATCACTCGCGGCCTGATCGAGGCCGGCCTGCCCGAGGCCGCGGTACAGGTGGTGGCCACCACGGACCGTGAGGCGGTAGGGCATCTGATCAGCATGCCCGAGTATGTCGACGTCATCATTCCTCGTGGCGGCAAATCCCTGATCGAGCGTGTTTCCCGCGAGGCCAAGGTGCCTGTCATCAAGCACCTCGACGGGGTCTGCCACGTCTACGTGGACGCCAGCGCCGACCTCGACAAGGCACTGGCGATTGCCGTCAACGCCAAGACGCATCGCTACGGTACGTGCAACACCATGGAGACGCTGCTGCTCGATGCGCCGGTTGCCGACGAACTGCTGCCCCGACTGGCGGCGGCGTATGCCGAGCATGGAGTCGAATTGCGTGGTTGCGAGCGCACTTGCCAGTTGTTGCCGGACGTGACGGTGGCCAGCGAGGCGGATTGGGCGGCGGAATATCTTGCCCCGGTCCTTGCGGTGCGTGTCGTCGACGGTATCGACGAGGCCATCGAACATATCGAGCGCTACGGCTCGCACCATACCGATGCCATCGTTACCGAGTCCTATACGCTGTCACGTCGTTTCCTGGCCGAGGTCGACTCGAGTTCGGTGATGGTCAATGCCTCGACGCGCTTCGCGGATGGTTTCGAGTACGGGCTGGGAGCGGAAATCGGCATTTCCACCGACAAGCTGCATGCGCGGGGGCCAGTCGGGCTGGAAGGGCTGACGACACGCAAGTACATCGTGCTGGGCGATGGTCATGTCCGCCGCTGAGCCTCGTCATGCCCGGGTCGCCATGCTCGGAGGAACGTTCGACCCCGTGCATCTCGGCCATCTGCGCAGTGCCGTGGAACTTTGCGAGGCGCTGACACTCGATAGGGTGCTCATGGTGCCGGCCCACGTGCCGCCGCACCGGGAGGCACCGGGCGTGAGCGCTGCCGACCGCTTGGCGATGCTGGAGGCGGGCATCGGCGACACGCCCGGCCTGGTAGCCGATGGTCGTGAATTGCAGCGGGAAGGACCTTCCTACAGTGTCGACACTCTTGCCGAGCTGCGTGCCGAGCTAGGCGACTCGGCGCGCCTGGTCATGACGGTGGGGCACGATGCCTTTCTCAAGCTGGCAGAGTGGCATGCGCCCGAGCGGTTATTCGAGTTTGCCCACATCGTGGTAATCGAGCGACCCGGATACACCGCGGCACTGCCTCGTGCGCTCGAGACCTTGCTGGGCGGGCGCGAAGTGCAGAGCCCCGAGGCACTTTTCTCCCGGCCTGCTGGCGGTCTGCTGCGCCTTGCGCTACCCAGTCGCATGGCCATTTCGGCAACAGGCGTGCGCCAGCGTTTGCAAGATGGCCGCAGTATCCGCTATCTGGTACCCGAAAAAGTGGAAAGCATTATCCAGGCGCGCAATCTTTACCGATAACGGTAGCGATCGGGGTAAAATGCCGGGACGTGGGCGTACCCGGTCAAGGCGCCGGACATCGCACCGTGTTGCCGTCAGTCATTCATGAGGAGCTAATGCACATCGAATCGCTCAAGACCTTGGCGGTAGATGCCCTTGAGGAACTCAAGGGACAGGATATCGCCGAACTCGACGTGTCGAGCTTGACCAGTGTCACCGACACCATGCTGGTCGCCAGTGGTACATCGACGCGTCATGTGGCCGCACTGGCCGACAACGTAGTGGAAAAGGCCAAGGACGCCGGTGTGCGTCCACTGGGTGTCGAGGGGCATGCCGGGGCAGACTGGGTGCTCATCGACCTGGGAGATGTGGTGGTTCATGTCATGATGCCGGACGCCCGTCGTCTCTACGACCTCGAGCGTCTCTGGGCCGACCTGCCCAGCGATGTCGAGGAGGAGGGACGCGGGGGGCGAGCGTGAAGGTCCGCCTGCTCGCCGTTGGTAACCGTATGCCCGCCTGGGTCGAGCAGGGTGTCGAGGAGTATCGCAAGCGGCTGCCGCGCGATTTTGCGCTGGAAATCGTTGAGATAGCGCCTGGGGCGCGGGGCAAGAACGCTGATGTGGCCCGCGCCGTGGCTCAGGAAGGCCAGCGCATGCGCGAGCGCTTGCGGGGCAATGAACGCCTCGTTGCCCTCGAGGTCCAAGGCCAGGCCTGGAGTACCGAGCGGCTGGCTCGGGAGGCCGACCACTGGCGTCACGACGGGGGCGATGTCGCCCTGCTGGTCGGCGGGCCGGATGGCCTCGAGCCCGGTCTATCGGCCAGTGCGCACCAGCATTGGTCGCTGTCGCCCCTGACCCTGCCTCATCCGTTGGTGAGACTGTTGGTGGCCGAGCAGCTGTATCGTGCCTGGACACTCCTGGTAGGGCACCCCTATCACCGTTGAAGCTGTGGAATAATCCCGTTCCTTTCTTAAAGCACGAGTCAGAGATGTTCTTCCTGCATGCGTAAACGTCGCGAGACCCTGAAGGACACAGAGCAGGAAGTTCGCGTCTTTCGTAACCGTTCACTGCTGGCCGCCCTGGTGGTGGTGTTGATGACTGGTGGCCTGGTCGCACGCCTGGTCTATCTCCAGGTGGTCCAGCATGACATCTACATTACCCGCTCGGACAAGAACCGCGTGCGTGTCGAGCCGTTGCCGCCGACGCGTGGTCTGCTGTTGGACCGTAATGGCATGTTGCTGGCCGAGAACCGGCCGACATACAACCTGACCATCGTGCCCGAGCGGGTCGACGATCTGGAGGAAACGTTGGGATTGCTGGTGGATATCCTCGGGTTGCCCGAGGATCAGGCGAGGGTGTTCAAGGAGCGTTCACGCCAGCGCCAGCGCCCGTTCCAGCCGGCCCTGTTGATGAGCGAGCTCAACGAGAAGCAGATCGCCAAGCTCGCCATCAATCGCTACCGCTTGCCGGGGATCGAGGTCGAAGCGCAGTTGCTGCGCTATTACCCCGACACCGACATCATGTCGCATGTCATCGGCTACGTGGGACGAATCAACGCCGAGGAACTGGCCTCCCTGGACAAGGGGGACTATGCGGGAACGCACTTCATCGGCAAGACCGGTGTCGAGAAAGAGTACGAGGCGGTGCTGCATGGCGAGGCGGGCCTGCGCAAGGTCGAGACCAATGCCCGCGGACGTGTCCTGAGGGAATTGGGACGTACCGATCCCGAGCCTGGCAAGGATATCGTGCTGACCATCGACAAGCGTCTGCAGAAGCTGGCCTATCAACTGCTCGACGGCCGGCGGGGGTCGATCGTTGCCATCGAGCCGGCGACTGGCGAGATCCTGGCCATGGTGTCGTCGCCTGGTTTCGATTCCAACCTGTTCGTCACCGGAATCAGTTACAAGGACTACCGGGGGCTGCAGAACGACCCCGACCTGCCACTCTACAACCGGGCGATTCGCGGACAGTATCCACCTGCCTCGACGGTCAAGCCCTACATGGCGTTAGCGGGACTCGAGAATGGCGTCATCACGCCCAAGGAGACTGTCTACGACCCCGGCTACTACAAGCTGCCGGGATTCGAGCGGCGCTACCACAACTGGTTGCGTTGGGGACACGGCCGTGTCGATATGCATCGTGCCATCGTGGTTTCCAATGACACTTATTTCTACAACCTGGCGCATGACCTGGGCATTGATCGCCTGGCCGAGTTCATGCACCGCTTCGGCTTCGGCGAGGAGACCAGTGCCGACGTCTATGGCGCCGCCAGCGGGTTGATGCCGTCGAGCGAGTGGAAGCGCGAGCGTCACGGCCAGGTCTGGTTCCCTGGCGAAACCCTGTCGGTGGGTATCGGTCAGGGCTACTGGCTAGCGACCCCGCTGCAGATGGCCACGGCGATGTCGGTGCTGGCCAATCGTGGCGAGTGGGTCACCCCGCATCTGGCCAAGCGTGTCGACGGCGAGACGATCACCCCGCCCAAGCTCAAGGAGGATATCGAGCTTTCCAATGAGCGCTGGTGGAACCTGATCGATAGTGCCTTGGAAGATGTCATGACCGGTAGCGAAGGAACGGCGCGCCGTTCCGGGCAGGATTTGGCCTATCGCATGGCCGGCAAGTCAGGGACCGCCCAGGTCTTCACGCTTTCCAATGATGAACGCTATAACGCAGCCGAGCTCGAGGAGCGTCTGCATGACCATGCGTTGTTTACCGCGTTTGCCCCTATCGAAAATCCGCAGATCGCCCTCGCCGTGATCATCGAGAACGCTGGCGGGGGCAGTAGCCATGCTGCGCCACTGGCACGCCAGATTCTGGATGCCTGGTTATTGCCCGATGACGAGCGGCTTGACGAGGCCGGTGCAGCCACCGAGGAGCACGAGATTCATGAAACCGAATGAGTCGGCCCTGCTCCAGGCCAGCCGCGGCCGAGCTATCAAGCGACGCCGCAGCGTATGGGAGCGTATCCACATCGATCCCTGGTTGCTGGGCTTGCTGCTGGTGCTGCTGGCGAGCGGCCTGGTGGTGCTGTACAGCGCCAGCGGACAGCGCCTGGCCGTGGTCGAGGGGCAGGTGATGCGCTTCGGCGTGGCGCTTTCTGCGATGGTCGTGCTGGCGCAACTGTCCCCGATCACGTTATATCGCTGGTCATTGCCGTTATACCTGGCCGGCCTGGCCATGCTGGTAGCCGTCGAAATCATGGGTGATATCGGCATGGGCGCCCAGCGCTGGCTGGTGATTCCCGGGGTGGTGCGATTCCAGCCGTCGGAACTCATGAAGCTGGCCATGCCGATGATGGTCGCTGCCTACCTTCATCGCCGGCCATTGCCGCCAGGGCTCAAGGACATTCTGATCTGTGCAGTGATCTTGGCTGTGCCGGTGGTATTGATCGCCAAGCAGCCGGATCTGGGAACCTCGTTGCTGGTGGCCAGCGCAGCCGTGTTCGTGCTGCTGATGGCCGGGCTCTCCTGGCGTTTGATTGGTTGCCTTGCCGTGCTGGCGGCTGCCGCGTTGCCGCTGCTGTGGTTGAACATGCACGCCTATCAGCGTCAGCGCGTGCTGACCTTCCTCAACCCGGAAAGCGACCCGTTGGGGGCGGGCTGGAACATCATCCAGTCGACAACGGCGATAGGTAGCGGCGGCATCGGCGGCAAGGGCTGGACCCAGGGCACCCAGTCGCAGCTGGAATTTCTGCCCGAGCGGCATACCGACTTCATCGTCGCGGTGCTGGGTGAGGAGTTCGGCCTGGTCGGCATGTTGCTGATCCTGGTCCTGTATCTGATGATCGTGATGCGCGGACTGATCATCGCCAATCGTGCCCAGGACACCTACGGTCGCTTGGTGGCGGGTAGCATCACGCTGACGTTTTTCATTTACCTGTTCGTTAACGTAGGCATGGTCAGCGGCATTCTGCCGGTCGTGGGCGTGCCGCTTCCCCTGGTCAGTTTCGGGGGGACCTCCAGCGTGACCTTGCTGGCCGGTTTCGGTATTCTCATGTCGATTCATAGCCACCGTCGCCTGCTGCCACGTTAGCCGGCTTAGCACGGCGCTCGCGGCTACGGCATCAGAGAGAGCGAATGCGCATTTTCAGGGGAGTCGCAAGACGATGAGGGAAGCCTTTGGTCAGGCAAAGCGGGCCCTTGCCACGCTGCTGTCGGGTAGCCTGCTGCTGGTCATGCCAGCCAATGCTGCCGAAAATTTCGACCCGGCCAGTCATGAGGGTGCACGCGCCCTGGTCGACGAGCTGGCTTCCCAGGGAGTGGATCGCGATTGGCTGACACTGGCCCTGACACGTGCCGAGTACCGTCCGGCGGTACTCGAGGCCATGTCGGGAGCAGCCGAGCGTCGTCTGCGCTGGGATGAGTACCGCAATATCTTCATCAAGCCCGAGCGTATCGAGGCCGGAGTGAACTTCATCGAAGCCCACCGTGACGCCTTCGAACGTGCCGAAGCCCAGTATGGCGTTCCTCCGGAAATCATTGCCGCCATCATCGGCGTGGAGACCTTCTACGGGCGGCATACCGGCACGCACCGCGTGATCGATTCGCTGGCCACGCTGGCCTTCCATCATCCACGTCGCGGCGACTTCTTCCGTGGTGAACTCGCTGCGTTTCTGGAAATCACCAACGAACAGCAGGTGGACCCGCTGACGCTTGATGGCTCCTACGCCGGGGCCATGGGGTATCCCCAGTTCATCCCGACCAGCTATCAAGCCTATGCCGTGGACTTCGACGACGATGGCATGCGCGACCTGTGGCACAACCCGGTCGACGCCATCGGTAGCGTCGGCAATTACTTCGCCCGTCATGGCTGGACACCTGGTGCCCCGGTGATCAGCGATGCCACAGGGCCGGCGACGCCGCCTGGCGGGATCACTTTCAACCGTACCGACAAGCCCTATGCCTCGCTCGCCTCGCTGGCCGAGCAAGGCATCGAACCGGCCGATGGAGCTTCGGCGTCAGGCGACGAGACGCAGGTCATTCCCGTGATGCTGGATTTCGCCGACGACAAGGTGGCCTATCGTCTAGGGCATCACAACTTCTATGTCATCACCCGTTACAACCATAGTCACCTCTATGCCATGGCGGTCAACACCCTGGCCGAGCGTATCCGTGAAGTCATGGAGGCAGAAGCATGATGACGCGCTGGCTCGGGCCGGTCATGGTCGTGGCGCTGCTGGCCGGATGTGCCGGTGGAGGCGGCAGCTACCAGGCCGGGCAGGGGGGCGAAGCGAAAAGTGGCGGTGGCCGTTATGCCATGGACAGCGATGCCTACCCCGATCTGCCACCCGATGTCTCCAACGTGCCGGACGCCGTGCCCCGCGTCGAGCCACTGGCCAGGAGCGGCAACCGCCCGACCTATGAGGTCTGGGGCAAGACATATCATGTGCTGCCCAACGCCGAGGGGTACCAGAAGAGCGGCAGGGCCTCATGGTACGGAGAGAAGTTCCACGGCTACGCCACGGCGAGTGGCGAGATCTACGACATGTACAAGATGTCGGCGGCGCACCGTTCATTGCCGTTGCCGACCTATGCTCGTGTAACCAATGTCGACAATGACCGCTCGGTGATCGTCAAGGTCAATGATCGTGGCCCGTTCCACGACGACCGACTCATCGATCTGTCCTATGCTGCCGCCGCTCGCCTGGGTATCCTGCGTAATGGCACCGGTAGCGTGCGTGTCGAGGCCATCGACCCCGTGGCGTGGCAGGCCAGGCAGCAAAAAGGTCCGCAGGGGACGACGCCCAGTACGCCGGCGCTAGCCCAGGCGGCGGCACCGACCGCGCCGGCGCCATCAAAGGGGGCTGAAGCCGCTCGCAGTCCCGGCGCGTCACCGTCCAGTGGGTCCGCTGGCGGTAACGGTGCCTCGCCAAATGCCGGCGCCTCTGCATCATCCCCTCAGGCAGACACCCCGAGTCCTGCCTCCGGCCAGCAAGTCTACCTGCAGGTCGCCGCCCTTGGCTCGGCAGCCAATGCCCAGGCCCTGCGCGACCGTTTGCAGAACGAACTGGACAGCCCGGTGCGCGTCGACAGCGACGAGCGACTGCATCGAGTCCAGGTCGGCCCGGTTCGAGATCCTCTCGAAATCGAGGCATTACGCAGTGAACTGCGTCGCGTAGGATACGCGCAATCCTTTACCATTACTTCCAGCGACTGAGCTGATCATCATCGTTCATCGACCCGAACCACGAGAAACCTCATGAGATTGCCTGCTTTACCGTCACTATCCTGGCGTCTGCTTCCTGCCGTGGTCACGGCTTGCGTCCTGCTCATCCAGCCTGTCCAGGCTCAGCAGGCTACGCTTCCGGACACCATGATCCCTTCGCCACCGGCCCTGAACGCCACATCATGGATACTGATGGACGCCAACAGTGGCGAGATCCTCGTCGAGCATGATGCCGATCAGCCCCTGCCGCCGGCCAGCCTGACCAAGATGATGACCGCCTACCTGGTCGAGCACGAGATCGATGCCGGCAACATCGCTCCCGATGACATGGTCAACATCAGCGAGAATGCCTGGCGCACCGGTGGCTCCCGCATGTTCGTGCGCGAGGGGACCCAGGTTCCCGTGGCCGACCTGCTCAAGGGCGTGGTCATCCAGTCGGGCAATGATGCGAGCGTGGCCCTGGCTGAGCATATTGCCGGTGGCGAATCCTCGTTTGCCGACCTGATGAACCAGCAGGCACAGCGAATGGGCATGGACAACACCCATTTCGTCAACGCCACCGGGCTGCCGCACGAGAATCACTATGCGTCGGCTCATGACCTGGCCATCCTGGCCAAGCACATCATCCAGGACTTTCCGGGGCATTATCAGATCTATTCCGAGAAGTACTTTACCTACAATGACATTCGCCAGCCCAACCGCAACCGCCTGCTATGGCGCGACCCGTCGGTCGACGGGCTGAAGACCGGTCACACTGAAGAGGCCGGTTACTGCCTGGTGGCTTCGGCCAAGAAAGGCGACATGCGCTTGATTGCCGTGGTGATGGGCACCAACTCCGACGAGGCCCGTGCTCAGGAGACCCAGAAACTGCTGAGCTACGGTTTTCGTTTCTTCGAGACGTTCAAGCTTTACGACCAAGGTGCGGTACTCAACGAGCCGCGTGTCTGGGGCGGGAGCAAGGACAATGTCCGTGTTGGCGTCGGCGAGGCGCTCTATCTGACCGTGCCCCAGGGCAAGCGTGACCAGATGACGGCCCAGCTCAACATCCAGGAAACCATCAATGCTCCGGTTCAGGCTGGCGAGCAGTTGGGGACCCTGCAGATCAGCCTGGGAGATGAAGTTGTCAGGGAGCAGTCGCTCATCGCTCTTGAAGCAGTGGAAGAGGGAGGGCTCTTCAAGCGGCTCTGGGACATGGTGTTGAAGTTCTTCACTGGCCTGTTCAACTGAGGCGCCAAGGCCAGCGGTGAACCACCGCTGGCCTTGGTAACAGAGGCATAGGTTGAGTAGAATACTCGGAAATGCCTTTCGTCGAGTGATCCTATGACCGACAAGTCGCTGCGGGACCTCCGCACGTCGGGCTCGTCAACGGCGCCACAAGCGCCCAAGGTCGAGTTTCCCTGTGATTATCCCATCAAGATTGTGGGCGATGCCGCTCACGACTTCCAAAGTGTTGTCATCGAGGTGGTCGAAGCGCATGCCCCCGGCTTCGACCGTCAGAGCGTGAGTGTCGTTGACAGCCGCAATGGCAAATTCCAGTCGGTACGTGTCACCATCACTGCCACCGGTAACGAGCAGCTGCGTGCCCTGTTTGCCTCGCTCAAGGCGACCGGCCGCGTTCACATGGTGCTGTGATGGCCAGCGAAGGCGGCTTGGCGCCGATTCAGGTGCATTGTCTGGGGCGCCGGCCCTATCTGCCCGTCTGGCAGGCGATGCGCGAGCTCACCGATACCCGTGACGCCGATACGCCGGACCAGTTCTGGCTCGTGGAGCATGACCCGGTCTTTACCCAAGGGCAGGCAGGCAAGCCCGAGCACCTGCTGATGCCCGGCGATATACCGGTGGTCGCCACCGATCGTGGCGGACAGGTAACTTACCATGGGCCGGGCCAGGTGGTGCTCTATCCGCTGCTCGACGTTCGTCGGGCGCGTCTGGGGGTGCGCGATCTGGTCACTGCGCTGGAGCAGGCAGTGATTGCTTTGCTGGCGGCACATGGGGTGGTGGCGTATGCTCGTCCCGATGCGCCCGGTGTTTACGTGGAAGACGCCAAGATCGCCTCGCTCGGGCTGCGTATCCGGCGTGGAGCCAGCTTCCATGGTGTGGCCCTGAATGTCGATGGTGACCTGTCACCTTTCTCGCGGATCAACCCCTGTGGCTATGCCGGCATGGCAATGACGCGGCTCGCCGATCTGACAGGTGACTGTCCGGGTACTGACGTTGTGTCGCTGCAACTGGCGGAATGTCTGGCTCGGCAACTGGGAAGAGAGCTCGTTCGGACCGAGTTGGCCGACGCCTGATCTCATTGTATCTCTGCACAACAAGCCCCCCAGTAGCATGCTGCCACTGGGGGGCTTGTTGTGCGGTCGGTATTCGAGCTTAGCCGACGTTGACGGCTGCGATACGGTTCGGGTCGGTCTCCTGGCCAGGCACCTTGGCAGGCGCGGCCAGACCGAGATTGTTCTTCTCGAACACTCGGTCGGCCCGGTAGCTGGAACGAACCAATGGACCGGACGGCACCTCCATGAAGCCTTTTTCCAGGCCCAGGACGCGATAGCGTTCGAATTCGTCTGGCGTCACCCAGCGTTCGACCGGCAGGTGATTGCGTGTGGGCTGCAGGTACTGTCCCAGCGTGACGATGTCCACACCAATGGCGCGCAGGTCGTCGAATGTCTGCAGTATCTCTTCCTCGGTCTCGCCGAGCCCCAGCATCAGGCTGGTCTTGGTGATGATCTCGGGGCGGTGCCGCTTGGCATGGGCCAGCACATCGAGTGTCTTGCGATAGCCGGCTCGCGGGTCTCGGACGCGCTGGGTCAGGCGCTCCACGGTCTCGACGTTCTGGGCGAAGACCTCGAGTCCCGAATCGACAACGCACTCGATGGCACTGGGCACTCCGTCGAAATCCGGTGTCAGTGCTTCCACCGCGACCTCGGGGGTGCGTGCCTTGATGGCGCGAATGCAGTCGGCATAGTGGCTGGCGCCGCCATCTGGCAGGTCGTCACGGTCAACCGAGGTGAGCACCACGTAGCGCAGCCCCATCAACTCCACCGACTTGGCCGTGTTCGCCGGTTCCTCGGCATCCAGCCAACCCTTCGGGTTGCCGGTATCGACGGCACAGAAGCGGCAGGCCCGGGTGCAGACCGAACCCATCAGCATGATAGTGGCGGTGCCGTTGCTCCAGCACTCGCCCATGTTCGGGCAATGCGACTCGGCACAGACGGTGCTGAGCCTATGCTCGGCCACGTTCCGCTTCACGGCGTCGAAGCGCTCGCCTCCGGGAATCTGCGCGCGCAGCCACTGGGGCTTGCGGCCGTTGACGCCACCCGTTTCGGCCTGGCTGCGCACTTTCATGCCATCCTTGATGGCGGCGATGCCATGGTCATTGCGGTACTTTTCACCGCTGGTGACGCGTTTGGAAGGGGTGTCGCTCATAGCTGTGAGCCTCTCTGCTCGCCGGGCGATGACGCCGGTACTGCGCTACCTCGGGTCCACCGGGAGCGCGTCGATCGGCGTTTCAAGATAGCCTGGCACGTCGAATGATGCGTGGATCTCTGTCGATAAAATACCACAGGAACCCCGGTGCTTGACAGATGACCACGCGGTACCGCGATGCTGCCGGTCAGTGGTCGGCCATCGGCAGACAGACGAAACTCGGCCCGGGGGCAGGCTCCAGAGGGGCCTTGAAATGAGCGTTGAGTTCGGGAAGCAGTTCGCGCACGAAACGCAGGAACAACTCGGTCACTGGGGTGGGGTAGCGGTCCTTGGGGTAGACGGTGCACCACGAGCGCTTGAGCGGGAAGCCGGGGAGATGCGGCGAGGCCAGCAGGCCGGAAGCCAGCTCCAGTTGCACGGCCAGGCGCGGAAGCACGGCCACGCCGAGATGTGCCATGACCCCTTGCTTGATGGCTTCGTTGGTGCCCAGCTCGATGGTATGTGCCAGCGATACACGCTCGCGAGCGACGAACTCCTCGAAGGCGGTGCGCGTTCCCGAGCCGGGCTCGCGCATCAGTACGTAGTGGCGCGCAAAATCCTCCAGCGACGCGGATTCCGCGGTAAGCAGGGGGTGGCCCGGCCACACGATGGGGATCATCTCGTTGTCGAGAATGGGCATGAAAGCCAGGTTGGCGTCGTCGGGAACCATGCCCATGATGACCAGGTCGTCGCGGCGTTCGGCAAGGCGTTCCAGCGCTTGTCCGCGGTTGCAGACGCGAAGTCGAATCTGCACTTCGGGATAGCGCGCCCGGAAGCGCGCCAGGATATGCGGCACCACATACTGGGCGGTGGAGACGGCTGCCAGGTTGAGCTCACCGCGGATGGTCCCGGCCAGTTCGGACAATTCCATCTGCAGGCTGGAGACCTGGCCAAAGATCGACTGCACCGAGGCCGCCAGGGCATCGGCTGCCGGCAGGACATGCAGTGTCTTGCCAGCATACTTGAACAGGGGCTGTTCCAGCGCCTGTTCCAGCTGGCGTATCTGTGCACTGACGGCCGGCTGTGTCAGGCCGAGTTGCTCTGCCGCGCGCGAGTACGACTGCTGTCGATACACTGCCTGGAATACCTGCAATTGGCGAAAGGTCAGCCGGTTGAGCAGATGGGGTCGAGACATAGTTACCCGCCTAGGTATAAGCCACACCTTATAGGTTGGCAAAAAAATATCAATTTTTCTATTGGTGTATCGCCGGGTAGCGTTAGTGGCACACCTAGCGCGGTCATGGCGAGGGCCTATGTCGCCCAGTCTTTCCCATGCCCGTTATCGACGCAACCCTGGAGGCAGCCCGTGTTCCAGAAACTGCTGATCGCCAATCGCGGCGAAATTGCGGTGCGTATCGTGCGTGCCTGCGCCGAGATGGGCATACGCTCCGTGGCCATTTATACCGAGCCGGATCGCTTCGCCCTGCACGTCAAGCGTGCCGACGAGGCCCACTTCGTGGGCGATGATCCGCTGGCCGGCTATCTCGATCCGCGGCGCATCGTCGACTTGGCCCGCGAGACCGGCTGTGACGCCATTCATCCCGGTTACGGTTTTCTCTCCGAAAACGCCGACTTTGCCCGGATCTGCAGCGATGCCGGTATCGCCTTTGTGGGACCCGATGCCTCGGTAATCGCCAGGATGGGCGACAAGACCGCAGCACGCAGTGCCATGCAGGCGGCCGGGGTGCCGGTCACACCGGGCTCGAAAGGCAATCTGAACGATTGCGACGAGGCGCTGGCGCTGGCCGAGCGCGTCGGCTACCCGGTCATGCTCAAGGCAACGTCCGGTGGTGGCGGCCGCGGCATTCGCCGCTGCGATACACCCGACCAGTTGCGTCAGGCCTGGGATCGCGTGATTTCCGAGGCGACCAAGGCCTTCGGTAATGCCGCCGTGTTCATGGAGAAGTGTGTTGTCGAACCTCTGCATATCGAGGTGCAGGTCCTCGCGGACCGCCATGGCAACGTCATCCATCTCTTCGAGCGAGATTGCTCGATCCAGCGTCGCAACCAGAAGCTGATCGAAATCGCCCCGAGCCCTCAACTCACCCCTGAACAGCGTGCCTATGTCGGTGAGCTGGCAGTGCGTGCCGCCGAAGCGGTCGGCTACGAGAATGCCGGTACCGTGGAGTTTCTCGTCAAGGGCAACGAGATCTACTTCATGGAGATGAACACCCGGGTTCAAGTGGAGCATACCATCACCGAGACCATCACGGGGGTGGATATCGTCCGCGAACAGATTCGTATTGCCGCCGGCAAGAAACTGGCCTTCCGTCAGGAAGACATTCGCCACCATGGCTTCTCGATCCAGTTTCGCATCAATGCCGAAGATCCCAAGAACGACTTTCTGCCCTCGTTCGGGCGCGTTACCCGCTACTACGCTCCGGGGGGGCCAGGCGTACGCATCGATACGGCCATCTATACCGGTTACACCATTCCGCCCTACTTCGATTCGATGTGCCTCAAGCTGATCGTCTGGGGGTTGACCTGGGAGGAGACGTTGAATCGCGGGATCCGGGCGCTTAACGACATGCGCCTGCAAGGGGTCAAGACCACGGCGCCCTATTACCAGGAGATCCTGCGTCATCCCGAGTTCCGTAGCGGGACCTTCGATACCGGCTTCGTGCTGGCCCATCCCGAGCTGCTCAACTACTCGGTAAAACGCAACCCTGAAGAGTTGGCCCTGGCCATTGCTGCCGCCATCGCTGCCCACGCCGGACTATAAGGAGCTTCCATGCAACACAGTCAACCTTCACGGGTCCATGTGACCGATGTGGTTCTGCGCGACGGTCATCAGTCACTGATCGCCACCCGGCTGCGTACCGAGGACATGCTGCCGATCTGCGCCAAGCTCGATGCCATCGGTTATCACTCGCTGGAAGTCTGGGGCGGGGCAACCTTCGATGCCTGCGTGCGCTTCCTCAAGGAGGACCCATGGGTACGCCTGCGCGAGCTCAAGGAGGCGCTGCCCAACACGCCGCTGCAGATGCTGGTGCGTGGACAGAACCTGCTTGGCTACCGTCACTATGCCGACGATGTGGTGGAGCGCTTCATTGCCAAGTCCGCCGATAACGGCATCGACATCTTCCGCGTCTTCGATGCGCTCAACGACCTGCGCAATCTGGAAACGGCAATGCGGGCGGTCAAGGCCAGCGGCAAGCATGCCCAGGGGACCCTGTGCTACACGGTGAGTCCGGTACATACGCTGGACATGTTTGTCGATCAGGCACGGCAGCTCGTGGACATGGGCGCCGATTCGATCGCCATCAAGGACATGGCCGGCCTGTTGACGCCCTATGCTACCGGTGAACTGGTCGCGACCCTGACGGAAGCAGTCAATGTCCCGGTCCACCTTCATGCGCATGCCACCTCGGGGCTGTCTGCACTGTGCCATCTCAAGGCCGTCGAAGCGGGCTGTCGACATATCGACACCTGCATTTCCGCCTTTGCCGGCGGTACCAGTCATCCGTCGACCGAGTCGATGGTTGCCGCTTATGCCGATACCGACTATGACACCGGGCTGGATCTCGAGGCGCTCAAGGAGATTGGTGACTACTTCCGTGAAGTACGCAAGAAGTATGCGGCCTTCGAGAGCGAATTCACCCGTGAGGACGTTTCGGTCCAGATCAATCAGGTGCCGGGCGGCATGATGTCCAACCTGGCCAACCAGTTGCGGGAGCAGAATGCCCTGTCGCAGATTCGTGAGGTCTTCAACGAGATTCCCCGGGTTCGCGCTGATCTGGGCTATCCACCGCTGGTGACGCCGACATCCCAGATCGTCGGAACCCAGGCGGTCATGAATGTACTCACCGGCGAGCGCTACAAGGCCATTACCAATGAGGTCAAGCGCTATCTGCAAGGGGGGTATGGCAAACCACCGGCCGAGGTGGATGAAAGTGTCCGTCGTCGTGCCATCGGCAACGCACCTGTCGAGGAAGGGCGCCCCGCCGATCGTCTGTCGCCGGAAATGCAGCGTTTGAGCGCGGATATCGGTGAACTGGCGGATGGGGAAGAGGACGTGCTCACTTTCGCCATGTTCCCCGAATTGGGGCGTGAGTTCCTGCAGCAGCGTCGCGATGGCACGCTGAGCCCCGAGCCGTTACCGAGCATGCCCGAAAGCAGCAGCCGCCCGGTGACCGAGGGTACGCCTACCGAGTTCATCATCGATGTGCATGGCGAATCCTATGAGGTCCAGATTACCGGGGTCGGCAGCAGCAAGGGCGGCAAGCGTCAGGTTTACCTGACCCTCGATGGCATGCCTGAAGAAGTGGTCTTCGAAGCCAAGGATGCCTATGTCGGTGGCGCCGTCTCGGGGCGCGCCCAAGCCACGGCGGCCGGACACGTCACTACCTCCATGCCCGGCAATATTGTCGATGTGCTGGTGTCGGTAGGTGACAGCGTCAAGGCCGGGCAGGCCGTGCTGATCACCGAGGCGATGAAGATGGAGACTGAGGTTCAGGCGCGCGTCAACGGTACCGTGCAGGCCATTCACGTGGCCAAGGGAGACCGGGTGACGCCCGGCGAGGTGCTGGTCGAGATTGAGGAAGCCTGAAGTCGTCCAGGCGCGTCATGTTTTCTCTCGTTGCTTGCCCGGCCTTGAGCCGGGCTTTTTTCGGTCGCCTGACGCTGGGGCCCAACGAGCAATCGCGTCCTGGGTTTTTTCGTTTTTGCTGCCATTGCCTATGCTGTCTGAAGCATTTCAGGTCAGGAGAAGGGACGAATGAACGCCAAGGGCATGCTCGAGGAATTGATGAAGCAGGCAAGTCACGGTGCCAGCCAGGCCAAGCATGGCGGTGCCGATATCGGCAGGCTTCTCAGCAGTAATGTGCTGGGCTTGCTGGTAGGCACCAAGCGCGGACGCAAGATGAGTGGCAAGGCGCTCAAGTACGGTGTCATTGCAGGAGTGGGCATGCTGGCCTGGAAGGCCTGGCAGCAGCGACAGGCAAAACGGTCTCAGGCGACCGCCTACGAGGCGGCGGTCGAGGACGAGCCGCCATTCGAGCGCCTGCAGGACGAAGTCGCCAAGGAGCAGCGCGGCCAGATGATTCTGCGTGCGATGATTGCTGCGGCGTGCGCCGATGGCCATCTCGACGATATCGAACGGACCCAGTTGGGCGAACAGATCGAGGCCATGGGTGCCGATGCCGAGCTGCGTGCCTGGGCGGCTCAGCAGATGCTGGCGCCACCGAGTGTGACCGAACTTGCCGGTGAGGCGGATTCCGGACAGGCGGCACGCGAGATGTATCTGGCCAGCGCTGCCATCATCGACGACCAGAATCCCGCCGAACGGGCATGGCTCGATGAGTTTGCCGCTGCGCTGAAGCTGGACGCTGACGTGGTCAGGGAACTTGAGCTGCAGGCAGCGGCAGTGACCTGATTGCCGTTGTGTCAGGACTCGCTGCGTGGGGTGGCGTTGATCTTGTGCAGTGCCAGGTCGGCGCCTTCATATTCCTGTTCTTTATCCAGGCGGATGCCGACCACAGCCTTGAGGCCGCCGTAAATCATGGCACCGGCGAGCATGGCCATCAATGAGTTGACGGCAACCAGCCCACTGATGCCGTCTACCGTCTGGGCCGACATCACGTTGAAGCCGAACTAGCCAACGGTCAGCGTCCAGGCGCCCAGCGCCAGGAATGGGATGCTCGATGGCGGATGTGCGGCCACGGCTCCCTGGCGTGGGTAACGTCCCCGACGCGCCCCGAGCAGCAGCACGGCCACCAGTGCCAGCCAGCCGCCAAAGCCGTGCACGACCATCGAGCCGGCGAAATCGTGAAACGGCTGCCCGAACGTGGCCTCGAGCCAGGCCTGGATGGCGAAATTGCCGTTCCAGACCATCCCTTCGTAGAGCGGGTAGGCCAGTGCCACGATCAACAGGGTAGCGGTGAATTGCGGGTAAAACCGGGCACGCTCGGCTATGCCTCCCGAGATGATGGCCGGAATGGCGGCAGCGAAGGTCAACAGAAAGAAGAATTTGACCAGGCCGTAGCCATTATCCACCGATAGGGCGGCGGCATTATCGAAGAAGCCAATGCCATAGGCCAGCGTATAGCCGATCGTGAAATAGGCAACGGTCGAGGCAGCAAAATCGGTGATGATCTTGACCAGGGCATTGACTTGGTTCTTGCTGCGTACCGTGCCCACCTCCAAGAAAGCGAACCCTGCATGCATGGCCAGGACCATGCATGCGCCGAGCAGGAGGAACAGCACATCGGTGCTGGACGGGGTGTAAGTCATGTCGTCTTTTATGTCTCTTCAGTGTCTCGTCACTCTGCGCGCAAGCAGCGCTGCAGGATTCCCAGGCAAGGTATGCACTTTTTGTGCCATAGATAACTTTTTTATTAATCAATGCCTTGCCGGTCTCTTGTTTGGTTATGGTGCGTGGCAGGCCAGTTGTTGGTGCACTCAGCGTACTCGAGTTAACCATTTTGGTGCGCAGGGCCTGGTGTGCTGCCCTGTTCTTGTTCACTAACCGCCCGGGGCGATGCTGACGAAATCATCGCTGCAAAATTGGTGTGATAGCGTTACTCTTATCTTGCAGTGCAGCAATCATCCTTATGGAGTCGTGCCATGTTTCCCGTTTTTGCCTCGTTCGCTGAAGCTACCGGCGCATTCTGGGACCCGCTGGGCGCAGGGCGTGCTGCGATGAGTTACTGGCGGGACGCCTGCGAGCGCAGTGTGCTCTATCTGGACGTCATGCGTCAGCGCGGCAACCAGTATCTGGAGCATATGGAGCAGACCAAGCCCAATGTGCTGGGGTTCGATACCGAAGTGCTGATGGATGGACGCCAGTTACCGAATCCGGTCAATTACGAGCTGATGCGCATCATTCCTCCGGCGGGCATCGATATCGACGAGAGCATGCGTCCGTTCGTGGTCGTCGACCCGCGAGCCGGTCATGGGCCAGGGATCGGGGGGTTCAAGCCCGACAGCGAGATCGGGGTGGCGCTACGGGCCGGCCATCCCTGTTATTTCATCGGCTTCCTGCCGTTCCCCGTGCCGGGGCAGACCGTGGAGGATGTCGTCGAAGCCGAAGTGGAGTTCCTCAAGCACGTCATCGAGCGCCACCCAGAAACGGTCGAGAAGCCCATGGTGGTGGGTAACTGTCAGGCAGGCTGGCAGCTCATGATGGCGGCGGCGCTGGAGCCGGCGTGCTTCGGTCCGATACTGATAGCCGGCGCACCGCTGTCGTACTGGGCAGGAGAGCGTGGAAAGGCGCCGATGCGCTATTCGGGCGGTCTACTGGGGGGAAGCTGGGTGACGGCACTGGCGGGTGACCTCGGTCACGGTCACTTCGATGGCGCCTGGCTGGTCCAGAATTTCGAAAAGCTGAATCCGGCGAATACGCTATGGACCAAGCAATACCGGCTCTATGCCAATGTCGACACCGAGGCTCAGCGCTACCTGCAGTTCGAGCGCTGGTGGGGTGGCCATGTGGTGCTCAATGCCGAAGAGATCCAGTACATCGTCGACAACCTGTTCATTGGCAATCGCCTCAGCACCGCTCAGCTAATGACCCGGGACGGCCGGCGGATCGATCTGCGCAACGTACGTTCGCCGATCGTGGTGTTCTGCTCCAAGGGGGACGATATCACCCCGCCCCCGCAGGCGCTGGGCTGGGTCGAGGACCTCTACGATAGTGTCGATGACATCATCGCCAACGAACAGACCATCGTCTATTGCGTCCATGACACTACCGGGCATCTCGGGATCTTCGTGTCGGGCAGTGTGTCCCGCAAGGAGCATGCCGAGTTCACGGCCAACATGGACTACATCGATATCCTGCCGCCTGGCCTCTACGAAACCCAGGTGACCGAGAAGCCGGCCTCGGCAGCGAATCCCGATCTCGTCGATGGCGATTACTTGCTCGAGTTCAGCCCGCGCAATCTCGATGACATCGACGGAATCGTCAGGAATCTGCCGGAAGATGAGCGACGCTTCGCCACGGTAGCGCGTATCTCCGACATCAACCTGGGACTGTATCGTCGATACTGGCAGCCCTGGTTACAGGCGGTGATGACCCCCGAGGCGGCTCGCTGGATTCGTCGCATGCATCCGATTCGCCTGGGGTACAAATTGTTGTCGGATCGCAATCCGCTGACTGTGCCCCTGCCCGTGATGGCCGAGGGCATCAGGGCCAACCGGCATGCCGTCGAGGCCGGCAATCCGTTTCGTGTTGCCGAGGGCATGCTCTCGGACCAGATCGAGCGTAGCCTGGAAGGCTATCGTGAAGTGCGTGACTCCCTCTCGGAGAGGCTGTTCATGCAAATATACGGTCAGCCATGGCTGCAGATCATGGCGGGGCTAGGGGCATCCGAGGCGCGAGTCTTGCCCAACCCAGGCGCGCAGCCCGAGCATCGTCGTTTCATTTCCCAGCGGAAACAAGAAGTGCATGCCTCGATAGAGCGGGGCAACAGCCATCATGCAGTGATGCGTGCATTGATCTTCGTGCTGGGCGGGGCGCCGACCACCGACGAACGCAATTTCCAGAGCCTGAAGGCGACCCGCGCCGAAGTCGAGCCGAATATCGATTTGACCAGTTTCAAGGCGCTGGTCCGCGATCAGTTCTTCATTCTCAAGCACGATAGTCATGCGGCGCTCGAGGCGCTGCCCGTGCTGTTGGCCGGGGAAAGTGCCGAGGCCATCGATGGTCACTTTGCGCACATCGAGCAGGTCGTATCGGCACGGGGAACGCTGGACGAAAAGAGCCAGTCGCGCCTGATGTTGGTCAGAAAGCTGTTCGACAAGGCCAAGCCCCAGGCCAAAGAAGAAAAGGGCACGTCAGGTAGTGGCGGGTCCGCCGAGCCAAAGGCGTTACAGGAAACTGCGCCTGAAAGCAGAGCGGCGGAGCAGGGTGAGCCAACCGCGGCCGCCACGCAAAGCGAGCGCCAGGCTGAACCGCCGACAGCCTCGAAAGAGACAGCAAAGCCAGAACACCGAACGCCATCGCAGCGTCGCAAAAAAAGAAGAACGCCGCCATCGGGGTCTTCCTCATCTTGAGCATGAGGCACCATGAAAAACGCCGCCCTCGGGCGGCGTTGTCATTACTGTGCAGTTGTCACGGCTGGGTACGTGCCGCCACCCAATCACCCGCGTCGGGAATGGCCATGCGGTATTCCTCGGCGAGGTAGGGCGAGCTGATCAGGAAATCTGCGCTGGCCGCATTGCAGGCCACCGGGATGTTCCACAGCGCTGCCAGGCGCAGCAAGGCCTTCACATCCGGATCGTGGGGCATGGGTGCGAAGGGGTCCCAGAAGAATACCAGCAGGTCCAGGCGCTGTTCGGTGATGCGCGCACCGATCTGCTGATCGCCACCCAATGGGCCGCTCATCAGGCCTTCCACGGTCAGGCCCAGGGCTTGCGCGACACGCCTGGCGGTCGTTCCCGTACCGACCAGGTCATGCTGGCCCAAGGTGTTCCGCCAGCGATCAACCCATTCCAGCAGCTCATCCTTCTTGCCATCGTGAGCGATCAGGGCAATGCGCTTGCGTTTCGGCAGTGTGCGGTGGGCTTGTCGCGTGGGCCGCTGCTCGCTCATGACACGTCATCCACTCTGATGATCTTCATGGTGTTGGTACCACCATGGGCATTCATGTGATCGCCCCGGGTCAGGATGATGTGATCGCCCGGCTCGGCGATACCGCGTTCGACCAGCAATTCGATGGCGTGCTGGTTGAGTTCCAGCGGTGTCATGTCACTGGTATCGAAGGGCAGCGAGACCACGCCACGATACAGCGCCATGCGCCGCTGGGCGGCGGGGCTGTGCGCCAGGCCGACGATGGGCAGCCCGGAGCGGATGCGCGAGGCAATCAGCGGGGTGTAGCCAGTGGACGTCATGCAGGCGATGGCTGCCACGCCGTCGAGATGGTTGGCGGCATACATGGCTGACAGTGCCACAGTCTCGTCGATGCGCGTGAAGTCCTCGTGGATGCGATGCTTCGACTCCTGGATGCTGCGTTCACGCTCGGCGCCCAAGCACAGCCTGACCATAGCTTCGACGGTTTCCACCGGATAGTCGCCGGCAGCGGTCTCGGCGGACAGCATCACTGCGTCGGTGCCATCGAGAACGGCATTGGCGACGTCGAACACTTCGGCCCGGGTCGGCAAGGGGGCGTTGATCATCGACTCCATCATCTGGGTGGCCGTGATCACCGCACGATTGAGGCTGCGGGCGCGCTGGATGATGCGCTTCTGTACGCCGATCAACTGGGCATCGCCGATTTCCACACCCAGGTCGCCACGCGCGACCATCACGGCCTCGGAAGCGCGGATGATGTCATCGAGGGTCTGCTCATCGGAAACGGCCTCGGCGCGCTCGATCTTGGCTACCAGGCCGATATGCTTGCCGGCCTCGCCGAGCAGTTCGCGGGCCAGTTGCATGTCGGCTGCAGTGCGCGGGAAGGAGACCGCAAGATAGTCGACACCAATGTCGATGGCGGTCTTGAGGTCCTCGCGGTCCTTGTCGGTGAGCGCCGCGGCGGACAGGCCGCCACCTTGCTTGTTGATGCCCTTGTTATTGGACAGCTTGCCGCCGACACGCACTGTCGTATGGACCCGCGGCGGATCGACGCGATCGACCACCAGTTCGAGACGTCCGTCGTCGAGCAGCAGGACATCGCCAGCCTTGACGTCGTCGGCCAGCGCCTTGTAGTCGCAGCCGACCTGGGTGACGTCACCAGCATCGCGGTCGAGCGAGACATCGAGGATGAACTGCTGGTCCTCGGCAAGGGTGACCGCGCCCTCGGCGAAACGGGCAATACGAATCTTGGGTCCTTGCAGATCACCCAGCGCGGCGATGGTCTTGCCGTGACGCTCGGCAGCCTCGCGCACGGCTTCCAGGCGGCGGCGGTGGTCGTCGGGGCTGCCGTGGGAAAAGTTCAGGCGCACCACGTCGACCCCGGCCTGTATCAGCTCGTCGAGGACGCCATCGCGGTCACTGGCGGGGCCCAGGGTGGCGACGATCTTGGTGCGACGGATGGGGGCATGTACAGGGCCGTGCATGAGGGACTCCTTGTTGCCTATATAAAAGTGGGCAGCGTTGGCTCATGGCGTGTTCGACTACCCGTTATTGTCGTACAGAATTCATGTAGTCAATTTACTACATGATACAGCATGCAGGTGGCCTGCGGAAAACGACTTCCCAATTCAAGGCTCAGCGTTCATGGACGATGTAACAACACGGTGAAAAGACAAGGCTATCCAGACATTGCACATGGCATGGCCTTGCATGGTGATGTCAGGCACGTCTAGTGTCACTGAGAGCCCGTACTCACCCAGGCGACTGCCATACCCTGTCATCGCCCAGTGCCTCGCGAGGCCATCGCCGAGGCGACAACTGGCGCAAAGTGAATGGCTGGGGTAGGGTAGGCGCATTTTTCCGTCTCACCGATGGACAGGCCGCCGATGGCTGACATCGGCCTAGAAGAAAGATTTGGAGCACTATGGGCAAGTCACTGGTGATCGTCGAGTCGCCGGCCAAGGCCAAGACGATCAACAAATACCTCGGCAATGACTTCATCGTGAAGTCGAGCGTAGGTCATATTCGTGACCTGCCGACCAGCGGCTCGGGCAAGAGTGCCAGCGATCCCAAGGAGCGCGCTCGACAGGCGGCCGCCACGCGCAAGATGTCGCCCGATGAGAAGGCGGCCTACAAGAAGCAGAAGTCATGGGACCAACTGGTCCGGCGCATGGGCATCGATCCCGAACATGGCTGGAAGGCCAACTACGAGATCCTGCCGGGCAAGGAAAAGGTCGTGGCCGAACTGGCCAAGCTGGCCGAGAAGGCCGATGCCATCTATCTGGCCACCGACTTGGACCGCGAAGGGGAGGCCATCGCCTGGCACCTGAAGGAAACCATCGGTGGCGACGACGAGCGCTACAAGCGGGTCGTGTTCAACGAGATCACCAAGAACGCCATCAAGGAGGCATTCAAGGAGCCTGGCAATCTCAACGTGCCGCGTGTCGAGGCCCAGCAGTCACGGCGGTTTCTCGACCGTATCGTGGGCTTCATGCTCTCGCCGTTACTGTGGAACAAGATTGCGCGTGGCCTGTCCGCCGGTCGCGTCCAGTCGGTGGCCGTGCGCCTGATCGTCGAGCGTGAGCGCGAGATTCGTGCCTTCGTGCCCGAGGAGTTCTGGGATGTGCATGCCGACCTGGTCAGCCCCGATGGTGAGCCGGTGCGCTTCGAGCTGGCGCGCCAGGACGGCAAGCCTTTCCGGCCGACCTCCGAGGCCGAGACCATGGAGCGCATTGCCGGCCTGAAACAGGCGGCATTGGCAATCACAGCGCGTGAGGAAAAGCCCACGCGCTCCAAGCCGAATGCGCCTTTCATCACCTCGACCCTGCAGCAGGCTGCCAGCGGTCGCCTGGGCTTCTCGGTCAAGAAGACCATGACCCTGGCCCAGCGGCTCTACGAGGCTGGCTATATCACCTACATGCGTACCGATTCCACCAACCTGTCGCAGGATGCGGTGAACGGAGTGCGCGACTACATCGAAGGGGCGTTCGGCAAGCGTTACCTGCCCGAATCGCCGAATCGCTACACCAGCAAGGAAGGCGCCCAGGAGGCCCACGAGGCGATTCGTCCCTCCGAGGTGACCCGCACTGCCAGTGACCTGGCGGGCATGGAGCGCGATGCTGAACGTCTTTATGACCTGATCTGGCGCCAGTTCGTGGCATGCCAGATGCCACCGGCGGAATACCTCTCGACCACGTTGACCGTGGAAACCGGTGGCTACGAGCTGCGTGCCAAGGGCCGTGTACTCAAGTTCGACGGCTATACTCGCGTGCTCAAGCCCACCGGCAAGAAGGACGAGGACCAGACCCTGCCCGACCTGGCCGAAGGCACATCGATGACGCTGGACCGGCTCGATCCGCAGCAGCACTTCACCAAGCCGCCGGCCCGCTTCACCGAAGCCAGCCTGGTCAAGGAGCTGGAAAAACGTGGCATTGGCCGGCCGTCGACCTACGCCTCGATCATTTCGACCATCCAGGACCGGGGTTACGTCAAGCTCGAGAACCGGCGCTTCTATGCCGAAAAGCTGGGGGACATTGTCACGGATCGGCTTTCAGAGTCGTTCAGCGATCTGATGGATTACGGCTTTACGGCGCGTATGGAAGACAGCCTCGACGAAGTGGCCGAGGGGGAACGTGACTGGCGCAGCCTGCTCGACGACTTCTATGCCGAGTTCCGGACCAAGCTGGAACATGCCGAGGGCGAGGAAGGCATGCGTCCCAACCAGCCGGTGCCCACCGACATCGACTGTCCGAGTTGCGGACGCAAGATGCAGATTCGTACTGCCTCGACCGGCGTGTTCCTGGGCTGCTCCGGCTATAACCTGCCGCCCAAGGAGCGCTGCAAGACCACCATAGACCTGATTCCCGGCGACGAGGCGGTGGCCGCCGATGCCGGCGAGGATGCCGAAACCGACGCGCTGCGTGCCAAGCGCCGCTGCCCCAAGTGCGGCACGGCGATGGACAGCTACCTCATCGACGAGACCCGCAAGCTGCACATCTGCGGCAACAGCCCGGATTGCGACGGCTACGAGATCGAACAGGGGCGCTTCAAGCTCAAGGGCTACGAGGGGCCGACCATCGAGTGCGACAAGTGCGGCAGCGACATGCAGCTCAAGTCGGGGCGTTTCGGCAAGTACTTCGGCTGCACCAACGACAACTGCAAGAACACCCGCAAGCTGCTTAGGAATGGGGAGGTCGCGCCGCCCAAGATGGACCCGATCCCGATGCCGGAGCTAGCCTGTCAGAAGGTCGATGACCATTATGTCCTGCGTGATGGGGCCAGCGGACTGTTCCTGGCCGCCAGCCAGTTTCCCAAGAATCGCGAGACCCGCGCACCGCTGGTCGAGGAGCTCAAGGCCCACGCCAAGGAGCTGCCCGAGAAGTATCATTTCCTTCTCGATGCACCGAGTAAGGACCCGGATGGCCGCCCGGCGCAGATCCGTTTCACGCGCAAGACCAAGAGCCAGTACGTCATGACCGAAGAGGATGGCAAGGCCACCGGCTGGAAGGCAACCTATGACGACGGTCGCTGGCATGTCGAGGACAAGCGTAAATGACCCCGAGAAGCCGAACCAACCAACTGCTGTACCAGGCGGAGCTGTTGCTTGCGCTCCCTGGCGGGGACGACGAGCATGCCGCTTCGCGGCGCATGGCCACAGAGGAAGGGGCGCTGGCACTGCTGGAACTCGCCCTCAATGCCGCGCTGCGCGAAGTGACGGAGCATGCTCGCCTAGCGCGTCATGACTGGCGAGGACTGCTGGGCAGTGACGAGGAAGCCATCGCCGAGGTGCGGCGTTTACGCGAGCTCAAGGAAACGCCCGATAGCTGGCTTGGGGTACTGACGGCTCGCATCGACACGTTGCACAGCGTCGACGGGGCGGCACGACGTGAAACCGGCGACGCCTCGTTGATCGTGGCTGCCGGCCGCATGGCGCTGGTCGATGAATTGCGCTGGTGCCTGCGTGAGTTCAAGGCATCGCTGAGTGCGCTGCGCGAAACCAGCTTCGAATGGTGACGTCTTTCCAGCCGGGGTGGTAACCTTGAGAAAAATAACGACCATGGCGTATCGCTGTGGTCGTTTTTCATTACACGGTACCCGACTAGCCGAGGTGTTTGTGTCAGAGACTGCCATATTGGAAATTGTCGAACTCGCCGATGGCGAGATCGTGTTGCGCCCTGCCGAAGGCGAGGGCAAGCCGCTGTTGAGTATTCGCATATCCGACGAGGCGGCCGATCTGCTGCGCAATAGCCGCTTTGAGGTGGCCCGCGAAATGATCGATCACGCCATCACTCGCACTACCCTGTGGGAAGGCGGTGAAGAAGATGCCGAGTTGCCCGATACGGTGCATTGACCCTCGGTGCCAGGTATCTGCCTGGAATAGTCGATAGTCCACGAAAAACCGCTCGCCGTTGGCGAATGGCGCGTATGCTCAAGGTTCTACCTCTTGAGGCGCGCGGCATGCATCTTCGCATCGGTTATGAAATCGTTTACGAGTGTCCCCAGCCGACACCCATGATCCTAATGACTCATGTGCATTATTCGCGGGTCTCGGATTTGGTGTCACCGGACTCGCTGATCACCAAGCCCGCATTACCGACGTCTGCCTACCGGGACTCTTTCGGCAACTGGTGCGTGCGCCTGGTCGCACCGGCGGGCCGCACCGTGCTCATGACGGATACCGTGATTCGTGTATCGGCGCAGCCCGATATCGCATGCCGTTGGGCAAGCCAGATCCCGGTCGAGTCACTGCCGGCCGAGACGCTGCAGTTTCTGCTGGGAAGTCGTTATTGCGAGACCGATCGCCTGTCGGATATTGCGTGGCAACTGGTGGGGGCTGCTCCGCCAGGCTGGGAGCGCGTCCAGGCGATCTGCGACTTCGTACACCGGCATATCACGTTCGGCTACCACTTTGCCCGGGCCACCAAGTCGGCATTCGAGGTCTACCATGAGCGCGGCGGAGTCTGCCGCGACTTTGCTCATCTGGCCATTGCCCTGTGTCGTGCAGTCAATATTCCTGCGCGGTACTGCACTGGGTATCTGAGCGATATCGATATCCCGCCGCCGCACTCACCCATGGATTTCCATGCCTGGTTCGAGGCCTATCTGGGAGATGGCTGGTATACGTTCGATCCACGTAACAACGATCGTCGAGTCGGTCGTGTGTTGATTGCCTATGGCCGCGATGCCGCCGACGTACCCATCGCCCATACGTTCGGGCCAGCGCTGCTGAGCAACTTTCGCGTCTGGACCGAAGAGGATCATGAAGAGTTACCTGGCGAAAGGGGGCAGCAATGAGTCGCGATGATGTGAAGTTCCGTTCCAAGGTGGCATGCGGTGCGGAACGCGTTGCCATTCTGGTTGACGTCCAGAACGTTTATTACACGACGAAGCAGGTATTCGACCGCCATTTCGATTACAACACGTTCTGGAAACAAGTGACTGATGGGCGGGAGGTAGTGGCTGCCATGGCGTATGCCATTGCACGAGACGACGTCAAGCAGCAACAATTCCAGAATATTCTCCGTGGTATCGGATTCGAGGTAAGGCTCAAGCCCTACCTCCAGCGTAGCGATGGCTCGACCAAGGGCGACTGGGATGTCGGCATCACGCTGGATGCCATCCGTCTTGCCGAGCAGGTCGACCGTATCGTACTGGTCTCGGGTGATGGTGACTTCGACCTGCTCGCCCAGCGGGCGCGACATCGCTATGGCGTGGCGTTCGATGTCTTTGGCGTTGCCGAACTGACTGCACGTTCGCTCAGGCTTGCCGCCAGTGAATTCGTTGCCATCAACGAAGGATTGTTGCTCGAAAGGCGTGACTGATCGGCACGGCCCATGCGGGGCTACGGTTCCATTCGCGATCATCAAGAAATGTGCTTCCAAAGTGCAGCTTTTCGCAGCTTCGCTTGGCTGAGGTGCCGATAAGGTGACTCCGTGGCAGAAACCTGCGGAGCACCGAAATGTTCTTCCCCAAGCATCCTCTCACGCTGGCGCTTTCCTTGATCGTGTCTTCTTTGGCCGTTTCCGGCTGCTCCAGCGGCGGTGGGGGTGGTTCCAGTGCCCACAACGACGCTGGCCGTCACGACCCGGTTCTCGAATGGGCCCCTCCCGTCAAGGAGTCATCCGGCACGCTCGATAGCGATGGCAACGCAACCTTGCCGGTGTTGTCGGGAGAGGCCGTGCTCGTGGGTATTGCCGATGCCGGGTTTCGTGTCACGCACGAAGCGCTGTCCGGCAGCAAGCGGGCCACGGTCAACCTGTACGATCCCTCTTCGTCAGGCGTGTCCACCAACGCCGACCACGGTACCGCAGTGGCTTCGCTGGTGGCCGGTGGGCCTGGTGATGCCGACCTCATCCTGGCCAAGGTCAACGATGACACTTCCTCGGTGACCGATTCACGACTGCTGGACTACAGCGTGGGTTTTCTGGCCGACCAAGGCGCACGTGTCATCAATCAGAGTTACAGCCATCGTCTGGAAGCGCCGAGTTCAACGGCTACCTACCAGGGCGTGAATCTACTCAATTCCTTGAAGCAGATCACCACCAGCAATGCTGGCAAGGGGACGGTCTATGTCGTGGCGGCGGCCAACGATGGCAAGCCACTCACGGCAACCAATCCGGTTCACCAGTATTCGGGTATCTTCGAGCGCATGCTGATTGTCGGTGGCACGGTCGGCGAGGATGCGCAACTGAAGGCCCATGCAAGCAGCAACCATCCAGGTGAGGATGCACAGTGGCAGTCCCGCTTCCTCACGGCGCCCTGGCAGGCCAAGGCTGCCATTGCCACCAGTGATACGTCCTACGCGATCTGGCATGGCACGTCGGTGGCCGCTCCGGTGGTAAGTGCCTACGCCGCGGCAATCATGCAGCTTTGGCCGCACCTGGATGCCAAGCAGGTTTCTGCATTGCTGCTCGATACAGCGAGCAAGTCGTCCGACCTGTACCGGCAGAATACCTGCGGGGCGGCGGGGGCCACCAACTGTGGTGTCTACTACCTTGGCCAGGGCGAAGCGGATATCCAGGCAGCCTTGTCGCCTCAGGGCGAGCTGTCGGTGCCGACAGGCGACCGGGTCGAAGGCGAGTCTCATACGGCCAGTCAGAGCGTGGCCCAGCTTTCCGGGGCTTTTGGACAGGCACTGGCCGATTCCGGGGCGCTGAGCGACGTGGCCATGTTCGACGATTTGGGAAGAGATTATCGTATCGACCTCTCCGGGCATGTCGCGGCGCAGTCATCACGCTCGGAAGATATGCGCCTCGCCATGGGGCGCATGGCCGGTGCGTCGATGAAAGCGCGTTCGGTCGTTGAGACAGGCGGTACGCAGTCCGGCTTCATGGCCCGTTTCGATATGTCAGGCGAAGGCGTCGCCTCGCGCTTCGATGGCCAGTTGGGGCGCAGCCACTGGACGTCGTTCCAGTATCGGGGAGGTGAAACAAGCCCGGTCGGGCCATTCGCGGAAGCGGGCTTCATGCCCATGCTGTCTTTCCAGGGCGGGTCGGCATTCACACGCCATCTGGATAGCGTGACCGGGCTCGAGAGCCGCTATGCCTTGACGGAGGCCCTGTCGCTGACGGCCGGGCACTGGCAGGGCGATAGCGAACGGCAACAGGCATTGAGCGATTACGCGGTAGAGAGGACAGATCTCGGACTGAATTATGCGCTGACCGATGACCTGACGCTGTCTGCCGGAGCCGGTCTGGTGCAGGAGGAAAATGGCCTGCTGGGCGCTCAGGGCAGCGGGGCGTTCGATCTTGGCGAAGAGAATCGTCTGACCTTGGGACGTGTTGGCCTTGATTATGCGTTCGGCGATCGCTGGTCGGGCTTTGCCAGCTACGAACGGGGCCATGGCGACAGCGTGCCGGGAGACGGCCTGATTGAGCGCATCGATAATCTTCGTGCCGAGGAGATGGCGTTGGGCATGCAGTGGCGTGGCGATCGCCACCAGGCGGCGCTGACGCTCAAGCAACCCCTGCGCCTGGATGATGCCACGGCCACGCTCGACGTGCCGGTAGGGCGCACACTGGACGGCCAGGTCGTTCGCGAAACACGTCGTGTGCCGCTGGCGCCGTCCGGACAGCAGCGCGATATCGAACTGGGCTATGCCTTTCAGCAGGACCTGCTGACCCAGTGGCGTCTCAACTTGTTGTACACCCTGGAGCCCGGTCACGACCGCGGGGCCGATAGCGAGATGGCTACGCTGCTGAACTACTCGCGCACCTTCTGACCCCTGCCATGCACGTCTCTGCAAGGCGGCCTCGTGCCGCCTTTTTTCGTGCTTGCATAGACTAACGTTGCAGACTGCAATGGCTGACGTGGCGACGTGCTTTCTCTATCTTACGTTAACGTAAACCTGCAATCTTGCGCATACGCCGGTGGCCTCGCCACCTTGCGTGCGAAAGGTGCGGCGGCGACACCGCCGGCGGGTGACCGACACCAGGCACCCACAAGGTGTCATAGCGTCTCTCCCTACCCGGGACACGAGAACGAGGAAGAGGACCATGACCACAACAACAACGGCACCCGTCGTGCATTCGCTGGCCTTCATGAACGGCGACGAGTTCCGTATTCCCGTCTTCAAGTTGCTCAAGCGCGACGGTACCCCCTACAAGCACGCCAAGCTGCCCGAGCTCGACAAGGACAAGGCGCTGCGCATCTACCGCGCCATGCTGTTCACGCGCGTGCTCGACGAACGCATGCTGGCCGCCCAGCGTCAGGGGCGGCTGAGCTTCTACATGCAGTGCACCGGCGAGGAAGCCACCATCATCGGCAGCGCCGCAGCCCTGGACGATGAAGACATGATCATGGCCCAGTACCGCGAGCAGGGCGCACTGGCCTATCGCGGCTTCGGCGTCGACGAGTTCATGGACCAGTTGTTCGGCAACGAGCGCGATCATGGCAAGGGGCGCCAGATGCCGGTGCACTATGGCTCGAAAGACCTGCACTACATGACCATCTCGTCGCCGCTGGCCACCCAGATACCGCAGGCCACCGGTTACGCCTATGGCCAGAAGTTGTCCGGGCTCGGCCACTGCACACTGACCGTGTTCGGCGAAGGGGCGGCATCGGAGGGCGACTTTCATGCAGCCCTGAACATGGCCTCGGTGCATCAGGTACCGGTCATCTTCCTGTGCCGTAACAACGGCTACGCGATTTCCACACCGGCCCACGAGCAGTTTTCCGCCGATGGTATCGCGCCGCGTGCCTTTGGGTACCACATGAAAGTCGTGCGAGTCGATGGCAACGATATCCTCGCTGTTTACCAGGCGACGCGCGAGGCACGCTGCTGGGCGGTGGAGAACAACCGGCCTGTGCTGATCGAGGCCATGACCTATCGCCTGGCGGCGCATTCATCGTCGGACGATCCTTCCGGCTATCGCAGCAAGAAGGAAGAGGAGGCCTGGCGCGACAAGGATCCGGTGCTGCGCATGCGCCTTTGGCTGGAGCAGCAGGGGTGGTGGGCCGAGGAAGACGAGAAGCGCGAACAGGACACCCTACGGCGCGAGGTGCTGGAGGCCATGAAGCGTGCCGAGAAGCGCCCGCCGCCGCCGTTGGAAAGCCTGGTCACCGACGTCTACGATCAGGTGCCCCCGTTGCTGGCAGAACAGCTCGACAGGCTCAAGGAGCATATCCGCAAGTATCCCGATGCCTACCCGAGAGGGGCCAGAGGCCTGAAGGAAGACACCCAGGGCAGCGGAGGTGGCGAACATGCCTAAGATGAACATGTTGCAGGCCATCAATAATGCGCTCGACATCGCCATGGCCGCGGACGACAAGGTGATCTGCTTCGGTGAGGACGTGGGCATTTTCGGGGGCGTGTTCCGCGCCACCAGCCACCTGCAGGAAAAATACGGTCGGGCGCGCTGCTTCAACACGCCGCTGGTCGAGCAGGGCATCATCGGCTTTGCCAACGGCCTGGCCGCCCAGGGCTCGACACCCGTGGCCGAAATCCAGTTCGCCGATTACATCTTTCCGGCCTTCGACCAGATCGTCAACGAGTCGGCCAAGTTCCGCTATCGTTCGGGAGATCTGTTCAATGTCGGTGGGCTGACCATTCGCACACCCTACGGTGGCGGGATTTCCGGCGGGCTTTATCACTCGCAATCGCCGGAGGCCTATTTCGCCCATACCCCGGGGCTCAAGATTGCGGTGCCACGCAACCCCCACCAGGCCAAGGGCTTGTTGCTGGCGGCGATTCGCGACCCCAACCCGGTGCTGTTCTTCGAGCCCAAGCGCCTCTACCGTGCCTCTACCGGCGAGGTGCCGGAAGAAGACTACCAGTTGCCGCTCGGGCAGGCCGAGATCGTCAAGGAAGGCGGCGACATTACCCTGCTGGCCTGGGGGGCGCAGATGGAGATGGTCGAGAAGGCTGCCGAGCTTGCCGAGAAGGAAGGCGTTTCCTGCGAGATCATCGACCTGCGCACCATCGTGCCGTGGGACATTGACACCGTGGTCGACTCGGTGCTTAAGACCGGGCGCCTGGTCGTCACCCACGAGGCGCCTTTGACCGGGGGCTTCGCCGGCGAGATCGCCGCGACAATACAGGAGCGCTGCTTCCTCTACCTGGAATCGCCCATCGCCCGAGTGACCGGCCTGGACACGCCTTTCCCGCTGACGTTGGAAAAGGAATACATGCCGGATCACCTCAAGGTCTTCGAGGCGATCAAGCAGAGCATGGCCTTTTGAGCACGGGACGATTCCAGGAGCAAATCATGAGCGATTTCATACTGCCGGACATCGGCGAAGGTATCGTCGAGTGCGAGCTGGTCAAATGGCTGATCAGCGAGGGTGACATCATCGAGGAAGACCAGCCGGTTGCCGAGGTCATGACCGACAAGGCGCTGGTGGAAATTCCCGCACCCCACCGGGGCCGTGTGACACGGCTGTACTACAAGGAAGGCGAGACCGCCAAGGTGCATGCACCGCTGTTCGCTGTCGAGGAGGAGAGCGATGGGGCCCAGGGTGCTGCGGATGATGCAGATGCAGCACGCACCGCGGCCAGCGCTCACGATACGAAAGATGATCTTGAGAGCGATGCGCTACAGGTTGCGCAGGGCGACAGTGGCGACGAGGCCAGCGAGGATTTCATCCTGCCGGACATCGGCGAGGGCATCGTCGAGTGCGAGGTGGTGACCTGGCGGGTCCGCGAGGGCGACGAGATCGCGGAAGACCAGCCGGTGGTCGATGTAATGACCGACAAGGCGCTGGTCGAGATCACCGCACCCGAAGCGGGGCGCGTCACGCGGCTCTATTACCGCGAGCAGGAAAGTGCCCGCGTGCATGCACCGCTGTTCGCCTTCGTCCCGCATGGTCGGGCTGCGCAGCCTAAGCCAGGCACTGCCTCGTCGTCACCGGAGCCTGTGGCTTCGCGGCCCGAATCCCGGCTACTAGCGGCATCCGCCGACAATGCGCGTGGCCAGGGCGCTCGCGGACGCATTCCCGCCAGTCCCGCCGTGCGCCGTCTGGTGCGCGAGCTCGGGGTGCGACTCGAGGACATTCCCGGCTCCGGCAAGGACGGGCGTGTGCTCAAGGAAGATATTCTGGCCTGGCAAAAGCAGGGTGGCGAAGCGACGCCGACCGAGCCTGTCGTTGCCCAGCGGGAACCCGCGCAGCCGATGCCGGAGCGCAGTGCTGCTCCGGACGACGTCCGTGTCGAGCCGCTGCGTGGCATGCAGGCGGTCATGGCCCGGCGCATGGTCGAATCGGCCACGACCATTCCGCATTTCCATTATGGGGACGAGATTGATGTCACCGAGTTGCTGGCGCTGCGTGAGCGGCTCAAGGCTCGCGCCGAGCGCGAGGGTATTCGCCTGACATTGATGCCGCTGATCATGAAAGCGATGGCCTTGGCGATTCAGGAGTACCCTGTACTCAACAGCCGGCTGGGCGGTGCAGGCGACGAGATACACTACCTGCCGCACTGCAACATGGGTATGGCGGTGGACGGCAAGTCCGGGCTGGTCGTGCCCAACGTCAAGCGGGTCGAACGGTTGAGCCTCATGGAGATTGCCCGCGAAGTCGAGCGGCTCACCGCGGCGGCACGCGAGGGCCGGGTCGCCCAGGATGACCTGCGCGACGGTACCATCAGCATTTCCAATATCGGGGCGCTGGGGGGCACCTATGCGGCGCCGATCATCAACGCGCCGGAAGTGGCTATCGTCGCTCTGGGCCGGGTTCAGCAGCTGCCGCGCTTCGACATGGCAGGCAATGTGGTGTCACGGTCGATCATGACCATTACCTGGGCGGGCGACCATCGCCTTATCGACGGTGGCACCATTGCGCGCTTCTGCAACCTGTGGAAGGGGTTTCTGCAGGAACCGCAGGACATGCTGTTACACCTGGCCTGACGTCGGTCGGGCGCAAGAGGCGTTGCCGTGAGTCAGGAGAAGCTCGAGCAGTTCTACATTCCCGAAGAGCAGTCGATCTACCTGCTCAGCCATGACGATGCGCGCAAGCTCAGGGACTGGGTGGCGCTGTGTCGCTCGCAGCTCGAGCAGCTCGGCTATCGTGACATCGAACTGATCGGCAAGGGGGCCTACGGCTTCGTGTTCGGGGGCGTCACGGCGCTCGGTGACGAATACGTCTTCAAGTTCACGCGCATCACCCTGCCGCAGCCGATCCAGGACCGCCTCGAGGAAGAGGCCTTCATGCTCGAACAGGTCGAGCATCCTCGCGTGCCTCGCCTGATCGCCTTCCAGCGAGTGCGGCGTCAGGCGATCCTGGTCATGGAGCGTGCTCCTGGGATCAACCTCGAGGAGTTCTCGCTGCGTCATGGGCGCCTGTCGCCACGCCTGGTCGTGCGCATTGCTGCCCAGCTTGCCGATATCCTGCGCAGCCTGCGCCGCGAGGCCGGTCCGGCTGGCAAGCCCATCGTGCACGGCGACATCAAGCCATCCAATCTGGTCTACGATCCGCATGCCGAGCGCGTGGCCCTGATCGACTGGGGATCGTCGGTGTTCGCCCAACTCGATGCCAACCAGCAGTTCGTCTCGGCCAACGTCATGGAGCTGATGTCCGACGACCTGCAGCAGACCAATGCGCGTCTCGGTGATGTCTACTTCATCGGTGAGGAGCAACTCAATGGGCATCTGTCGTCGCCGCGTTTCGACGAGCAGGGGGTGGCCGGCACGCTCTACGCGTTGGCCTCGGCACAGTCGTGCCGCTTCGGTCATCGGGCGATTCCCGCCACGGCACTGGGCTTGCCGGTGGAGTTCGCGCGCGTCTTGGACACCATGCTCGACCCGGATCCGGCGGTGCGGACCCGGGCCGGCGACTATTTTCTCGATCATATGCCGCGCATGGCGCGCACGGTGATGATCGAACTCGACGAAAAACCAGAGGCGCCGATGGTGCCGGTCTGGGTCCGGCCCAGCCGCCGGGAGATCGATACCGTCGTCTACAGTTCACGCAAGTCGTTCCTGCGCGAGGAAGGCGGGCCGGATACCCTGCGTGCCGTCAATGACGTACAGCTCGACCGTTACTACAAGAATTTCATGCAAGGCATGGGAGAGACCGAAAAGGCCTTCCTCGTGGCGGTCAGTCGACTGGGCAAGTACCCGGTGGTCGGCGGGCTGGCGGTACGCTGGGAAAGTGATGGCGTCTACATCGATACGGTACTCAACCTCCATGACATGGCGCTCAAGGCGGCGTTCGTGGCGGCGGTCAACAACATGGTCAACCTGGCGCGGGCAATCTATCGTCGCGGCGTGTTCAAGAGCTGCCTGTTCAATGCCCGCGACACCCTGCACATCGACCGCGAGTCGCCGGAAGCACCATTCGTGCCCGACCCCGGCATGGCGATTCCCTACGAGGTCAGCGCTGCCCCGGATCTCGAGGATCGTACCCGCGTGCATTCCTACTTCGAGGATGGGCCCGATCCCGAGGAATTCCTGCAGTTGCCTGACGAGATCATGCGCAGCCTGGAAACGCTCAACGGCATTCATCACACCGGACTGATCATCTTCGAGGCCTTGTCCACCCACCTCAAGATCCACAGCTACTATCGCCTGCTCGATCCCTCCCGCGAGCCGGAATTCCAGGCCAGCCTGCAAGCCATGCTCGCTGCCGTGCCGCTCATTCGCGGTCTGGGGGTCTCCGGCTACATGAAAATGCCGTACAAGGATACCCGCACGTTCTCGCATATCGAACGGTTGCCCGAGCGCTTCTATCCGCGTGATCCGCGCGCCGAGGTGGCGAACAGGACGGTGTCGCCCTGAAAGCGTGCAAAGGCAGTAAAGATACAAACCGTAACGGAGCGGCATTGCGACGGGGAGGTATGGCCGCTACCTTGGGGTAGCTTGGAGATGTATCGCAGACTAATGGAGGAGTTTGCATGAAAGAAACACAGGATCTGTTTCCCACGCGCCTGGAACGCAAACTGGGAATGTTTGAACGCATCGATCCGGTGGTTCACAGCGAAGGCGCAGAGCGCACGAATGGTCCCTTGAGCAAGGAAGAGGTCGACGAGTTCGAGCGCAAAGGCTTTCTATCATTCGAAGGGTTCTTCGACAAGGCGGAGATGGAAGCTTTCATCCAGGAGCTCCGTGATTATGAGGATGACGAAGATCTCAAGCTGTCCGAAGGGACCGTTCTCGAGCCGGGGCGTCAGGAAATTCGCTCGATCTTTGGCATTCATGAAGTTTCCGAACGCTTCAGCCGACTGACCCGCGATCCACGCCTGCTGGCCATGGTTCAGCAATTGCTTGGCAGCGATGTGTACATCCACCAGTCGCGTATCAACTACAAGCCCGGCTTCAAGGGCAAGGGCTTCGACTGGCATTCCGATTTCGAGACCTGGCACAGCGAGGACGGCATGCCACGCATGCGTTCGCTGAGCTGCTCGATCATCCTGACCGATAATGGCGAGTTCAACGGCCCGCTGATGCTGATTCCCGGCTCGCACAACTATTTCGTCCCGTGTGTGGGGCGTACGCCGCAGGATAATTACAAGGAGTCGTTGAAGAGCCAGGACGTCGGTGTGCCCGATGACAACAGCTTGCGCAAGCTGATGCTCGAAGGTGAGATCGAGGCGCCCAAGGGGCCCGCAGGGTCGCTGGTCATGTTCGAGTGCAACACCATGCACGGCTCGAACATCAACATGTCCTGCTGGCCGCGCAGTAACCTGTTCTTCGTCTACAACAGTGTCGAGAACACGCTGCATGATCCGTACTGCGGCAACAAGCCTCGTCCGGAATTCCTGGCCAACCGCTCGGACTGGAATCCGCTCAAGCCGGTCGATACCTGAGCCGGAGCGACCCAAGGCGATTCAGGAAAGGCACCTACGGGTGCCTTTTTTCATTGTTGGTCAGGGGGCATCCCGGGGGGATACCAGACATCCTCCCACTGCCAGCCATCTTTGCGGATATAGGCGGCGAGTTGCTTCTGTCATTGCCTTGATGCCAGCAATCCCTGTATTTCTTCGGGCGTTGCATCGATACCCGCTAGACCTGCGTAAGCTTGC
Source organism: Modicisalibacter xianhensis (assembly GCF_900113605.1). Lineage (GTDB taxonomy): Bacteria > Pseudomonadota > Gammaproteobacteria > Pseudomonadales > Halomonadaceae > Modicisalibacter > Modicisalibacter xianhensis. Next base: position 122,423 of record NZ_FOPY01000007.1, read on the forward strand.
ATGTCGGGTATTGCCGGCCTGCCTTGTACCGGGTGAATGAAGGCGCTGCTCAGCGTGTCGAGAAACTGCTCGAGCACTCGCTGGGTCGTGTTCAGCTCGGCTCGGGTCTTGGCCGACAGGTCGGGGCAGGCAAGGCGGACAATGGCCAGTGCCTGATAGAGCCGCGTCAATGAGAGAGGCAGGACATTGTCATGCGAATCTTTATCGCCGCTATGAAAATAGTGCAGGATAGGAAAGGCAAGATGCTGCTGCCCCACGGTATTGATGGACTGGTTAAGCTGCTGTAGCTGTGAACTCAGGTTTTCGTAGCGACCTTCATCGGCCGTACCCTCAAGAATTTGGTAGGGGGATTGGCCCATTGCACTGATTGTCAGGGCCAGTTGCCGCTTTTGCGTGACTGCGGAAACCACGTTAAGCAGATACGTCAGTGTCAGCGTGAACAGGAAGAAACCATTGCCGGCTGCCAGAAACGCCGGCAGGCGCCAGTCGTCGTCGTTAGGGACGAAATCGCCGTAACCCAAGGTGGTAATGGTATAGCCAGTGAAGTAAGCGCGCTCGATGAAGCTGGCGGGTTCCTTGGTGGTGGCATTGACCACGGCATCGTGAGAGGCGCAAAACAGTAGTAGCCAGCCCAGCCAGGCGATGGCCAGCCAAAAAAGTACCAACGAGAAGGCCGCCCAGGGGCCGGCAGCATTAAGCAATCGATGGCGTCTGCTTCGCTGATGGACGCGCAGCAGCAAGTCCCAGGCCAGCGATACCAGGCGGTTGGTGAGCGGGCCGGCGCGCGAGGCGGAAAAGGTGGTCATGATGGCATCGTAATTGATCACGATGACCAGCAAGACACCGAGGATACCCACCAGGGTGCTACCGATCATAGGGCCTCCTTACCTATGTAACTCGCTTGGCCGCGCTCCTTGCGGCCAGACTGGATGGCTTTCGCGGCAATCGCAACGATAGCCCTTTAACTTAGAAGGCAGCGGAGGAAAATCCAAACGTGAGCGGTGACAACGAGCGTTTCAATGACGCCCTCCAGCGACTCGATGCCCTGCATGAAGCAGACCCGAGGATCGAGCAGGTCGATGGCAGGGCCATGCCTCATGAACTGCTGTATGCCCAGCGCATGAGCGCCTGGCTCGAGCGTGTCGCGCCGGAAGCACCGGAAACATTGCGGTTGGCGATTCGGGCGCAGCATCTCCAGCGCTGGACGATTCCTCGCGATGACTACCCGCGCGATCGGCCGGGCTACCTGACGTGGCGACGCGATTTGGGGCGGCGCCAGGCCGAACAGGCGGCCGCCGTGCTGCAAGACGCCGGCTACGATGAGCAGGATTGTGAACAGGTCGCACGCTGGATCCGCAAGGAAGGGCTGCGGCGCGACCCGCATACCCAGGCCCTGGAAGACACGGCGTGCCTGGTATTTCTCGAATACTACCTGAGCGACTTCGCGAAGGAGCACGACGAGGACAAGTTGATACGCATCGTGCAGAAGACGTGGAAGAAAATGTCGCCGCGCGGTCACGAGCTGGCAATGACGATTGCCCTGCCGGATGCAGAGAAACGGCTGATCGAGAAGGCCTTGGCCTGATCTCGAAAGCCTCGTGGCGATAGCGTTATCGCAACGGGCAATCGGTGGCAAGCGGTTTGACACCTTCCAGCATGGGGCTACGTTGAAGTGGCAAGCCAAGCGCTGCATGGATGGGGCAAGCTGCACACAGGCATCTGGCCACCACCATGCAGTCGTTGATACGACCGATGACGATAGCAAGGAGAGCTCCTCACGATGAATGCCCTCGAACTGCTCAAGGAAGACCATGACAAGGTGCGTGACCTGCTCAGCCAACTGGTCAATACCACGGAGCGCGCGGAGAAAAAACGTCCCGAACTGCTGGCCAGAATCGAAAAGGAAGTGATGGTTCACACCAAGATCGAAGAAGAGATCTTCTATCCCGCTTTCAAGAAGGCCAGCGGCAAGCAGAACGACAGAATGTACCATGAGGCTCACGAAGAGCACCGGGCCGTTGAAGACCTGGTGATGCCGGATCTCAAGAAGGCCGACCCGACGGGCACCGAATTTTCCGGCAGGGCGAAGGTGCTCAAGGAACTGCTGGAACATCACGCCGATGAGGAAGAAGACGAGATGTTCGAACAGGCGCGCAAGACCATGTCGGAGCGCGAACTGGAAGAACTTGGCGAGCAGATGCTGGCACGCAAGAAGGAACTGATGGCTGCCTGAGTGCGGTCCGGTTCAGGAAGTGGTGGCCCTGGCAACATGCGGTTGCCAGGGCCTTGTCGTTGGCCTTGGCGCGTCTCGACTAGCGGAGCTTGGTAGCGCGCAATTCCTGCACTGGCACTGGTGGATGAAAGCTATCCGAGCGGGCCGCCTGCCAGTAGTCGCGAAACACGGCATGCTCGGGTGTGCCGTGGAGCAGTTCGTCGGGTTCGAGAAACGGGAAAAGTGACGCGAACGAGCGAATCTCGTTCTTCGAGACACGCCGCAGCACATGCTCCGGCCCCAGTTCGCTGGTGTCCTTCAGGCCTGCGGCGGCCAGCATCTCGGCCAGGGCCTTCAACGTATTGTCATGAAAATGAAAGACCCGCTGGGTCTTGTCGGGCACGTCGAGCTTCTTGCCTCGGCGCTTGTCCTGTGTCGCGACTCCGCTGGGGCAGCGGTCGGTGTGGCAGGCCATGGCCTGGATGCAGCCCAGCGCGAACATGTAACCGCGTGCAGCATTGCACCAGTCTGCGCCCAGAGCAATGGTGCGGGCAATATCGAAGGCGGAAACGATCTTGCCGGCGGCACCGACATGGATCTTGTCGCGCAGTCCGGCACCGACCAGCGTGTTGTGTACCAATAACAGGGCTTCGGTCAGCGGCATCCCGAGCCGGTTGATGAATTCCAGCGGTGCCGCGCCGGTACCGCCCTCGCCACCGTCGACGACGATGAAGTCGGGGCGCGTGCCTGTCTCCAGCATGGCCTTGACCAGGCCGAACCATTCCCACGGATGGCCGATGGTCAGCTTGATACCGACTGGCTTGCCGCCGGAAAGCTCGCGCAGGCGCGCGATGAAATCCATCATCTCCAGCGGCGTCGTGAAGGCCGAATGGGCATAGGGCGAAATGACATCCTGGCCGACCGGCACGCCGCGTGTCGCCGCGATCTCGGACGTTACCTTGGCCGCCGGCAGAATGCCGCCATGCCCGGGTTTGGCACCCTGGCTGAGCTTGATCTCGATCATCTTGACCTGCTCGAGTGTTGCCCCTTCGACAAAGCGCTCCTCACTGAAGGTACCGTCCTCGTTGCGGCAACCGAAATAGCCCGAGCCGATCTCCCAGACCAGGTCGCCTCCCTGGCGGTGGTAGGGCGAGATCGCTCCTTCGCCAGTGTCATGGTAGAAGCTGCCCAGCCTGGCGCCGGCGTTCAGGGCGATAATGGCGTTGGAGGACAGCGAGCCGAAGCTCATCGCCGAGATATTGAAAATACTCGCCGAGTAGGGCTTGGCGCACCCCTGCCCGATGGTAATGCGAAAGTCGTGGGACTCGATCCGGGTCGGTTTCAGCGACGGGCTGATCCATTCGTAACCCTCGGCGTACATGTCCTGTACCGAACCGAATGCCTTCTTGTCCAACACGTTCTTGGCACGCTGGTAAACCAGCGAACGCTGCTCCCGTGAGTAGGGTGTCTGTTCGGTATCCGACTGGATGAAATACTGGCGGATTTCGGGACCGATCGACTCCAGAAAATAACGGAAATGCGCCAGGATTGGATAGTTGCGGCTGACCGTGTGCCGGCGTTGGTGTCGATCGTAGGTGCCAAGCGCCGCCAACACTCCGAACAGCAGTGCCGCCCAGCCCCAGGTTGCCTCGAAGAGCATGGCGACCAGCGAGGCAGCCAGGCCGAGCAGGCTAAGCAGGTAGACGGCATAACGTAATGGCAGCCGGGAGTTGAGCGACAGTCCGAAGGGTTCCAGCGGTGATGGCATTGATAGCTGCGCTCCTTGCAATGATGTAGTGGGTACTGTGACTGCTCCGCATTGTAGCGATAGACGCAAGGGGGCTTCCACGACGAGTCCCGGAGCGGTTTGGTCGAGGTCAACAGCGTCCGTTGCTGTCGGCCAGGCGTGTCAGGGCTTCCAGGTCGTGAATGTGAAACTCTCGGCCGCGTGAAGTAATCAGGCCTTGCTGTTGAAAGCGTCCTAGCAGGCGACTGACCGTTTCCACCGCCAGGCCCAGATAGCTGCCGATGTCGCCACGTGACATGGCCAGATTGAAGCAATAAGGGGAATAACCGCGGCGCCGGAAACGCAATGACATGGCTACGAAGAACGTCGCCAGACGCACATCCGAGGTCTTGCGCAGCAACAAGTGCATCAACAGGCGCTCGTTCTGCAGTTCCTTGCTCATGCACTGGTAGAGGTAGTTGTGCAATTCGGGGCTACTGCATGTGAGTGCTTCCAGCCGCTCGAAGGGCAACTCGAACAGTGTGGTGGTTTCCAGCGCAATGGCATTGCCGGGATAACGGTGATCGCCAATGGCGTCGAGGCCGACGATTTCGCCGGGCAGGAAAAAGCTGGTGACCAACTCCTCCTGGTTTTCGGTCGTGGTGACCTGTTTCAAGCTGCCGGAATGGATCACGTACAGGCTATTGAACGGCATGCCCTGAACATAGAGGGCATCGCGCTTGCGCAGTGGAGCGGTACGCCTGGCAACCACGCCAAACCTGTCGAGCGTCTCCGAGGAGAGGGAGAACGGCAGGCAAAGCGAACTCAGCCGGCAGGTCTGGTTGTGCAGATCGTGCTGGCGGGCAAATCGCAACACGGGGCGCGGAGTCGTCATGCTCACCTCCACCATAGTGCGGTTTGCCTAGAGTATGGACGAGTTTGGACAATGCGGATATCGCCTCGGCCTTTGGTATGGCGTGATTGGTCTTTGGGAGTGAAGCGGGTCCCAAAGTGACGATCGTCAAAGTTTTGTCATGACATAGGCTGTACAGTGCGCGCCATCGCGCCTTAGGACCGACAATCGGAAGACAAGGCGTCGTGCCGCCGGATAGTCCGGGCAGGTGTGCCATCACGGAGACCCCAATGCAGCGCATCCAGAACATGACGACGACGACCAGCCTTCTTCCCGAAGAGTTGCTTGTCGCAGCCTATGCTCATGAACGCCGGGAAAAGCAGCGTTATAGGATGCTCGCGTTGCGCTTCCAGCCGTTCGATGCGGTCACCCATCGCTTGTTGCAGATGCTTGCCGAGGAGTGCGAGCAGCGTCTCGATGCCCTGGCGCGTGCCGCCGAGCGCCTGGATCTCTGTGGCTCTCCGTGCAGTCTGGCGACAGAGGAGCCGCTTGCGAAGGCGCGCCACTTCTTCATCGTCGACGAGCGTATGGCGGCACAGTTGCTGACCCGTACCGTAATCGACGAGCATCGTTCGCTGGCGTTCTACCGCCAGTTGGCGGACGCCAATGCCTTGCCGCAGTTGTACAAGCTGCTGGCCGGCTTCATACATCAGAAACAGGCCCAGATTCGCATTCTCGAGGAGGCGCAGAGTCAGTCGCCAAATCTCGCCTATCGCCACATCGCCTGAGTGGGAAGCGATTTTCGATTTATCGAATAGGCTACCCGCAAGACGCCCGCCGGCACTGTCGGCGGGCGTCTTGCGTTTCAGGCAACAGGCGCCGGTTGGCGCGCGGACACCGCTTGACTAGGCTTAAAGCCAACGACGCAGCAGCGCGGAGTAACGCATCCTGCTTCCGGGGTTCGGGGTGGTGATGGGCAGCTTCAAGGACGAGGGCAATGGCCAAGCTAGAGGAGTACCGACGCAAGCGCGATTTTCGGCGCACGACCGAACCGGCCGGCGGCGTCCCGCATGGTCAAGCGGGAGAAAGCGGGCACCTGTTTGTCGTGCACAAGCATGCTGCCAGTCATGACCATTTCGATCTGCGACTCGAACAGGATGGGGTGCTGAGGAGTTGGGCGCTGCCCAAGGGGCCGAGCCTTGAGGCGGGTGAGAAGCGTCTGGCCGTCGAAGTGGAAGATCACCCACTGGAATATGCCGACTTCGAAGGGGTGATTCCCGAGGCCTCCTATGGCGGCGGCACCTCGATGCTGTGGGATCGGGGGCGCTGGGCAACGACGGGCAAGCCGGGCAAGGATCGTATCGATTTCGAACTCGTGGGCGAAAAGCTGCACGGGGCCTGGACGCTGACTCGCATGACGGGGCGGCGCGAGAAAAGCGATCGCAACTGGTTGTTGATCAAGCGCCGCGATGGTCACGGTGGCGAAAAGGCGTCGATGACGCCGCCGTCCGACGGTGACCGCAGTGTCGCCACCGGGCGAACCATGCGCGAGATTGCCGAAGATCGCGACACGCTGTGGACCCGGGAAGGCGCCGTCAGCGAAGCGCCGCCGTTACCCGATCCCAGTGACCTCCCGGGTGCCCGACGGCAAGCCATGTCTCGCGAAGCCTCCCCCCAGCTTGCCACGCTGGTGCGTCAGGCCCCGGAAGGTGAGGACTGGATTCACGAGATCAAGTTTGACGGTTACCGGGTGCTGGCGCGCCTGGAAAAGGGTGAGGTGCGCCTGATCACGCGCAATAACAAGGACTGGACTCACCGCTTTCCCGAACTGGCCCGGGTCATCGCTCAGTTGCCCGTGGACAGTGCGCTATTCGATGGCGAGGTGGTCTCGCTGGGCCAGGATGGCATCAGCAGTTTCCGTCGGTTGCAGGAGGCATTGAGCACGGGACGCACCGCGGGCCTGGTCTACCAAGCCTTCGATCTGCTCTACCTGAATAACCATGACCTGCGCGAGGCCGTCCTCGTCGATCGCAAGCGGCTGCTGTCCCAGCTATTGGCGTCGCTCGGCCTGAAAGGGCACAACAGCGTACGTTATGCCGATCATATTGAATCTCAGGGTACAGCGTTCTTCGACCAGGCCTGTCGCATGGGGCTCGAGGGCATCATCAGCAAGCGCGCCGAGAGTCGTTACCAGAGCACTCGCAGCAAGGATTGGATGAAGACCAAGTGCGCCAACCACGAGGAATTCGTGGTGGGTGGCTATACCGACCCCAGTGGTTCGCGCAGCGGCTTCGGGGGGCTGCTGATGGGCGCCTTCGATGACGATGGGCGGTTGGCGTATGCCGGGCGGGTCGGCACCGGCTTCAATGCCCGCCTGCTCGATACGCTCAGCCAGCGCCTTGAGGCCCAGGAAGCAGCGACATCCCCCTTCAATGGGCCGGTTCCCGATGTGCGCCGCGTGCATTGGGTTCGACCGGAAATGGTGATCGAGGTGGAATTCACCGAGCGTACGCGGGATGGTCTGTTGCGTCATCCCGCCTTTCGGGGGCTGCGCGAGGACCGTAATCCGGAGGAAATCCGCGTGAGTCCTGACAAGACACGATCGACGCCCCCGTCAGAGGATGTTGAGCCATCCGCACCCAAGGCAAGCCCGGCCAGGGCGCGTGGCGATGAAAGCCGGTTGCTTGGCGTACGCCTGACGCACCCGGACCGTATCCTCTTTCCCGAACAAGGGCTGACCAAGCGCGACCTGGCGCAGTTCTACGAAGCGATCCAGGACTGGATTCTGCCTCGCCTTGCCCGGCGACCGCTGTCGCTGGTGCGATGCCCGCAAGGGCGCACCAGTGAATGTTTCTTCCAGAAGCATCCGCGGGTCGCCATTCCTGCCAGCGTGCCGCGCATCGACATCGCAGAGGCGTCAGGAACCTCGGAATACCTGTATATAGAGAGCGCCAGCGATCTGGTGGCATTGGTCCAGGCCGGGGCATTGGAGATCCATCCATGGGGTAGCCGTATCGAGGACGTCGAGCGCCCCGACAACCTGGTGTTCGATCTCGACCCGGCACCGGGCGTGGCCTGGCAGGAAATCCTGCGTGTCGCTGGTACCCTGCGCGAGCGCCTGGCGTCGCTCGGCCTGGGGGCGTTCGTGCGTACTACCGGCGGCAAGGGGCTGCATGTCGTCGTGCCGATCGTGCCAAGCGCGACCTGGGACGATGCCAAGGCTTTTACCAAGGCGGTTGCCCAGCAGCATGCCCAGGCCGACCCAAGGCGCCTGACGGTCAACATGGCCAAGAGCAAGCGCGAGGGGCGAATTTTCATCGATTACCTGCGCAACGGCCGCGGTGCCACGGCGGTCGCCTCCTATTCCGTGCGGGCGAGGGAAGATGCGCCGGTCTGCGTTCCCGTGCGCTGGGATGAACTCAATGCAGCACTGCGTTCCGACCGCTATACGACCGAGAACCTGAAGCGACGCCTTGCGGCACTGCGCGGGGATCCTTGGGCCGGCTACGAGGATGCCGCGCGCCCGCTCGAGACGGAACTGCTGCGTGCCGTGGGGCTTGTTCGATGAACTCAAGGAGAATGCCGTGAGCCACGACGATGCCGAGCCACCCTGGTGGCTGGAGTCCGGCGCCGAGACGTGCCAGTCATGCCATCGTACGTTTCATTATGAGGCGGGCTATCACTGTTTCCACTGCGACAGTCCTGTGTGCCCGATCTGTGTGGTAGAGCTGCATGAGACGCGTCAGGTGATCTGCCCGGAATGCCATGCCCAGGATGGCGGGACGAATGGTGAAGATGCCGGCTAGACGAGGAGAGGACAATGGCTGCCAGAGCGATGTGGAAAGGAGTGGTGCGCTTCGGCGAGGTACGCGTGCCGGTCAAGCTCTATTCCGCTGTGCAGGATCGCAGCGTGCACTTTCGCCTGCTGCACGGCAAGGACCGTTCTCCCGTCAAGCAGGCGATGGTCAATCCACAGACCGATGAGGCCGTACCGTTCAGCGAAGCCCGGCGTGCCTACCGCACCGACGAAGGACGCCTGGTGTGCCTGGAGCACGCTGAACTCGAGGAGCTCGAGCCCGAACAGACCCGTGATATCGAGGTGATCAGTTTCCTGCCGCCCGAGGAAATCGATCATCGCTGGTACAGCCGACCGTACTATCTGGGGCCGGATGGCAACGAAGATGCATATTTTGCGCTGATCGAGGCGTTGCAGCGTAACGGGCGCGAGGGCTTGGCGCGCTGGGTCATGCGCAAGAAGGCTTACATCGGTGCCCTGCGTCTGCATCAGGGTTATCCCATGCTCATCTCTCTGCGCCACGACGAGGAAGTGGTATCGCTCGATACCCTGAATCCGCCCGGCGGGACGCGCCTCGACGCCAAGGAGCTGGACATGGCTCAGCAACTCATTGGCATGCTCGAGGCGCCCTTCGAACCCGAGCAGTATCATGATGAATACCGTGAGCGCGTCATGGCGCTGATCGAGGCCAAGCAGCGCGGCGAAAGTGTCAAGGTAACCCCGATTCGTCGTCCCGAGCCCTCCGATGACGTGACGACGGCCTTGGAGGCCAGCCTGAAGGGAGGACGCAAGCGTGCCTAGAAAGCAGCGGGAAAGCGAGGAGCAGCAGAAGGCTCGTGTCAGCGGGCCGCGCCCGTTCTGGTCGGGCACCATCACGTTCGGCCTGGTCAGTCTGCCCGTGGGATTGTATCCAGCCAACCGTTCCCGGCCGGTGTCGCTACGCATGATCGACAGCGACGGCACCCCGCTGGCGCGTCGTTATTTCTGCGAGAAAGAGGGCCGACCGCTGCGCAGCGACGAGCTGGTACGGGGCTATGAAGTCGAGAAGGGCGATTACATCGTCATCGAGGATGAGGAGCTTGATGCCCTGGCGCCCGAGAAGTCCCAGGAAATCGATCTCAAGCGCTTTGTCGACCTGGACAACATCGACCCCATGTATTTCGAGCGTGCCTATTTCCTGACCCCCGACAAGGGCATTACCAAGGCCTACCGGCTGCTTGCCAAGAGCATGGAGGAATCGCGGCGGGCCGGCATTGCTACCTTCGTGATGCGTGGTAAGGAGTACTTGGTGGCGATACTGGCCGAGAAGGGGATTCTACGGGCCGAGACGATGCGTTTTCACGAGGAGGTCCGCAAGCCTGAGAGCGTCGGACTGCCCGAGCTGCAGCGCGCGGACAGCCAGCAAGTCGAGGATATCGAGAAAGCCATTGCCTCGCTGGCGACCGACAAACTGGAACGAAGTGCGCTGGAGGATTGGCACAGTCGTAAGATCATGGATCGGGTCAACGAAAAGCTCGACAAGGGCGAAGGAGTCATCGACATCGACGCCGAGGAGGAAGCGGAAGCCGAGCAGGGCGGTGAAGTGATCGACCTGATGCAAGTTCTCAAGCAGAGCCTGGAGCAGGGGCAGCCGCCCACTGAAACGCCAGCGTCGCGCCATCGCAAATCGGCCGGTGACAAGTCGCGCAAGGCCGCGCCCAGCGCAGGAAAAAAGCGTGGCAGTCACGGCAAGAGCAAGCAGGGTCATGATGACCTGGCTGGGTTGTCCCGTCATGAACTCTACGAGCGAGCTCAGGCACTCGACATCCCGGGGCGCAGTAACATGAGCAAGGCGCAGCTTATCCGGGCCATCGAACAGGCCGCCTGAATGGTCAATGGCGCGTGCGTTCGTGGCGCGACTGCACTGCCCGGGTGTATTTCGCCGCGGGGTCGAGCAAGAGCCGCTCGAGTCCGATGGCCTCGCCGCTTTCCAGGCAATAGCCATACTCGTCGTGGCGCAAGCGCTCCAGGGCGGCCTCGATACGGCCAAGCCTCATGGTGTCACGTTCGGCTTGCTTGAGCAGAAATGTCTGGTTGCCTTCTGCCACGGCACGGTCCATGGCGTCTCCCCAGCAGCGGCACCCTTCGATGCCTTCACGTGCCTCGGTCAGGCGCAGCCGCGTCTCGTTGCGAAGCCGCTGCAGGTATGCCTCGAAAAAGGCTCGTTGTTGCTGGTTCATGTAGTCCTCTTTCGGCATGGCCAAAAGAGTGATTTCATCGAGTGTCGTTGACATGACGTTGCGCTGGTGTCGCTGTGTCATCTTGGTTTGTATTGCACCGACAGGCCTGTTATCGAAAGCGTTTGCCGATCCATTCCCTGCAATCAGCTTGGTCATCTGGCGTGCAACTTGCCAATTGTTGAGGCAGAATCATGAAAAATTTTGCCACGGGGCATGGCTCAGGACGCCTGAATATCGGAAAATGTTGCCGGTCGAGATGTCCCGTGACCGGAAGGTGTCGTTATCGATGAGGCAGAAACTGTTATACGCGTTATCGTTGGGTTTGTGCTTGGCACTGATGGCTTCCGGTCTGCATGCCGCCGAGGAGTCGCGGGAGGTGTGGCTGCTGGTGGACGACAGGACGTCGACCCTGCATGTCTATCGTGGGAACCAGGAAATCGAACGCTTCTCCCCCGTATCGCTGGGGCGCGGAGGCGCCAAGCGCCTGCGTTTGAGTGGCAGTCGTGCGACTCCGACCGGGGAATTCAAAATAAATTGGATCAATGAAGATAGCCGCTTCCATATCTTCCTGGGTCTCGATTATCCTACGCTCGCCCATGCTCGCGAAGCTCACGAGTCAGGCATGTTGAGTGAACCCGAGTTCTATGATTATCTTACGTATTATCGTCGGCACGGTGCTCCACCTCAGGACACCGTGTTGGGCGGTAGCATCGGGATACATGGTCTCGGTGAAGCCGATCCGAGTGTTCACCAGCGATATCATTGGACCGATGGCTGCGTGGCAGTCACCAATGACCAAATCGAAAAGCTGGCGACACTAGTACGGCTTGGCACAAAGGTAATCATCCGCTAGGTTACTAGCAGCAAGTAGCAACAGGCCTGCCTGTGCAGGAAATGTAAGTCAACCAAGGAAGACTCAAGGAGAACCGCATGAAAAAAACCAGCACCATGCTCAAGCTCGCCGCCGCAACTCTGGCCATGGGTGTCATGGCTGGCTGTGCATCTCAGGCCAGCGAAGAGCAGAGCGGCCAGATGAGCCAGGCGCAGCAGGAAGCCAACGAGACCCGCAGCATGGCTCGTGAAGCGCTGACCACTGCACAGCAGGCCCAGCGTACTGCCCAGCAGGCTCTGCAGCTCGCACAGCAGAACCGTCAGGAAATGGATCGCATGTTCGAGCGTTCCATGCGCAAGTAATCGAATGCCAACGGCATCCGTGAGGATGCCGTCAACGCTTTCGATGAGAAAGCCCTGCCTAGGCAGGGCTTTCTTCGTTTCAGCATCACCAGCGTCAAGTGGAACGCCTTCTCGGCAACCGCGATACGGCCTCAGGCGTCGTCTTTAGCGACCGACGTTTCCAGCTGGCTGTATAGGGCTTCATGCAGCTCCAGCCAGTCGTAGAGAGAGGCTGGCTTCTCGACAGCGGGAATATCGATCGGTGCCCGAACCAGCAGCAGCGACTCGGGAGACCCGCTGGGGCGTTCGACTTCGCCACGCAGCTTGGCGTAGTCGACGGGATACTCCTTGCCCCTGACTTCCTTCGTGACGGCATCCAGGGCCTTGGTGATACGACTGACGGGCGTATCCCCTGATTCTTCCATCGATGGATACGACTGAACGAAGAGGGTACCCCCTTCCGTCCAGCCTAGCTTGAAGGGCTCATTGATCAGGCGTACCTGCGTGTCGACCGGCACCCGGGGAAACAGTCGCGCGATATCCTCGTTCAGCATACGAATGCAGCCATGGGTAACACGCATGCCGACACCCAGCGGCTTGTTGGTCCCGTGGATCAGGTAGCCAGGGATACCCAGTCGCATGGCGAACGGGCCGAGGGGATTGTCCGGGCCAGGTGGCACGACGCTTGGCAACATGTCGCCCTGTTCGGCATGTTCCTTGATGATCGAAGCGGGCGGATACCAGGCGGGGTCCTTGGCCTTGGCGGTAACCCGCGTTTCGCCCAGCGGCGTCTTCCAGTCCATGCGCCCGACACTGACCGGATAGGTCTCGACCATTCGAGCCTCGCCTTTCACCACCTTGGGGTAATAGTAAAGGCGCATCTCGGCAACGTTGACGACGATCCCTTCCCGGGGGCCGGGCGGCAGGATGAAGCGCGACGGGATCACCACCTCGGTCCCTTCGCCAGGGATCCAGAGGCTGACGTCGGGATTGGCCCGGCGGATTTCCTCGTAACCGATGCCATGGCGATGCCCGATGGAGAAAAGCGTATCTTCATGCGAGGCCTTGATGACCTGAATCTCGCCAACCACGTCGCCTTTTTCGGGCAGCCGATAGTGTCCCGTCGGCAGCGGGGCCTGTGCCTCGACGGCCTCGGGCAGAGTCGGTTCCTGGGCCATGAGCAATGGCGGCATCGCCAGCAGTCCCACAGCCAACCAAAGCATGCTTGCTTGCTTAACTCGCATCAGACGCGACCTATTCAATCCTCGTAACCGGCGGGGTGCCGGAAGATCGAGTATATTCCTGTGTATCGCCCCGGGACACAATGCCTGCAAGCGATAATTTGCAGCGGTCGACTCACGCCGCCTGGGCCTTGCGATTGAGGGTGTCGAGCAGGCCTTCCACCTCTTGGAAGCGGGCGTCCTCACCCTCCATGCTGGCCTCGAAACGCAGTATCTCGGCGCCTTCCAGCCTGTAGTGCCTGGGGTCGCGCTGGATCAGGTTGACCAGGGTCATGGGGTCCACGGCCGGGTTGGCGCCGAAGATCACCCGGCCGCGCTCGGGCCCTGCCTCGAGGCGCACGATGCCCAGGCGCTCGGCACGCTGGCGCAGACGGGTCTGGCGGAACAGGGTCTTGACCGGGGCGGGCAGCAGGCCGAAGCGATCGATCATCTCCACCTGCAGTTCCTTGAGTTCCGCTTCGTCGGCAGCATTGCTGATGCGCTTGTACATGATCAGGCGTTGCTGTACATCATGCAGGTAGTCGTCGGGAATCAGTGCCGGCAGGTTGAGACTGACTTCCACGCCCTCGTCCAGTGGCGCCTCGATGTTGGGCGTCTTGCCGGCGCGGATTGCCTTCACGGCGCGATCGAGCATCTGCATGTAAAGGCTGTAGCCGATAGTTTCCATCTGGCCGCTCTGCTCGTCCCCCAGCAGCTCGCCAGCCCCGCGTATTTCCATGTCATGGCTGGCCAGAGTGAAGCCGGCGCCCAGATCCTCGGCCTGGCCGATGGCCTCCAGGCGCTTGATGGCATCCTTGGTGATGGCCTTGGGTGGCGGTGTAAGCAGGTAGGCATAGGCCTGGTGGTGGCTGCGTCCGACGCGTCCCCGCAACTGGTGGAGCTGGGCCAGGCCGAACTTGTCGGCACGCTCGATGAGAATGGTGTTGGCGCTGGGGACGTCGATGCCGGTTTCAATGATCGTCGAGCAGACCAGCACGTTGAAACGTTTATGGTAGAAATCCGACATCACCCGCTCCAGCGAACGCTCTGGCAACTGCCCATGAGCGATGCCGACCCGGGCCTCTGGCACCAGTTCCGTAATCTTGCGGGCCGCGGGTTCGATGGTCTTGACCTCGTTGTGCAGGAAGTACACCTGGCCGCCGCGCAGGATCTCGCGCAGGATCGCCTCCTTGATCACGGGTTCGTTGCGTTGCTGGACGAAGGTCTTTACCGACAGCCGTCGGGCCGGCGGGGTGGCGATGATCGACAGGTCGCGGATGCCGCTCATTGCCATGTTCAATGTGCGTGGGATAGGGGTGGCGGTCAGCGTCAGGATGTCCACCTCGGCGCGCAGGCTCTTGAGGCGTTCCTTCTGGGCCACCCCGAAGCGATGCTCCTCGTCGATGATCAGCAGGCCCATGTTGGGGAGCTTCATCGACTTGGACAGCAGCTTGTGTGTGCCGATGACGATATCGGCGCGACCTTCCTCGATACGCTTCAGGGTATCCGCCTGGCCCTTGCCGCCGGTAAAGCGTGAGATCAGTTCGATCTGTACTGCGGTATCGGCAAAGCGGTCGCGGAAATTGTCGTAGTGCTGCTGGGCGAGCAGGGTGGTGGGGACCAGTACCACGACCTGACGACCGGAATGCACGGCCAGGAAGGCGGCACGCATGGCGACTTCGGTCTTGCCGAAGCCGACATCACCGCACACCACGCGATCCATGGGGCGCGGTGCAGTCATGTCGCCGATCACCGCATGGATCGCCGCACGCTGGTCGGGGGTCTCCTCGAACGGGAAGCTGGCCGCGAAGCGCTGGTACTCCTCACCCGGTGGGTCGCAGGCGAAGCCTTCGCGGGCCTCGCGCCGCGCATACACATCGAGAAGTTCGGCGGCGGTATCGCGAATCTTCTCGGCGGCCTTCTTCTTGGCCTTGTCCCAAGTGTCAGAACCCAGTCTGTGAAGCGGTGCCAGCTCGTCGCTGGCGCCGGCATAGCGCGAGATCAGGTGCAGGCTGTCCACCGGTACGTAGAGCTTGGCGCCACCGGCATATTCCAGCGCGACGAATTCGGCGGCCTGGCCCCCGGCTTCCAGGGTCTCGAGGCCCTGATAACGGCCCACGCCATGGGTCTGGTGAACGACCGGCGCACCGGGGCGCAGTTCGGACAGGTGACGAATCGCCAGCTCGTTGTCGTCGGTGGCCTTCTCGCGGCGCCGGGTCTGGCGCACCACGTCGCCGTAAAGTTCGGTTTCGGTGACGATGGCCAGGGTGGGGTCGCCAAGCCCCGAGCCGCTTAGCCAGAGTCCCTCGTCGAGTTCACCCTCGGTGATCGCCAGACGCGAGTTGCCGCCGAGGAAGGCCGGCCAGCCGTCAACATGGGGCAGGTCGAGGTGCAGTACACCGAGAGTCTCTGCCAAGGCTTCGCGACGGCCTCGCGACTCGGCGACGAACAGCACGCGCATCTCGCAGTGCGAGGCGAGAAACTCCTCGAGACGCGCCAGGGGCTTCTGAGCCCGGGCATTGATTGCTACCTGAGGCGGGCCTTGGGTGGCTGGCAGGCGGGCGTGCGGGTGGTCTTCGTCGGTGATTAGTTCGACACGTGGCCTGCCCTTGATGGCGGCAAACACCTCGGGAACCGGAATGAACGCCCGTGCGGGAGGCAGCAGTGGCCGGGTCGGATCGACGCCCAGGTTTTCGTAACGGCTTTCTATGGCAGTCCAGTGATGCTCCGCTGCACCGAAAACGCCTGGCAGCAGGGCCACGCGGGTGTCATCGACGAG
This sequence comes from Modicisalibacter xianhensis, assembly GCF_900113605.1. Lineage (GTDB taxonomy): Bacteria > Pseudomonadota > Gammaproteobacteria > Pseudomonadales > Halomonadaceae > Modicisalibacter > Modicisalibacter xianhensis. The sequence goes on from NZ_FOPY01000007.1 coordinate 138,401, forward strand.
ATGATCGAATAGCGACGCGGTCTCCTCGAAGAACAAGGGCAGGTACTGCTCGAGTCCCGGTGCCGGAATACCCTTGAGCGCATCGTTGTACAACGGGCATTGCCGTGGGTCGACGTCAAATAGCGTCTCGAAGCCTTCGCGGAAGCAGGCAATCGCCGAACGCGATAACGAATATTCGTGAGCCGGCAGCAGTTCGACACTTTCTACCTTGTCCTGACTGCGCTGGGTATCGGGATCGAAATGGCGCAGCGTGTCGACCTCGTCATCGAACAGGTCGATTCGCAACGGGGCACTGCTGCCCATCGGGAACAGGTCGATGATGGCGCCGCGCAGGGCATATTCGCCGGGTTCGTAGACGGTCTCCACGGCCCGGTAGCCGGCCCGGGACAAGGTCTCCCGGAAGCCCTCGCGATCGAGCGTCATGCCCACGCTCAAGGTGAGGACGCGCCCGGCGATGTAGTCGCTGGGTGGCAGGCGCTGCATCAACGTATTGATCGGTACCAGTACGATGCCATCCCGGGTGTCCTGCAGGCGACGCAAGGTGCGCAGACGCTCGGAAACGATGTCCTGGTGCGGGGAGAAGCTGTCATAGGGCAGGGTTTCCCAATCGGGAAACGGCATGACCGGAACCCTGGCAAAGAAGCGCAAGGCGTTTTCCAGGCGCTGGGCCGAGGCGGTATCCGGGGTGATTACCAATAGCGGGGCATCATCGGCCAGCCGGGCCAGGGCCAGCGCCGTTGCTGCGCCGTGGGGAGCCTGCCAGTAGAGCGTATCGCGCGTTCCGGTAGGGCTGGGCGGGGCCAGCGGAGAAAAGTTCGACATTGGCGTCTTCAAGCAAAGGTTAGGGTGTTGGGCAAATGATAACAGGGGCGGCGTCCGTGGGAGAAAACCCGCATACTGACGTGGCTGTTCGTTTCTTTTGACACCGCAAAGCCGGAAACCGGTTTGTAGTCAACCCCGGATTTCTGTAGTGGTCTTACAACTTCTGCGACCATACAGCAATTGCGCTGGCTGACGCATGGCAAGGATAATGAACAGGAAATTTCATTCGCGATTCCGTAAGGAAGGGAGTAGTACGTGAGTCAGGAAAAGCTCGACGCTCATTTTCAGGAATGGCAGGACAATGAGGCTGTCGCCGAGGAAATGATTCCCCTGCTCGGCAAGCTGTACCGCAAGTACAATGTCGTGCCTTCCCTGTATGGCCGTTCGCTGATCAACCGCTCGGTCATCCGGATTCTCAAGAATCATCGCTATGTGAAGAAGGTCGAGGGCACCGAGCTTTCCGTTCGCGATACCTTCCCGCTGGTCAAGGCAATGACCGAGCTCGACCTCGGTCCCGCGCACATCGACCTGGGCAAACTGGCCGTCTCGTTCAAGAAAAGCGGTCGCAGCGATGTCGAGGACTACCTGCGTGAAGAACTTGCCGAAATCGTCGGCAAGCACGGCGAAAACGGCATGGGGGGAGAGCCCAAGGACGTCGTCCTCTACGGCTTCGGGCGTATCGGACGTATCCTGGCGCGTATCCTGGTCGAGAAGGCCGGGGGGGGCAACCTGCTTCGCCTGCGTGCCATCGTGGTGCGTGGTGATGGCAGCGGCGACGATCTCGAGAAGCGCGCCAGCCTGTTGCGTCGCGACTCCATCCACGGCCCGTTTGCCGGCTCGATCAGCGTCGATCATGACAACAAGGCGATCATTGCCAACGGCAACTACATCCAGGTGATCAACGCCAATTCGCCCAGCGAGGTCGATTACACCGCCTATGGCATCGACAACGCCATCGTCGTCGACAATACCGGTAAATGGCGCGACGAGGAGGGGCTGTCCCAGCACCTGGCCTGCAAGGGCGTTGCCAAGGCGCTGCTCACGGCACCTGGCAAGGGAAGCGTCAAGAACATCGTCTATGGCATCAACCATCGCGACATCGGCGATGAGGATCGCATCATCTCGGCGGCCTCATGCACGACCAACGCCATCGTGCCGGTGCTCAAGGCCATCAATGACGAGTACGGCATCGAGCATGGCCACATGGAGACGGTGCACTCCTATACCAACGACCAGAACCTGATCGATAACTACCACAAGGGTGACCGTCGTGGCCGCAGTGCGCCGCTCAACATGGTGTTGACCGAAACCGGTGCCGCCAAGGCTGTCGCCAAGGCACTGCCCGAACTGGGCGGCAAGCTGACCGGCAATGCCATCCGTGTGCCGACGCCGAACGTCTCCATGGCCATTCTCAATCTCAACCTGGAGAAGGCGTCCGACACCGAGAGCGTCAACAACTACCTGCGCGACATGGCGCTGCATTCCTCGATGCAGAAGCAGATCGACTATGTCGATTCGCCCGAGGTGGTGTCCTCCGACTTCGTCGGCAACCGCCATGCTGGCATCGTCGATGCCAAGGCGACCATCGTCGACGGCAAGAATGCCGTGCTTTATGTATGGTACGACAACGAATTCGGCTACAGCTGCCAGGTGGTGCGCATCCTGCAGTACATGTCCAACGTGCACTTTCTCTACCTGCCGCGCGCTCGTGCCTGAGTGACGCCAATGCCATGCCGGCTCCGGTCGGCATGGCGTTTTTTTGCCTTCCGCCCCGATGCCGACCTTCGGTCAGGTAGTCTTTCCATCCTCGTCTCTTTATAATAGTCGCGATTTATTGGTGCGATCCGTCTGGCCATGGGTCGTGCAGGACAACCTTCTGATAAGAAAAGAATCGAGCACCGTGACGCCAGCTGACATGTGCGCGTGCCATCGCGTGGGCCAGGCTCGTCACCGTCGTGCGTCGAACCCCTTTCCTTTCGAAAATCAGATCCGATAACTGGGCGAGACTATGATCGATGTCAAACGAGGCCTGGATCTCCCCATCGCCGGGGCGCCGGACCAGCGTATCGAGGATGCGCGGCCGGTACGTCAAGTGGCGATCCTGGGACCCGACTACGTCGGCATGAAGCCGACCATGGAGGTCCGGGAAGGGGACAGGGTGAAGCTGGGTCAGGTGCTGTTCACCGACAAGAAGATTCCAGGTGTGCGTTTTACCGCACCGGGCGCCGGCGAAGTGGTTGCGATCAATCGCGGCGAAAAGCGCATGCTGCTTTCTGTGGTGATCCAACTGGACGAGCAGGAAGAGGCCGTCGAGTTCACCGCTCATGATGCCAGTGCGCTCGAAGGCCTGGATCGCCAGGCCGTGGTCGATCAGTTGGTCGACTCGGGGCTGTGGACGGCCCTGCGAACCCGTCCCTTCTCGCGTACGCCTGCCCCGGAAGCCGTGCCGGCCGATATCTTCGTCACCGCCATCGACACGCATCCGCTGTCTGCCGATCCGGCCGTGATCATCAACGAGGCGCCGCAGGCCTTCGCCAATGGCCTCAAGGTGCTCAAGCGCCTGACACCGGGCAAGGTGTTCCTCTGCAAGGCGCCCGAGGCAAGCCTTCCCGGCGAGGATGTCGCTGGCGTTCAGGTCGAGTCCTTCAAGGGGCTGCATCCAGCAGGGCTTGTCGGTACGCACATCCATTTCCTGTCGCCAGTCGGCCTGAAAAAGCAGGTCTGGCATCTGGGTTATCAGGATGTCATTGCCATCGGCAAGCTGTTCGTCGAAGGGCGCCTGGACATGACGCGTGTCGTTGCCGTGGGTGGCCCCCGTGCCAAGCAGCCGCGCCTGCTGCGTACCCGTGTCGGTGCGAGCAGTGCCGAACTGCTCGAGGGCGAGGTGCTCCAGCCGGAAGAAACGCGGGTCATTTCCGGATCGGTGTTCGGTGGTAGCACGGCGGAAGGATCACGCCGTTTCCTGGGGCGTTTCCACAACCAGTTCTCGCTGATCGAGGAAAGCAACAAGCGGGCCTTCATGGGCTGGCTGTCGCCAGGACGCAACCGCCACTCGGTCATGGGGATCTATATTTCCCGCTTCCTGGGCCTCAACGATTACAAGCCTGACACTTCCACCAATGGCTCCGAGCGTGCCATGGTGCCGGTAGGCGCGTACGAAGAGGTCATGCCACTGGATATCCTGCCCACGCAGTTGCTGCGTTCGCTGATCGTCGGCGATATCGAGAATGCCATGCTGCTCGGCTGCCTGGAGTTGGACGAGGAAGACGTCGCGCTGTGCACCTACGTGTGCCCGGCCAAGTACGAGTACGGTCCCATCCTGCGTGACAACCTCACCACGATCGAGAAAGAGGCCTGATGATGGGTATTCGCAAGACACTCGACAATCTCGAGCCGCACTTTCACAAGGGTGGCAAGTACGAGAAGTTTTACGCCCTCTATGAGGCCGTGGACACCATTTTCTATGCGCCGCCCGATGTCACCAAGGGCACGGCTCATGTACGTGACGGGATCGACCTGAAGCGCATCATGATCACGGTGTGGCTCTGCACCTTCCCGGCGATGTTCTTTGGCATGTACAACGCCGGCCTGCAGGCGAACATGGCGATCGAGAACGGCTACGGTGCGCTGGGAGGCTGGCGCGAGGCGCTGACCCTGGCACTGGCCGGCGGTCATGACCCGGGTAGCATCTGGGCCAACTTCGTGCTCGGGGCGACCTATTTCCTGCCCATCTACCTGGTGACCTTCGTTGTCGGGGGCTTCTGGGAAGTGCTGTTCGCGGTCAAGCGTGGTCACGAAGTCAACGAAGGCTTCTTCGTCACTTCGGTGCTGTTCGCCCTGATCCTGCCGCCGACCATTCCGCTCTGGCAGGTGGCTCTGGGGATCACCTTCGGTGTCGTGATCGGCAAGGAGATCTTTGGCGGGACCGGCAAGAACTTCCTCAACCCGGCATTGACGGGCCGTGCATTCCTGTACTTCGCTTACCCGGCACAGATTTCCGGTGATGCGGTGTGGGTTGCCGCGGATGGCTATACCGGGGCCACGCCGCTGTCGATGGTAGTCACCGATGGCATGCCGGGGCTGACCGACCAGTACAGCTGGATGGATGCCTTCCTGGGCTTCCTGCCCGGCTCGGTCGGCGAGACCTCGACGCTGGCCATTCTCCTCGGCGCCATCGTGTTGCTGCTGACCCGCATTGCCTCCTGGCGCATCATGCTGGGCGTCTTCCTGGGTGTCGTGGGTACGGCCATGCTGTTCAATGCCGTCGGCTCCGAGACCAATCCGATGTTTGCCTTGCCCTGGTACTGGCATCTGGTGATCGGCGGGCTGGCGTTCGGCCTGGTATTCATGGCCACCGATCCGGTGTCGGCCTCTATGACCAACAAGGGCAAGCTGATCTTCGGTATTCTGATCGGCGTGATGACGGTGCTGATCCGTGTCGTCAACCCGGCCTTCCCCGAGGGCATCATGCTGGCGATCCTGTTCGCCAACCTGTTCGCGCCACTGATCGATCACTTCATCGTGCAGGCCAACGTCAAGCGTCGCCAGAAACGTGAAGCGTCCTACACCCCCGTTACCGAGGAGACCGCCTGATGGCTAGCAACAACTCCATCAAGAAGACGCTCACGGTCGCGCTGGCGCTGTGTATCGTCTGCTCGGTCGTTGTCTCCACTGCCGCCGTGGTGCTGCGTCCGGCACAGGTGCTGAATCAGGAACTCGACCGCAAGAGCAATATCCTGCAGGTCGCTCAGCTCTACCAGCCGGGCATCAACGTCAATGAACAGTTCGCCCAGCAGATCACGTCACGTGTCGTGAACCTGGATACCGGCGAATATGCCGAGGATCTCGATGCCGAGACCTACAACCAGTTCGACGCTGCCAAGGATCCTGCCACCTCCCGTACCTTGTCCGGTGACGATCCGGCGGGCCTGGGGCGCCTGGAAAACTACGCGACGGTGTACCTGGTCGGTGATCCCGAGAATCCCGAGCAGATCATCCTGCCGATTCGTGGCCAGGGTCTGTGGGGCTTGATGCGCGGCTTCCTGGCGCTGGAAGGGGATGGCAACACCATTGTCGGCCTGTCCTACTACGATCACTCCGAGACCCCGGGATTGGGCGGTGAAGTGGACAATCCGCGCTGGAAATCCCAATGGCAGGGCAAGAAGGTCTATGCTGACGACCCAATGGATCCGATGATCCAGCTGGTCAAGGGTGGGGCCGACTCCGAGTACGAGGCCGATGCCCTGTCCGGGGCGACCCTGACCAGCCGTGGCGTGACCAACATGCTGCAATTCTGGCTGAGCGAGATGGGCTTTGCCGACTATCTCGCCCGGTTTCATGACAATTCGCAAGGAGGAGCGTGAGCATGGCCTCTGATACTCCCAAAAGCGTCGTCCTATCGCCGGTGTTCAAGAACAACCCCATCGCCTTGCAGGTGCTGGGTATCTGTTCGGCGCTGGCGGTGACCAACTCCTTGAGCGTATCGCTGGTCATGGGGCTGGCGGTTATCGCGGTGACGTCGTTCTCCAACCTGTTCGTCTCGTTGATTCGTCACCATATTCCTTCCTCGATCCGCATCATCGTGCAGATGACCATCATTGCTTCGCTGGTCATCGTGGTCGACCAGTTGCTCAAGGCATATGCCTACGAAATGTCCAAGCAGCTGTCGGTGTTCGTCGGCCTGATCATCACCAACTGTATCGTCATGGGACGCGCCGAAGGCTACGCCATGCAGAACGGCCCGGTGATGAGCTTCCTCGATGGCGTGGGCAACGGCCTGGGCTATGCCGTGATCCTCCTGTTCGTCGGCTTCGTGCGTGAACTTCTCGGCTCTGGCAGCCTGTTTGGCTTCACCATCCTGCCGGCGGTCCAGAACGGTGGCTGGTACGTGCCCAACGGCCTGATGCTGCTGCCGCCCTCGGCGTTCTTCGTCATCGGCCTGCTGATCTGGATCCTGCGTTCGTTCAGCCCGGACCAGGTCGAGAAAACCGAGTACCGGATCGTTGCCAACAGCAAGACCAAGATCAAGGAGACCGCGTAATGTTCGAGCATTATCTGAGCCTGTTCGTACAGGCAGTGTTCGTCGAGAACATGGCGCTTGCCTTCTTCCTGGGGATGTGTACGTTCCTTGCCGTATCCAAGAAGGTCTCCTCGGCGATCGGTCTGGGCATTGCCGTCATCGTGGTACTGACCATCACGGTGCCGGCCAACAACCTGATTCTGAACTACCTGTTGCGCGAGGGTGCCCTGACCTGGACCGGTCTGGAAGGCGCCGAGAACATCGACCTGTCGTTCCTCGGATATCTTTCCTACATCGGCGTGATTGCCGCGATGGTGCAGATCCTCGAGATGTTCCTCGACAAGTTCGTGCCCGCACTCTACAACGCGCTGGGCGTGTTCCTGCCGCTGATCACGGTCAACTGTGCCATCCTGGGTTCGGTGCTATTCATGGTCCAGCGTGACTATGAATTCGGCGAGTCCGTGATCTACGGGTTCGGCTGCGGCGTCGGCTGGGCGCTGGCAATCACCGCCCTGGCGGGAATTCGCGAGAAGCTCAAGTACAGTGACGTTCCGGCTGGCCTGCAGGGGCTGGGTATCACCTTCATCACCGTGGGGCTGATGTCGCTGGGCTTCATGTCCTTCTCCGGCGTTCAGCTATAAGCCAACGGGAATAGGAAAACGACATGGTCGATACTTCCATCATCTTGCTCGGCGTCGTCATGTTCACCGTGGTCATTCTTGGCCTGGTTGCGGTGATCCTGGCGGCACGGAGCCGACTCGTCAGCAGTGGCGATGTCACCATCGAGATCAATGACGATCCCGACAACACCATGACGACGCAGGCCGGCGGCAAACTGCTGCAGACCCTGGCCGCCAATGGCATCTTCCTGTCTTCCGCGTGTGGCGGTGGGGGCTCCTGTGCCCAGTGCAAGTGTCGGGTCACCGAGGGCGGCGGGTCGATCCTGCCGACTGAAGAGTCCCACTTCACCATGCGCGAAAAGAAGGACGGCTGGCGTCTTTCCTGCCAGGTACCTGTGAAGCAGGACATGAAGGTCGAGGTGCCGGAAGAGGTCTTTGGTGTCAAGAAATGGGAATGTGAGGTAACCCAAAACCCCAACGTGGCCACCTTCATCAAGGAGCTCAACCTCAAGCTGCCCGAGGGCGAGGAAGTGGCTTTCCGTGCCGGGGGCTACGTGCAGCTGGTGGCGCCGCCTTACGACATCAAGTTTTCCGACTTCGATATCGAGGAGGAATACCGGGGCGATTGGGAAAAGTTTGGTCTCTTCAACATTTCCCACAAGAACGACGAGGAAGTCATCCGCGCCTACTCGATGGCCAACTACCCGGAAGAGAAGGGTATCCTCAAGTTCAACATTCGTATCGCCACGCCGCCGCCCAACACCAACCACCCGCCCGGCCTGATGTCGACCTACGTCTTCAGCCTCAAGCCGGGCGACAAGGTGACCGTGATGGGGCCGTTCGGTGAGTTCTTTGCCAAGGACACCGACGCCGAGATGGTCTTCATCGGGGGCGGTGCGGGCATGGCACCGATGCGTAGCCATATCTTCGACCAGCTCAAGCGGCTCAAGTCGAAGCGCAAGATGTCATTCTGGTACGGTGCACGCTCCTGGCGCGAGACCTTCTACAACGAAGAGTACGATCAGCTCGCCGAAGAGTTTGACAACTTCGAGTGGCATCTGGCGCTTTCCGATCCGCAGCCGGAGGACAATTGGGAGGGGCCGACAGGCTTCATTCACAATGTGCTCTACGACATGTACCTCAAGAATCATCCGGCACCGGAAGACTGCGAGTACTACATGTGCGGGCCGCCCATGATGAATGCGTCGGTCATCAAGATGCTGACCGACCTGGGGGTCGAGCCCGAGAACATCATGCTGGATGACTTCGGCGGATGATGACGATACCGCCATGCAACGCAGCAGGGCCGGCTCCGAGAGGGCTGGCCTTGTTGTTGATAGCGTGCCTTCTGCTGCTTGCCGGGTGTGACTCATCTCCCCAGGCCCATCGCTTCCAGGGGCCAGTGTTCGGTACTGGCTACCATGTCACGCTGTATGCCGATCTGGACGAAGAGAGCTACGCCGAGATTGACGCGGGTATCCAGGCGGAACTAGAGCGTGTCGATGCGTTGATGTCGACCTATCGTGACGATTCCGAGCTTTCCCGTCTCAATCGCTATCCGGTCGGCGTTCCCTTCTTCCTGTCGCCGCCTACGGCAGAGGTGATAGGGGAGTCGCTGCGTATCGCACGATTATCGAACGATGCCTTCGATGTCACGGTTGGACCTGCCGTCAACCTGTGGGGTTTCGGTCCCGAAGGTCGCCCGGAACGCGTTCCGGATGCTGCAGCATTGGCCGATGCGCTGTCGCGTGTCGATGTTCATGCCCTGCAGCTCGACGGCGAGACTCTCGTCAAGACCAAGCCGGTCTATGTCGATCTGTCAGGCATCGCCAAGGGGTATGCGACCGATCAGGTGGCCGACTATCTGGCGTCTTGGGGGGTCGAGGATTACCTGGTCGAGATCGGGGGTGAAATCCGTACCCATGGCGAGAAGCCGGATGGCACGCCCTGGCGTATTGCCGTGGAAAAGCCGATCTCCAGCGAACGCAGTGTTCAGCAAATCATCGATCTGGGCAACGCCGGCGTGGCGACCTCGGGCGATTACCGCAACTACTTTGAAAGCGATGGGATCCGCTATTCGCATACCATCGATCCTCGCACCGGCAAGCCGATTACCAATCGTGTCGCATCGGTGACGGTGATTACCGAACGCTGCATGACTGCCGATGCGCTGGCCACGGCCTTCACTGTCATGGGTGCCGAGGCCGGACTGGCCCTGGCCGAGCGAGAAAACATTCCTGTGTACTTCATTGTCAGAAGTGATGACGGATTCGATACACGCATGAGCCCCGCCTTCGAGAGGTATCTCGAAGACAGCGCTCAAGAGGGGGGATAACCATGACTATCTGGATTCTGGCTTTCGCGTTCATCCTGCTCATGGTGACTGCCATGTCGATTGGTGTGCTGCTGGGACGCAAGCCCATCGCCGGTTCGTGTGGCGGACTCAACCGGCTTGGTCTCAAGCAGGGTTGCGATATCTGTGGTGGCAAGGATGAGGTCTGCGAGGAAGAGAATCGCAAGCGCAACGCTGCCCGTTTCCGGGAGGACGACGAGCAGCGTGGCGCCGACCTGGGATATGACGCTACCCGACGCTGAACCGAGGGGTGTGACAACGCAAGCGGAGCGAGAGGAGTCAACGAGACTAATGGCAGTTCATAATTACGATGTAGTAGTCATTGGTACAGGGCCGGCAGGAGAAAGCGCGGCCATCAACGCTGCCAAGCATGGCAAGCGGGTCGCGATCGTCGAGAAGCAGCCGGCGGTGGGCGGGAACTGCACCCATTGGGGTACGATCCCGTCCAAGGCGCTTCGTCATCAGGTCAAGCAGATCATGCAGTTCAACACCAACCGCATGTTCCGCGATATCGGCGAGCCTCGTTGGTTCTCGTTTGCCAAGGTTCTCGAACGCTCCCGGGTGACCATCGAGCAGCAGGTCGAAATGCGCACGACATTCTATGCGCGCAACCGCATCGACCTGTTCTTTGGGGTAGCGCGCTTCAAGGACGAGCATACCGTGGTCGTGCGGGACAACCACGAGGGTGCCGAGGAGTTGTGTGCCCAGAAGATTGTGATTGCCACCGGTTCGCGTCCCTATCGACCCGGCGATGTGAATTTTCGCCATCCGCGCATCTATTGCTCCGATACCATCCTGGGCCTTTCGCATACGCCGCGGACCCTGATCATCTACGGTGCCGGTGTCATCGGCTCCGAGTATGCCTCGATCTTCTCGGGGCTGGGTGTCAAGGTGGATCTCATCGACACTCGTGACCGCTTGCTGTCGTTCCTCGACGACGAGATCAGCGATGCCTTGTCCTACCATCTGCGGCAGCATGGCGTCCTGGTTCGCCACAACGAGGAGTACGAGCGGGTCGAAGGCGACGAAGCCGGCGTCGTGGTGCACCTGAAGTCGGGGAAGAAGCTGCGTGCCGATGCTTTCCTGTGGGCCAACGGGCGTACCGGCAATACCGACGAGCTGGGGCTCGAGAATATCGGGCTGGAAGCCAACGGGCGCGGGCAACTGCAGGTCGACGAGCATTACCGTACAGCTATCCCGCATGTCTATGCGGTGGGCGACGTGATCGGTTGGCCCAGCCTGGCGAGTGCCGCTTATGACCAGGGGCGCAATGCCAGCGCCGACCTGCTCGACGAGGAGTTCCGTTTCGTCGATGACATTCCCACTGGCATCTATACCATTCCCGAGATCAGTTCGGTGGGCAAGACCGAGCGCGAACTGACCGAGGCCAAGGTGCCCTACGAGGTGGCACAAGCCTTCTTCAAGGATACCGCCCGCGCCCAGATCACCGGCGATACGGTGGGCATGCTCAAGATCCTGTTCCATCGCGAGACGCTGGAAATCCTGGGAATCCACTGCTTTGGCGACCAGGCTTCCGAGATCGTTCACATCGGCCAGGCGATCATGCAGCAGAAAGGCGAGGCCAACAGCCTGAAGTACTTCATTCATACCACCTTCAACTACCCGACCATGGCGGAGGCCTACCGCGTCGCCGCCCAGAACGGCCTTAACAGGCTGTTCTGATTCCTCCCTGACCCGGCATATGCCGGGTCTTTGCTTTATTGCTACGCTTTCGCCCTGCCTGCTTCTGCACTTTCCCGGCTCGTGTCAGGCGGACCTGTAGCGATAGACGCGAAGGCTGGGCAGGAAAGCCTCTTCCTCGAGTTTTTCGTCGCTGCGCTTGGCCCGGGTTCGTCCTGCCGGTGGCGACGGCAATGGCTGATTATGGTCGGGCAGACGACCATCGGCCGTGGGAATGAACAGCGGTAGCGGCAGGTTCATGGCTCGTCGGGTACGTCCGTCGGCGAGGGGCTCCTGAAAGAACAGGTTGGCACGCATCACAGGGGCCTGTCGCTGGACCTGGGCCAGTGGCTCGCCGTCGGGTATGCCGGCAAGGCGCCTCAGTTGTATACGAATATGTGGAGCGTCGCTATTCAGGTCCAGCAACTTGCGCTCGGCTTCGCGCACGCTCAGGCGCTTGATGGAGCGGCCACTGGTATACCAGGCCAGGCGCACCCGTGCCAATGGCGCATCGGCCACCGGCAAGTGACGCCAGCATTGCTTGAGGTGCAGGCGAGCCAGCCCTTGGCCGCGCAGATGGTCGTGCAGTGCCGGATGGCGAAACGGAAGGACAGCCTTGATCTCGGGAATCAGGTCGGCAGCCTGCTCTCGAATCTGCGCAAGCACATCGGCAAAGTGGTCCTTTGCGGCATTGGCATGCACTACAGCGTTCATCAATGTGTCGTCTGCAGCAATCAAGCCGACATAGCTGCGTGTGGCACGACCATCCTGTCCATCCTCGTACCAGAAATCGAGCAAGGCTCGACGTAGCCATGCTGCATCCGGGCGAGGCGTGTCCAGTGCCCAGGCTGCGCTAGAGGCTTCATCGTAGTGACTCAGAAGGCTCTCGATACGCTGGATCACTTGATCGAAGGCGGCTTCGAGTTCGGCCAGCAGGCGGTACTGTATATCCATGGCGGCATCCTCTGAATTCTTATACCGTTATCTTAGCGGCACATAAGGGAATGGCCAATAGTTCTACGGGGGCACGAGTGGACCGTTTGGGAAAACGGCGTCCCAAGGGACGCCGTCACTGAATCATGCGTCGCTTTCTTCCAAAAGCTTGGCCGTCTGGCGCGGGTCATGGCCAATCGGGTGGGGCTGGTTGCGGGCACGGGCCAGCTCGATCTGACGCTGACGTTCGCGGGCGCTGGCTCGTGTCTTTTCGGGCAATGTATCCCAGCAGTGCGGACAGCTGATGCCAGGCGAGTAGTGTTCCGACTGACGATCTTCCACGGAAATCGGCCGGCGACAGGCATGGCACTGGTCGAACTCGCCTTCGGATAGGTCATGGCGAACGGTGACCCGATTGTCGAACACGAAGCATTCACCACGCCACAGCGACTCGTTTTCGGGCACTTTTTCCAGGTAGTTGAGAATGCCGCCCTTGAGGTGAAAGACCTCCTCGAAGCCCTCGCTGAGCATGTAGCTCGAGGCCTTTTCGCAACGAATGCCGCCAGTGCAGAACATGGCGACCTTCTTGTGGCGGCTTGGGTCGTAATGCTGCTTGACGTAGTCGGGAAACTCGCGAAAGGACTTGGTCCGGGGATCCACCGCTCCCTCGAAGGAGCCGATCTCCACTTCGTAGTCGTTGCGTGTATCGATCACCAGGACCTCGGGGTCGCTGATGATGGCATTCCACTCCTGAGGTTCGACGTAGGTGCCGACGCGCTGGTTGGGGTCAACGCCCTGCACCCCGAGGGTCACGATCTCGCGCTTGAGCTTGACCTTGGTGCGATAGAACGGGTGAGCTTCGCAGTAGGATTCCTTGTGATCGATCCCTGCGAAGCGGTTATCTTCCTTGAGCCAGGCCAGCAGGGCATCGATGCTTGCCCGGGTACCGGACACTGTGCCATTGATGCCTTCTTCGGCGAGCAGCAGGGTGCCCTTGATGTCATGCGACTTGAGCGTTTCGAGCAGCGGCTCGCGCAGGGCTTCGTAGTCAGGCAGGGCGACGAACTTGTACAGCGCCGCCACGACGATGGTTTGGGTCATGCAGAGTCTCCAGCAGGTCGCCCGCGTAAAGGGCGGACCGGATCGGTAAATCGTTTGCGGGCGTAGTTTACGTCAAACGCCTGCGGCTTTCATGCCGGCGGGAAAATGCGACGGGCCCGCAGAAGCGGGCCCGTCGGGCGGCATGAAGGGCCTGGCAATCAGCGGTCGCGGTAACGCCTGGTCAGGTCGCCATAGGCATCGATGCGGCGGTCGCGCAGGTAAGGCCACATGCGGCGCACATGCTCGCTGCGGCTCATGTCGAGCTCGACCAGCAGGCGCTCGGGCTCGTCGCCGGCATGGGCCAGGAATTCTCCCTGCGGACCGCAGATGAAACTGCCGCCCCAGAAGTTGATTCCCTCGCTTACCTTGCTGTGGTCGGGTTCGAAACCGACGCGGTTGGCGACCATCACCGGCAGGCCGTTGGCCACCCCATGGGCGCGCTGAACGATGGTCCAGGCGTCCTTCTGGCGGCCTTTCTCGGGCAGGTCATCGGGCGGATGCCAGCCGATGGCGGTCGGGTAGAGCAGGATCTCGGCCCCGGCCAGTGCCATCAGGCGCGCGGCTTCCGGATACCACTGGTCCCAGCAGACCAGCACGCCGAGACGGCCCACGGAGGTGTCGATAGGTTCGAAGCCCTGCTCGGCATCGGCATCGCCCGGCGTGAAGTAGAACTTCTCGTAGAAGCCCGGATCGTCGGGGATATGCATCTTGCGGTAATGCCCCACACGCCCACGACTGCGGTCGAGCACGATGGCCGTGTTGTGGTAGACCCCGGCAGCACGACGCTCGAAGATCGAGCCGACCAGCACGATATCGAGTTCGCGAGCGAGATCGGCCAGGCGTGTGGCAGTCGGGCCATCGAGCGGTTCGGCCAGATCGAACAGCTCGGCATCCTCGCACTGGCAGAAATAGTGCGTGGCATGGAGTTCCTGCAGCAGCACCAGTTCCGCGCCGCGCTCCGCCAACTCGCGAATGCCGGCTTCGCTCTCGTCCAGGCTGCGCTGCTTGTCCGGCCATGCGGCTTGCTGGACCAGGCCAACCTTGAGGGTCTTGCTCATCTCAACGCTCCTCGTCGTCTTGCGGGGCCCCGGGCGCAGCCAGGGTACCTCGCGGTAACTGCATCGTCAGGCAGTGTAGGCTGCCATGTTGACGAATGACACTGCGACAGTCGATAGGAACGATGTCGCGGTCGGGAAATGCCTCGGCCAGCGTCCTGAGTGCCTGGGCATCGGCGGCATCGGCATAGGTCGGAACCAGCACGGCGCCGTTGATGATCAGGAAATTGGCGTAGGTCGCCGGCAGGCGGTGGCCGTCCTCGGGGTCGAAGCACGGCTTTGGCCAGGGCAGGGCAACCAGGCGATACGGCGCCCCGTTAGACTGCCGCAGTGCCAGAAGTTCCTCTTCCATCGCAGCCAGTGCGGCATGGTGCGGGTCGTCACGATCGTTGCAGCGCACGTAGGCGATGGTCTGCGGGTCACAGAAACGCGCCAGGGTATCGATATGGCTGTCGGTGTCGTCGCCTTCGAGATGACCATGTTTTAGCCACAGTACCCGTTCGACGCCGAAATCCGCCCGTAGACGCGCCTCGACCTCGTCGCGCGAAAGCTGCGGGTTGCGGTTCTCGTTGAGCAGGCAGGCTTCGGTGGTCAGCAGTGTGCCCTGTCCGTCAGTCTCGATGCCTCCGCCTTCCAGCACCATGTCGCGTGATTCCACCGCGGTGACGAAGGTGCCGCTGGCCGCGAGGCACTGGGTCAGGGCGTTGTCACGCTGGGCCGGAAACTTGCCACCCCAGCCAGTAAACGTGTAGTCGAGCAACACGACCTTGCCGTCGCGCTCCACCCCGATAGGGCCATGATCACGGGCCCAGGTGTCATCGGCTGGCGCTTCGACCATCCGTACCCGGTCGGCAGTAATACCAAGATTGGCAAAGGTCGCTGCCAGGCGTTCTCGCGTGCTTTGGTCAGGGACCGTGATCAATACCCCCTGATAGCGTGCAATGGCGACGACCATGGCTTCCAGCGTAGCTTCGATGCGTTCGAGCTGGGGCGCCCAGTCGCTCTCGCGAGTCGGCCAGGTGAGCTGGATGGCATCCTGCGGATACCACTCGGGGAACAGACGCTGTGACATGGCGGTCTCCATAGGGCCAGTCGTTTACCGTACCGCCGCTGAGGGTTCGGCTCCGTCAGCATCGCAGTGGGCCGCGGCATTGTATTGACCGGCGCGCAACATGCAAGTCCTTTTGAACCGTTACCCGGCGATGCGTCACGACGCGAAAAACCGTACCATGGCCGCTCGTCGACAAGGAACCGAATTGATGCTGGATCGCCTACCCTTTCTCATCGGGCTGCGCTATGTGCGCGCCAAACGACGTAACCACTTCATCTCCTTCATTTCCCTGACCTCGATGCTGGGGCTCACCCTGGGGGTGGCCGTGCTCATCCTGGTGCTGTCGGTGATGAACGGCTTCGATCATGAGCTGCGCTCGCGGGTACTGGGCATGGTGCCGCATACGCGTATCGAGCAGCCCTCGGGCATGACCGACTGGAAGCCGCTGGCCGAGCGCCTGATGCAGCGCGAGCATGTCGTGGGTGCTGCCCCCTACGTACAACAGCAGGGCATGTTCTCGGTAAGTGGCCGCAACGAAGGCGGCCTGGTCTATGGCATCGTGCCGGAATACGAGCGCCAGGTGTCGATCATCGAGGATCACATGCAGCAGGGCAGCCTCGACTCGCTCGAGCCGGGGTCATGGAACATCGTGCTGGGGGATCTGCTGGCGCGCAATCTCGGTGTCGGTGTCGGTGACAAGGTCACGTTGCTGGTGCCCGAGGCTTCCATCACGCCGGCCGGGGTCTTTCCGCGGCTCAAGCGCTTCAACGTGAGCGGGACCTTCAAGGTCGGGGCGGATATCGATGCCAGCCTCGCCTATGCCAACATCGAAGACATGCAGACCCTGGCACGCATGGGCGATGCGGTAGGCGGCCTGCGCCTCGAACTCGACGACCTGTTCCTGGCCAACCAGGTCACCCGCGAGATCGTCAATGACCTGGGCTACGGCTACCGGGGCATGGACTGGACCTACACCCACGGCAACCTGTTCCAGGCAATCCAGATGGAGAAGCGTATGATTGGCCTGTTGCTGATGGTGATCGTCGCCGTGGCAGCGTTCAACATCGTCTCGACGCTGGTCATGGTGGTTACCGACAAGCATGCCGATATTGCCATCCTGCGTACCATCGGTGCCCGGCCGAAGTCGATCATGGGTATCTTCATCGTTCAGGGGCTGACCATCGGCGTCATCGGGATCGTCATCGGGGTCATCCTGGGCATCGTTCTCGCCCTGTCAATCTCGGACATCATCGCCTGGTTCGAAGCCACGACCGGCATCCAGTTCCTGGATCCCAATGTCTACTTCATCAGCTACCTGCCGTCGCGACTCAATCTCGAGGATGTAGGCATCATCGTGGTGTCGGCCTTGGTATTGAGCTTCCTTTCCACCTTATATCCGGCCTGGCGTGCAGCGCGTATCCAGCCGGCCGAAGTGCTGCGTTACGAGTAAGGGCCCGTCATGACCGAACAGACCAGACAACCAATGCTCGAGTGCCGGAACCTGACTCGCACATACCATGAAGGTCCACAGGACGTGACCGTTCTTGATGACCTCGAACTCGACGTGGGCGCAGGAGAGCGAGTTGCCATCGTCGGCAGCTCCGGCTCGGGCAAGACCACGCTGCTCAACCTGCTGGGGGGGCTCGACCGGCCCACGTCGGGAACGGTGACTATCGCCGGCCAGACACTTTCGGCGCTGAGCGATACGGCGCTTGGGGATTTTCGTAACCGCCATATCGGCTTCGTCTATCAGTTTCACCATTTGCTGGCCGAGTTCACGGCGTGTGAAAACGCTGCACTGCCGCTCATCGTGCGCGGCCAGAAACGCCGCGAGGCCGAGCGGCGAGCCATGGATATCCTCGAGCGGGTGGGCATGGCCCAGCGGGGCCACCACAAGCCCGGCGAGCTGTCCGGGGGAGAGCGCCAGCGAGTGGCAATTGCCCGGGCGCTGATCACCGATCCCAGTCTCATGCTGATGGATGAGCCGACCGGTAACCTCGATCAGGCGACAGCAGCCACCATCCTTGGATTGATGGATGAGCTATCGACCACGAGCGCCTGTGCATTCGTGATCGTGACCCACGACCCGGGCCTGGCCCAGCATCAGGACCGGGTGCTCAGGCTCGATGGAGGACGCCTGGCAGCGTCCTGACCGTCAACGCCTTGGCGGATCGATGTCGGCTTCCTGGGTGGGCGCGTCAGCGCAGGAGCGGGTATCCGCAGGCGGAACCGCTTGTTGGCGGGCCTGCCTGCGACGACGTGCACGGCGACGCCAACTGCGTGAGACGTGCCAGCGCCAGATCAGGCGGATCAGCGCATTGCCGGCCAGGCCGAGGACGACGGCGGAGACCAGCGAACCGAGCAGCAGGGCCGGCAAGGCTTCCACCATGCGCTCGGCGATCCACTGGGTGCTGATCCGGTCGGGAACGTGACTGGCTGGCGTGTCGAGCAGCCAGGCACCGAGCCGGTAATTGCAGTAGAAGATGGGCGGCATCGTCAGCGGGTTGGTCAACCAGACCAAGCCAACCGATAGCGGCAGGTTGCAGCGCAATAGCCAGGCACCGAAAGCCGCCAGCAACATCTGGAAGGGGATCGGCAACAGGGCGCAGAACAGGCCCACCATGAAGGCATTGCCCACCGAGCGGCGGGTAAGCACCCAGAGCGAGGCATCGCCGATGATATGGCTCATGAAACGCAGCGAGCGGGTGCGCTTCAGGGTGTCCGGGTGGGGCATGTAGCGCTGGATCAGACGGCGCGGCATGGCATGGCTCGCTGGTTCGAATCCGGATCATTATCCACACATGGCCGCCATCGTGCCACGGCTGGTCTGTCTTGCGACAAGGAACGGGCTCATGGGGGTGGCTGCGCCACTGGCCATTGCAGCGATACTCGGTGCCTGTCTAGGCGCTTGGGGGCCCGCCGGCGCCTTTGGCGCAGCGGCGCTGGCGCTACTGATCAGCCTGGCGGCTTCACGCTATCTTGCCGCTGCATTGATCGTGGTGGCTGCCTTCAGTGCCGGGCAGGTGCTGGTGGCGCGCGGTGCCGTGCTACCGGCCGGCCTGGCCAGCGAGGATGTGGCAGTCACCGGGCGCATTGAGTCACTGAGTGACGAGGGGCGTTTCCGACGCCTGCGTCTCTCGCTCGAAGCGTGTCAGCCCCTGGAGGCCGTGCGCGTCTCCTGCGGGCGATTGCGCCATGTTCGGGTCAACTGGTATGACTCGCCCCCGTTGGAAAAGGGCGAACGCTGGACGTTGACCCTGCGCGTGCGCCCACCATCTGGCTTCGCCAACCCCCACACCTTCGATTACGCCGCCTGGCTGTGGCGCGAAGGGATCGGTGCTACCGGTTACGTGCGCAATATCCCTTCGCCCCGTCGACTGGACGAGGCCAGGCCGGGGCTGCGCGAACGGGCGCTTGCCTTTCTTGATGACCACACCTCAGATGGCTTGGTACGTCGCTGGCTGGCAGCGCTGACTTTGGGTGAGGGCGAGCGCCTCGACGATAGCGACTGGGCGCTGCTCAATGCCAGCGGTACCACGCATCTGATGGTGATTTCCGGGCTGCATGTCGGTTTGGCGTCCACATTCATGCTGATGTTGGCACGCGGCACGGCACGCCTGACCATGCCCCGACGCTGGCGGATGACGACCTGGCCATGGTGGTGTGCTGCCGGAGCGGCCGTCGGTTACGCCTGGTTGGCCGGTCTCGAGCCACCGGCCATGCGTGCCATGATCATGACGTTGATCGGGCTGTGGGTGGCCAGTGGGCGCCATGCGCCTGGTCCCTGGCAAGGCTGGTGGCTGGCACTGGCCATCGTGCTGCTGGTCGATCCGCTGGCATTATGGCGTCCGGGGCTCTGGTTATCCTTTGTGGCCGTGGGGCTGTTGATCCTGGCTTGGCAGGGACGGCCTCGGCCGCATGGGGTGCGTGGCTGGCTATGGGCGTTGTTGCGTACCCAATGCCTGCTGGCGCCGCTGATGGCCGCTGCTGTGCTGATCGCGTTCGATCGGCTGTCGCCGGTAGCGCCGCTGATCAATCTCGTGGCAGTTCCGCTGGTCGGTAGCGTCATGGTACCGCTGGGGTTGGCAGGCTGGTTGCTGGCCTGGCTGCCGCCCTTGGCGGAGGCCTGCTGGGCGCTGTTCGGTTGGTTGGCCTCAGGTGTTTACTGGGCGTTGACGCTCGCTGTCGACGTGGCGCCAGTATGGCAACCGGCAGCCTGGCAGACTTTGCCCCTGGCGCTGGTGCTGGCCTCACTGACTCTGCTTTGGGCACTGCCGGGGTGGAGTCTGGTGCCACGCTGGGCAGGCAGTGTTGCGCTTGGACTGTTGAGTGTGACTCTGGTGCCTCCCGGTCTTCCCGAAGGCCGGGTGAAAGTCCGTCTCCATGACGTCGGCCAGGGTCAGTTGATCGAATTGCGGACTGCACGACATCGTCTTCTCTATGACACAGGGCCGCGCTTCGGTTCCGGCTTCATGCCGCTGTCCACGCTCTGGCCGGTTGGGCAGCGCTTTGATGGTGTCATCGTCAGTCATGCCGATACGGACCATGCTGGCGGTATCGCTGCCCTGCGCCAGGATCACTCCGTTGCGCGCTGGTGGTCGCCGGGTGTCGAATCGCTGGCGGTGCCGGTCACACCTTGCCGTGCCGGCCAGCGCTGGCAGTGGGATGGTGTCGAGTTCCGCTTTCTCTGGCCGTTTGCCGACCCCTCGGCGCTAGCGGACAACGATCGTTCCTGTGTATTGCTGGTGAGTGCCGGTGGGCAACGCCTGTTGATCGGTGGCGATGCCGGGAGCGAAGTGGAAGAGGCCTTGCTGTCGCGGCTGGGCGGCAACGTGGATGTGCTCGTGGCCGGCCACCATGGCAGCCGCACCAGTTCCTCGCCCGCCTGGGTGTCGTCGACCCGGCCGGCAGCCGTCTTGTTCAGTGCGGGGCGTGGCAATCCTCATGGCCATCCGCATGCCGAAGTCGTCAAGCGCTTCCGGCGCGCCGATAGTTGCTTGTGGAACACTGCAATCGACGGGGCTCTGACGTTCATGCTTGGCGATCCGCAGGGCGTCGGCGTCACACCGCGACGAGCGCTTGCGGGCTCGCGAGGCGGTGTCGGTCATGTCTGCCATGCGATAGAATCGCGACCTTGATGGTCCGCATCATTGATCGATGCAGGCTGGGCCGACGCATCAGGAGACATGACGAATGGGCGCGCTCGACGCTTTGGTGGCTGGCGGGCTGTTGATGCTACCTATCCTCGGCTGTTCGCTGGTGGCTACGGCCATCATCATCGAACGCCTGTGGAGTCTACGTGCATCACGCATTGCACCCGCGGGACTCAGTACGCAGGTGTGCGAACTGATTCACAAGGGCCAAGTCAATCTCAACTGGCTGGAGAACCATTCTCCGCTGGGGTCGATCTTGGCTGCCGGATTGCGCAATGTGCGGCTGGGGCATGAGCAGGTGCGTGCACGCCTTCAGGAAGCGGCAACGGCGGTGATCCATGACATGGAGCGCTTTCTCAGCCCGCTGGGTACGATTGCCTCGATCACGCCGTTGATCGGGCTGCTGGGAACCGTCGTGGGCATGATCAAGGTGTTCGCCGTGATCGTCGCCGCCCATGGCGTCGAGCGCACCGCCGATCTCGCCGGAGGCATCTCCCAGGCGCTGGTGACAACGGCGGCCGGCCTGACCGTGGCCATTCCCGCGCTGATATTCCACCGCTACTTCCAGCGCCGGGTCGAGGAGCTGACGGTGCGCATGGAAGAACAGGCGAGCCAGGTGGTCGACTACCTGGCACATCACCAGGGGGAACTAACCTTGGCCGAACGCCACGAGGCCCACGAGCGCCCCTTGGCCAGGGGGAAGCGGGCATGAAATTCGTCCGGCCGCGGCGCGATCCGGTCGAGATCAACCTGACACCACTCATCGATGTGGTGTTCCTGCTGTTGATCTTCTTCATGGTATCGACCACCTTCGAAACGCGCCAGGCACTGGAACTGACACTGCCGGAGAGCCAGGCCGGCGCACCGGCCGAGCCCTCGGCGCCGGTCACGCTGACCGTCGACGCCGCAGGCAACTACCGGTTGGGTGAGCGCTCCCTGGCATCGCTTGAGGCCCTGCATGACGCCTTGGCCGACCAAGCGCCTGCGGCCCGTGAACATGGGCTGGTGATCGAAGCCGATGCAGCCACGGCCCATGCCGATGTGGTCGCCGCCCTGGACCAGGTTGCCATGCTTGGCATCCAGCGTGTGCGCATCGCTACCCGGCAAGGGGCACAAATACATGAACGAGCGGAGTCGCCGTGACCCAAGCAACCAGCTGGACTCTCTATCGTCGTCTGCTTGGCTACGTCAAGCCGTACTGGAAATGGTTTGCGGCAGCGATCGTGGGCTATGCCATCTATGCGGCGTCGAGCACGGCGCTGGCCGAGATGATGAAGCGCCTGATCGATGGTATCCAGAATCCCGACGCTGCCTTTCGCGTCTATCTGCCGCTGTTCGTGATCGGCATGTTCGCCGCGCGCGGTGTCGGGACCTTCCTGGGAACCTATTGCATGAGCAACGTGGCGCGTAACGTGGTCCACGACCTGCGTTGCGAGGTGTTCAATCACATGCTGCACCTGTCGGGACGGTTCTTCGACTCGCATTCCAGCGGGCATCTGATTTCCCGGGTCACCTATCATGTCGAGCAGGTGACTGGCGCGGCCACCAAGTCGATTACGATCCTGTTGCGCGAGGGACTGTTCGTCATCGGCCTGCTCTCTTACCTGCTCTGGACCAACTGGATGTTGACCCTGGTCTTCCTTGCCGTGACACCACTGATCGGCTGGGTGGTCAGCGTGGCCAGCAAGCGTTTTCGCAAGCTGTCGCGGCGTATCCAGACGTCGATGGGCGACGTGACCCACGTGGCTTCCGAAGCGCTGACCGGTTATCGCGTGGTACGCACTCACGGCGCCGAAGAGTACGAGAAGCGCCGCTTTGCCAAGGCCAGCAATTACAACCGCGAACAAAGCATGAAAGAGGCGCTGACCAAGGCCACCAGTACGCCGATCATCCAACTGTTGATTGCCGTGGCCCTGGCCGGCCTGGTGTGGCTGGCCATGGCGCCTGAGCTGATGGCCAACATGACCGCAGGCGAGTTCGTCGCGTTCATCACGGCTGCCTCGCTGATGGCCAAGCCCGTCAAGCAGCTCACTGAAATCAATGGCGAGATCCAGAAGGGATTGGCCGCCTCGCAGGAGCTGTTCGGCTTGCTCGAGGTGCCCCGCGAAAAGGATGAAGGGACACGCATGCCCGAGGGGCTCGAGGGGCGTGTGGCCTTCGAAGGCGTGCGTTTCGCCTATGGCGAGGATCAGCCCGAGGTTCTCAAGGGAATCGACATCGAGGTGGCGCCGGGCGAGATGATCGCCATCGTGGGGCGCTCCGGCAGCGGCAAGTCGACGCTGGTGGGGCTGTTGCCGCGCTTCTACCATCCCACGGCGGGGCGCGTCACGATAGACGATATCGATATCGATGAATATCGGCTTTCGCCGCTGCGTCAACAGATTGCGCTGGTCTCCCAGCAGGTCACGCTGTTCAACGCTACCATCGCAGAAAACATTGCCTATGGTGACCCTGGCGCCAGCCGCGAGCGGATCGAGGCGGCAGCCCGCTCGGCCTACGCCAGCGAGTTCATCGAGCGCTTGCCCAACGGCTACGATACGGTCATCGGCGACAATGGTGTGATGCTCTCCGGCGGTCAGCGTCAGCGCCTGGCAATTGCCCGGGCCATCTTCAAGAATGCGCCGATCCTGGTACTCGACGAAGCCACGTCGGCTCTGGACACCGAGTCCGAGCGCTATATCCAGAAGGCGCTCGAGGAAGTCTGTCGCGGGCGCACCACGTTCGTGATCGCGCATCGTCTGTCGACCATCGAGCGCGCCGATCGCATCCTGGTCATGGAGCAGGGCCAGATCGTCGAAAGTGGCACGCATGCGTCACTGCTCGAGCAAGAGGGGGCCTATGCTGCGCTTTACCGCCTTCAGTTCCAGGAGGCCACCGCGTGAGCCGCTGGGTCGACGCCTGGTATCGCGACGCCGCCTGGCTGCATGCGCTGCGTCCTCTGGAGCGCATCTATCGCAGTGCAGTCGCACGCCGTGACGCCGCTTATCGCAGCGGTCGCAAGCCAGTCTGGCAGGCACCGGTGCCGGTGGTCGTGGTCGGCAACATTACTCTGGGAGGTACCGGCAAGTCGCCGCTGGTGGCCTGGTTGGGACGCTGGCTGAGCGAGCACGGCTGGCGGCCGGGTATCGTCTCGCGCGGCTATGGCGGGCAGGCACCAGGCTATCCGTTCTACGTGCGGGACGATGCCGAAGTGGCGCATGCCGGTGACGAGCCATTGATGCTGGCCCAGCAGACCGGGTTGCCTGTGGTGGTCGATCCGGACCGGCCGCGTGGCGCGAGACGGCTAATCGATGCCGGCTGCGATATCCTGATATCCGATGACGGGCTACAGCATCTGGCCTTGGGGCGTGATCTCGAATTGGTGGTGGTGGATGGCCAGCGGGGGCTGGGTAACGGTCGCTGTCTGCCGGCCGGGCCCTTGCGTGAGCCGAGCTCGCGGCTGTCCCGGGTCGATGCGGTCATCGTCAATGGCGATACGGCCCGTGAGTTGCCCATCGATGGCTACCGGATGCACTTGCAGCCTTCGCGCTGGCGACATCTCATCGATGGCGTGTGCTACCCGGTGGACAAGCAACCGTTTTCTGGGCGTGTCCATGCCTTGGCAGGCATCGGCCACCCGTCACGCTTCTTCGCCACGTTGTCGTCGCTGGGCGTGGAAGTCGATACGCATCCCTTTCCGGATCATCACCGATTTTCCGCCAGCGACCTACGTTTTACCGATAACCGTCCTGTCGTCATGACGGCCAAGGACGCCGTGAAATGCCGCCCCTTCGCCAACGAGCGTTGCTGGGCGCTGGATGTCGAAGCTTGTCCCGAGCCGGCCTTCGTCGACTGGCTGGGCGAGCGGCTCGAGGCACTTCGATCCGCCGAACGAGAGGAACACGATGGATAAGGAACTGTTGGCTATGCTGGTCTGCCCGCTGTGTCAGGGCAAACTCAAGTACGACCGTGAGCGGGGAGAACTGAAGTGCCACTTTGATGGCCTGGCCTATCCCATTCGCGACGATATCCCCGTGATGCTCGAGGAAGAAGCCCGAGTCATGGATGCCGATGAGAAGCTGAACAGCTCGCCGGCCCGGATGCCGAATGCCCCGGGGACGGGAAACCCGCTGTCATGACCGGGTTCGTCGTCGTCATTCCCGCGCGCTATGGCTCAAGTCGCCTACCCGGCAAGCCATTGCTGGAGATCGACGGCAGGCCGATGGTGGCACACGTCTGGCAACGTGCCTCGGAGAGTGCGGCGACACGTATTGTCGTTGCGACCGATGACCAGCGAATCGTCGAGGCGGTCAAGGCCTTCGGTGGCGAAGCGATCATGACCCGGGCCGATCATCCCTCGGGCACCGATCGCCTGGCCGAGGTGGCACGGTGCCTGAAACTGGACGACGATACCATCGTCGTCAACGTTCAGGGCGACGAGCCGTTGCTGCCGGCCGCCTTGATCGATCAGGTTGCGGTACGCCTCGAAGAGGATGCTCAAGCCTCGATTGCCACCCTGGCCGAGCCGATCGGCGATGTCGATACGCTGTTCAATCCCAACGTGGTCAAGGTGGTCCGCGACGTTCATGGACGCGCGTTGTATTTCTCCCGGGCACCGATTCCCTGGGACCGCGAGGGCTTCACGTCGCGGCCGGCGCTGCTCGATACCGATGCCTGGCTGCGGCACGTCGGCCTCTATGCTTACCGGGCCGGCTTCCTGGCGGAGTATGTCGACTGGCTGCCCAGCCCGCTGGAACAGCTCGAGCAACTCGAGCAACTTCGCGCCCTGCACCATGGTCATTGCATTCAGGTCGCCCTGAGTACCGAACCGCACCCTGCCGGCGTGGATACGCCAGATGACCTGCAGCGGGTTCGTCAGTACATCGAGCGCAATGCACCGGGAGGAAAATGATCGATGCGTGTTCTGTTCGTCTGTCTGGGTAACATCTGCCGTTCGCCCTCTGCCGAAGGAGTGTTTCGGGCGCATCTGGCGCAAGCCGGGCTGACCGATCGTGTCGAGGTGGATTCCTGCGGTGTCGGCGACTGGCATGTCGGCAAGGGTCCCGATCCGCGGGCGCTTGATGCTGCGCGCCGGCGCGGCATCGATATTTCGGCGCTTCGTGCCCGCCAACTTGCGCCCACCGACTATCAGCATTTCGATTACATTCTGGCCATGGATCACGACAATCTGGAGGCGATCCGTCAAGGATGCCCGTCCTCGTGTCGCGCTCATATCGGCTTGTTTCTGGAGTTCGCCGGTGAGCGCGATCGAGCCGTGCCCGATCCCTACTACGGGGGTGAGCAGGGTTTCGAAGACGTGCTCGACCTGATCGAGGCGGCCAGTGACGGCCTGATCGAGGAGCTTCGCCAGCGGCTGTCCCGCCAATGATGCGTCGGGATGTCGATTTGCAGCGGGCCAATACGTTGGGTCTGCCGTGCCGTGCCGAACATTTCCTGGCCAGCGACGACCTCGCGGAGATACGTGCGGCCCTGCGACAGGCCAAGGACCATGATTGGTCGTTGACGGTGCTGGGAGGGGGCAGCAACCTGGTGCTGTATCCGCAGCTGCCTGGGTTGGTGCTGCAGCCAACATTCAGCGACTTTCGCCTGGAGGAGGTCGGTGGCGGTGAGGTGTTGGCGCATGTTGGAGCAGGCAGGGACTGGCCGAGCCTGGTCGTTGCCCTAGCCGAATGTGGACTATGGGGCACCGAGAATCTGGCTTTGATTCCCGGCCATGCCGGCGCTGCGCCCATCCAGAATATCGGTGCCTACGGTGTGGAGCTTGCCGACGTGCTCGAGGAAGTGCACCTGCTGGATCGGGAGGGGCAAGAGCGGCAGTTGCACCGCGACGAGTGTGCCTTCGGTTACCGCGACAGTATCTTCAAGCATGAGCTGAAAAACCGGGTCGTGATCACGAGGCTCGTGCTGCGTCTCAGCCGTCATGCGACACCCCGGCTCGACTATGGCGATCTGGCCTCGCGCGTTGCCTCGGTCTCGCCCAGAGCATTGGACGTGGTGGACGCAGTCAGTGCCATCCGCCGCGAGAAGCTGCCCGATCCGCGACATGTCGGTAACGCCGGCAGCTTCTTCAAGAATCCGGTGGTGGCCGCCGACAAGGCGCAGCAATTGCTCGAGCGGTATCCGCAAATGCCGCATTTTCCGCTGGCGGAGGGGGGCGTCAAGCTGGCGGCAGGGTGGTTGATTGATCAATGCGGGCTGAAGGGCGTTCGCGATGGCCACGTCGGGGTGCATGATCGTCAGGCGCTGGTACTCGTGCATCATGGCGGCGGCAGTGCCGAGGAGTTGCTGGCGCTGGCAGCGCACGTGTCGGCATCCGTCCAGGAGCGTTTCGGTGTCGCCCTGGATCGTGAACCCCGGCTCATGGGCAAGCCGGAAACCTGATGTAAAAAAAGGGAGCGGCAAATAAAAAACCCGTCAGGCATGACCTGACGGGTTTTTGGTAATCGCTGTGGTGGCTACGCCCTGATTCGAACAGGGGACCCCATCATTATGAGTGATGTGCTCTAACCAGCTGAGCTACGTAGCCGTCCAACGGGGGCGAATATTACGCGTAACCGGCTGATACGTCAACCTTTACGTGCTCTCTCCCGTTTCAGACATTGAACCGGAAGTGGACCACGTCACCATCCTTCACCACGTAGTCCTTACCTTCCAGGCGCCACTTGCCGGCATCCTTGGCCGCTTGCTCGCCGCCCAGGGAGACGAAATCGTCGTAGCTCACGACCTCGGCGCGGATGAAACCCTTCTGGAAGTCGGTGTGAATCACGCCGGCGGCTTCCGGTGCAGTCGCTCCGACCTTGACCGTCCAGGCACGCACCTCCTTGACGCCTGCGGTGAAGTAGGTCTGCAAGCCAAGCAGGGCATAACCGGCACGGATCACGCGATCCAGTCCGGGCTCTTCCATACCCATCTCATCGAGAAACATGCTGCGCTCCTCGTCGTCGAGTTCGGCAATCTCGGCCTCGAGCTGGTTGCATACCGGCACTACCACCGCATCTTCCTCGGCAGCGATCTCGCGCACGGTGTCCAGGTAGTGATTGTTCTCGAAGCCATCCTCGTTGACGTTGGCGATGTACATGGTCGGCTTCAGCGTCAGGAACCCAAAACTCTTCAACTGGCGCTTTTCGTCGTCATCGAGCCCGAAACTGCGTAGCGGCAGGCCCTCGGCCAGGTGCGGCTGGATACGGTCCAGGATGGCCTTGGTGGCGATGGCGTCCTTGTCGCCGCTCTTGACCACGCGGGTCAGTCGCTGGATAGCGCGGTCGACCGTGTCGAGGTCGGCCAGGGCCAGTTCCATGTTGATGATTTCGATATCGGCGCGTGGATCGACCTGGTTGGCGACATGAATGACATTGTCGTTATCAAAGCAGCGGACCACATGGGCGATGGCATCGGTTTCGCGAATGTTGGCGAGGAACTGGTTTCCCAGTCCTTCACCCTTGGAAGCCCCTTCCACCAGACCGGCGATATCCACGAACTCCATGGTAGTGGGGACCACTTTCTCGGGCTTGACGATCTCGGCCAGCTTGTCGAGACGGGGGTCAGGCATCGGCACGATGCCAGTATTGGGCTCGATGGTACAGAACGGAAAGTTCTCGGCGTCGATACCGGACTTGGTCAATGCATTGAAAAGCGTGGACTTGCCGACATTGGGCAGGCCGACGATGCCGCAATTGAAACCCATGGTGTGTTCCTGGAGAGCTGATGCTTGGATTAGAACCTGACTGAAAGATGCCATCGTTCGACGGCTTCAGGCAGAACCTAGAGAATGGCGGGCATTTTACGGGAAAAGCGTGTCGATCTGTACGCTTGAAGAGACAAGAAATCGTGTTCCGCTTGCGCGGCAGAGCGACCGGCCTAGGGTTTGAAGCTGTGCAGGCGATTCATCGCCTTGGCCCAATCTCCTTTCAAGGCATCAGGTAGCGTGACAAGACATTCTTCGATAGCGGCGTCGATGGCCTGTCGTTCTGCCTTGCCGGGACGACCAAGCACGTAATTGGTGACCAGCTTGGCATCACCGGGATGGCCGATACCGATGCGCAGACGATGGAAAGCGTTATTGTTGCCCAAGGCGCGAATGCTGTCACGCAGGCCGTTGTGACCACCGTGACCGCCGCCTTGCTTGTAGCGGGCAGTGCCCGGGGCGATATCCAGCTCGTCATGGGCGACGAGCAATTCCTCGGGGACCAGTTTGAAGAACTGACAGAGAGCGGCGACAGCCCCACCGCTGCGATTCATGAAGGTGGTCGGGTTGAGCAGGTGCAGCTCGTGACCGGCGAAATTGACCTTGGCATAAAGCCCCAGGAATTTCTTCTCCACGCGCAGGGGAGTGTGGCTGTCGCGCGCAATGGCTTCCACCAGCCAGGCGCCCGCGTTGTGCCGGGTGTCTTCGTACTCGGCCCCGGGATTGCCCAGGCCGATGATCGCTTTCACTTGGCTCATGCGAACGCCTTGCTGTGGTTGACCTCAAGGCAGCCGATTACTCGGCGCTGCCTTCTTCCTCGCCGCTTTCCGTGCCTTCTTCGTCAGTGTCGCTGGCGCTGACGGTCGGACGAGTCACGCTGACGATACCGGCGTCGTGGTCTTCGCCGTGGGTCAGGGCGACCAGGGTGACACCTTCCGGCAGCTTGAGGTCGGACAGGTGCAGCGTGGAACCGAGCTCGAGGTCGGCAACGTCGACTTCGAGGTATTCCGGCAGGTTCTTGGGCAGGCAGCTGATTTCCACATCAGTGGCCAGCACGTGCAGAACACCGCCTTCGTCCTTGACACCCTTGCACTTGTCTTCACCCACGACGTGCAGCGGCACGTGCAGGGTCATCTCGTGCGTTGCGTCGACACGCAGGAAGTCGGCATGGGTCACCAACGCCTTGTAGGGGTGGCGTTGCAGATCACGGATGACGACCTGTTCGTTGCTGCCTTCGACATCGATATTGATGATGGAAGAGAAGAACGCCTCGTCCTCGATGGCCTTGTAGAAAGCGGCCTTGTCGAGGGTGATCGGCTGGGGCGTCTTTTCACCACCATAGATGATGGCGGCAACCTGTTCGTTCGCACGACGCAGGCGGCGGCTCGCACCTTTCCCCAGGTCGTGACGAACATTGGCGGTAAGTTTGTAATCGGACATGGTGTAACCTCTCAGGGTTGAAATAAGGAATCGGCACCGCCCGCGACCAAGCGATGCCGATTCCGAGAGCACCTAGGGTGCACGTATCCCGGCGATGTCAGTGGAACATCGCGCTGACGGATTCTTCGTTGCTGACGCGGCGAATCGCCTCGGCAATCAGTCCCGCCACGCTGAGCTGACGGATCTTGCCGCTACGGCGAGCCAGCTCGGACAGCGGAATGGTATCGGCCACGACGAGTTCGTCAAGCACCGAGCCGGAAATATTGTCCACGGCAGGGCCGGACAGGATCGCATGCGTGGCATAGGCGACCACACGGTTGGCGCCGTGATCCTTGAGTGCCTCGGCGGCCTTGCACAGCGTGCCGGCCGTATCGACCATGTCGTCGACGACGACGCAGGTGCGGCCTTCGATCTCGCCGATGATGTGCATGACCTGGGCCTGATTGGCCTGAGGGCGGCGCTTGTCGATGATGGCCAGGTCGACGTTGAGTTGCTTGGCAATGGCGCGGGCGCGCACCACGCCGCCCACGTCGGGAGAGACCACGACCAGATTGTCGTAGTTCTGGCGTTCGATGTCGTCGAGCAGGATCGGTGAACCATAGACGTTGTCCACCGGGACGTCGAAGAAGCCCTGGATCTGGTCGGCGTGCAGGTCCATGGTCATGACGCGGTCGACGCCGGCCTTGACCATCATGTCGGCCACGACCTTGGCGGAAATCGGCACCCGAGCCGAGCGTACCCGGCGATCCTGACGCGCATAGCCGAAGTAGGGAACCACGGCGGTGATTCGCGCAGCGGAGGCACGACGCAGTGCATCCACCATCAGAATCAGTTCCATCAGGTTGTCATTGGTCGGGGCGCAGGTGGACTGCAGAATGAAGACGTCCTTGCCGCGAACGTTCTCGTTGATTTCGACCGCGATCTCGCCATCGCTGAACTGGCCGACCGTGGCATGGCCCAGCCGGTTGTCGAGAGACTCGGCTACCTTGCGGGCAAGTTCGGGATTGGCGTTCCCGGCGAAAACCATCAATTTAGACACGCACAGCCACCTTTGGAGTCTGGGAGCCCATTTGACGCCACCCTGATCGCTTGCGAAAAAACCACGCGTCTCTCGGCCAGTGAGCTATGTCGCCTCACGGGGCCTGGTATCGGGTGGTTCTTCCCTCGGCTACGATCAGCCGCGCCCAACAGACACCTGGGGGATCTCGAGAGGGAGTTTTCTATTATGCAGTCGTCAAGGGAATGGCTGGGGTACCAGGATTCGAACCTGGGAATGGCGGTACCAGAAACCGCTGCCTTACCACTTGGCTATACCCCAGCAACCGTTGCCCTTCACTGTCGCTCGATGCCTGTCTCGGCATCACCTCGCGACTGCCTGGTCGCTGTCGGTCAAAAGAGACCCAGCGCCTGATGGAGGGGAGACGTGTTGCAGCCGCGCGCCATGAAAGCGGTCCAGCCTGAGCGAACACGGCTCAATATACTAGAAGCCTCGTCTGCGTTCGTCAAACGGCAGAAGACGCAAGCACCCGTTCCGGTCAGCAAGGTCGGTGCCACCCCGCTCAGCCAGTTCAGGGCATCGTCGACTTCCGGATAGAGTTCGCGAACGGTCGATTGGCAATCGTTGCGCCAGGCTTCCGGCCCCTCCTGCAGTGCGCGCGCCATACTAATTGGGGGGGTGTCCCGTGTCAATTGCGGTGCATTGAACACACGCGGGGTCGAGACCTCGATGCCGGGATGCACGACCACGAACCAGGGCGTGTCGAGGTCTACCGGGACGAGGCGTTCGCCGATGCCTTCGGCCCATGCGGCATGGCCCCTGACGAAGACCGGGACATCGGCCCCCAGTTGCAGGCCCAGTTCGGCCAGGCGGTCCAGGCCCAGGTCAAGCTCCCAGAGCCGATCCAGGGCGAGCAGGGCGGTGGCTGCATCGGAGCTGCCTCCGCCCAGGCCTCCGCCCATCGGCAGTTGCTTGCGTAGCTGGATGTCGGCGCCAACGGGACGCTGGCTATGATGTTGCAGCAGGCGGGCTGCCCGCACGATCAGGTTGTCTTCGTCGGCGACGCCGGCAAGGCTCGGGAACAAGGTTACTTCGCTATCGGGGCGTAACTGGAACGTCAGGGTATCGCCATGGTCAAGGAACTGAAACAGTGTCTGCAGTTCGTGGTAGCCATCGCCACGGCGGCCGGTGATATGCAGCATTCGGTTGAGCTTGGCCGGGGCCGGCAGGGTCAGTACCGTCACGCGCTTGTCCCCGTGTCGATGGGGCGCCACTCGTTGACCACCAGGGTGGCTCGGAAATCGTCGATGGACATGACCAGGCGCCGAGGCAGCCAGAGCCCTCCGTTGAGATCGGGCGCCCAGGTCCAGTCACGATATTCGATCGTCCATCCCGCCTGCTTCATTTGCCTGGGAAAGCCTTGGTCGTCGGTGGTCGTCTGGTGCGGCAGGATATAGGCCGGCAGACCACGTACCCAGCGATCCAGGGCGGAGACCGGCAAGGCCCAGCCGAGCTGGTCCTCCATCAGTTGTTCAGCAGTCTCGGCTTCGAAACGGCCGTCGCCGGTGGTCAGGGTGACCCCCGTCGCACTGCTCTCCAGAACGCTGCGACCGGCCCCGAACGGGCCACTGATGAGGATGCGGTAGTCGAACCCCGTCTGTGTCCAGTCCAGATTGGCGCTCACCGCGTCCTCGGGCGTTCGCAGGCCCACCTTGCCGGCCAGTCGCCATGCGTCGAGGGCTTCGATGCGTTCGCGTTGCTCGCTCCAGTTGACCTGGTCGCGGGCTACCTCGGGGGTGGGGGCCTGGCTGGCACAGCCGGCCAGCAGGGTCAGGCAGAGCAATAAGGGTATCGTGAGTCGTTTCATGGTCGAAGTCTCGTTTCGGTACGGCGGGCAAGCGTCTCGACTCAAGGGGCGAGCTCGGGGATGCGCTGCAGCAACTCGTCGATGCGGGGATGGTCTGTCTGGCGCTGCATGGCCTCGGCAATCACGCGACGGGCTGCCTCTCGTTGCTCCATGCGCCAGAGAACCTCGGCAAGATGAGCGGCGATTTCCTGGTCCGGCTGACCCTGGTAGGCCTGGCGCAGCAGGGGCAGGGCGCGCTGGTCGTCACCGAGTTTGTGGTAGGCCCAGCCAAGGCTGTCGAGAATAGCCGGGCTGTCCGGCTCCAGCGCGTAGGCGCGCTGAATGAGCGCCACGCCTTCTTCGAGCCGTTCGGTCACGTCGACCAGCGTGTAGCCCAGTGCATTGAGAGCCATGGCGTTGTCGGGCTCGAGTTCGATGACATGCTGCAGGTCTTGCTCCATGGCGGCGATATCGCCTCGATCGTAATGACGCATGGCGCGCACGAGACGTAGCTGGGTATCGTCAGGGTGCGCCCGTAGCTGACGGTCGAGCAACTGCAGGGCGGCATCCTCCAGGCCCAGCTCGTCCAGCAGGTCGACTTCCAGCGCAGTCAATTGCGTGCGCATGGCGGGGTGGCGCAAGCGCTCGATGCGCAGGAAGTCGCGTGCATCGAGCAGCCGGTCGGCGTCGATCAGTGCGCGTGCGGCATGCAGGCGAGCCTCGAGGAAGCCGTCACCGGAAGGGACCTGGCGATAATAAAGAAGGGCGTTGTCGACTTCGCCTTCGCGCTGGGCAATATTGCCGAGCAGGATGTACGCCAGCGCGGGCGGAGCATCGCCATCGATCAGTGGTAGCACCAGGCGGCGTGCCGGGGCGGGATAGCCTTCGTCCAGATAGAGCTGGGCCAGGGCAAGACGCAGATCGGTAGCATTGGGGTGTTTATCCACGAGGGCGTCGATGCGCGCTTCCGCTGCATCGACATTGCCAAGTCGCAACTGGGACTGGGCCAGCAGCAACGCGAAGCGACTGTCCTCGGGAGAAATTTCCAGTCCACGCCGGGCGGCCTCTCGAGCCTCGCCCAGGCGGCCCGATTCCAGGGCCAGCCGGGCACGGGTCAGCCACAGGGCCGGCAGGTCGGGAGAGACGGTTTCCAAGGTATCCAGGCGACTGGCCGCCAGGCGGGGCTCCCCGGCCGCCGCTTCCAGCAGAGCCGTGGCCAGCAGGGCATCGCCCTGGCGAGGGTGAGCGTCTAGAAAGCGGCGCAAGGGAGCAAGCAGCGGGTCAATGGGAACACCGGCCTCCATGGCGGCTTCGGCAAAGCCTGCCAGCTCGCCCTGGCCACCCTGTTCGGCCAGCGCCAAGCGTTGCTCGAGGCTGGCCTGCCAGTCGCCGCGCTCCATGGCAATGGCCGCCAGTAATCGTGCCGGCGCTTCGGCATCGGGAGACAGCGCCTGCCAGCGCTGTGCGGCGTCGGCGAAAAGCTGGGGGTCGTTGCTGTAGCGCGCAGCAAGCACGGCGCGTTCGGCAAGCTCGGGGGCGTCGTAGCGCTCGGCGCTGTCGAGATAGCCCCGGGTGGCGCGCGCGAAATCGCCACGCTGGCCGGCAAGCTCGGCAGTCAGCAGGGTGGCGAGGCCCTGAGCATCGAGGCCGCGCTGGACGGGCGGTGCCGAGGCCATGGGGTCGGCGATGATGGTTTGTGAAGGACCGGTAGCGGGGCCCTGGCAACCGGTAAGCAGGGCAACGGCCAGGGCCGTCATAACCAAGCGTGCGCGCATGCCATCCTCGTTCGAGCTGAGAGCACCTGCCGGTCATCCCTGCCGGCATGTTTGCCGTTCAGCATACCGGCTTGCTTCCCTGCGGCAAAGCGGCGTGCGGTGCATGCCCATGCCTTCGACTGGTGTGGTAAACTGTGCCGCCCGAATCCCCATGGCGTGTTGCGCATGCGTTGCGCCACGCGCTAGCCGGGTTATCTTACGCCGCACGGACTCCACGGCCCGATGTTGACGATGCTCCAATGACGCTTCTCGCCCTGGGAATCAACCACAAGACCGCTGCTGTCGAGGTGCGCGAACAGGTCGCGTTCACCCCCAGCCAGCTCGAGTCGGCACTCACGGAACTCAAGCACCTGCCCAGCGTGCGCGAGGCGGCCGTGCTATCGACCTGCAATCGGACCGAGCTGTACTGCGTGACCGAGCCGGATGGCGAGAAGACGATTCTCGACTGGCTTGGGCGGTTTCATGGTCTGGCCGTCGAGCAGCTCACGCAGTGCGCCTATCACTATCTGGACGAGGCGGCTGCCAAGCATCTCATGCGGGTCGCGTCGGGCCTGGATTCGATGGTGCTCGGCGAGCCGCAGATCCTTGGCCAGATCAAGGACGCCTATCAGCAGGCACGCAGCCTCAAGGGGCTGGGCGGGGAGCTGGAGCGCCTGTTCCAGCACACCTTCGCGGTCGCCAAGCAGGTGCGTACCGAGACCGGTATCGGCGAAAACCCGGTCTCCGTGGCCTACGCCGCGGTCAGCCTGGCAAGCCGTATCTTTGCGAATTTCTCGCGCTCGCGGGCGCTGCTCATCGGTGCCGGTGAAACCATCGAACTGGTGGCTCGCCACCTGCGCGAGGCGGGTATCCAGGAACTGATCGTGGCCAATCGCACCATGGAGCGGGCGGAGCGACTGGCGGGCGACGTCGGTGGCAAGGCCATTACCCTCGGCGATATTCCGAAAGCTCTGGAGCGTGCCGACATCGTCATCGCCTCGACCGCCTCGCCGTTGCCGATCCTGGGCAAGGGGATGGTCGAGCGGGCGCTCAAGGTACGCCGTCATCGGCCCATGTTCATGGTCGACATCGCCGTGCCCCGGGATATCGAGCCTCAGGTCGGCAATCTCGACGATGTCTTCCTCTATACCGTCGACGACCTGCAGGAAGTGATCGAGGAAAACCGGCGGCATCGGCAGGTGGCGGCCAACCAGGCCGAAGAACTGATCGCGCTGGGCGTGGAGCACTGGCAGCACGAGCGCCGGGTGCGGGGTGCCGGCGACCTCATCCGCCGCTATCGCGAGCAGGGCGAGGCGCTGCGCAAGGCGTCCGAAGAACAGGCGATCGCTCAACTGGCGCGTGGCGAGGATCCCGAGAAAGTCATCCGCCGGCTGACCCAGCAGCTAACCAACAAGCTGCTGCATGGCCCGACCCTGCGGCTTCGCGAGGCATCTGGTGCCGAGCGTCACGATATCATCCAGGCGGCCGAGAGCCTGCTGCTCGATCCGGCTGCGCCGTCTCAGGACTCCAAATAGGACACTGAATGAAAGCGTCATTGCGTCAACGTCTGGAAAGCCTGCAGGAGCGCTTCGAGGAGCTTGCTGCCCTGCTGGCCGAGCCCGAGGTGATCTCCGATCAGTCACGCTTTCGCGACTACTCGCGGGAGTATGCCGAACTCGACGAACTCGTCGAGGCCTGGCGGGCCTATCGTGCCACCGAGGGTGACATCGAGGCGGCAGAGCAGATGTGCGATGACAGCGATGCCGACATGCGCGAGATGGCCGAGGCGGAGCTACATGAAGGGCGTGAGCGCCTCGAGACGCTGGAGGAACGGCTCAAGAAGCTGCTCGTTCCCAAGGATCCAGATGATCACCGTAACGTGTTCCTCGAGGTGCGTGCCGGCACCGGCGGTGATGAGGCCTCACTGTTCGCGGGCGATTTGTTCCGCATGTATTCGCGCTATGCCGAAAAGCTGGGCTGGAAGGTCGAGGTGGTCAGTGCCAGCCACGGCGAGCAGGGCGGCTACAAGGAAATCATCGCGCGGGTACGCGGCGAGGGCGTCTATGCGCGGCTCAAGTTCGAGTCCGGTGCTCATCGTGTGCAGCGTGTGCCGGCCACCGAGTCGCAGGGGCGCATCCATACATCCGCCTGTACCGTGGCCGTGATGCCGGAAGTCGACGAGGTCGGCGACATCGACATCAACCCCAGCGACCTGCGGGTCGATACCTTCCGCTCCAGCGGGGCGGGCGGTCAGCACGTCAATACCACCGACTCGGCGATTCGCATCACGCACTTGCCGACCGGCGTAGTCGTCGAGTGCCAGGAGGAGCGTAGCCAGCACAAGAACCGCGCCAAGGCGATGTCGCTGCTGGCGGCTCGCCTGAAGCAGTCTGCCGTCGACAGCCAGCGCCAGCAGCAGGCCGACACACGTCGCTCGCTGGTCGGCTCGGGCGATCGCAGCGAGCGCATCCGTACCTACAACTTCCCTCAGGGAAGGCTGACCGATCACCGTATCAACCTGACGCTCTACAAGCTTGGTGAAGTGATGGGTGGGGAACTGGACGAGGTAGTCGAGCCACTGATCAACGAATACCAGGCCGAGCGGCTGGCCGCCCTTCAGGAAAGCTGATGCGCATCGATCACCTGCTGGTCGAGGCCACGCAGCGGCTAGCCCGGGCGGGGTCTTCGTCTCCCCGGCTGGATGCCGAGATATTGCTCGGTCATGCGCTGGCACAGAGCCGCACCTGGCTTTACACGTGGAGCGATCGCGAAGTCGAAGACCTCGACCGTCAGTGCTTCGAGTCACTGCTGGTCATGCGCGAGGCCGGGCAGCCGGTAGCCTACCTGATCGGCGAGCGTGAATTCTGGGGACTTCCCTTGCAGGTTGCCAGGTCGACCCTGATACCACGTCCCGATACCGAAAGCCTGGTCGAGGCGGCGTTGGACAAGGCCACGGCGGAGCAAGGCCGTATGCTCGATCTGGGCACCGGGACAGGGGCGATTGCCCTGGCATTTGCCAGCGAGCGCCCGGGGTGGCAGGTCGTGGGTGTCGACCGGGTGCCCGACGCGGTAAGGCTGGCACGTCGCAATGGGGAGCGCTTGGGGCTTGCCAATGCCTCGTTCGTGGAAAGTGACTGGTTTGCCGCACTCGAGGGCGAGCGCTTCGACCTGGTGGTTTCCAATCCGCCTTACCTGGCGCCCGACGATCCTCACCTCGCGCAAGGCGACGTACGGTTCGAACCTGCTTCGGCGCTGATTGCCGATGATCAGGGCCTGGCCGATCTTCATTACCTGTGCCTGACCGCCAGGGAGCACCTTTTGCCGCACGGCTGGCTGGCGCTGGAGCATGGCATGACCCAGGATGGCGCCGTTCGTGACGTGCTGCAGCGGGCCGCTTACCGTGACGTGCAGACGCGCCTGGACCTGGGCGGTCGTCCTCGCGTTACCTTGGCCTGCATGATGCCATGACGGCAGCGTGGAAAGGCCTGGCTGGAGTCCGGTCGAGCGAATGTGGTAATACTAAAGCCACAATTGAAAAACTTGCTGTTACCTTGTGTTGAATCGCGTTTGCGGCACCACTTGTCGCTGGATCAGGCGTGATTCGCAGAGGATCATGCTGTCACCGCTCGGCCGGGAACACTATTATAATGAAAGCCAAGACTCGATCGCTGGACCGTATCGATCTCAAGATTCTGCGCTGCCTGCAGGACAATGCCCGCATCTCCTATGTAGACCTGGCCTCCCAGGTTGGTTTATCCACCACGCCTTGCCTGGAGCGCGTCAAGCGCCTGGAGCGGGCCGGCATCATCCGCGGTTACAAGGCCGTGCTCGATCCCACGGCGCTCAAGGCCAACCTGCTGGTGTTCGTCGAGATCAGTCTCGAAACCCAGTCGCCGGCCGTGTTCGACGAGTTCCGGCGTGCCGTGGCCAAGCTGCCCCAGATTCAGGAATGCCATCTGGTGTCGGGGCAGTTCGATTACATTCTCAAATGCCGTATTCCCGAGATGTCCGCTTACCGTCAGTTGTTGGGCGATGTCGTCCTGACCCTGCCGGGCGTCAAGGAGTCGAAGAGCTACGTGGTGATGGAAGAAGTCAAGGAAGAGTTTTCACTGCATGTCCCGGATATCGACGAGTTCGACGACAAGTGACGTCGCGGCGCGCCAAGCTGGGGATGCCATGGTAAAGGAAGGTTATGAACGACGATGCCCTGCTGCGCTATAGCCGGCAGATCATGCTCGACCAG
The DNA here is from genome assembly GCF_900113605.1 of Modicisalibacter xianhensis. Taxonomy (GTDB): domain Bacteria; phylum Pseudomonadota; class Gammaproteobacteria; order Pseudomonadales; family Halomonadaceae; genus Modicisalibacter; species Modicisalibacter xianhensis. The sequence goes on from NZ_FOPY01000007.1 coordinate 177,152, forward strand.
ATCGATATCGATGGACAGGAGCGCTTGCTGGCCAGTCATGCACTGATCATTGGCGCCGGTGGGCTGGGGTCGCCGGTGGCGCTCTATCTGGCGGCGGCCGGGGTGGGGCGGCTGACTCTGGTCGATGACGATGTCGTCGAGCTCTCCAACCTGCAGCGCCAGATCGCCCACGGCCAGGCTGACCTGGGGCGGTTCAAGGCCGAGTCCGCCGCCGAGTCATCGCGGGCGCTCAACCCGGATTGCCGAGTAACGGCACGGGTCGAACGCCTTGGCGCCGAGGCATTGGCGGCAGCGATGCAGGATGCCGATGTGGTCATCGATTGCACCGATCGTTTCTCCAGCCGTTACGCAATCAACCGAGCGAGCCTGGCAACCGGGACTCCCTTGGTATCGGGAGCGGCGATACGCTTCTCGGGGCAACTGGCCATTTTCGATCCACGTGATGAAGCCAGCCCGTGCTATGCCTGTCTCTATCCACCGGACGAGCGGGGCGAGCAGGCCGATGACGAGTTACGCTGTGCCGAGAACGGTGTCGTGGCGCCCCTGGTAGGGGTGATCGGTACGTTTCAGGCACTCGAGGCACTCAAGCTGCTGGCTGGCGCTGGTCAGCCGCATCGGGGTCTTTCGACATTCGACGGGTTGAGTGGCGAGTGGCGACGGTTCAATGTGCCTCGCGATCCTGCCTGCCCGGTCTGTTCCGCCATACGCCCCTCACCCTGAATGCCGCTTTGGTGAGCGCCGGTCATCCGATTGGCGCTTCCTTCCTTTCCTCGCATCACTACCGTTTTTGTTGTTATTGAATACTTGACAAGACGTGCCGGTTTGGTGTCAGACTTAGGGCATAAACCGTGGCTTGTCTCGTTGCCGTGGTGAAAGAATTCAACAATAAACTTGACCGTGAACGGTCCTCGATCGGGAAACCTGCATGACAGTCGCTGCCCAACTGCGCCGTCCCTCCTCATACTACAACGCCAGTGTCGCGGTCAGCCTCGAGCCGACGCCGCCGTTGTCCGGTGACGTACAGGCCGATGTCTGCGTGGTTGGCGGTGGCGTCACTGGCTGCTCGGCGGCGCTGCACCTGGCCGAACGGGGGTATCGGGTGGTGCTGCTGGAGGCGGGTGAGGTCGGTTTCGGCGCCTCGGGGCGCAGTGGCGGTCAGATTCTGCCCGGCCTGGGGACTGGGCTCGACGTTGTCGAGAAAGCCCTTGGCCGGGAGCGCACCCGCGATATCTGGGAGATGAGTCGTGAGTCGGTACGTCTGACCGCGGAACTGATTCGACGGTACGAGATTCCCTGCGACCTGGCCTGGGGCTACCTGCATGCGGCGGTCAAGCCACGTCACGTCAAAGAGTTGCGGGCGTTCCAGGACGAGATGGCCCGCAACTACGATTATCCCTCCCTGAGCTTTCTCCAGGGCGAGTCGCTGCGCGAGCATGTCGCGACCGATGCCTATCCGGCGGCACTCCATGATGCCGAGGGTGGACACCTGCATCCGCTCAATTACACGCTGGGGCTGGCGTTGGCGGCACAGCGTGCCGGGGTGACCATTTACGAGCACAGTGCGGTCGAGCATGTCGAACGTGGCCGGCCTGCCCGAGTCTCGACGGCGCACGGTTGGGTCAATGCGGAGTTCGTGGTCATGGCGACCAACGCCTACGTGGGTGGTCTCGTGCCTGAGCTTCGGGGCCGTATCATGCGCGCCGCCAACTATATCGTGGCAACGGCACCACTGAGCGAGGCGCAGGCCGCCCAGGTGCTACCCCGCAACGACGCCCTGTCCGATGCCAACTTCGTGCTCGACTATTACCGGCTCTCCGCTGACCGACGACTCATCTACGGTGGCGAAGTGAGCTACAACGGTCATGAGCCGCGTGCGCTGAAAGCGCGCATGGATGCCAAGATCGCCCATCTGTTTCCGGCCCTGCGCGGCGTTGCCATCGATTACCGGTGGGGAGGGGATGTCGCCATCACGTTGAATCGTGCACCGGATTTTGGCCGTCTGGATACCAATATCTTCTATGCCCAGGGGTATTCCGGTCATGGGATGTCCCTGGCCGGTCTGGCCGGCAAGCTGCTCAGTGATGCCATTGCCGGGCAGGCCGAACGTTTTGATGTGTTTGCTGCCATGCCGCACCGGTTGTTCCCGGGCGGCCGGTGGTTGCGCACGCCGCTGTTGGTGCTGGCAACGAATTTCTATAAATTACGCGACCGGTTGTAACCGCGACGGCACCGACTTCCGACACACCACGACAACACAAGAACGGGAGAATCGTGCGATGACTAACCCCATGCCGGCCCCCGAGGTCGAACATTCCGACCCGTTGGACGACACACGCGAGAAGGACGAATCAATGCCCCGAGAGGCCTCGTCAATCGAATTGAAGGGCCTGCGCAAGCAGTTTGGCAAGGACACGGTCGCACTGGATGGTGTCGACCTGACCATCGACGCGGGGGAGTTCTTTACCCTGCTGGGTCCGTCGGGATGCGGCAAGACGACATTGTTGAGAATACTTGCCGGGCTCGAGGAGCCTGATGCCGGCAAGTTATTGATCGGGGGCAAGGATGTCACCGATATCCCGCCCCACCGCCGTAGCGTCAATACCGTTTTCCAGTCCTACGCACTGTTTCCCCACCTGTCGGTACGCGACAATCTTGCCTTTGGCCTACGCATGCGGGGTGAGTCGTCGGCCGAGCGCGAACGCAAGGTGGCTCAGGTCGCGGATTTCATTCAACTGGGGTCGCTGGTGGAGCGGCGTGTCGACCAATTGTCAGGCGGGCAGCGCCAGCGTATCGCCCTGGCCCGGGCCCTGGTCTGCGAGCCCAACGTGCTGCTGCTGGACGAGCCGTTATCGGCACTGGACGCCGGTCTGCGAGGCCAGCTTCAGGTAGAGCTGCAGCGCATCCAAAAACGTCTCGGCATGACCTTCGTCTTCGTGACCCATGACCAGGACGAGGCCATGGTAATGTCGGACCGAATCGCAGTGCTCGATAGCGGTATCATCCAGCAGGTGGGTACGCCCAGCGAAGTCTACGAACATCCGGTCAATGCCTTCGTCGCGCGTTTCATGGGCCATGACAACCTGTTCGCCATTCAGCGCAGTGCCGACAACTGGGTGGATACGGAACTGGGGCGTCTGCAACTCGATCCTGCGCAACAGCGATCCGAACAGCAGGGCTGGTTGCTCATCCGCCCTGAAACGCTGGAACTTGGGGGTGAGGTACCTGCGGGCTACAACCGGCTCGAGGGGACCGTTAAGGAGCGCCTCTACCGTGGCAGCCGTATCGAATATCGCTTGGAAGTCAATGGCGTGACGCTGATGGCAGTAGCCAGCAACGTGGGGCAACGGCTGCATGCAGTCGGCGATCGGGTCACGGTCAGTTTCTGTCCTGAAGATCTGGTTCGGGTCGCTGCCTAGGAGATCACGCATGGCTGAGATAAGTATCGCGTTACGTGGTCGTGCCGTGGTCAGCGAGACGCGCCATTTGCTGTTCAGTGTGATGCCCGGTGCGGTATGGATCATCGTGTTCCTGGTGCTGCCCAGCGTCTACCTGATGGCCGTGGCCTTCATGACCAACGGACCCTATGGCCAGCCGCAGATGCCCCTGTCCCTGGAATCCTTCCGTCAGTTGGCGGGCTTTGGTTTCCTGGGCTGGAGCCCCGGCAATCTTTATACCTTGCTGCGCTCGCTGTGGCAGACATTGCTTTCCACCGTGCTGGTGGTGATCGTGGCCTATCCAATTGCCTACTACATCACCACCTGTCGCGAGAAATGGCGGCCGATCATGTTGCTGGCGGTGGTAGTGCCGTCATGGACCAACCAGGTCATCCGCACCTTCGGCTGGATGAACCTGCTGGCCCCGGGCACACCGCTGTCCGACGCCGCCCAGGCGCTGGGGCTGATCGCGCCCAACATGGGGCTCTACCCGTCCAACTTCGCGGTCACGCTGGGGCTGGTCTACAACTTCCTGCCATTCATGGTGTTACCGTTATATGCCGCCTTCGAGAAGCTCGATACAGCACAGGTCCAGGCCGCCCAGGATCTTTACGCCGCTCCGCTGCGAGCCTTCTGGCATGCGGTGTTTCCACAGACCTTGCCGGGTCTGTTGGCGGGCACGGTACTGGTAGCGATCCCAGCGTTCGGCATGTATGTCATTCCTGAGTTGCTGGGCGGGGGCAAGGGCATGATGCTCGGCAACCTGGTGGCCAACCAGTTCGCGGGCAGCGCCAATTGGCCGCTGGGTGCCGCGGGGGCAATCCTGATGCTGATTGCCACCTTTGCCGGCTTGTTCGCCATGCGCCGCATCGGCAAGCGCCTGGGCGGTGGTGAGGAGGTCGTGATATGAGAAAGCGTACACTGCAGCGAGGCTTGACCACGTTCTGGTGGGCAACGATCTTCTTTCTTTACCTGCCGCTCGTGGTGGTGATGCTGTTCTCGTTCAATGCGTCCAACAGTGCCGCCAATTTTACCGGCTTCTCGTTGCGCTGGTATACGCGACTGCTGGGCAACGAGCAGATCATTTCTGCGTTCTGGAACAGTCTGGTGCTGGCCAGCGTGTCCTCGGTGGTGGCTCTGGCAATCGGTAGTTTGATCGGCTATGGCATGTACCGTCACCGCCATCGCAAGCTGGGCTGGTTGATCGTGCTGATCTATCTGCCGATCGTGCTGCCGGATATCGTCTTCGGTATCTCGGAGATGGCATTCTTCGTGTCGATTCATCGTTATACCGGCCTGTTCCAGCCTGGACTGGGCACGATGATCATTGCCCATGTGACGTTCCAGATTCCATTTGTGGCACTGATCGTCTACTCGCGCCTGGTGGGGCTCGATGCCACCTTGTTCGAGGCGGCCAAGGACTTGTATGCCACTCCATTCAAGCGTGCCGTGCATTTCTTGATGCCGACCCTCAAGCCGGCGCTGATTTCGGCGTTCTTCCTGTCGTTCACGCTGTCGATCGATGACTTCGTGATCAGCTTCTTCACGGCGGGACCGGAAAGCGCCACCTTGCCTATCTACATCTGGGGTGCGATCAAGAAAGGGGTCTCGCCCGAAATCAACGCCATCGCCACGTTGATGATCGGCGCCGTGGCTATCGCCGCCGTGTTCAGTTTGATGTTCAATCGACAGGGGCGCCATTGAGGCGCCCTTATTCCTGAAAGAAAGGGACCGAAGGAGAGCGTTACGATGAAAACAATCACCACGCGAATCGCTGCCGCACTCGGTGGCCTGGTACTGGCCGGTGGGGTGCATGCCGAAGAGGGCAAGCTGTACCTGTTCAACTGGACCGAGTACATGGACCCGGAAATCATCGAGGCATTCGAACAGAAATACGACGTCGAGGTCGTGCAGAACTATTTCAATTCGTTGCCTGAAATGCTGGCCAAACTGAACGCTGGCGGTGTGTCGCAGTATGACATCATCGTGCCGTCGAACTACTATGTGCCGCGCCTTATCGAGACGGGACTGGTTCAGCCTCTCGATCACTCCAAGCTGGCGAACCTGGACAACCTCAAGAAGCAGTTCCGCGATCCTTCCTTCGATCCCGACAACAAGTACAGCGCGGCCTATCAGTGGGGCACTACCGGCATCATCTACAATGGCGAGACGTTTCCCGACGGTCCCAAAAGCTGGTCGCTGCTGTTCGATCCCAAGGTCAATGCCAGTTACCCATTCGCGTTGATGGGCGATGGTCAGGTCAGTATCGGTGCTGCCTGTGCCTATCTCGGTCACGGCTACGATTGCACCAGTGTCGATGCCTGGAAGGAAGCCGCCAAGCTGCTCATCGACACCAAGGGGCGTGACACCTTCAGTGGGTTCGTGGATGGTACGCCGGCCCTGCAACAGTTGGCGCGCGGCGTGACCCACGCCAGCCTGAGCTATAACGGGGATTACCTCTATTTCAAGGAAGAAGACCCCGAAGCCTTCAAGAACATCAAGTTCATGATTCCCGATGAAGGCACGGAAATGTGGGTGGATTCGATGATGATTCCTGCCGAGGCGCCCAATCCCGACCTGGCGCACAAGTTCATCGATTTCATTCTCGATGCCGAGATCGGGGCACAGTTGTCCAACTACAACTACTACTCCAGCCCCAACGCCGCTGCCGAACCCTACCTGGACGAGGTGCTGACCAAGCCGCCGGTGCAGCCCACCGAGGAAGACATGGCGCGTCTGAAGTTCACGCCCAGTCTCAAGGGGCAGGACCTGCAAACCTTCAACCAGCTGTGGAACGAAGTGCAGGCGCGTTGATCGCCCGGCGGGCCGGGAGCCGGCCCGCCTTGGCGTGAATGGGGCTAGCGGCTATCGTCGGGCACGCCTCCCTACGTGCCTGCGACAATGCAATCACGGTGGCCGCGCGATAAGCCTTCAAGGAAAAAAGGTATGAGTAACAGCACAAGCCATGAATTGAGCGATTGGTTCAAGCGCCATGGCATTACCGAAGTGGAATGCCTGGTCTCCGACCTGACCGGCATTCTCAAGGGCAAGATCATGCCCGCCAGCAAGTACCTCAACGGTGGGCGACCGCGACTGCCGGACTCGATCTTCATACAGACGGTCACCGGGGGCTATCCCGACGACGAGGACATCCGGTTCTGGAACCCGGCCGAGCTGGACATGCAGCTCATTCCCGACCCGAATGCGGTCTACCTGGTGCCTTGGGCAGAAGATCCCACCGCCCAGATCATCCATGATTGCTATTACCTGACCGGCGAGCCAGTCGAGCTGTCGCCGCGCAGTGTCCTCAAGCGGATACTCGAGCTCTACAGGGCGCGTGGCTGGAAGCCGGTCGTTGCGCCCGAGGTCGAATTCTACCTGGTCAAGACCAATACGGATTCCGACTACCCGCTGGAGCCCCCCATTGGCCGTACCGGACGCCAGGAAAGCAGCCGTCAGTCATTTTCCATCGATGCCGTCAACGAGTTCGACCCGTTGTTCGAGGAAATGTATGACTACTGCGAAGCCATGGATCTGGATATCGATACCCTGATCCATGAGGAGGGGGCCGGCCAGATGGAGGTCAACTTCCAGCATGGCGACCCGCTGATGCTGGCCGACCAGGTAGTGATGTTCAAGCGTACGCTACGAGAGACTGCGCTGCGTCATGGCATGTATGCGACCTTCATGGCCAAGCCGATGGCCAACGAGCCGGGTAGTTCGATGCATATCCACCAGAGCCTGGTCGATGACAGCGGCACGAACCTGTTCGCGGGTGAGGATGGTCAGGCCAGCCGGCTGTTCCACCATTACATTGGCGGACTGCAACAGTACCTGCCGGCAGCGATGCCGTTCTTTGCACCCAACGTGAACTCCTATCGCCGCCTGATGCGCAGCGAAACCAGTGGCTCGGCACCGGTGAATACGGAGTGGGGGTATGACAACCGGACGGTTGGACTGCGCGTACCGGTAGGTGCACCTGAAGCGACACGCGTCGAGAATCGCCTGGGCGGCGCCGATGCCAACCCCTATCTGGCGATGGCTGCCTCGTTGGCCTGCGGCTATCTGGGCATGATCAGTCAGCTCGATCCGCGTCCGCCCATGGTTGGCTCGGCCTGGTCGGCCGGCAACAAGTTACCTGACGATATCGGCCCGGCCCTGGATGCGCTACGCGAATGCCCGGCCTTGGCTGACCTGCTCGGCGAGCGCTTCACCAACAGCTATCTGGCAGTCAAGCGAGCCGAGCATACCGCTTACTTCCGGGTGATCAGCTCCTGGGAGCGAGAGCACCTGTTGCTGAGGGTATAAGCGAGTTTTTCTACCACTGACCAAAACAAGGAAACGTTCATGTCCCACCGCCCTCTCGTTGCGATTGTCGGGTTGTCCTTGTCGGTATTGGCCCTGCCGGCTGCTGCCCAGCAGCAACAACTCAATCTGTTCAACTGGTCGGATTACATGGATCCGGCGTTGATCGAAGCGTTCGAGGCCGAAACCGGCATCGATGTAGTGCTGAACTACTACAACTCGAATGCCGAGATGTTCTCCAAGCTCACCGCTGGGGGAGATGCTCAGTACGATGTCATCGTGCCTTCGGGGTACTTCATGCCACGTCTGATTGGGGCGGGGCTGGTACAGCCGCTGGCAGACGAGGGGGCATCCCTGGCAGGGCGCGAGGCAATCATGGAGGAGTTTCAGACCCCTGCTTACGATCCGGAAGGCCGCTACACGGTACCTTACCTGTGGGGCATGACGGGCATCGCCTACAACACCGAGACATGGCCGGATCCCGAGCCGAGCTGGGGTCTGCTCTACGATCCCGAGACCAATCAGGACCAGCCCTTCGCGCTGCTGAAGGGGGATGCCCAGTTCACCTTCGGTACGGCCTGCGCCTACCTGGGGCACGGTTTCGACTGTGTGGGCAAGGACCCCTGGATCGAGGCGGCCAAGCTGGTCAGCGAAACGCGCAAGCGTGACAACTTCGTGGGTTTTGTCGATGCCACGGCGACCATCGAGCAATTGGCGCGAGGCACCATTCAGGCGGGCGTGGCCTATAATGGCGACCTGGCCAACAAGCTGGCCGAATCGCCCGAAACCTATGGCAAGATCGGTTTCTTCATTCCCGAAGAAGGCTCCCAGCGTTGGGTCGACGTGATGGCAATTCCTGCCCGGGCGCCGCACCCCGAGGCAGCGCGAGCCTTTGTCGAATATATGCTGCGCCCCGAGGTGGCAGCGCAACTGGCCAACTACAACCGCTATACCACCCCTAACGAGGCCGCCTTGCCGCTGGTCGACCCCGCCCTGCGCGAGCCGCCGGTGATGCCCGACGCACAGACGCGCCAGCGCCTGGTCTCCACTCCGTCGGTCAGCGGCGATACCCTGCAACTGCTTCAGCAACTCTGGAACGAAGCTCTGAGCCGTTGACTTGTGGGTAGACTCTCGCAACGGCCGGGCATTGCCCGGCCGTTGCATTTCGAACTGGTCACATGGCTTTTAAGTGTTGCAAATAAAGTACCGTGTTTCTTGATTGGCATGGATCAAGTCGCGTAGTATCGAGTCTTGTTGTTGAATAAAATAAACATCTTTGGAGATAGACATGTCCAAGCCAGGCACCGCGCATGTCGCGTCCTATTACGCCGCTTCTGCCAACCCAAGCCCTGAGCGTCCCGCGCTGCAAGGCGAAGTCCAATGCGATGTCTGCGTGGTCGGCGCCGGGTTCACGGGGATGTCCGCGGCGTTGCACCTGGCAGAAAAAGGGCACCGCGTCGTGGTACTGGAAGCGGCTCGTATCGGTTTTGGGGCCTCTGGCCGCAATGGCGGCCAGATCGTCAATAGCTACAGCCGCGACATGGATGTGATCGAGTCCCGCTATGGCAGCGAGACAGCACGCGCATTGGGTGACATGGCGTTCGAGGGCAACCGTATCATTCGTGAGCGAATTGCCCGCTACGATATCGCCTGTGACCTCAAGGAAGGCAACCTGTTTGCCGCCTGCAATACCAAGCAGATGAAGGCGCTGAGCGAGCACAAGGCGCTGTGGGAACGTTTCGGCAACGACCAGCTCGAGCTGCTCGAAGGGCAAGCCTACCGCCGCGAGATCGGCAGCGAACGGTACGTCGGCGCGTTGCTCGATCATTCCGGCGGGCATCTTCATCCGCTCAACCTGGTGCTGGGCCAGGCGGCTGCCCTGGAATCGCTCGGTGGCAGGATCTATGAACAGACGCCGGTCACCTCGATCGAGCATGGCGAGCCGGTCCGCCTGCATACACCCGAGGGCTGGGTCGTGGCCGACCGCGTGGTGCTGGCCGGCAATGCCTACATGAAAGGGCTCATGCCGCAACTGGAGGGCAAGTCGATGCCTGCCAGTACGCAGGTCGTGACTACCGAGCCGCTGGATGCAGCCACGGCAAAGGATATCCTGCCGACCGACCGGGCTGTGGAAGACTGCAATTACCTGCTCGACTACTATCGCCTGTCCGGGGATCGACGGCTCATCTATGGTGGCGGGGTCAGCTATGGCGGTCAGGATCCGAACAGCATCGAGGGCGTGATTCGTCCCAAGCTGGAAACCACCTTTCCCCAGCTCAAGGGCGTCAAGATCGACTATGCATGGAGCGGGACCTTCCTGTTGACACTCAACCGCTTGCCGCAATTCGGGCGTATCAATGCCAATGTCTACTATGCCCAGGGCTATTCGGGCCATGGCGTGACCTGCTCGCATCTGGCCGGTCGCTTGATCGCCGAAGTGCTGGATGGACAGAGCGAGCGTTTCGATGCTTTCGCTGGCTTGCCGCATTTGCCGTTCCCGGGCGGGCGGACGTTAAGCGTGCCTCTTACCACGCTTGGGGCCTGGTATTACCGTGTGCGAGACGCGTTGGGAGTCTAGCCGCTCGTTACCGTATCCGTGAGTAACGGCGCTTTCGTCACCCTGCGCAATTGCGCAAAGAATATGGAAACGCTGTTTCGTAACTTTTCTTTGCGTGTTGCCTGCCGCATAGTTTCATTGTCTCACACGCCCGCGTTCCGCTTGAGCCGGCGGTACGCACTCACACATCGCCCGGAGCGTCCATGTCCGAGACATGGCGCCCCGCAGCTGCACCTTACAGCTGTGTCCTGACCATGACGTCAGTCAGCAAGAAGAACAGGAGGCGAACATGAGCAAGTCCATCATCATCGGTAGTACCCTCTCAGTGCTGGGCCTGGGCGGCCTGGCCTTCGGTGCCTATCAGATCCAGAACGTTGACCAAGGGGTGCAGTACGCCGATATCACCCATGTCGAGCGTATTACGCAAACTGTCGAAACGCCACGTGAAGTCTGTGAAGACGTGGCCGTGACACGACAGCGCCCGGTACAGGACACCAACCGTATTGCCGGCACCGCCATCGGGGCCATTGTCGGCGGTGTGCTGGGTAATCAGGTCGGGGGTGGTAGTGGCAAGAAGATTGCCACTGCGGCCGGTGCCGTGGCGGGGGGCTTCGCGGGTCGTGAAGTGCAGGGGAGGATGCAGCAAGGCGACACCTACACCGCGACCGAACAACGTTGCCACACGGTCACCGATTCCCAGGAAAAACTCCTCGGTTATGATGTCGAGTACCGTGTCGATGGCGAGGCTTACCGGATTCGGCTCGATGAGGCGCCGGAAAGCAATCGTGTACCATTGCTGAATGGTCAGCCTCAGTGGCATGTCGATGCGGGGCAGGCGGCTGCGCCTCAGGGCTGAGAGGCCATTTCCCTCAAGAAGGGCTCCTCTGAACGGGGAGCCCTTTTCGTTGCAACGTCGATCAGGCGAGCGTGAAGCCCAGGATCAGGAAGAGTCCTGTCGCCACGATGGCGCCCAGCACGGCATAAGGGATCTGGGTCAGCCCGTGCTGCATCGGCAGGCAGCCGCTGCCCTGGGAAGACAGTACCGAAGAGTCCGAGAAGAAGCAGGCATGACTGCCGAAGCTGGATGCCGACAACAGGGCCCCGACGACCAGCGGCATGGAAGCATCCATATGCTGCGCAATCGGGATCACGATGGGAATCGAGATGACGAATACGCCCCATGACGAACCGGTCGCGAACACCACGACGGCCATCGAGACGAACACGATGGCGGGGAGCAGGGCCACCGACAGATAAGGGGTCAGGGTATCGATCATGAACTCGGTCATGCCCAGTTGCTCGTTGATGTCGCGCAGCACGAACCCGGCAGCGACGATGGCGAGCGGCAGCATCATGGTACGAAAGCCGTCCATGATCGAGTCCATCAAGGCATCAAAGGTGCTCAGGCGCTGGATCAGGAAGAGGGCCAGGGTAAACAGGGTAGCGACAATCGTGCCCATCAGCAGGTCGATGTCATAGTAGGCGCTGGCGCCGATCAGTACCGCCATGGGGGCCAGGAAATTGAACAGGCCCAGCCAGGGATTGCCGCGCGGTGCCGAGTCGTCCTCGAGTGGTTCGTCAGGGGCGTCGTCGGGAATGGGCTGACCGGCGCGGGCGCGTTGCTCGGCCGCCTTCATGGGGCCGAAGTCGGGAACCAGGCCGGTAGCCACCAGCAGGACCAGGGCCAGTGCCACCCAGCCGTAGAGCATGTACGGGATGGACTGAATGTACAGCCACATGCCGTTTCCCTCGGTGGCGCCGTTGGTTTCCAGCAGTTCGGCAAAGTACACCGCCCACGTCGATACCGGGACCAGGATGCATACAGGGGCAGCGGTGGAATCGACGATATAGGCCAGCTTTTCGCGTGACACGTTGAACCGATCGGTGAGCCGCTTCATCGAAGAGGAAATGGCCAGGGCGTTCAGGTAGTCGTCGATGAAAATCAGCATGCCAAGCACCGAAGTCCACAGCAGCGATTGCCGGCGGCTCTTGACCAGGCGCTGCATGAAATGACTGAAGCTCAGTGTGCAGCCTGCCTTTTCCAGCATGCCGATGAAGCCACCCATCAAGCCGACCACGAGGATCAACCAGGCGATGGTCTCGTCCATCATCACGTTGAGCGAGATGTCGGCGAGTTCACCGATGTAATTGTCGGGCTGCAGCATGAACAGGCCGGCCAGGGCGCCTACGATCAATGCCTCGAGCGTGCGATGGGTAACGAGAGCGACCAGCAACACCAGTGCGGAGGGCATCAGGCTCATCCATCCGTAGGCTGCGCCCGGCTCATGCAGGTAGGTCAACCAGCCGACAAAGATAGCAATGGCTGGCGTCAACGTCAGTGCACGGCCACGGCCGCGCTGATTCGGCAGGGCGGGTGCGAAAGGGTGGGTGGAATTCATGCCTCACCTCCCGGTTGCCTGCAACCGCGCGTGGATAGGTGGGGGTGGCGATATGAGGTTGTGCTTGTCATTGATATCTCCCTCAAAATGAATGAAAGGAATGCCTCGCTGCCCGAATCCGGGCTGCAGAAAGCCATGCCGCCAGGCATGGCTGGCAGCCAGGTAACGTTTAGGTTCAATGGATGCGCCGGGGCCGCTTCATGCCCCGGTACAGCGGGCTGTCAGGCCCGGTCAGACATGGCGCAGGTACCAGTCGTATTCCAGGGTGCTGACGGTGCGCATGGCCTCGGCCCGCTCGGCGAGCCGGTTGGCGTGATAGACATGATGGAAGTCCCGCCCCAGTCGCTCGGCCATCACATCGCTTGCCGCGAACAGGTCGAGCGCCTGTAGCCAGCTGTTGGTCAGGCTTGGTGCGAGCTGCTCGTAGGCATTGCCCTCGATGGGCTCGGGTGGATTCAACTCGTTGTCGAGCCCATGCAGGACAGAGGCGAGCAGCGTGGCCAGCAGCAGGTAGGGGTTGGCGTCGGCACCGGCGACACGATGCTCGATACGCCGTGCCGCATTGGGCCCCGATGGGATGCGCACGGCGACTGAGCGGTTATCGTAGCCCCAGGAAGGTGCCATCGGCACGTACAGGCCGGGCTGAAAGCGACGGTAGGAGTTGAGGTTCGGCGCGAATATCGCCATCGAGGCCGGCATCAGCTCCAGCATGCCGGCAATGGCCTGGCGAAGTTGTGGCGTGCCGAGCGGATTCTCATCGTCACTGGCGAAGATGTTGCGTCCTGTGTCGTCGACGAGACTGATATGCACATGGGCGCCGCTACCGGCTTCATCGCCGTAGGGCTTGGCCATGAACGTGGCCTCGAAGCCGTGGTTGAGTGCCACGCCCTTGATCAGCCGCTTGAGCAGGACTGCGCTGTCCCCGGCGCGTAGGGCATCGTTGCAGTGGATCAGGTTGATCTCGAACTGCCCCGGAGCGCATTCCTTGAGTGCGGTATCCAGCGGCAGGTCCTGTTCCACTGCTGCCTGGTGAATTTCCTCGAGGAAATCGGCGTATTCATCCAGCTCGTTGATCGAGTAGAGCTGGCTCTGGGTCGCACGTTCGCCAGTACCAGGCGAGCAAGGGGGTTGTGCCAGTCCAAGATCGTCACGACGACGGTCGACGAGGTAAAACTCCAGTTCCAGTGCGACTACCGGCGTCAGACCCTTGGCCTTGAGCCCATCGAGAACCTTGCGCAACACCTGGCGCGGGTCGGCAAAGAACGGCTGGCCGTCGGTTTCTTCCATCGTCATCAACAGCTGTGCCTGGCGTCCTTCGCGCAACCATGGGGTCGGCTTGAGCGATCCGGCAATCGGACGGCATACACGGTCGCCATCGCCTGTGGCCAGCCCCAGGCCGGTCTCTTCGATGGTATTGCCATTGATATCCAGGGCGAACAGCGATGCGGGCAGGTTGATGCCGTTGCGGTAGGCCTTGATCAGGTTGTCCCTGGGGATACGCTTGCCCCGCAGTACGCCATTGAGGTCGCTGATCAGCAGATCGAAGCTTTCGATATCGGGATGCTGTTCGAGAAAGGCCCTGGCTTCGGTCTGGGCGGTTGCGGACGTCATGAGGTGAACCCTTTGTGCTGATGTTTGTTGTCCATGAATGCCATCTTTCCGTCGGTCGGGTTTGTTGTCAAATTTTTTACGCCATGGCTTTAGTCGAAAATAACCGCTGGGTCCCGCTGGAGTGGCTGATAATATCGCAAAGGTTCTAGTTGAAGAGCGGAAGGGAAATTTTTTCAGGCTGCCTTGGCAAGTGTTTTTAAGCACGTTATGTTGAGAATAATAGAACACTGACAACCTGCTTGAGGAGAAGGCACATGTCGCAGCGGCCCTTGGTGGGCGTCATCGCCTGCCGTCGCCAGATCGAGGGACATCCGGCCCACATGGTCACCGACAAGTATCTTGACGCTCTGCGCGCCTATGGACTGTCTCCGGTGCTGATCCCGGTATGGGAGGATGAGGTCGACCTGGCCTTGCTCGATCACATCGATGGCCTGCTGTTGACCGGCAGTTACACCAATGTGGATCCAGGTCGCTACGGGATGGCGCGAGCGCCGGAAAACACGCGCGATGACAGGGACCGGGACGCAGCCGCTCTGACATTGATACCTGCGACGCTCGAACGTGGCCTGCCGTTGTTCGCGATCTGTCGTGGTTTCCAGGAAATCAATGTGGCTTTTGGCGGCACGCTGCATCAGGCGGTGCAGAACGTTCCGGGGCTGCTCGATCATCGCGAGCCCGAAGGTGACCGGGCCGTTCAATACGCACCTTCCCATGACCTGATCATCGAGCCGGGCGGCATCCTCGCCGGGTTGTACGACCAACCTGCGGCGCGCGTCAACTCATTGCATCAACAAGGTATCGACCGGCTGGGAGAGGGGCTGCGTGTCGAGGCACGAGCGCCGGATGGCCTGGTCGAAGCGGTATCGGTGGACAGCGTCGAGCCCTTTGCCGTGGCAGTGCAATGGCATCCCGAGTGGCAGCCTCGCGAGCATCCGCTTTACGACGCCTTGTTCCGAGGTTTCGCCAAGGCCTGCCAAGCCCATGCATCGCACTGAAGCGCATCAACAGGAGAAACAACAATGAACCGGCCACTGACCGGCGAACTTCAGGCACTGGATCGTGCCCACCATTTGCATCCGTTCACCGATTTCAAGGCGCTCGGCGAAGAGGGCAGCCGCATCATCACCCATGCCGAGGGTGTCTATATACACGACAGTGAAGGTCGACGGATTCTCGACGGCATGGCTGGCCTGTGGTGTGTCAACCTGGGCTACGGTCGTCAGGAACTTGTCGACGCGGCGACCGAGCAGATGCGTCAGTTGCCGTACTACAACAACTTTTTCAAGACGACCCATGAACCCGCGGTTCGCCTGGCAGAGAAGCTTTGCCAGCTGGCGCCTGACTCTATCAACCGGGTGTTCTTCACCGGGTCGGGATCGGAAGCCAACGATACCGTGTTGCGCATGGTGAGGCGCTATTGGGCGCTCAAGGACAAGCCGCACAGGCAGATCGTGATTGCGCGCGAGAATGCCTATCATGGTTCTACCGTCGCAGGCATGAGTCTTGGCGGCATGGCGCCAATGCATGCCCAGGGTGGGCCCTGCGTACCGGGTATCGAGCATATCCGCCAGCCCTATTGGTTTGGGGAGGGGCGGTTCGGCGAAGGCCGCGGCCAGTCACCGGAGACGTTTGGCCAGGCTTGCGCTCAGGCGCTCGAGGACAAGATACGCGAGCTTGGCGAAGACAATGTGGCCGCGTTCATCGCCGAGCCGGTGCAGGGGGCCGGCGGAGCGATCATTCCCCCTGAGAGCTACTGGCCGGCTATCAAGGCGGTACTGGCCAAGTACGATATTCTGCTGGTCATCGACGAGGTGATCTGTGGCTTCGGCCGGCTGGGTGAATGGTTCGGTAGCCAGCACTACGCGCTCGAGCCCGACCTGATGCCCATCGCCAAGGGGCTGTCGTCGGGCTACCTGCCGATTGGCGGCGTGCTGGTAGGAGATCGGGTCGCCGAGACGCTGGTCGAGGAAGGCGGCGAGTTCTTCCACGGTTTCACCTACTCCGGGCACCCGACATGCGCTGCCGTGGCGCTGAAGAACCTCGAACTCATGGAACAGGAGGGCGTCGTCGCTCGTGTGCGCGACGAGCTGGGCCCCTACCTGGCCAGGCGCTGGGCCGAACTTGGCGATCACCCGCTGGTTGGCGAGGCACGCAGCCTGGGGTTGATCGGCGCGCTGGAACTGGTCGCCGACAAATCGAGCGGAGAGCGTTTCGACAAGGCGCTCGCCGCCGGCAACCTATGTCGCGACCTGAGCTTCGAGAAGGGTCTGGTCATGCGCTCGGTGGGCGATACCATGATCATCTCGCCGCCGCTGGTCATCACTCGTGAGCAGATCGACGAGCTGGTGGCACTGGCGCGTCAGGCACTCGACGACACGGCGCGTCGCCTGGGCAAACCCATCGATTCACCTTGCAACGGAGACAAACAATGACAGCCTCCATGACTCATGCCGACTGGCAGCGACTGGCCGGCGAACTGACCCATGAGACCCGCGCCTTTATTGGCCAGCGCTTCGTCGAGGCCGCCAGCGGCGAGCGCTTCGCCGTGGTCAATCCGGCCACCGGCGAAACGCTGGCCGAGGTGGCCAGCTGCGACGCCGCCGATGTCGAGCTCGCCGTGCGCCATGCCCGCGAGGCTTACAACCGGGGCGACTGGTCGCGCCTGGCGCCGGGCAAGCGCAAGCAGGCCATGCTGCGCCTGGCCGAGCTGATGGAGACTCACAAGCATGAGTTGGCGCTGCTCGATACCCTGGACATGGGTAAGCCGATCATGAGTTCGCTGGGTGACATGGCGGGGGCGATCGGCTGCATTCGCTACAATGCCGAGACCATCGACAAGGTCTATGGCGAGGTGGCGCCCACCGGCGAAGATAGCCTCGGGCTGGTGCTGCGCGAGCCGCTGGGTGTGGTGGGCTCGATCGTGCCGTGGAACTTCCCGATGATGATGACTGCCTGGAAGATCGGCCCGGCGCTGGCAGCCGGCAACAGTGTGATTCTCAAGCCATCCGAGAAATCGCCGCTGTCCGCGCTGCGTCTGGCCCAACTGGCTCTGGAAGCGGGACTGCCCGATGGAGTATTTCAGGTCGTGCCTGGTTTCGGCCATACCGCGGGCAAGGCGCTGGCCTTGTCGATGGACGTCGATTGCCTGTCGTTCACCGGCTCCACTGGCGTCGGCAAACAGCTCATGCAGTACGCCGGCCAGTCCAACCTCAAGCGTGTCTATCTGGAATGCGGTGGAAAGAGCCCCAACCTGGTATTTGCCGATTGCAAGGATCTCGATGCCGTGGCACGCAATGCTGCCGAAGCGATCTTTCACAATCAGGGCGAGGTGTGCATTGCCGGTTCACGGCTACTGGTCGAGAACAGCGTGCGAGATGAGTTCGTCGAGCGTGTGCTGGCCCATGCCGAGACCATGCAGCCCGGCGATCCGCTGGACCCGGCCAGTTTCATGGGCGCGATCGTCGACGAGGTACAGCACAAGCGCATCCTCGACTACATCTGTCAAGGCGTCGAGGAGGGCGCACGCCTGCGCACCGGTGGGCAGGCAGTCAACCCGGTGGCCGGCGGCTATTATGTGGCCCCGACAGTGTTCGACGGCGTGACGCCGCAGATGGCCATCGGTCGCGAGGAAATCTTCGGGCCGGTGCTGTCGGTGTTCGGCTTCGACAGTGAAGAAGAGGCCGTTGCGCTGGCCAATGACAGCGAGTACGGACTGGCGGCAGGCCTGTGGAGCCAGGACATCGACCGTATCATGCGCGTATCTCGGCGCCTGCACTCCGGACAGGTCTTCGTCAACAACTGGGCGGGTGGCGACATGACGGTACCTTTCGGTGGCGTGAAGCAGTCGGGCAATGGCCGCGACAAGTCGCATCACTCACTTGAGGAGTATTCAGAACTCAAGACGGTGTGGATGTCACTTTCCCCCTGAAGGCCAGGACTTGTGAGAGATAGAGAGTGAAGTGACTCATCATCGGCGGTCCCGTCAGTCAGCCTGGCGGGGCCGTTTTTTGAATGACACATTTCAGGCGTTGCAATCCCTGCAAATTGGCTAACATCGAGATGCCCTACCAATCTCGAGGCCACCATGCTGCTCGACACGTTGCGTCGTCTGTCTCTGCGCCTGACCGGAGTCATAGCCATTGCCGGTGCAGGCTTGTTTCCTTCGTTCCCGCTCGCTGCTGAAAGTGCAAAAACGGACTGGCGTACTTCCCTTGAACTGCTCGAGTACGATTGGTCCCACCTGGCCGGGGCCGAGGTGACCGCAGCGGGTGTCCGAATCGAGGGCTTGGGGCGAGCCATCATCCCGCCGGCGGATGCCGCTGACGAGCCAGTCACCCCCAACCCGCCCATTAACCTGCGCGGGCCCATATTGCAGGTCAAAGGGGAATTCTATCTGGGCGCGCATTTGCGTTTCGAGGGAGCGCCTGGTGGCTACGTGACTTTTTATGGCGATTTACCGCTCGTGCAGGATGAATGGCGCCAGGACGGAAAGTCGGTCACGCTGGGTGTAACTGACCAACAGTTGATCGTCGAGATACAAAACGGGATCGGTGATTATCGGCGCCAGGAATATCCTTTCAGCCCGGCGGAAGAAGCCACGCTCGAATTGGCTCGTGTCGCGGGGGGCTTCGTCATAATGGCCGATGGCGAGGTGGTGGGGGACATCGACGATCCTGGGATTTTCTCCTCGGGCGAGGTCGTGTTCGGGGCGCATGCCGACGTGGGACGAGCCTTCGTGTTAACCCGGCTTATTGCCGCGCCGATGATGCCGGGCTCAAGAGTGAGCGTCATTGATCCTGAGCTTCCCAGCGTTGAGCCGGACCCCGTCGGGCTGCGTCGCCTCGCCGAAAGCCATGCCCCTCATCTGGCTATAGGCACCGCCGTGTCGGCAATTCCGCTGCTGAGCGATGCGAGCTATGCCCGCATATTGGCGCAGAACTTCAATATGCTCACGCCGGAAAACGCCATGAAGTTTCAGGCTATCCATCCCCAGCCGGATCGCTATGCGTTTGCCGATGCGGATGCCATCGTCGAGTTTGCCGAGCGCAATAATATGGCCGTGCACGGGCACACTCTTGTATGGGGCGAGGCATTGCCGCGCTGGGTAACCGAGACGGCGTTCACGGATGCCCAGGTTCAGCGGCTCCTGGCCGATCATATCGCTACCGTAGTCGGGCGCTACAAGGGACGAATTGCCTCCTGGGACGTGATCAACGAACCGCTGCAGCCGTTCGCTCCCGAGCTACGTACCGGTTCGCCCTGGTACCGGGCCATGGGCGAGGACTATATAGCCTTTGCGCTGCGCGAGGCCCATCGGGCCGATCCTGTGGCAAGGCTATATATTAACGAGTTCGCTTGCGAGGAGCGCAATGCCAAGTCCGATGGGCTGTACCGGCTGGCCAAGCGCTTGCTGGAGAGGGGGGTTCCCCTGCATGGCATCGGTTTCCAGATGCATGAAGATATGACAGAGGAATATCAGCCGGTGAACGCCGAGGCCTTTCGCGACAACGTCCAGCGCTTCATCGACCTGGGGCTAGAGGTGCGCATTTCCGAGATGGACGTCAACCTGCATGAGGAGGACTCGCCTGAACGGCAAGTGGCGCAGGCCGAGTACTATCGTTCCCTGCTCGAGCTGGCCGTCGACCAGCCAGCCTTCAGTGCGTTTTCAACGTGGGGATTTACCGACCGCTACTCGTCGCTGCAGGATTGGTGGGAACCCAAGGGCTTCGGCAACGGTCTTCTCTTCGACCCTCAAATGCGTCCCAAGCCGGCCTACGACGCGCTTCGCCAGGCACTGGTGCGGCATCGCTAAGCGATCAGAAGGACTTGGCCGGCGTACAGCATGACACCAGCTTGCAGGCCACCTTGCCGGGGTTACGAAAGCGGTGGGGGACGTTGGTGTTGAAGTAGTAGGCTTCGCCGGGGCCGAGGATGCGACTGTCGGCGCCGATGGTGATCTCGATTTCCCCTTCCAGGATCACTCCGGCTTCCTCGCCGCGGTGGGCGATCATCTCGCGTCCGGTGTCGGCGCCTGCGGCATAGGTCTCGATGATGAATGACAAGGCGCGTGTCTCGCGGGTGGCGCCGACCAGTTGGTAGATCACGTCGCCACTGCCAATGTCGGGCAATTCGTCGGCGCGATAGAACACCTGGTTGCGGTTCTCCAGGTCCATGGTGAAGAAGTCGCCGACGCTGATGGGGATGGCGTCGAGTATCTTCTTCAATGAGCTGACCGAGGGGCTGACCTTGTTCTGCTCGATCAGTGACAAGCTGGAGTGGGTGACCCCGCAACGCTTGGCCAGCTCACGCTGGGAAATGCCGCGCAGGGTGCGCAGGGCGCGCAGGCGTGGGCCAACATCATCGGACATTCGCGAATCCTCGAGACCTGAAAAGTAGATCGTGCAAAGGGCCCGGGAGAATCCCGGGCCCATCGGGTCATGACTGGTCGAGTTTCTGCTTGAGCAGGGCGTTGACCTGTTGCGGATTGGCAGTGCCGCGCGAGGCCTTCATCACCTGTCCCACGAAATAGCCGATCATCTTGCCGCGCTTGGCTTCATCGGCCTCGACATACTGGGCGACCTGAACCGGACTGTCGGCAATGACCTGATCGATCATGGCCTCGATGGCGCCAGTATCGGTCACCTGCTTGAGCCCCTTGGCCTCGATGACCTCGTCGGCAGTCTCGCCTTCGCCGTTCCACAGGGCCATGAATACCTGCTTGGCGGCCTTGCCGTTGATGGTCTCGTCGATGACGCGACGGATCAGACCGCCAAGCTGGGTGGCACTGATCGGACTGTCGGCGATGTCCAGGTTTTCTCGGTTGAGCTGGCCGGCCAGTTCGCCCTGAACCCAGTTGGCGGCCAGCTTGGCATCGCCGCAACTGTCCTTGACCGCCTCGAAATACTCGGCCATGGGGCGGGTCGACGAGAGCACGCTGGCGTCGTAAGCCGACAGGCCAAGCTCGCTCTCGAAACGGGCGCGCTTCTCCGAAGGCAGTTCCGGCAGGCTGTCGCGCAGGTGGTCGACGTAGGCCTGGTCGAGCACTACCGGCAGCAGGTCGGGGCAGGGGAAGTAACGGTAGTCGTTGGCTTCCTCCTTGGTGCGCATGCTGCGCGTCTCGTCGGCTTCGGGGTCGTACAAGCGGGTTTCCTGGACGACCTTGCCACCCTCCTCGATCAACTCGACCTGACGCTCGATTTCGTAGGCGATGGCCTTCTCGACGAAACGGAACGAGTTGACGTTCTTGATCTCGGCTCGGGTGCCCAGCGTCTCCTGCCCCTTGGGGCGCACCGAGACGTTGACGTCGCAGCGCATCGAGCCTTCGGCCATGTTGCCGTCGGAGATGCCCAGGTAAGTGACGATGGAATGCAGGGCCTTGATGTAGGCGACCGCTTCCTTGGCCGAGCGCATGTCCGGCTCGGAGACGATCTCCAGCAGCGGCGTGCCCGCTCGGTTGAGGTCGATGCCGGTCATGCCGTGGAAGTCCTCGTGCAGAGACTTGCCGGCATCTTCCTCGAGATGTGCGTGGTGTACCCGAACGCGCTTGGTGCTGCCGTCCTCGAGGGAGATCTCGACCTCACCGGGGCCCACGATGGGGTGATACATCTGGCTGGTCTGGTAGCCCTTGGGCAGGTCGGGATAGAAGTAGTTCTTGCGATCGAAGATCGAGGTCTCGGGAATCTCGGCATTGATGCCCAGGCCGAATTGCACCGCCATGGCCACGGCGGCCTCGTTGAGCACCGGCAACACACCCGGCAGGCCCAGGTCGACGGCACAGGCCTGGGTGTTGGGCTCGGCACCGAAGGCCGTGGAGGCCCCCGAGAAGATCTTCGACTGGGTGGCGAGCTGGACGTGGACTTCCAGCCCGATCACGGCTTCCCACTGCATTATGCGTTCTCCTTGCCGAAGGCGGGCTGGCGGCGATGCCAGTCGGTCGCCTGCTGGAACTGATGGGCGACGTTGAGCAGCTGCTGCTCGGCAAAGTGCGGGCCGAGGATCTGCAGGCCGACGGGTCGGCCGCTGGCGAAACCGGCCGGTACACTGATACCTGGAATGCCGGCGAGGTTGATGGCGATGGTGTAGATGTCCTGCAGGTACATCGACACCGGATCCTTCTTGGCGCCCAGGTCGAAGGCCGGCGTCGGCGAGGCCGGGCCCATCAGCACGTCGACGTCCTCGAAGGCATCAAGGAAATCCTGGCGGATCAAGCGCCGAACCTGCTGGGCCTTCTTGTAGTAGGCATCGAAGAACCCTTCCGAGAGGGTGTGGGTGCCGATCAGGATGCGTCGCTTGACCTCATCGCCGAAGCCCTCGGCGCGGGTGCGCTTGTAGAGATCCTCGAGATCGGCGGGGTTTTCGCAGCGATGACCGAAACGCACGCCGTCGTAGCGCGACAGGTTCGAGGAGGCTTCGGCCGGGGCGATGACGTAATAGGCAGGAATCGCCAGATCGGTGTGCGGCAGGCTGACCTCACGAACCGAGGCGCCCAGCGATTCGTAGACCTTGATGGCGTCGCGCACGGCGGCTTCCACCTCGGGGGCAAGACCATCGCCGAAATATTCCTTGGGCAGACCAATCTTTAGCCCGGACAGCGATGCCTCGAGTTCGGCACGGTAATCCGGGACGCCGCGTGCCACGCTGGTGGAGTCGCGCAGGTCGTGGCCGGCGATGGTGCCGAGCAGCAGGGCGCAGTCCTCGGCGCTACGCGCCATGGGGCCGGCCTGGTCGAGGCTCGAGGCATAAGCGACCATACCGTAGCGCGATACCCGGCCATAGGTCGGCTTGAGGCCGGTGATACCGCAGAAGGCCGCCGGCTGGCGGATCGAGCCGCCAGTGTCGGTGCCCAGGGCGGCAGGTACCAGGCCAGCAGCGACGGCGGCAGCACTGCCGCCGGAACTGCCACCGGGCACGGCGGTCAGGTCCCAGGGGTTCTTCACCGGGCCATAATGGCTGTTCTCGTTGGACGAGCCCATGGCGAACTCGTCCATGTTGGTCTTGCCGAGGCTGATGGTGCCGGCCGCGGCGAGTTTTTCGACCACGGTGGCGTCATAGGGCGAGACGAAGTTATCGAGCATCTTCGAACCGCAGCTGGTGCGCACGCCTCGGGTACAGAAAATGTCCTTGAGTGCCAGTGGCAGGCCGGCCAGGGGGCCCGCTTCGCCCTTGGCGCGTGCGGCATCGGCGGCATCAGCCGCCTGCAGGGCCTGTTCGGCGGTCACGGTGATAAAGCTGTTGAGTTCACCGTCGAGACGCTCGATACGTGCCAGCAGCGACTCGGTGAGTTCCCGGCTCGAGAACTCACCAGCGGCCAAGGCCGTGGCAAGCTCCGTCAATGTCTTGTCATGCATGGGCGATGATGCTCCTGAAATACGTGGCCAGCGATGCGTCGCTCGAGCGTTTATTCGACAACCCGGGGAACCAGATAGAGACCGTTCTCGACAGCCGGCGCGCAATGCTGGAAATGTTCACGCTGGTTGGGTTCGGTGACTTCGTCGGCGCGCAGGCGCTGGGTGGCATCCAGCGGGTGAGCCAGCGGCGCGATGCCCTGGGTATCGACGGCCTGCAGGCGGTCCACCATGTCCAGAATGCGACTCAGGTCGTCCACGTAACGTTCGGCCTCATCGTCGTTCAGGCCCAGGCGAGCAAGATGGGCGGCACGCCGCACGTCTTCGGGTTCAAGCGCCATAGCGTCAACTTCCTATAATGTGCGTCAACAGTCGGAGTCGCCTAACGCATCCATACGAGCGCGGACGAGGCGGATGCCGATGACTCGATCGGCGATACGCGGAAAAAAACGCGTTTTGTCGTGTTGCAGATGGTTTGAAGGCTCATCGGATTGCGTATGATGAGGGGCTCTTCTCTGCGTCGCACGTCTTCAGCGTCGCCTCGCTCGTTCATATCGTTCAGCGACTCCGGAGGAGGCAGGGCGGCCAGTGTGGCATCGCCCGAAATAAATAGGTGCAAAAGGTATCATAACTTGTCGCTGACGGGCATCTTGCTTGCCGCGTCTTTCCCGCGATGATACCGTTTGCCTCCGCACAGGGTTCCGGTCTGGACTAGGTGAAAGACTTCCATGTTTAAACGTTTGAGGGGGCTGTTCTCCAGCGATCTGTCGATCGACCTGGGTACTGCCAACACACTGATCTACGTACGCGGTCGCGGTATCGTCCTGGACGAGCCCTCGGTAGTGGCCATCCGACAGTCGGGCAACATGCGCTCCGTTGCAGCGGTGGGGCTCGATGCCAAGCGCATGCTGGGCCGCACACCGGGCAACATCACCGCGATCCGGCCGATGAAGGATGGCGTGATCGCCGACTTCACCGTCACCGAGCAGATGTTGCAGCACTTCATTCGCAAGGTTCACCAGAGCACCTTCCTGACCCCGAGCCCGCGCGTGCTGGTGTGCGTTCCCTGCATGTCGACCCAGGTCGAGCGGCGCGCCATCAAGGAGTCCGCCGAAGGGGCCGGTGCACGCGAAGTGTTCCTGATCGAAGAGCCGATGGCCGCTGCCATCGGGGCTGGCCTGCCGGTCGAGGAGGCGCAAGGATCGATGGTCGTCGATGTCGGTGGCGGCACGTCCGAGATCGCCATCATTTCGCTCAACGGCGTGGTCTATTCCGAGTCCATTCGCGTCGGCGGCGATCGCTTCGACGAGGCCATCATCGCTTATGTGCGCCGCCACTACGGCAGCCTGATCGGCGAAGCCACCGCCGAACGCATCAAGGAAGAGATCGGTTGTGCCTATCCTGGTGGCGAACTGCGCGAGATCGACGTGCGCGGGCGCAACCTGGCCGAGGGCATCCCGCGCAGCTTTACCCTCAACTCCCACGAAATACTCGATGCCCTGCAGGATCCGCTTGCCTCGATCGTTGCCGCGGTCAAGAGTGCTCTGGAACAGTCTCCCCCCGAACTGGCCTCGGACATCGCCGAGCGTGGCCTGGTGCTGACCGGTGGCGGTGCCCTGCTGCGTGATCTCGACAAGCTGATCGCCGAGGAAACCGGCCTGCCGGTCATCGTTGCCGAGGACCCGCTCACTTGCGTCGCACGCGGTGGAGGCAAGGCCCTCGAGATGATCGACCAGCACACCTTCGAACTGCTTTCCAGCGACTGATTCGACCGTAGCCGCGATGCAGGCCAACCCGCCTGTGTCGCGTCTGTCGGCCTGCAGGGGGAAGGCCTATCAAACCGCTGTTTTCGCATGGGCCCGTGCCTGGCTATCGCATGCTGTTGTGCGCCATCGTCGCATTTGCGCTGATGTTCGCCGAGCAGCGCATGCCGCGCATGGCGGATTTCCGTGCTCATCTCTCGACGCTGGTAGCGCCGGTGCAGTGGGTCGTCAGCCTACCCAGCGAGGGCCTCACCTGGGGAGCATTGGTCCTTTCCGACCAGCGCAAACTCATTGAAGAGAACCAGCATCTGCGGGAACAACTGCTGATGCTGTCGCATCGTGTGCAGCGCATGGCCAGCCTGACGGCGGAAAACGTGCGGCTGCGGGAGCTGCTCGATGCGGCGCGGCGTAACGATATGCCCTACATGACCGCCGAGTTGCTGTCGCTGGACTCCGACCCTTTCACCTACCAGATGGTCATCGATCGGGGACGCACCGACGGCGTATATACCGGCCAGCCGGTCATGGACGCTTCCGGCCTGATCGGGCAGGTGACCTCGGTGTCTGCCTATACCAGCCGGGTGCTGATGCTGGCCGATGCCAGTCATGCCGTGCCGGTGAAGATCAATCGCAACGGCCTGCGCTTCATCGTCCAGGGCTCGGGGCGCTACGATTCCCTGGATGTGCTGCATGTGCCGGATACTGCCGACATCCGCCAAGGCGACCTGCTGGTCACTTCCGGCCTGGCGGGACGTTTTCCCGAAGGCTATCCGGTCGCTCGCGTTGTCGAGGTCGTTCACGATCCCGGCGAGCCCTTTGCCCAGGTGAGGGCCGAGCCGGTGTCGCAGCCCGAGCGCTCCCGTCATTTCCTGCTGTTGTTCCCGCCGCCCCCGGTCGAAGTGTCCGAGCAGTCGCTGGATGCTGCCATCCGGCTCGGCGACGCGATCAATGCGGCCCGTGGCGAGGAGGACGAGTGATGGCGGTACACACCTTTCGCGGCCTGTTGATGATCTGGTCGAGCCTGCTGCTGGCCCTGTGTCTGCAGGTCATGCCGCTGCCCGATGCCTGGTTGGTCTGGCGTCCTGACTGGCTGGGGATGATTCTGGTCTACTGGTGTGTGGTCTCGCCTCAGCGGGTCGGGGTGTTCTACGGCTTTGCCCTGGGACTGCTGCTGGACCTGATCGAGGGCTCTCCGCTAGGCCAGAATGCCCTGGTGTTCTCGTTGCTGGCCTACCTGTCCCTGCTGCTGTACCAGCGCATGCGCGCCTATGCCCTGGTACAGCAAGCCGTGATGGTCTTCATCCTGTTGGGCATCGTGCAACTCGTCGAACAGTGGCTGCGCACCATCTTCGGTCCGTTTTCCATCAATCTGGCGTTTCTGCTGTCGGCGCTGATCGGCGCCGTCCTGTGGCCCTGGTTCTTCACGCTACTACAGGCCGCACGACGCCGGCTGAACGTCATCTAGCCCTGCTTGACCATCAGTCCCAGGCAGGGTGCAGCGACTAACAAGGAGCGTGTCGTGTCCTCTCCACTGCTACGCCTGGCGTCGGCATCGCCGCGTCGTCGTGAGTTGCTGGCTTCGATCGGCTTCGATGTCGCCCACGATATCGAAGTCGTGCCGGTCGACATCGATGAAACACCGCTTGAGAACGAGCCGCCCGAGGCTTATGTCCTGCGCCTGGCACGTGCCAAGGCGGCGGCAGGAAGCCAGGGAACCCAACTGCCGACGCTCGGGTCGGATACCGCAGTGGTCGTGGACAGCCGCATCCTCGGCAAGCCGGCCGGGCGCGAGCATGCTCGCGAGATGCTGACCCTGCTGTCCGGGCGTAGCCATGAGGTCATGACGGCCGTTGCGATTCAGGGGCCTCAAGGCATGCTGGCGACCTGCGTCACTACCCGTGTATTCATGCGCTCAATCGACGAGCAGGAAATGGCGGCCTACTGGGCCAGCGGCGAACCCGCCGACAAGGCAGGTGGCTATGCTATCCAGGGGCGAGCCGCGATCTTCATCGAGAGAGTCGAGGGCAGTCATTCGTCCGTGGTCGGTCTGCCGCTGTTCGAGACGGCCGAACTGCTGGTGCGCCAGGGCGTGCCGTTGTGGCGTCAGGGCGCGTCGTGATCGCGACCCTGCCTGTGTCATAATCCAGATATGCCCTGGCGGCTCACCCCAGCGAAGCGATAAGGAACCTGCATGAGCGGCGAAGTACTGATCAATCTCACGCCAATGGAAACCCGCGTAGCCGTCGTCGAGAATGGGGTCCTGCAGGAAGCCTTCATCGAACGCAGCCGGCGCCGGGGCATTGTCGGCAACATCTACAAGGGCAAGGTGGCGCGCGTCTTGCCGGGCATGCAGGCCGCGTTCATCGACATCGGTCTCGAGCGTGCGGCGTTCATCCATGCTCATGAAGTGATGCCGCCCAACACGCCCTCCGATGAGCAGGTTTCCATCAGCCAACTGCTGCATGAGGGCCAGCCGCTGGTGGTTCAGGTCACCAAGGATCCGATTGGCTCCAAGGGGGCAAGGCTGACCACGCACCTATCGGTGCCCTCGCGCTATCTGGTCTACATGCCCGATTCGGGCCATACCGGGGTCTCGCAGCGCATCGAGGACGACGGCGAGCGTGAGCGGCTCCGCCTGTTGGTCGAGGAATGCCTGGCCGAGATCGACCAGGAAGTGGCCGGTGGCTTCATCATCCGCACGGCGGCCGAGGGCGTGGGCAGGGAGGAACTGCTCACCGACATGCAGTTCTTGGTCAGGCTGTGGCGCAAGGTGGGGGAGCGCAAGCTAAATGCACCGGCCCCCAGCCGTATCTACGACGACCTGCCACTGTTCATACGCACCCTGCGCGATGTCATGCGCGATGATATCGAGAAGGTACGCATCGATTCCCGCGAGAACTACCACAAGCTGGTGGAGTTTGCCCAGGAATTCATGCCCGGGGTGTCCGAGCGGATCGAGTACTACCCCGGCGAGCGTCCAATCTTCGACCTGTTCAGTGTCGAGGACGAGATACACAAGGCGCTGGGACGCAAGGTGCAACTCAAGTCGGGCGGCTATCTGGTGATCGACCAGACCGAGGCGATGACCACCATCGACGTGAATACCGGGGGCTACGTCGGCCATCGCAACCTCGAGGAAACCATTTTCAAGACCAACCTCGAGGCGGCGACGGCGATCGCCCGGCAGCTTCGTCTGCGCAATCTCGGCGGGATCATCATCATCGACTTCATCGACATGGAAGACCCGGAGCATCAGCGCCAGGTCCTGCGCGTACTGGAGAAGGCCCTCGAGCGCGACCATGCCAAGAACAAGCTGACCGGCGTGACGGAGCTCGGCCTGGTCCAACTGACACGCAAGCGGACCCGGGAAAGCCTCGAACAGACCCTGTGCGAGCCATGTCCGACCTGCCAGGGGCGCGGCACCCTGAAGACGCCCGAGACGATCTGCTACGAAATCTTCCGTGAGATCCTTCGCGAGGAGCGGGCCTACAGTCCTGAAACCTACATGGTGCTGGCCTCGCAGGCGGTGGTCGACCGTCTTCTCGACGAGGAGTCCGCCGCCGTGGCCGATCTGGAGATATTCATCGGCAAGACGATTCGCTTCCAGGTCGAGTCGCATTACTCCCAGGAGCAATACGACATCGTCCTGATGTGAACCCGCTCGCCATGGATCGGAGGCAGTAATTCACATGGCCACGTCGCGTATCCTGCTGCGTTGGGTGCTGACCCTGCTGGCCATTGGTCTGGCGACTGTCGCATTGCTGCTGGGTGGTGTTCGGGTAGCCATGCACCAGACCGATGGCCTGCGTGACGAGCTGAGCGCGTGGCTGACCAGTCAATTCGGCGCGAGCATGCAACTGGGCCGGTTGAATACCGCCATGCACGGGCTCGACCCGTCGCTGACACTCAATGACCTGCAGCTGATCTCGCATGCCGGCGTCGATCCCTATCCGCTGCTCGATATCGAGCGGGCGGGTTTGCGTCTCGATGTCATCGACTCGCTGCGTACCGGTTACCCCGTGCTGGCCAATGCACGCATCGACGACGCGACGCTCCACCTCTACCAGGATAGCCAGGGCCGCTGGGGCTGGCCCGCACCAGCCGAATTGCCGACCGAGATCGTTCCCGACACTGGCTTTGCGATTGCCGATATCGACCGCATCACCGGACTGCTGCTGCGTCAGCAGCTGCAAGCAGCGAACCTCAAGGTGGTATTGCACGGCCTCGATGACACCGTGACGTTGTCCTCGCCACGCATCGTGATGGCAGGCAGTAGCCAGAGGGCCCATCTGGAAGGGCAGGTCTTGCTGGACGATGGCACTACCACACAGGCCTTGGAAGTCGTGCTGGAAATGCCACCGGAAGAGCCAGGGCCAGAGGGTTACCAGGCATTACTGCAAGTCAATGCCGACCTGGATGCCTTGTCGCGCCTGGGACGCCTGGTTGCCAGGCCCACCCCGCTCGATTTTGCAGCCATGCAGGGGGCGGCCAGGCTATGGGGGTTCTGGCGTGACGGGCGTCTCCAGGATGTACGTGCCGAACTGGACATTGCCGAGCTCGGTATTGATGGTCGTGACGAGACATCGTCGCTGCAAGGCCTTGGTGCGCAGGCCCAATGGCTGCGTGGTGAAGACGACAATTGGCAGGCCTGGGGCACGACGATGGCGGCCAATGCCGAACCGACGGATATCGGGCCGGTGCCGAGGCATTTTTACGCCAAAGGCAACGATGAGGCGTGGTCACTGCAGACCACGCCCTTCGAGATCGCCGAATTGGCAGCATGGGGGCGACGATTGACAGATTCGCCGGCGTTGACCAAGGCCATCGACGGCCTGGAGCCGGCTGGCCGGGTGGCGGGATTCTCGGTGGGTTGGCGACAAGGACAATGGCGGTCGCAAGCCCTTCTCAGGGATGCTTCGGTCTCCTCCTGGCAGGGGGCGCCGGGAGGCGGCCCGCTCGATGCCTGGGTGGAAATGACGGGGTTGAGCGGGCAGCTCACGTTCACCGGGGCATCCGGCACGGCGCTGGTCTTTCCCGAGACCTTCGATGAGCCGCTGTTGGTCGATGGCATTGCCGGTAAGGTGAGCTGGGCACACGATGACGGCAGATGGCAAGTCGTCGGAGACAACCTCAAGGCCATGTGGCGTGGGGCGAATATCAGCGGCGGCTTCGGGCTGGTGACTTCCGGAAAGACACCCGGCGAATTCGAACTTCGCCTGGACATGGCCAATATCGATGCCATCGACGCACCGCTCATGGCCTGGTTGCCTGCCAAGGTGCTCGATCCCGAGCTGCGCGAGTGGCTGGGCCAAGGCATTGCCGGTCGCGTCCCGCAGGGCAGCCTCTACGTCCAGCAACCGCTCGACGGCTCAGGCGGGACGAAGACCGATGACGCCGAGAACGAGGATTTCGAAGGCAAGCTGCGCCTGACATTACAGGTAGAAGACGGACGTTTGCCCTTTGACCCCCAGTGGCCGGCCCTGGAAAACGTTAGCGGAACACTGACGGTCAATGACGAGACCCTGCATGCCGATGTCGCTCATGCCGAAGTGAGTGGACTGGTCAGCGAGGGGGCCAAGGTAGCATTGCAGGACGAACTGTTGCGCGTCGAGGGGCCGGTGAGCGGGTCGAGTCAGGCGCTGCTCGATTTCCTGGCAGCCAGCCCGATCGAAGGCATGGACGCGTTTTCTACATGGCGCAGCGAAGGCCAGGTCGAAGGGCAACTGGCTCTCTCGGTGCCGATGGTCGAAGGTGAGGAGATCGAGAACAGCGAGGCGCTCGAGATCGATGTAACGGCGGCCATCGATGCGCCGAGCCTGACGTTGCCGCAGTCCGGACTGACCTTGGGCAGCATCAACGGTCGCCTGCATTATCGTCACGCGGGCAACGAGGATACGCTGACCGGTGAGCTTGGTGCCCGGGCCTTCGATGGGCCGATGCTGGCGCGCTTCGACGTAGGGGGAGAGGGCGTGGCCATTGAGGGGCGGGCGCTGGCACGTGGCCTGCTGGCCTGGGCGGGTGTGCCGGCGCTGGATAATCTGCTGGCCGGCTATTTCCCCTACAGCGCAAAATTGGATCTGCAGGGCGAGCAGCCTCGCCTGACGCTCGACAGCGATCTTGAAGGGCTGGCCATCCTGTTGCCGGCGCCGTTCGGCAAGCAACTCGACGAACGGGTGCCATTGCATGTCGAAGCGATCCCGGGCGAGCTCGTGCGCGTGGACGTGGCCGACCGGCTCAGGGCGCGATGGCGCACCCGTGTCGGGCAGGCCGCGCAGGGACAGGTCTGGCTGGAGCGCTGGCCAGCCTCGCCGGATTGGCCGAGGGGGCCTGGCTGGGAGGTCGTATGGCGCTCGTCGGGGCTGCCGCTGACACGATGGAAGGACGCCTTGGCAAGCGTGTCGTTACCCGAGACGACAGAAACCTCGCCACCAGCCACTTCGGCCTTGCGCCGGATGGTGATCGACACCGGTTGCCTGCGCTGGGAGCAGCGCTGCCTGGGAACGCTGAATGCCTCGCTGGCTCCCGTAGGTGATGGGTGGCGTATCGATCTGGCCGGCAGCCTGGCGCAAGGATCGGCACAATATCATCCACAACGCTCCCGGCCGCTGGACATCGCACTGTCGAGCCTATCCCTGGATGCGCTGTTGCCCGAAGCGCCCGCGCCGGAAGCCACCGGATTGCTCGATCAGATCGCAACGCCCCCCGAGCCCGTCGCGTTGCCGCCGGCGCTGGCCCGCCTGCCGGCTGGACAGGTACGTATCGATACGCTCATTCATGAGGGGCGTCGACTGGGGCCGCTCACGGCCAGTTGGGATGCGACACCCCAGCGGTTGAGCCTCAAGCCGCTGTCGTTGACCTTGGGCCAGGTGGTCGCCGAAGGCGAAGTGATATGGGAAAGCTCTGGGACTGGCGCCAGCCTGACCCGTTCGCGGATTGCCCTGACAGGGGGGGATCTCGGTACGATGATCGAGGCATTGGGGCAGCCGGTACCCTTGCGCAGTGCCTCGACCCAGGTCCAGACTCAACTGGCATGGCCCGGTGCACCGTGGCAGTTCGCCCTGGAGCGTTCGCGCGGGAGTATCGAGGCGCAGCTCGAGGATGGCCGTTTTTTGACCTTGGAGTCGCCATCCGCACGGCTGATCGGCTTGCTCAACGTGGATAACCTGCTGCGTCGGCTACGCTTGGATTTTTCCGACGTGACTGGCCAGGGCACCGCATTCGACAGCGTGACCGGAAATGCGACACTGTATGATGGTCGTCTGGAAACACGGGGGCCCGTTGAAATCGATGGCCCATCCACCCAATTTACTCTGGAAGGCAGCGTCGATCTCGCTGCACGGCGGCTCGACCTGTTGCTAGGCATTACCGTACCGGTCAGCCAGAACCTGCCGTTGGCCGCTGTTCTCGTCGGTGCCCCTTATGTCGGTGGCGCGCTGTTCCTGGCCGACAAGGTATTTGGTGGCTGGATCGACAAGGTCACACGAATTCACTATCGCGTGCAGGGTCCTTGGACCTCGCCGCAGATCACACTGGAAAATGCCGAATGACGCAATTGACCCAATCTCCGCTGGACGAGGCCATCGCCACGCTGCTGGCACCGGGAGGCCTGGATGCCGAGGCGCTCGAACCTGGGTTGAGCCATGCGCTGGGCCCGGGTATCGATTATGCGGATCTCTATTTCCAGCGCAGCTGGCATGAAAGCTGGGTACTCGAGGACGGTGAGGTCAAGGATGCCAGCTACAACATCGATGGGGGTGTCGGTGTAAGAGCGCTATCCGGTGAGAAGACCGGCTTTGCCTATTCCAACCAGATCACGGCCGAGGCGCTTGCCGAAACCGGCAAGACGGCATCGGGCATTGCGCGCAGCGGATCGTGTCTGGATCGCAAGCCGGTCACGGTGAGTTCGGCTCCGCTGCGCTATACGGGTATCGACCCGCTGTCGGGCCTGACCGCCGAGGACAAGATTGCCATGCTCAAGCTGGCCGATCGCGTGGCACGTGCCGCCGACCCCTCGGTCAGCCAGGTCAGTGCCTCGCTGACCGGCGAACACGAGGTCGTGATGGTCCGCGCCAGCGACGGTACGCTGGCGGCGGATATCCGACCACTGGTGCGCCTCAACGTCAGCGTGATCGCGGCCAAGAACGGGCGCAGAGAGCGGGGCAGTGCCGGAGGCGGTGGCCGCTATGCCATGTCGCGTCTGCGTGACGAGAATGCCGCCGAGCGTTATGCCAAGGAGGCGGTACGTCAGGCGCTGGTCAACTTGGAGGCGGTCGATGCGCCTGCCGGTCAGATGCCGGTCGTGCTGGGCTCCGGCTGGCCAGGCATCCTGCTTCACGAGGCGGTCGGCCATGGCCTCGAGGGCGATTTCAACCGCAAGGGCAGTTCGGCGTTTGCCGGCCGCATGGGGCAGCGGGTGGCCGCGCCCGGTGTCACCGTGGTCGACGATGCCACGCTGGACGATCGTCGCGGCTCGATGACCGTTGATGACGAGGGTACCCCGGGCGCATACACGCCGCTGATCGAGGACGGCATTCTCGTCGGCTACATGCAGGACAAGTTGAACGCACGGCTGATGGGCATGGCGCCGACCGGCAACGCCCGTCGCGAGTCCTATGCCCACCTGCCGATGCCGCGCATGACCAATACCTACATGCTCGCCGGACAGGACGATCCCGAGGACATCATCAAGAGCGTGAAACGCGGCATCTATGCGGTCAGCTTCGGCGGTGGTCAGGTCGATATCACCTCCGGCAAGTTCGTGTTCTCGGCCAGTGAAGCCTACCTGATCGAGGACGGCCGCATTACCACACCGGTCAAGGGCGCCACATTGATTGGCAATGGGCCGGAGGCCATGGGCCGGGTGTCGATGATCGGGCACGATATGGCGCTGGATACCGGTATCGGCGTATGCGGCAAGGAGGGCCAGGGCGTGCCGGTGGGAGTCGGTCAGCCGACGTTGAAGTTGGACGAGATTACGGTCGGCGGCACTCAGTCTTGAACGAAGGTGCCGATGCTTGCCCATACTGTTTTGAAAATCGACTCGGCATGCTCATTTACGCGCTTATAAACTCCGCTGCCTCGTCGATTTTCGCTTTGCCTGGGCCTCGCTCGATGACGTTCCCAAGCGTCTTTCACAGTTGGCAGTCCGTTCCTGCTCGTGCGTCTGCCCGGCGCCGGGGTCGTCACGGGACGATCGACTTATATACTTGCCGTGTCGCGGATCAGCTTGAACAGCTTGCGGGCATTGGTCGGTGGCTTGCCGCGCTGGCGCTCGCTGCGGGCGTTGCGAATCAGCTGGCGCAGGGCCTGGCGGTCGACGTCGGGATAGTCGGCAATGAAGGGTTCGAGGGCCTCGTCGTCATCGATCAGGCAGTCGCGCCATTTCTCGAGGCGGTGGAAGGCGTGATCGCGACGCAGCTTCTCCTGCTCGAATTCGTCGAAGACGGCGCGTATGCCCTCGATGTCCTCGCGGCGCATGACCTTGCCAACGTACTGCATGTGGCGACGACGCCCCTCATGGGAGCGGATGCGTGAGGTTTCCTCGACGGCGGCGAGCATGTCCTCGGAAAGAGGCAGGCGTGCGCGCTGAGCGTCGGGCAACGCAATGATCTTTTCACCCAGCGCTTGCAGGGCTTGCATTTCCTGCTTGCGTTGGGTCTTGCTCGGGCGACCTTCTTGGTCGTCGGGTACATCGAATGACATGCCATTACCATCAGCATTGGGAGGTTGGCGCAGTATAACAGCCAGCCTCGCAACAAGGAGACCAACATGACTCAGGCTTTCGATGCCGCTGCTCAACAGGCATTGCTGGAGTCGCGTGTCGCTGCCGCACTGGAGCAGGCACGTAAGCTGGGCGCCGACGCCTGTGAAGTCGGAGCCAGCGTCGATCAGGGAACGGGTGTCAACGTGCGCCTGGGCGAAGTGGAAACGGTCGAGCTGTCACGCGACCAGGGGTTTGCCGTGACGGTATATGTCGGTAAGCGCAAGGGCAGTGCCTCGTCATCGGATGCCGGCGAGGACTCGATCCGCGCTGCAGTGGAAAAGGCCATGGCGATTGCCCGTTACACGGGCGAGGATCCGGCTTCGGGACTGGCCGATGCCGAGCTGATGGCCACCGAGTTTCCGGATCTGAAGGTGCATCACCCCTGGCACCTGAGTACCGACGAAGCCATCGAGCTGGCACTGGCCTGCGAGGCCGCCGGACGCGCCGTGCCTGGTATCACCAACTCCGACGGGGCAGGATTGAGTTCCGGCGAAGGCGTCCGTGTCTATGGCAACAGCCATGGCTTCCTGGCCGGACTGAAGGGAAGCCGGCATTCGCTGTCGTGCATGTTGATCGCGGGCGACGAGCAGGGCATGCAGCGCGACTATGACTACAGTAGCGTGCGCGACCCCGCGCTGCTCGCCTCGCCCGAGTCGATCGGTAAGAGTGCGGCCGAGCGTACCCTGCGTCGCCTAGGCGCTCGGCGTCCCGCGACCGGACGGCTGCCGGTGATGTTCGCGCCCGAACTGGCTGCAGGTCTGGTCGGGCATTTTCTCAATGCCATCGCCGGCGGCGCGCTCTATCGCGAGGCTTCCTTCCTGTGCGACAGCCTTGGTAAGCCGCTGTTTCCCGACTGGTTCACGTTGATGGAGAGACCCCGCGAAGTCGGTGCCATGGCCAGTGCGCCCTTCGATAATGACGGGGTTTATACTCGCGATAACGTATATATCGATAGTGGGCGTATCGCCAGCTACATGCTATCCGCCTACAGTGCGCGTCGCCTGGGCATGACGAGTACGGGGAATGCCGGAGGCGCACGCAACGTGCGCATCGAGGCGCCGCTCGAATCGCAGCAACACCTGCTTGCCCGCATGGATCGCGGCGTACTGGTGACTGAACTGATGGGGCAGGGCGTCAATGGCGTGACCGGTGATTACTCCCGGGGTGCCGCGGGTTTCTGGGTCGAGAACGGCGAGATCCAGTATCCGGTCGAGGAGTTCACGATTGCCGGTAACCTCAACGACATGTTCGCCAACCTCGCGGGACTGGGAGATGATGTCGACACGCGCGGCAGCGTACATACCGGCAGCTGGTTGATCGATGGCATGACCGTGGCCGGTGGCTGATCGGACCAAGAGCGGGCCACCATGAGCACCTGCGTTGTATCGAGGCTCATGGTGGCTTTAGCGGGTTAGCCATGCAGGCGCATGCGCTATCTAGAGATAGAGCAGTGTTGCCAGTCCCAAAAAGGCCATGAAGCCAATCACGTCGGTGACGGTGGTCAGTATGACGCTGCCGGAGAGCGCTGGATCGATCTTGAGCTTCTTGAGGGCAACCGGCAGGAGCGTGCCGCACAGTGACGCGATCAACAGGTTGATGACGATCGCCGCCGCGATGATCCCACCCAAGGCGATGTCCTTGAACCACAGTACGGCAATGCCGGCCACCACGGCAGCCCATAACACCCCGTTCAGCGCCCCCACGATCAGTTCGCGGTTGAGCAGCCAGCGCAGGTTTGAGCCCGAGACATGGCCCAGGGCAATCCCGCGGATCAGTACCGTCAGTGCCTGGGAGCCGGCAATACCGCCCATGCTGGCAACGATCGGCATCAGTACCGCCAGGGCGGTGACCTGCTGAATGGTGCCTTCGAACATGCCGATCACGGCAGCCGCCATGAAGGCCGTGATCAGATTGATGCCCAGCCACACGGCACGCCGCCGGCTCGTCCGCCAGGCCGGGGCGAAAGTATCCTCTTCCTCGTCGAGACCGGCGAGGCTCATCATGCGATGCTCCGCTCCCTCACGGATCACGTCGACGACATCATCGATGGTAATGCGGCCCAACAAGTGACCGTCCGTACCGACGACTGGTGCCGAAATCAGGTCGAACTTCTCGAACAGGCTCGCCACGTCTGTCTCGTGCAGCATCGCGGTAATGGTCACCATGTCGGTATCCATCACTTCGCGTACCAGCATTGACGGGTCGGAAACCAGCAGGCGATTGATTGGCAGGCCGCCGATCAGTTTATCGCTGCGCGTCACGACCAGCAGCGTGTCGGTGGCCTCGGGCAGGCGTTCGTGGCGACGGAGATAGCGCAACACGACGTCCAGTGTGATATCCGGACGAATCGTCAGCGCATCCGTGTTCATCAGGCCGCCCGCCGTGTCCTCGGGGTAGGAGAGGACCGTTTCCAGGCGCTGGCGCTCCTGGGCCTCCATCGAGGCGAGGACTTCCTGAATGACGGTATTCGGCAATCGTTGCAGCAGGTCGGCCAGATCGTCGACATCCAGCCCCTCGGTGGCCGAGACGACCTGCTGGGCATCCATGCGGTAGAGAAATTCGGTCTGGACATCTTCACCGAGATACTGCAGTACATCGCCCTGCAGTTCGGGATCGATCAACTCCCAGAGGACATTTCTCTCCTTGGGCGGCGAAGACTCGAGCAGATGGGCGACATCGACTGGAGCGAGACCGCGGTTGAGCATGCGCCGGGCAGGCTCCAGCGCTCCGCTTTCCAATGCCTCGTTGAGCCTGGCCAGTTTGGGCTGCAGCTTTTCCGGATTCTTGCTCATGCCCTCGGCGTCCTCTGTCGACCCGCAGATGACGCGTATTCTACCATGGTCGAAACGCTTGACGAGGAAAAACGAACAGCGTTCGCTAAACGCTAAGCCAGTAGTAGCGTGCCGTTCGTAAAACTTAGATGTCTTCCTGGAAACGCGCCTCGAACAGGGCTTCAAGGGCATTCAGTGCGGCATCGGCTTCGGGGCCCTCGGCCTGCAGGCTCAGTACGCTGCCGCAGGGCGCGGCCAGCATCAAGAGTGCCATGATATTGGCGGCATCGGCCTCGCGTCCCTGATGATTGACGATGACCTTGGCATCGAAAGGCTGGCAGCACTGCACCAGCTTGGTGGCAGCGCGGGCATGCAGCCCCCGCTTGTTGATGAGGGTCAGCTCACGCTGGGGCATCGACGTCGTCCTCCACGGCGGTGTGGATGCCCAGTTCGCGATGGCGCAGACGAACCCGGTAGGTTGACGAGAAATGACGTGCCAGGCGCTCGGCAAGGTAGACCGAGCGATGCTGCCCGCCAGTACAGCCGATCGCTATTGTCAGGTAACTGCGGTTACTGGCCAGGTAGGCGGGAAGCCAGCGTTCGAGCCAGTCGCGGATGTCATTGGCGAGTGCCGTCACATCGGGGTAATCCTCGAGGAATTCAATGATCTCGGGGTCGCGGCCGTTGAACTTGCGCAGTCGAGGATCCCAGTAGGGGTTGGGCAGGCAGCGTGCGTCGAAGACCGTATCGGCATCCAGCGGCACACCGCGCTTGAAGCCGAAGGACTCGAACGTCAGCATAAGTTGGCCGTTGGTATAGTGTGCGACCTGTTCGGCGATGCGTCCGCGCAGGTCGTGAACCGACAACTGGGAGGTGTCGATGACCAGGTCGGCGATGTCGTGGATACGGGACAGCGCGGTCTCCTCGGACTCGATGGCCTCCGCCAACGTCATTTCGCTGTCGCGGGTCAATGGGTGGCGTCGTCGGGTGGCCGAGTAGCGCTCGAGCAGGACCTTGACGTCTGCCGTGAGATACACCACCTGACACTGAATGCCTCGGGCGCGTATGACCTCGAGCAGGGACGGAAAACGCTTGAGAGCCGCCGGCAGATTGCGAGCGTCGATACTTACCGCGATGCTGGTGCGCTTGGCCTCGTCCTGTTGCAGTTCGTCGATCAGGGCATCGAGCAGCATGGCCGGCAGATTGTCGATGGCGTAGAACCCCAGATCCTCGAGCGCCTGGAGGGCGATCGATTTCCCCGAGCCCGAACGACCACTGATGATGACGAGCTGCATGTGCGCGGTTTACTCCTGGTAAGGTCGCGAGAGAATGGCTGTAACGAGGCAAGCGCCGAACTCAGTGGGCTTGATCGTCCTGAGTGTCAGGCCCGAGGCGCTGGATGGCCTGGGTGAGTATGTCGTAAAGCTGACGCTGACTCTCGCTGCGGCGTAACTGCGCCCGGGTGTCGGCATCGTTCATGACGCTTGCGACCTGAGCCAGCAAGGCCAGGTGTGTCTCATCCGCGGCTTCGGGGACGAGTAGCACGAACACCAGGTCCACGGGTTCGCCATCGACGGCATCGAAGTCGATGGGCTCCTGCAGCTTGAGAAAGCCGGCGACGGGCGCCTTGCAGTGCGGATCCCTGGCATGAGGAATGGCGACACCATTGCCGATGCCGGTGCTGCCCAGCCTTTCGCGTCCGATCAGACGGCTGAAGACTTCCTGGCTGTCCAGACTAGGCGTGTTCTGGGCGATAAAGGTGCTGAAGAATTCCAGCACCCGTTTCTTGCTTCCCCCGGGCACCGCATAGAGGATGCGCTCGGGGGGCAGGATAGATTCCAGATTCATGGGAAAGTCAGCGAGCAGCGGCGCCTTGGGCGCGCGCTTGAGCTTTTTCCTTGTGTTTCACGAGTTGGCGGTCGAGCTTGTCGGCCAGCGCGTCGATGGCGGCATACATGTCGCCATCCTGGGCCACGGCGTGCAAGTCGGCACCGGCGGCATGCAGCGTGCAGGCAGCCGCCTGGCGCTCCTTTTCGATGGAGAGCGTTACCTGGACGTTGGTGATGTTGTCATAGTGACGCTCCAAGCGGGCAAGCTTTTCGTTCACGTAGTCACGCAATGCATCGGTCAGTTCGACGTGATGACCTGTGATGTTGACTTGCATGTGACGCTCCTGTTCCAGCGGATGGCATCTCGATTGTAACCCTTTTTGAAGCGTAGCAAACCCCCGGTAAAACACGCGACACGGATGAAATCACTAAGCCGAGAAGGCGCGCACGCCCCCGTGTGCGGCTGGGAGGGCGCGGTCAGGCCAAACGCTTGCGTTCGCTGGAGGAGGGGATGCCGAGGGCTTCGCGGTATTTTGCCACAGTACGGCGTGCGACCTTGATGCCGTCGGCCGCGAGCAAGTCGACCAGCTTGCTGTCGGAGAGTGGCTTGCGTGGCGGTTCCTCGCCGATGAGCTTTTTCAGCTTGGCACGGATTGCCGTGCTGGAGTGCGCATCACCTTCGCCGCCACCAACCTGGCTCGAGAAGAAATACTTCAACTCGAATACGCCGCGCGGTGTGTGGATGAACTTCTGCGTGGTGACCCGTGAGATGGTCGACTCGTGCATATCCACCACCTGGGCGATGTCAGCCAGGATCAGTGGTTTCATGGCTTCCTCGCCGCGCTCGAGAAAGTCGAACTGGCGTGCCATGATTTCCCGCCCGACCTTGAGCAGGGTGTCGTTGCGGCTGGATAGACTCTTGATCAGCCAGCGTGCCTCCTGCAGATGCTGCTTCATGAAGGTATTGTCATCGCTCTTGTCGGCGCGACGGATCAACGCGGCATAGTCCGGCTGGATACGCAGGCGAGGCATGGCTTCCGGGTTCAGTTCGATGCGCCAGCCGTCACGGGTGTGGCGGGCCAGCAGGTCGGGGATGACATAGTCGCTGCTGCTGTCATCGAAAGCCTGGCCAGGGCGCGGGTCGAGTGCCCGGATCAGGCCAATGACCGTATCCAGTTGCTCGTCGTCGAGACGCAGGCGTCGCTTGAGTAACTTGCGGTCATTGGCGGCCAAGGCCTCAAGGAACTGGCGGACCAGTCGCTTGGCCTGGGGCAGTAGCGGTGTATCGTCGGGCAACGCGCCGAGCTGAAGCATCAGGCATTCCCGCAGGTTGCGTGCGCAGACCCCGGTGGGGTCGAACTGCTGAAGCTGGATGAGTACCTGTTCGACATCGCTGGTCTTCAGGCTTTCCAGCCCCTGGTCACGCAGCCCTTCGGTCAGGGTGTCGAGATCGACATCGAGATAGCCGGAAGGCGTGACGGCATCGATCAGGCTTTCGGCGATGAGCCGGCTGCGTTCGGGCAGGTCGGTCATGTTCAACTGCCACAGCAGGTGTCCTTGTAGGCTGATGCCCGCAGCATTGCGCTCGAAATCGGGGCCTTCATCGCTGCCACCGCCGCTACTGGCGACATCCTGATAGGTATCCGACCAGTCACTGTCAACGGCCAGTTCATCGGGGATTTCGCTGGCCCAGTCATCCTCTGCCGGCTCGCTGACCGCCGTTTCGCCGAAGGCTTCCTCGAGCTCCAGCATGGGGTTGGATTCCAGGGCCTGCTGGATCTCCTGGCGCAAGTCGAGCGTCGACAGTTGCAGCAGCTGGATCGCTTGCTGCAACTGAGGCGTCATGGTCAGCTGGGTGCCGACGCGAAGCTGCAACGTGGGTTTCATTGCCATAGTCGGAACGGATTCAATGAAAGGGGAGTGCCCGACACGGTATCCCTGGCAGCGTCAGCTTGCAAGGGTAAAAGCAATATCCGTGCCACGTGACCAGGCTCCACCTCCGGGCACGGGCTTGGCCGGCTTGCCGGGCGCAAGCGGGGGAGCGCGAAAATGATGGCTTAGAGGCGGAACTCATCGCCCAGGTAGACCTGGCGCACCTTCTGGCTGGCCAGGATGGCCTCGGTATTGCCTTCGGCTATGATTTGGCCGTCACCGACGATATAGGCGTTGTCGCAGATATCCAATGTCTCGCGAACGTTGTGGTCGGTGATCAGTATGCCGATGCCCCGGGCGCGCAGTTGGCGAATGATGCCCTTGATCTCGCCCACCGAAATGGGGTCGACGCCGGCGAACGGTTCATCGAGCAGAATGAATGCCGGATCGGTGGCCAGTGAGCGGGCGATCTCGACACGTCGCCGCTCACCCCCCGAGAGGCTCATGCCGAGGTTGTCGCGAATATGCGTGACGTGGAATTCCTCGAGCAGGCGATCGAGTTGCGCGTGGCGCTGTGCCTTGTCGAGATCCTTGCGTGTCTCGAGAATCGCCAGGATGTTATCGGCTACCGATAGCTTGCGAAAGATCGACGCTTCCTGCGGCAGGTAACCGATTCCGGCACGCGCGCGTAGGTGCATGGCCGAGTGCGTGAGGTCCTGGTCGTCGATATGCACACTGCCGGCATCGGCGCGCACCAGTCCGACAATCATGTAGAAGGAAGTCGTCTTGCCGGCGCCGTTGGGGCCGAGTAGGCCCACGATGCTGCCCTGGCCGATGGAAAGGCTGATGTCCTTGACCACGCGCCGGTTCTTGTAGCTCTTGGCCAGGTGACTGGCTGACAAGGTTTTCATCGGTTCGCGACTCCTGTCCGTCACTGGGAGCGTTGCGGTGTCAGCGTCATGCGCACCCGTTCGCGCTCGCCGCCGCCGGTCTCGGAGCGGGCCTGTACCTGACGCCGATCCAGGAAGTACTCCACGTAGGCACCACGGAAGGTATCGCCGCCCTGATGCAGTTCGGCCTGGTCGATGAGTTCCACGCGGCGCTGGTCGGCATGGTAGATGACAGTGCGACCCCAGCCTCGAACGATGGGGTCGTCAGGCGCAGGTTTCTGTTCGAGGTAGGCGCGTTCGGTCTCGCCGATGGCAGTGACCAGCGAGACTTCCCCTTGAGCATTGCGTTCGATCTCGACCCGGTCGGCTGTCAGCTTCATGCTCCCCTGCTGCATCTCGACATCGCCTATGTAGACGGCAGTGCCGGCGCGATTGTCGAGCTCGAGACGATCCGCGGCGATTTCGATCGGGGCGCTGGCATCGCTCTCGAGGGCGAGGGCTGCCGGGCTGACGGCACCCAGCAGGGCCAGGCCAATTCCGGCAAGAGCCGCTCTGGTAAAGAATGAAGGCGTCATGATCCTTGCTCCTCGTCTATCGGGGGGTGGATGCCTCGCACGTTATCGGTCAGTCGCATGCGGCCTTCGTCGA
Organism: Modicisalibacter xianhensis; assembly: GCF_900113605.1. Classification (GTDB taxonomy): domain Bacteria; phylum Pseudomonadota; class Gammaproteobacteria; order Pseudomonadales; family Halomonadaceae; genus Modicisalibacter; species Modicisalibacter xianhensis. The sequence goes on from NZ_FOPY01000007.1 coordinate 220,338, forward strand.
TCCAGGCATCGAAGCGTTCACCACGTACCCGTTGTTCGTGCTGGCGCAACAGCGCTTCGCTCTCGCTCCAGGCATGGCTGGTGGCATTGTCGTAGACAAGCGTCTCGGTATCGAGTCGCCAGCCTTCCTCGGGGGCCTCCAGCTGGGCATCGCCACGCAGGGTCAGTGGGTTGCCACCCGCGCCGAGCGTGCCCGTCTTGCCACGTGCGAACCAGATCCGGCCTTCCTCATCGAATATCCGGATGCGCGGGGTTTCGGCGCGTGTCACATCGTCCTCCGGAGTATGCACGAGGCGCGGGGTCTCCAGGCGCTGGTAGGCGCGTCCCTGAGCATCGAAACGCGTCATGCGCGACCCTTCCAGATAGAAGTCCGGCTCGCCAGCCTCGTCATGCGGTACCGGCCCCGGCAACGTGACGTCACGTTGCTCGATGATGGCTAGCACACCGCCGAGGGCAAGCAGCAAGAGAACCAGCCATACTCTGGCGGGTGGTTTGCGCAGGCGCCATGCCATGGTCAGTCTTGCCCGTACAGGAAAGTGTCGAGCACGGAGGCCCAGTGTCCCTGCATCTGCAGCAGGCCATCGCAAATTTCGCGAACCGCGCCATCGCCGCCGCGACGTGCGGTGACCCAGGCAGCGTACTCCCGTATGTAGGCAGGGGCGTTGGGAACGCTGATGCCTAGCCCGGCCTGACGCAGGGAGGGCAGGTCGGGCAGGTCATCCCCGCAATAGGCGACCTCGGAAAAGTCGATACCCAATTGTGGCAGCAAGCCTTTCAGTACCTCGAGCTTGTCGTCCCGGCCCTGAAAGACATGCTCGATGCCCAGCGCGGCGGCTCGCTGGCTGACCATGGGAGATTCTCGCCCGGTGATGATGGCGACCCTGACGCCGGCGCGCTGCAGCAACTTGATGCCCAGTCCATCCTGGGTGCTGAATGCCTTCGTTTCCTGGCCGTCGGCCTGGAAGTAGAGCTGGCCGTCGGTCATGACCCCGTCAACATCCAGCACCAGCAGACGAATATGACGCGCCCGCTCGATCAGACCGGGGCTGTTGAGACGTGGGTCGAGTACCATGGCTTACTCTCCTTGGTTGACTATCCGTGATGGCTTGACGAGCGTGGCAGTCACCTGCACCACTGACAAACTGCATGAAGGCGCAAAGTGTACCTGTTGTCGGCGTGGATTGTGAGGTGGGGCACCCGGCTTGTCGGCGGGCGAGTCCGGCAGTGCCTCAAATGACGCCGCTGGAAAGCAGGTCGTGCATGTGCAGTGCACCGATCGGTCGGTCATCGTCATCGACCACGGCCAGGGCAGTGATCCGGTTGTCCTCCATGATCTTGACCGCTTCGGCAGCCAGCATGCCGGGGCGTACCCGCTTGCCACCACGGGTCATCACATCGTCGACTCGCAGAGGGCGCAAGTCGCCGTGCTGGTCCAGGGTGCGACGCAGGTCGCCGTCGGTATAGACGCCCACCAGCCGGTTGGCTCCGTCCACCACACAGGTGAATCCCAATCCCTGACGGGTGATTTCCAGCAGGGCATCGCGCAACGGGCTGCCGAGGGGAACGCTGGGCAGGCGGTCACCGCCATGCATGAGATCCTCGACCTTGAGCAGCAGACGGCGCCCCAGGCTGCCGCCGGGGTGCGACAGGGCAAACTCCTCGGCAGTGAAACCGCGTGCTTCGAGCAGGGCCACGGCCAAGGCGTCGCCCAACGCCAGTGCAGCCGTCGTCGATGACGTTGGAGCGAGATCGAGCGGACAGGCTTCGCGTTCCACGCCGGCATCGAGGTGCGCTTCGGCGTGCCTTGCCAGGGTCGATCCCGGACGTCCCGTCATACTGACCAGCGGCGTGCCCATGCGCTTGAGCAGGGGCAGGAGGGCCGTGACTTCACTGGTCTCGCCCGAGTTGGATAGCGCCAGCACGACATCCTTGGGGGTGATCATGCCGAGATCGCCGTGACTGGCTTCGCCGGGATGTACGAAAAACGCCGGCGTTCCCGTGCTGGCCAGGGTCGCGGCGATCTTGCGGGCGATATGCCCCGATTTGCCCATGCCGGTGACCACGACACGTCCCTGGCACGTCAGGATCAACTGGCAGGCACGGTCGAAGTCGTCGGAGAGCTTGGCGGCGAGTGCGGCGACGGCCTGCTGTTCCAGGTCCAGGGTGCGTCGGGCACTGGCACGGAAAGCGAAGTCGGCGTTGGCTGTCATGACGAGAGTGTTGTCCCTTTGATCTTGAGGCTCAAGTGAAACGCGGGTGATCGTTATGGCGCATGGCTCTGAACGCCTGTGTGCCTGGCCTCGTTGAGGCGCCATTAAACGCATTGCGCGAGGCGCATGCAAGCCGCAACCGCATGCCATTGTGGCGATGGCCGGTCGAGTTAGGATACGATGTTCGATAATTTTTCGTGACGGATCCTGTGCATGACTGATGCGATGCTCGTCGAACTGGAAGGCGTGCGCTTTTCCCGAGGCGAGAAGGAAATATTCCGGGGGGTCGACCTGCAGGTGCCACGTGGCAAGATCACGGCCATCATGGGGCCGAGTGGTACCGGCAAGACCACGCTGCTCAAGCTGATGGGGGGACAGTTGACTCCCGATTCGGGCTGCGTGCGCATTGCTGGGCAGAATGTGCATCGCCTGTCTCGTCGCGACCTGTTCCGGTTGCGCCGGCGCATGGGCATGCTGTTCCAGAGTGGTGCGCTGTTTTCCGATCTCGATGTGTTCGAGAACGTGGCCTTTCCCCTGCGTGTGCACACCGACCTGCCCGAGGCGATGATTCGTGACGTGGTACTGATGAAGCTCGAGGCGGTTGGCCTGCGCGGTGCACGGGGGCTGATGCCCTCCGAACTGTCGGGCGGCATGTTGCGGCGGGTCGCGCTGGCACGAGCCGTGGCGCTCGACCCCGAACTGATTCTTTACGACGAGCCGTTCGTCGGTCAGGACCCCATTTCGATGGGCGTGTTGGTGCAATTGATCCGCAAGGTCAATCAGGCGTTAGGCTTGACCGCGGTCGTGGTCTCTCACGATATCAAGGAGACGCTATCGATTGCCGACTATGTCTATGTGATTTCCGACGGCCAGGTCATGGCCCACGGCACACCCGCGTCTCTCGATGTCGACCGTGATCCCCGCGTCAGTCAGTTCATCCATGGCGAGCCGGATGGACCGGTGCCCTTCCATTACCCTGCGCCGGACTACTTCAGCGATATCCTGGCCGAGGGGATGCGTTCATGAATCTGGGGCATCGTATCACCGCATTGGGGCGGGGCACGCTTGACCTGCTCGAATCCCTGGGGCGGGCTGGCATCTTCCTGCTGCAATCCAGCATTAGCATTCCTTCCCGCGAGGGCTGGCATCTCTGGTTGCGTCAGATGCACTTCGTGGGTGTGATGTCGCTGGCGATCATTCTCGTTTCCGGTGTGTTCATCGGCATGGTATTGAGCCTGCAGGGTTATACCATTCTGGTGGACTTCGGGGCCGAGGAGGCGCTTGGGCAGATGGTCGCCCTGTCACTGTTGCGAGAGTTGTCGCCAGTGGTAGCGGCACTGCTGTTCGCAGGGCGGGCGGGTTCGGCCCTCACGGCCGAGATCGGCCTGATGAAGGCCACCGAGCAGTTGACCAGTATGGAGATGATCGGGGTCGATCCGCTGCGCCGCGTGGTGGCGCCCAGGCTATGGGCGGGTTTCGTGTCGTTGCCTCTGCTGACGGTAGGGTTCAGCGTCGTGGGCATCTGGGGAGGTTACCTGGTTGGCGTGGAATGGCTGGGTGTCTTCGAAGGCGCCTACTGGAGCGGCATGCAGAGTAGCGTCGGTTTCCTCGATGATGTCGGCAACGGCCTGATCAAGAGCCTGGTGTTCGCCCTGGTCGTGACATGGATTGCCGTCTTCCAGGGCTACGATCTGATTCCCACGTCCGAAGGCATTTCACGCGCAACCACTCGCACGGTGGTGTATTCCTCGCTGGCCGTACTTGGTCTGGATTTCGTGCTGACGACGCTGATGTTTGGAGAGCTAGGATGAAGCGCAGCAAGATGATGGAGTTTGGGGTCGGTCTGTTCATGCTGGCTGGCATCCTGGGGCTGGTGTTTCTCGGGCTGCGTGTCAGCGGGTTGGGCAATGGCGTGGGCGGCGAGACCTTCACCCTGTATGCCGACTTTGCCAATATCGGCGGGTTGAAACCACGCTCGAAAGTCACGTTGGCCGGGGTGAGAGTCGGCCAGGTGGCGAATGTCGAACTGGATCAGGAATGGTTCGAGGCGCGCGTCACTTTGGAACTGGATGCCGACCTCGAGGGCCAGTTGCCCCGTGACACCACGGCAGCCATTCTGACCTCGGGCTTGCTCGGTGAACAGTATATCGGCCTGTCGGTGGGGGGCGACCCGGAGACCCTGGCCGGTGGCGACACGATTCGCGATACCCAGCAGGCATTGGTGCTGGAGGAACTGATTCAACAATTCGTTTCCAACATGGTCAGAGAGTGAAGCGTCTCTACCTTTTTCAGGAGTACCTATGAACGAATGGACTACCGTGGCGAAGCGCTACTCGGCACTGTTGCTGGCCCTTTGCCTGGCACTGTTTGCCACTCAGGCACTGGCTCAGGCCCCCGACCAGCTGATCCGCAACAGCGTCAACCAGTTGATGGGGCAGATCGAGGGCCGCAAGGACTACTTTGCCCAGCATCCCGAGGAGCTCAAGCGGCTGGTCGACGAGAGCCTCGAGGATATCGCGGACTTCCGCTACATTGGGGCCAGCGTGATGGGGCGCTACTTCCGTAACGCCACCCCCGAGCAGCGCTCAAGGTTTGCCGAGGTGTTCCGTCAGACCCTGATCGATACCTACGCCAAGGGGTTGGTCACGTTCGACTACCGTGACCTGCGCGTGCTGGATGGTGCCGGGTCGCGCTATGAAGACCAGGCCAGCGTGGACATGGAAGTCGTCGGCACCAACGGCGAGGTCTATCCGGTCAGCTATAGCCTGCGTCAGAACGATGACGGCCAATGGAAAGTGGTCAATGTCATCGTCAATGGCATCAATCTCGGGCTGACATTCCGCAACCAGTTCGACCAGGCGATGCGCGAGAACAATCGCGATTACGACCAGGTCATCAATGGCTGGGCCCCCGAGGTCGGCACCGAGGAGCTCGAGCAGGGCCGCGGGGCATGACCAGCCTGCTGCAGGGAGCAGGCCGGCTCGAAGTGAACGGGAACGTGCTGGTCGCCAGTGGCGAGGCCGGCTTCGATGTGGCGGCCGACCTGGCGGAAAAAGGCTGCGAGTGGCTCGTCCAGCAGCCTTCCGGCAGTGATGTCGGTTTCGACCTGAGTGGCATTGACCAGGCCAGCAGTGCCGCATTGAGCGTGATGCTGGAATGGTTGCGCTGCGCGCGTCGACAGGATCTGGTGGTGAGCCACATACGCCTGTCTTCTCCGTTGTCTCGCCTTACCGCCATGGCCGGGCTTGATCGCCTGCTGCCCGAGGAGCGTGCCGAGACCGCCCATTAAGGGATCGGCATCGCCTTCGTCCACACTTTTCATTACCATGGGCGCATCGTGATCCATTCACGGGCGCGTCTCGCCTCATGGCGGAGGCGCGTGCCGGACCATCAACAGGAGTCACCGCAACCCATGCAACCCAATGACGTCAAGGCGCTGCTCGAATCCCGTATCGAGGGCTGCGATTTTTACATTCAGGGCGAGGGCTGCAACTTCCAGGTCGTCGCCGTCGGCGATGTCTTCGAAAGCCTTGGCCCCGTCAAGCGCCAGCAGTTGATCTATGGTGCGCTGTCCGAGGAAATCGCCAGCGGCGCACTGCATGCCATCAGCATCAAGACCTATACCCCGGCGCAGTGGCAGCAGGCGCCCGAGAATACCCAGGCCTGAGCACGACGCATTCATGGACAAGTTGATCATCACCGGCAACGGCCCCCTCGATGGCGAGGTGTGGGCCAGTGGGGCCAAGAACTCCGCCTTGCCGATCCTGGCCGCGACGCTGCTGGCCGATGAGCCCGTCACTATCGGTAACCTGCCGCATCTTCAGGACATCACCACGACGCTGGAACTGCTCGGCCGCATGGGCGTCGAGCCGGTCATGGGCGAGAAAATGACCATCCAGCTCGACGGCTCCAAGGTCAGCGATTGTCACGCACCCTATGATCTGGTCAAGAAGATGCGGGCCTCGATCCTGGTGCTGGGTCCCTTGCTGGCGCATTTCGGCAAGGCCGATGTCTCGTTGCCCGGCGGCTGCGCCATCGGCACGCGTCCGGTCGACCTGCATATCCGAGGGCTCGAGGCGATGGGCGCGGACATCCGGGTCGAAGGCGGTTATATTCGGGCTCGCGTCGATGGCCGCCTCAAGGGCGCTACCATCATCTTCGATACGGTGACCGTGACCGGTACCGAAAACCTCCTGATGGCGGCGACCCTGGCCGAAGGTACCAGCGTGCTCGAGAACGCGGCGCGTGAACCCGAAGTCGTCGACCTTGCCGAGTGCCTGATTGCCATGGGTGCCAGGATTCGCGGCCATGGTACCGATACCATCATAGTCGAGGGCGTGAAGCGGCTGCATGGCTGCTACTACGACGTCATGCCCGATCGTATCGAGACCGGCACGTTCCTGGTGGCTGCAGCAGCCACTGGCGGGCGTGTGCGGGTGCGCAACACGCGCGCCGACATTCTCGAGGCTGTGTTGGCCAAGCTACAGGAGGCCGGAGCGTACGTCACGGCCGGCGAGGGTTGGGTCGAGCTCGACATGAAAGGGCGCCGTCCCAAGGCCGTGAACGTGCGTACTGCCCCCTATCCAGCCTTTCCCACCGATATGCAGGCACAGTTCGTTGCCCTGAATGCGGTGGCCGAGGGCACCGGGCGCGTCGTCGAAACGATCTTTGAAAATCGTTTCATGCACGTCCAGGAACTCAAGCGTATGGGCGCCGATATTGCGCTCGAGGGCAATACCGCCGTGGTCACGGGTGTCAAGCGCCTGTCCGGCGCTCCGGTGATGGCGACCGATCTGCGCGCGTCGGCAAGCCTGGTGGTCGCCGCCATGGTGGCCGAAGGGGACACCATGGTCGATCGTATCTATCACATCGATCGTGGTTACGAGTGTATCGAGGAAAAGCTCCAGCTACTGGGGGCGCGCATTCGCCGCGTGCCGGGCTGAGGCCAGCCGATGCCGCCATCCTGTGAGTGACAAGTAGCGACCGATTATGAGCAAGCAATTGATTCTGGCCCTCTCCAAGGGGCGCATTCTGAAGGAAACCTTGCCGCTGCTGGCGGATGCCGGCATCGAGCCAGCCGAGGACCTGGGCAAGAGTCGCAAGCTCCTGTTCGATACCAACCTCGAAGACGTCAAATTGGTCGTAATCCGAGCCGTCGATGTGCCCACCTACGTGCAGCTGGGGGCCGCCGACCTCGGTATTGCCGGCAAGGACGTATTGCTCGAGCACGGTGCCGAAGGGTTGTATGAGCCCCTTGATCTTGAAATCGCCAAGTGCCGTCTGATGACGGCCGGTGTCACGGGAGCAAAGCCAGCGCATGCACGGCGTCGCGTGGCGACCAAGTTCGTCAACGTGGCGCGTCGCTACTATGCCGAGCAGGGTATCCAGGCGGAGGTCATCAAGCTGTATGGCGCCATGGAACTCGCGCCGCTGATGAACCTGGCCGACGAAATCGTCGATATTGTCGATACCGGCAATACCCTGCGCGCCAACGGCATGGAACCGCGCGAGCTGATCCAAGACATCAGTACCCGACTGGTGGTCAACAAGGCCGCCATGACCATGAAACACGAGCGGCTGAAACCCCTGATCGAGCGCCTGCGCGATGCCGTCGGCACGCGCCGTGCCGATGTCGCCGCTTCCTGATCGAGACGATGAGACACATCATGGCCGAGAACGCTGAATCCCGGGGCACCATAGCCAGGCTATCCACCACCGATGCCGACTTCGATACCACCCTCGAGGCCCTGCTGGCTTGGGAGGGGGTGTCCGACGCTCAGGTACGGCAGCGCGTGGACGAGATTCTGCACGCGGTCAGAACGCGGGGAGACGCGGCGCTGGTCGAGACCTCTAACCGCTTTGATCGCCTGTCCGTCAGTAGCATGGCAGAGCTGACACTCGACAAGGCGCGCCTGCGCCAGGCGCATGACGGACTGCCCGCGGAGCAGCGCGACGCCCTGGCCCTGGCGGCCGAACGTATCCGGGCCTACCACGAGCACCAGAAACCCGAGTCATGGCAGTACACCGAGGCCAATGGCACGGTGCTGGGGCAGAAGGTGACCCCGCTCGATCGTGCCGGCATCTATGTGCCAGGAGGCAAGGCAGCCTACCCGTCCTCGGTGCTGATGAACGCGATTCCTGCCCATGTGGCGGGTGTCAGTGAGATCGTCATGGTCGTGCCGACGCCTGACGGTGTGCTCAACGAACTGGTCCTGGCCGCCGCTTACCTGGCGGGTGTCGACCAGGTGTTCACCGTCGGAGGGGCCCAGGCCGTTGCAGCCCTGGCTTACGGTACCGAGAGCGTGCCCCGGGTCGACAAGATCGTCGGGCCGGGCAACATCTACGTGGCCACCGCCAAGCGTGCCGTCTTCGGGCAGGTGGGCATCGACATGATCGCCGGGCCGTCGGAGATCCTGGTGCTTTCCGATGGCGGTACCGACCCCGAGTGGTTGGCCATGGACCTGTTTTCGCAGGCAGAGCATGACGAAGATGCCCAGGCGATTCTTGTCAGCTGGGATGCCGATCACATCGCTGATGTCGAGGCGGCGATCGAGCGGTTGCTGCCCACCATGGAGCGTGAACCGATCATTCGTGCCTCGCTGGAAAAGCGCGGCGCCCTGATCGCCTGTGCCGACCGCGAGGAGGCACTTGCCCTGGCCAACCGTATTGCCCCGGAGCACCTGGAGCTTTCCGTTGACGATCCTGAATCGCTGCTGCCGGGGATTCGCCATGCTGGGGCCATCTTCATGGGGCGTTACACGGCCGAGGCGCTGGGCGATTACTGCGCCGGGCCCAATCACGTACTGCCAACCTCCGGAACGGCACGTTTCTCGTCGCCATTGGGCGTCTACGATTTCCAGAAGCGTTCCTCGATCATTCACTGTTCGGCAGAAGGTGCATCGACGCTGGGGCGCACGGCCTCCGTGTTGGCACGTGGTGAATCGCTCACGGCGCATGCCCGCTCAGCGGAGAATCGCATCCGCAAGGACTGAATGCTGTAATACAGCAGCCGAAAAGCCCCCTCTCGCCGCAGGCGAGAGGGGGCTTTTCGGTTCAGCACCGCTTCAACGTTGCGGGGGAGGTGGACGTTCGCCGGCCACGATCTCGATCTCGAGCGTTTCGCCGTTACGTACCACCTTGAGCGGCAGCCGCGTGCCGGGCTCGATCTCGGCGATGTCGGCCATGGCGACTCGAGGGTCGAGGATCGGCTTGCCATCGATGGCCAGTAGAACATCGCCCGGTCGCAGGCCGGCCCGCTGGGCGGGGCCGTTCTGGACCACGCTGGACACGACGACGCCCTGGGCGGCATTGAGCCCGAAGGATGCAGCCAGTCCGGAAGTGATCTCCTGAACTTCCAGACCCAGCCAGCCGCGTACGACACGGCCTTGCTCGACCAGTTCATCGAGAATCTCGCGTGCCAGGTTGACGGGAATCGCGAAGCCTATACCTTGCGAGCCGCCCGATCGGGAAAAGATCGCGGTGTTGATGCCGATCAACGCGCCCTTGGCATTGATCAGTGCGCCACCGGAGTTGCCGGGATTGATTGCCGCGTCGGTTTGAATGAAATCCTCGTAGGCGGACAGGCCGAGATGGTTTCGGCCGGTGGCGCTGATGATGCCCATGGTCACGGTCTGGCCCACACCGAAAGGATTGCCGATGGCCAGGCTGACATCGCCCACGGCAACGTTCTCCGAGTCACCGATCGCCATGGTCGGAAGGTTATCGAGATCGATCTTGAGCACGGCTAGATCACTTTCCGGGTCAGTGCCGATGACCTCGGCGAGAGTCTCCCGTCCGTCGCGCAGGGCCACCTGGATCTGGTCAGCGCCGCTGATGACATGATGGTTGGTCAGGACGTAACCTTCCTCGCTAACAATCACCCCCGAGCCCAGGCTGGAGAGCATGCGCTGGCGGCTGGGCATCTCTTCGCCGAAGAACTGGCGGAAGAAGGGGTCCGACATCAGGGGGTGCTGTTCGCGCTCCACGACCCGCGAAGAGTAGACATTGACGACTGCCGGTGCTGCCTGGTTGACGGCATCCGCATAACTGACGGGGCCACCGGAGCGGGAAATCGGAGCGGCTTCGTGCAGGTCGGGGGCCGGATGCGTTTCGCCATTGGTCTCACGCTGGAGGTAGTCGGCGACCCGGCTGATCGGTTGCGAGGAACTCAGCCACTGGGGAAACAGGTTGAGCAGCAGTACGGCCACGAGCACGCCGCTGAGAACGGGCCAGAAAAGCGGCTTCAGGTAGCGGCGCATGAATGCGTTCCTTGTCGATGGGGGCGATGGATCCGAGGCCAGGCGTTACAATGGCCGGCATTGTATCACCGCAGCCCAACGACTGCCCGGAGGACTCATGATAACCCGCGATCGCCTGGTGGATGCCTGCCATGAACTGCTGAAAGCCGACACCTTCAAGGACTACACCCTCAATGGCCTGCAGGTCGCCGGAAGGAGCGAGATCGGCAAGGTGATGACTGGGGTGACCGCATGCCAGGCACTGCTCGACGAGGCCGTCGCCTGGGGTGCCGATCTGGTGCTGGTTCATCATGGCTATTTCTGGAAGAACGAACCGGTGGCAATCACCGGCATGAAACGGCGCCGGCTCGGTACGCTGATGGCCAACGACATCAATCTGCTCGCTTACCACTTGCCGCTGGATGCCCATGCCACACTGGGCAACAATGCACGCCTGGCGGCGGAGCTGGATTTTGCCACCGACGGCTGTGCCGACGGCGACCTCGGGAGCGGTCTGGTCTGGTTGGGCACGCCGCATGCGCCGATGGACAGTGTCGGGCTTGGGCGCCATCTGGCACAGCGGCTGCAACGCGAGCCCATGGTCATTGTGGCCCACGATCGCCCCATTCAGCGGGTTGCCTGGTGTACCGGTGGGGCTCAGGACATGATCATGCAGGCCTGTGATGCGGGGGCCGATGCCTTCATTTCAGGCGAGATTTCAGAGCGTACGACGCATCTGGGCCGGGAAATGGGGATCAGTTATTACGCGGCGGGGCATCACGCGACCGAGCGGTACGGCGTGCAGGCATTGGGTGAATGGCTGGCCGGTGAGTTTGGCATCGAGCATCGGTTCGTGGACATCGACAACCCCGCTTGAAGCCGTCGCCGTCCCCTTGACGTGCTGCGCCCGCAGCGGTGCCAACCGCTGCGGGCGCAAGTGGGTCGAGCTGTTCCCGATCAGTAACGGACCGGCTGGGTCTGCTCTTTTTCCTTGGTCTCGTCCTGGCGCAAGCCGAAATCCTCGGCCAGGGTGCCGCGTCCGCCATCAGCGTAGTCGCGGGGCATCGATGGCTCGTCGTTCTCTGCGGGTATCTCATCCGCACCGGTACCGGTCAGCCGCCGCTTGAGTTGCAAGTCGTCGCAGAGACGGTCGGCGCTTTGGCTGAGTTGTTGTTCAAGTTCCTGGCTCTGGCGCTGGATGTTGGTGACCAGGTCCGTGGCCTTGGCGAAATGGTCATTGAGCGCATCTCGCACCTGGTTCAGTTCCAGCTCGGTTTCGGCCAGCCGCTGGCGCACCTTCTGGTTGCGTGCCACGTTGGCATTGAGCAAGTGATAGCCCAGCGCCCCAATGCCAATGCCGGCAAGAAAGCAGGCAATGGCCAGAATCCAGTCGATATTGCTTTCGTTCACGTCACTCCCCTCTAGGTTCGAGCCCAGCCGCAGCGTGGTTGGACCGTGCGGCTGTCATTTGCTGCCATGTCCGTCGCGTTGCATTCCAGGCGGCCCATTATATGGGGCATGAGGGAAGCCAGGTCAACGCGCCGGTAACCCATGGCATGCGCAACATCGTTTGCCCGCGTATAATGACCGGCTCATCGACAGCCGTCCGAGGTATGCAAGACGCCCATGTGCGCGACTACGACTTCTTCGCCGAATTCCGCCAAGCCGACAAGCCTGCCTCCTCTTGAGCGTTATCGAGCCGACCTCAAGCGTGAGGGCTTTCAGTACGACGAGGCTCAGGAACGCGCCGTCAAGCATCTGCAGCGACTCTATGACGAATTGCTCAACACGCCGCGGCGCGAGCTGGCCCCGTCATCCGCGGAGCGTGGGTTCAAATCGAAGATGGCTGGCCTGTTTGGCAAGAAATCGGCGCAGTCGCCCAGCCAGGAGCCGGCCACGCCCGAAGTGACAGGGCTGTATTTCTGGGGCGGTGTCGGTCGCGGCAAGACCTATCTGGTCGACACCTTCTATGAGTCGCTGCCGTTTCCCGACAAGATGCGTACGCACTTTCATCGCTTCATGCAGCGTGTCCATACCGAGCTGGAGCATTACAAGGGCGAAAAGAACCCGCTGACGCTGATTGCCGGCAAGTTCGCCAGCGAGGCCCGGGTGATCTGCTTCGACGAGTTCTTCGTCAAGGACATCACCGATGCCATGATCCTGGCCAACCTGCTCGAGGCCCTGTTCAACAAGGGCGTCGTGCTGGTAGCAACGTCCAATATCGTGCCAGACGATCTCTACAAGGACGGCTTGCAACGGGCGCGCTTCCTGCCGGCCATCGATCTCGTCAAGCGGCACTGCGAGGTGGTCAACGTCGATTCGGGGATCGACTATCGGCTGCGTGCGCTGGAGCGTGCCGAGATATTCCATCATCCACTCGATGAGGAGGCCGCGGTGCAACTGGAACGCAGCTTTCGGGAAATCGCCGGCGTCGAGGGGGAACGCGATGCACAGATCGAGATCAATCGGCGCATCCTGACGTCGCGTCGTGTCCACGAAGATGTCGTATGGTTCAACTTCAGCATGTTATGCGACGGCCCGCGTAGCCAGAACGACTACATCGAATTGGCGCGCGAGTTTCATACCGTCCTGGTATCCGACGTGCCGCAGATGGGGCGGGGCAGCGACGACCAGGCCCGGCGATTCATCAACATGGTCGATGAATTCTACGATCGCGGCGTCAAGCTGTTGATGTCGGCAGAGACGGCAGCCGAGCAACTCTACGCAGGGGGCAACCTATCATTTGAATTCGAGCGTACGGTATCGCGATTGCAGGAGATGCAGTCGCGTGAATACCTGGCCTTGCCCCACAAGCCTTGAATTTCCCCTTAACCTGAGCGGAGTGCTCATGTACAATGCGCGCTCGCTCGACCGTTGTCGCCTTGATGGGGCGGCAACCAAGAAAAATAGGGACGGTCCTACGTCACGCTCGAAGCGCCGCAGGGCCCAACGCATCAATTGGTGATTGAATCCATGAAGACGTTCAGTGCTAAGCCGCAGTCCGTCCAGCGCGACTGGTTCGTCGTTGACGCGACTGACAAGACGCTCGGCCGTCTGGCTACCGAAATCGCTCGCCGCCTGCGTGGCAAGCACAAGCCCGAATACACTCCGCATGTCGATACCGGCGACTACATCGTCGTGATCAACGCCGAGAAGGTCCAGGTCACGGGCAACAAGGCGCAGGCCAAGAACTACTATCGTCACACCGGTTATCCCGGTGGGCTTCGTTCCATGTCCTTCGAGAAGATGATCGGTCACGCGCCGGAGCGTGTCATCGAGGCGGCCGTCAAGGGCATGCTGCCGAAAGGTCCGCTGGGTCGCGCCATGTACTCCAAGCTCAAGGTCTATGCCGGCGCCGAACATCCGCACGCTGCGCAGCAGCCGCAAGAACTGAACATCTAAGGGATACTACGCCATGTCACAGCAGTACTATGGTACCGGGCGTCGCAAGACTTCTACCGCCCGCGTCTTCCTGAAGCCGGGTACCGGCAAGATTACCGTCAACAGCCGTGAGCTGAACGAATACTTCGGGCGTGTGACTGCACAGATGGTCGTGCGCCAGCCGCTGGAACTGACCCAGACCGGCGAGCAGTTCGACGTCTACGTCACCGTGGCCGGTGGTGGTGGTTCCGCCCAGGCGGGTGCCATTCGTCACGGCATCACTCGAGCCCTGATCGACTATAATGAAGAGTTCCGCAAGCCGCTGCGTGAAGCTGGCTACGTGACTCGTGACGCACGCGAAGTCGAGCGTAAGAAGGTCGGTCTGCGCAAGGCGCGTCGTCGCCCGCAGTTCTCCAAGCGTTAAACGCAGTCTCGCCAAGTGCGACAAAAGCGCCCAGCCTCTGCAGGCTGGGCGCTTTTTTTGTTATTTTTCAACAGGTTGGAATTGCTATTAGGCCTTGGTCAAAAGGGCGTCTGCTTGTTTTGTCAAGTGTCATTTCTTAACATGGCGGCACTTTGTATCCGTGCGTGTCGAGGCGCTTCCTCGTCACGGGGCAGCGGGTAAGTTGATGGGAGAAACCATAAAATGGCAGACAACGGCGTGAATAAAGGGCGGCGCCGTTTCCTTGTCGGCGCAACCACCGTGGTTGGTGCGGTGGGCGCTGTCGGGGTGGCGGTCCCCTTTGTGGCTTCGTGGCAGCCTAGCGCAAAGGCATTGGCGGCAGGGGCTCCAGTAAGCGCGGACATTTCCAAGCTGGAAACGGGGCAGCAGATGACGGTCGAATGGCGGGGCAAGCCTGTCTGGGTCGTGCGTCGTTCCGAGGAAATGATAGAACAAACCCGCAATATTTCTCCCGACCGCCTGCGTGACCCGCAGGCGCAGGCCGATCAACAGCCGCCATATGCCAGCGGTCCGCTGCGTTCCATCAAGCCGGAAATCGCCGTGCTCGTGGGTATCTGCACGCATCTAGGCTGTTCGCCGACCTTTCGTCCCGAACCCGGCGCTGCCGATCTCGGTGGCGACTGGCCGGGCGGTTACTTCTGCCCCTGCCACGGCTCGCGGTTCGACCTCGCGGGACGGGTATTTACCGGAGTGCCGGCACCATTGAATCTCGAGGTGCCGCCGCACCGCTACGATAGCGACACTGTCCTGGTGGTCGGTGAAGACGAGGAGGCGAGCTGATGGGCAATCCCAATCGCATCAAGGCGGAAAAGGGCTTCATGCGCTGGGTGGACGATCGTTTCCCCGCGACCCAGATGTGGAAGGAGCATCTCGCCGAATACTACGCGCCGAAAAACTTCAACGTCTGGTATTTCTTCGGCTCGCTAGCCATGCTGGTGCTGGTCAACCAGATCGTGACCGGCATCTGGCTGACCATGAGCTTCAATCCCAGCGCGGAAGGGGCGTTTGCCTCCGTCGAGTACATCATGCGCGACGTGGAGTACGGCTGGCTGTTGCGCTACATGCACTCCACCGGGGCTTCGGCTTTCTTCGTGGTGGTCTACCTGCACATGTTCCGCGGCATGATGTACGGCTCGTACAAGGCGCCGCGCGAGCTGGTATGGATCTTCGGCATGTGCATTTACCTTGCGCTCATGGCCGAGGCCTTCATGGGCTATCTATTGCCCTGGGGACAGATGTCCTATTGGGGAGCGCAGGTCATCATCTCGCTGTTCTCGGCGATTCCGGTCGTCGGTGACGACCTGTCGCAGTGGGTCCGCGGCGATTTCCTGATTTCGGGTATTACGCTCAACCGTTTCTTTGCCCTGCATGTCGTCGCTCTGCCGATCGTTATCCTGGGCCTGGTCGTGCTGCATTTGATTGCCTTGCACGAAGTCGGTTCCAACAATCCTGACGGCATCGATATCAAGTCCATGAAGGACGAGGCCGGCAAACCGCTGGACGGCATTCCCTTCCACCCCTATTACACGGTGAAGGATATCGTCGGTGTGGCGGTCTTCCTGTTCGTGTTCTGTGTCGTGCTGTTCTATTTCCCCGAAGGGGGCGGGTATTTCCTCGAGAAGCCCAACTTCGAGCCTTCCGATCCGCTAAAGACCCCTGAGCACATTGCCCCGGTATGGTATTTCACGCCGTTCTACGCCATGTTGCGTGCCGTGACGTTCAATCTGTTTGGCCTGGATGCGAAGTTCTGGGGGGTGGTCGTGATGGGCGCCGCGATTGCCATTCTCTTCGTGCTGCCCTGGCTCGACCGTTCGCCGGTCAACTCCATGCGCTACAAGGGCTGGATCTCGAAGATCATGCTGCTGCTGTTCGCGATCAGCTTCGTGGTGCTCGGGGTGCTCGGTGTACTGCCGGCAACCGAGACACGAACGATGATCTCGCAGGTTGCCACCCTGGTGTATTTCGCCTACTTCCTGCTCATGCCGTTCTACACCAGATTCGAAAAGACCAAAATCGTTCCGACAAGGGTGACTGGCTGATGAGAAAGCAATTGTTTGCACTGCTCTTTGCGCTGGTCCCCTTCGCGGCGATGGGGGCCGGTGGCGAGGCGGTACATCTCGAGGAGATGAATCCCGATCTGCACGACAAGCCATCGTTGCAGCGGGGCATGAAGCTCTATGTCAATTACTGCATGGGCTGTCACTCCCTGCAGTATCAGCGCTTCAGTCGGGCCGCCGAAGACCTGGACATTCCCCAGGAACTGGTCGAGGAGAATCTGATCTTTTCGGATGACCTGGCGTTCAATGACCAGATGCGCATCGGTATGCTGCCGGAATCGGCAGAGGCGTGGTTTGGCACACCGCCGCCGGACCTGACACTCGAGGCCCGGTTGCGTGGTACCGACTGGATCTATACCTATCTGCAGAGCTTCTATCGTGACCCGGAGCGTCCGTGGGGCGTGAACAACGCGGTGTTTCCCGACGTCGGTATGCCCAACGTGCTGGAGCCGCTGCAGGGGACCCAGGAAATGGTCTGTGCACGCACCGAAAAAGCGCTGCCCGATGCCAAGCTCGATCCGCTGACCGGGCTCTACGAGTCGTGTCACGTGCTGCAGGTCACCGAACCGGGCACGCTGGAGCCGGAGGAGTTCGAGCAGGCGGTATGGGATTTGACCAACTTCCTGGCCTACGTGGGTGAGCCGTCGAAGCTGCAGGCCCAGGCACTGGCGCCGAAGGTCTTGATCTTCATCTTCATCTTCGGAGTGATCGCCTATCTGCTCAAGCGAGAGTACTGGCGCGACGTGCACTAGCGCCCAGCCTTGCTGACCAGCTGTACAAGGGCGTGCGATCCCAGGATCGCACGCCCTTGATTGTTATGAATCGGGCCTGAATACCACATTCGCGTCACAGTGGTAACGATTGGCGTGTTATTATTGTGGGTCGAACTGATGCGAGGAAGTGTTACATGGGTGTAGTGGCCAAGCGGTCGTCGATGACCTTCTACTCAGGCGGTGATGATCATTACAGCCACCGCGTACGGATCGTGTTGGCGGAAAAGGGCGTTGCCGTGGACATCGTGGAAGTCAGCGAGGGCAGTCGCCCCGACGAGCTGGCGGACCTCAATCCGTACAACAGTGTGCCCACCCTGCTGGATCGTGACCTGGTGCTTTACGAGTCCAAGGTCATGATGGAATACCTCGATGAGCGTTTTCCGCATCCGCCACTGTTGCCGGTCTATCCGGTGGCCAGGGCGCAAAGCCGCCTGTGGATGCATCGCATCGAGCGCGAATGGGCGCCGCTCGTCGAAACGATCCTCAGCAATGGCAAGGACGTCGACAAGGCTCGCAAGGAACTGCGCGAAAGCCTGGTCGGCATCACACCCATATTCGAGGACATGGCCTTCTTCATGAGCGAGGAGTTCTCGCTGGTCGACTGCTGCATCGCCCCGATCCTGTGGCGTCTGCCGGCTCTCGGCATCGAGCTGCCCGAGCGCCAGGTCAAGCCGCTGATCACTTACATGGAGCGCCTGTTCGCACGCGATGCCTTCAAGGCCTCGCTGTCGGAAGCCGAGCGCGAGATGCGTACCTGAATCCACCAGTGCAGTCAGCGTGACCAGTATTACGCTGGCTGCCACGACCAAGGGAGGCAAGACCATGCTTTCCAGCCGTCCCTACCTTGCCCGTGCCCTGTACGAATGGTTGCTGGACAATGACCACACACCCTACATCGTTGTCGATGCCGAGCGTGAAGGGGTTCAGGTGCCGGGACAGTTCGTGCAGAACGGGCAGATCGTACTCAACATTTCACCGTCGGCGGTGCGCGACCTGCTGATGTCCAATGACTCGATCACGTTCAGTGCTCGCTTCAGCGGTCAGCCTATGCAGGTCATTGTGCCCAGTGAGGCACTGATCGCCCTGTATGCCCGCGAGAATGGCGTGGGCATGGTGTTTGGTCATGAGCCGGTCATGCCAGGCTATGAGCCGCTTTCCTCGGACGCGCCCGAGGCCGACCAGGAGCCCGAGCGCCCCAATCTCGAGGGGATCGATGGCAATAGCGCCTCAGGTGACGGTGATGAACCGGATGCCTCGGACGCCAAGAAGGAGGGGGCTCGCAAGGGGCGTCCTTCGCTACGCGTCATCAAGTAGTACACTTGCGATAGGTGCTTAAAAAAGCGGGAGGCCTGATGCCTCCCGCTTTTTATTGCCTGGAAAGTGCGTTGCTCAGTCCAGGTACTCGAAGACCTTGACGATGCGCTGGACTCCGCCGATCTGGGAAACCACGTTGACGACGCGTTCGGCTTCCTGGCGGCTGACCATGCCCATCAAGTAGAGCGTGGCGTTTTCACTGATCACCTCGACATGACGCGAGTCGATGTTCTCGTTCATGGCCAGCTCGGTTTGTGCGCGTGTCTCGAGCCAATTGTCGGTCATGCGCTGGCTCATGGGCAGGTTGGCGGCAACCGACAGCTCATTGTGCACCTGACGGACCATGCGCGTATTCTGCGCGATCTGGCCGGCCTTGTCCTTGAGTTCCTGGCTAGGTACCTGGCCGTAGAGCAGCACGACGCCATTATAGCTGTTCACGCCGACACGGGCATCGATGAGACGGGCGTCGGTACGCTCCATGGTCTCGATGATCTTGGACTCGATACTTTCGTCCTCGACCTTGGTGCCTTCGGTTCGTACGCTATAGTCCTCACCCGCCGACGCCGGCGTGGTGGCACTGTTGATTGCGGTACAGCCGCCGAGGCCGAGGGTCAGGGCCAGCAGGGCCGGAAAGAGCGCTCCATTCTTCATAGTCATCACTCGTTGCTGCCAAAAAGCTGTTCGTCGATCAGGTCGCACAGGCAGTGTATCACCAGCAAGTGGACCTCCTGGATGCGGGCCGTCGTTGTCGCCGGTACGCGTATCTCGCAGTCGTCCTGGCCGAGCAGCGAAGCCATGTTGCCGCCATCCCGACCGGTCAGGGCAACCACGGTCATGTCCCGGTCATGGGCCGCCTGGATGGCCTGGATGACATTGGCCGAGTTGCCGCTGGTGGAAATGGCCAGCAGGATATCGCCGGGCTGGCCCAGGGCGCGTACCTGCTTGGAAAAGACCTCATTATAACTGTAGTCGTTGGCGATCGAGGTCAGGGTCGACGTATCGGTGGTCAAGGCTAGTGCGGGCAGGCTGGGGCGCTCGCGCTCGAAGCGGTTGAGCAGCTCGGACGAGAAGTGCTGGCTGTCGCCGGCACTGCCGCCATTGCCGCAGGCGAGAATCTTGCCCTCGTTCACCAGGCACTGGACCATCATCTGGCTTGCGACTTCGATGAATGGCGGCAATACCTCGCTGGCGTAGGTCTTGGTATCGATGCTCGCGTTGAAGTGGCCGAGTATGCGTGCTTGGAAATCCATGTTGTCGATCGGGTCCGTAGCGGTCAGAAGGCATCGAAGGCGGCGCGAACCCAGATGAAATCCAGGTGCGGAGACGTTCCGGTCACGCCCACCACGTCGAAGCGGCAAGGACATGATAGCCCGTTGCGTAACAGATAAAAACGCGCCGCCTGGATCAGGCGACGCTGCTTGCTGGCAGTCACGGTTTCCAGCGGGTGGCCGTGCCGACTGTCGGCACGGTGGCGCACCTCGATGAAGACCAGTGTCTCGCCATCACGCATGACCAGGTCGAGTTCACCCCCCTTGGCGTGCTGGTTGCGAGCCACGAGACGCAGGCCGCGAGCGGCAAGCCAGTCGGCCGCGGCCCGCTCGACCGTCTCGCCTCGGGCCCGGGCGGTACGGCTATGCGTCATCGTCGGCACGCTCAGGCTCGGGCGTATCGCTGGACTCGCCTGCCGATACCGGCGCGTCGCCTGTCTCTTCGGTGGTGTCCGCCTCGGCTGCATTGCCGCGTAGCGGTGGCTGTGGCACGCCGCCGGCGAATTGTGCCCAAGGCAGTTCGCGGTGAATGCGACCGTCGGTGCCCAGGCTCAGCGTGCCGGTAGCACCATAGGTTTGGCTCCCCGGCAGGCTCTGGAAGAGAGGCAGCTTGCGTGCCAGTTCGTAGGCATCGACACCCATTGCCTTGAGCTTGAATAGGGCGGGCTCGTCATCGCTGCGCAGCTTGCGGTAGCTGTCTAGGTAGGGCAGGGCTTCCTCGCCACCCACGGCGGCGTCGGGGATCAGCCAGGGGATCTCGACGAACATGACATCGTTGAGGTCATGATCGACACGCGGCTGGGGTCGGCCCTCGTAAAGGTGCGAGGTGGCGTAGATCGGCAGGTTGCCAGCGTAGTAGAACTCCAGCATCGGCGGTACCTGACGGGCATAACTCGGCAGGGCGAGCAGGAACAGCATGTCCATGTCACGCTGGGCGCGTTCGCCGCGCACGTTGAGCAGTGGCCTGACGGCATTGGCTACCGAGGCTTCGGGGTTGTAGCCAATCAGACTGACCACGCTACCTCCCAGCTCCTGCCAGGTCTGGCGGAAGGCGTCGGCGACGCGTCCTCCCCAGGGATTGTCGGGCACCAGCATGCCGGCGCTGCGATGGCCATCGCGCCAGGCACGCTGGGCAGCTTGCCGTGCTTCGTCCTCGGCGGACAAGCCATATTGAAACAGCTTTTCGGCGTGATTGGTCGGTGCCGTGCCGTAGTTCAGCGCCAGTGTCGGAAGCGGTACATCGTTGCGGACTTCGAGGCGAGATACCTGATCCTTGTCCAGCGGCCCGATCACGACCTGGGCGCCTTCCATCTGGGCACGTGCATATAGCGCCTGGGTGTCGACGCCGGTGGTATCGTAGAAGCTGAGTTGCGGCGTCTGCTCGCCCTGGTCCAGAGCGCTCATGTGGCGCGCCTGGATGCCCTCACGCAGGGCCTCGGCGACATTGGCCAGGGGGCCGGATTCAGGAAGGAACACGGCGATGTGGCGTACGTCGCGGCCTCTCAACTCACGCAGTGCCTGCAGATCGCCAGGCAGGCGGCGTGCCGCCGGATGGTTGGGGTAGGTGCTGCGCCACTCTTCGATGCGATCGAACAACCGGGCAATATCGCCGCTATTGCGGCGCTGCAGTTCCAGCAGCGCTACCCAGCCCTGAACGGTCGGGTCCTGGATCGCGGCAAGCTCCTGCAGGGAAGCGCCACGCAACCGGGTCAGTTGTTGCCATATTTCATCGTTGAGCTCGAAGCCAGGATCATCCTTCTGGACGCCGATCAGCATTTTTGCCGAGGGCAGAGGTTCGCCGACCATTCCCAAGGCCAGGCCACGACGATAGCGCAGAGTCAGGGCGTCCTCGCGGGCAATGGCGATATCCTCATCGAGCAGCGAAGTGGCCTCGACGACCAGCCATCCATCCTGCTGTGCCAGGCCGAGATAGGAAAGCAGCAATGCCCAATCGACCCGTTCCTCGGGAGGAAGCTGGGCGACATCGATGCCGGTCGCGATCTGGATCGCCTGCGCGTTGTCGCCCCGGCGTGCTAGGATGTCCGCCGCCTGAAGCCGGGTGCGCGCTGCTTCCGTGCCGCTCTGGTTCTCGGCCTGACGCAAGAGTTCGGTGGGCTCCTGTTCGCCGCCGGGCAGACGCTCGATGACTCCCTGGGGGGCAGCGCAGCCGGCCAGAAGAAGTGCCACCAGGCCGGCACGCATCAGGCGACGCAGCGATTTGTCTATCATTCTTGATTCCTTGTGACTGGCAAAGTTCGGCCAGATGGCGACCCGGTCGCGAAGACACGGCTGTCGGAAGCCGGCCCGGCAATAGCGAGGCGACACACTTTCCCTGTATGAGATCAGCACATGACCGAGTCTAGCAAGGGCACATTGTACGTGGTGGCAACGCCGATTGGTAACCTGGAGGACCTGTCGCCTCGTGCTGCCGGGGTGCTGGCCGGTGTCGCCGTGATCGCCGCCGAGGACACCCGTCACACGGCACGACTGCTCAAGCACTTGAGTATCGAGCGCCCCTTGTTGTCCTTGCATGAACATAACGAGGCCGGCCGGGTCGGGCAATTGTCGGCCCGGCTGGAGGGAGGGGAAGATGTGGCGCTGGTCAGTGATGCCGGTACACCCCTGATTTCCGATCCCGGGTTCGTTCTGGTGCGTGCATTGCGTGAAAGTGGCCACCGTATCGTGCCGGTACCCGGGCCCTGTGCGTTGGTTGCGGCGTTGTCTGCAGCAGGGCTGCCGACCGACCGCTTCGTGTTCAACGGTTTCCTGCCGGCCAAGCGCGGCGCTCGGCGCAACAGCCTGGAGGCGTTGAGCGAGCGTGCGGAAACGCTGGTCTTCTACGAGTCGCCGCACCGTATTCGCGATAGTCTCGAGGATATCGCAGCGGTGCTGGGCGAGCGTCGTGTCGTGCTGGCGCGTGAATTGACCAAGACGTTCGAGACCTTCCTGGACGGGAGTGCCGAGCAGCTTCTGGAGCGCATGGCGCAAGATCCCGATCAGGCGCGTGGCGAGTTCGTGATGATGGTGGCTGGCGCCCCGCCGCGCGACGCCGATGCCGCGAGCCTGGATGGCCAGGTGATCCTCCAGGCGTTGCTGGCCGAGGGAATTGGAGTCAAGCAGGCGGCAGCCGTCGTCTCGCGTCTGTTGGGTGGCCGCAAGAAAGCCTGGTACGAGCTGGCGCTGTCGCTTAAGGCCGACGGTTGAGGGGCGCCCGGGGCGCTGGTATTCTTGCGCGCTTGGGAGTTGGCCAGGCAGTCGCCGCCGGGCTCGTTTGACGAGTGCCGGGGGAGGAAAGTCCGGGCTCCATAGGGCAGGGTGCCAGGTAACGCCTGGGCGGCGCGAGCCGACGGAAAGTGCAGCAGAGAGTAGACCGCCTAAGCAGCGCAAGCTGCCGGCAAGGGTGAAAGGGTGCGGTAAGAGCGCACCGCACGGCTGGCAACAGTCCGTGGCACGGTAAACCCCACCCGGAGCAAGACCGAATAGGCCCCCGATGCTGCGGCCCGCAGTGGGGGCGGGTAGGTCGCTTGAGCCCAGTGGTAACGCTGGGCCTAGATGAATGGCTGCCCACGACAGAACCCGGCTTATCGGCCGACTCCCATCCCCACAATTCTTTCGCTTCGTCGTATCGAGAACCGCATGCCGCATCGTGCCAACGCTTCGTCTTCGCCCGACTACCGTCATGCCAGTGTCCTGCTCGATGGCGCCGTCGATGCGCTGATCCACGACCCCGCCGGGACCTATCTCGATGGCACCTTCGGGCGAGGCGGGCATTCTCGTGCGATTCTCGACAAGCTTTCTCCCGACGGGCGCTTGATTGCCATCGATCGCGACCCTCAGGCGCTTGCCGAGGCGCGTCGCATAGACGACCCACGCTTTTCGATCCATGCCGGCACCTTCGGCCGGCTCGGCGAACTGGCCGAGACGATGGGTGTGCATGGGCGCCTTGCCGGTGTGCTGCTGGATGTCGGCGTATCGTCGCCACAACTTGACGATCCCGAGCGCGGCTTCAGCTTCCTGCGAGATGGCCCGCTGGACATGCGCATGGATCCCAACCAGGGCGAAAATGCCGCCGAGTGGCTGGCACGCGCCAGCGAATCCGATATTGCCTGGGTGTTCAAGACCTATGGCGAGGAGCGCTTCGCCAAGCGCATGGCGCGCGCCATCGTCGAGCGTCGCCGCGAATCGCCGATCAAGCGCACCGGTGAGCTGGCCGAACTCCTCAAGGCGGCTCATCCCGCCTGGGAGAAGGGCAAGCACCCGGCAACCCGGGCCTTCCAGGCGCTGCGAATCCATGTCAATCGCGAACTCGACGAGCTCGATGCGGCCCTGGACGCCGCACTGGAAGCCCTGATGCCGGGTGGTCATCTGGTGGTCATCAGTTTCCATTCGCTGGAGGATCGGCGCGTCAAACGCTTCGTTCGAGACCATGTGCGCGGCGATACCCACCTGCCACGGGGCATGCCGATTCGCGAGGATCAATTGGCCAAGCGCCTGGAGACCCTGGGCAAGGCCCAGCGTCCCGGGCCGGCAGAGGTCGATGCCAACCCGCGTGCACGCAGTGCCGTCATGCGCGCAGCACGCAAGATCGCCTGAGGTACCCATGGCAACCGCGAGCAGGTCATCGGCAAGGCGACGTTTCAGGCTGCTGGGTTGGCGCCAGCTGCTTATCCTTCTGCTGGTCGGGCTGGTCATGGCCAGTGCACTGGCCGTCATCACCAGCGCGCACATGACGCGTGTCCAGTATGCCCGCCTGCAGCAGCTCGAGCGTCACAAGGACAAGCTGCAGACCGAATGGGGGCAGCTGCTGCTCGAGGAAAGTACCTGGTCGGCACCGTCGCGTATCGAGCGTCTGGCCAGTGAGCGCCTCGACATGCATGTTCCCGAACTCAGCGAGATCAAGGTGATACGCCCATGAGCGCGAAAGGAGGCAGCTCGCCGACCCGGGCACAGGTTGCCCCGATGGGGTCTGGCCGCTATCGCTTCATGGTCGGCGTCGTGCTGGTGGCGCTGGCGGTCCTGGTCGGGCGTATCGTCGACCTGCATGTCATCGATCGCCTGTTCCTGCAGGGGCAGGGCGATGCCCGCACGCTGCGTGTCGAAACCATCGACGCGCATCGTGGCATGGTCACCAGCCGGCATGGCGAGCCGCTGGCGATCTCGACGCCGGTAGTCAGCCTGTGGGCCAATCCGCAGGAGCTGCCGAGCGACGACATACAGCGCATGATGCTGGCGCGGGCACTTGGCATGAGCCTGGCTGACCTCAACGCCCGTATCGAACGTTACGCCGAACATGAATTCATGTACTTGCGCCGGCGCATGACGCCAGCCGATGCACAGCCGATTCTCGACATGCGTCTTCCCGGTGTCTACGCGCAGCACGAGTACAAGCGTTATTACCCATCCGGCGAAGTGACCGCGCAACTGGTCGGTGTCACCAATATCGACGACAAGGGGCAGGAGGGGGTCGAGCTCGCCTACAACAGTTTCCTGGCGGGCCAGCCCGGCAAGCGGCGAGTGCTCAAGGATCGCAAGGGGCGCCTGGTGCGCGACCTGCATCTGATCAAGGAGGCCAAGCCGGGGGGCAACCTGGCGTTGTCCATCGACCTGCGGCTGCAGTACATGGCCTACCGGGAGCTCAAGGCGGCGGTGGACGAGCACAATGCCGACGGCGGCACGCTGGTCATGATGGATGCGAAGACGGGGGAGGTGCTGGCGATGGCCAACCTGCCCTCGTACAACCCCAATAACCGCGCAGAGCTCGACGCCAATGGCCTGCGTAACCAGGCGATCACGGATGCCTTCGAACCGGGCTCGGTCATGAAGCCGCTGGCCATGTCGGCGGCCCTGGAAACAGCCAGGTTCTCTCCTGAAACGGTGATCGATACGTCGCCGGGCTGGATGCGGGTCGACAACTTCACGATTCGCGACTTTCGCAATTATGGCGACCTGTCAATGGCCGGCATTCTCCTGCACTCCTCGAACATCGGCATGACACGGGTTGCCCTGCAACTCGAGGAGGATGCGGTATGGAACCGCTATCACGAGCTCGGACTGGGCCAGGCGCCAGGCACCGGGTTTCCTGGCGAGACGACCGGTAGCCTGCCGACACCGTTCGACTGGTCCGATAGCAAGCGGGCGTCGATGTCCTATGGTTACGGCGTCGCCGTGTCCGCCTTGCAGCTGGCCAGTGCCTATACGGCGATTGCCAACGAAGGCAAGCGCATGCCGCCGTCGCTGCTCAAGCTGCCATCGCCACCCCAGGGCGAGCAGGTCATGTCTCCCCGCGTTGCCGACGACCTGCTGCACATGCTCGAAGCCATCGTCCAGCCCAATGCCGGTGGGTCGCGAGCCGTGGTCCCGGGCTACCGTGTCGCCGGCAAGACGGGCACGGTACGCAAGGTGACCCAGACCGGGTATCAGCAGACGGCCTATCGTTCGTTGTTTGCCGGGATCGCCCCTGTCACCGATCCGCGCATCGTTACCGTGGTGATGATCGATAACGCCAAGAAGGGCGACTATTATGGCGGCCTGGTTGCCGCACCGGTATTCGGACGCGTCGTGGGCAAAGCGCTGCGGCTGCTCGATGTCCTGCCCGACAAGAAGGAGGCGGTAGAGTGATTCAGGTCGAGGGAAGCCGGCTGAGGCAGACCATTGCCAAACTGTGGCCCGGCACGCAGTTGCCCGATGAGGCCCTGGCATCCGCTGCGATGCTGCGCCTGTGCCGGGACAGCCGTGACGTGTCGACAGGCGAGGTGCCGACGGTCTTCGTGGCCGTGCCAGGCGTGCATGTCGACGGGCGACGTTTCATCGCTCAGGCATTGGCCGATGGCCCCCGGCTGGTACTGGCCGAAGCCTGTGACAAGGAAGCCGAAAGCGCCCCCTTGCCGACGGACGAGCGTGTCGTGGCGCTGGCTGACCTGGGGCGTCGGCTGGGAGAACTGGGGCGTGAGCTATTCGCGGTTCCCGAGTCGCTCGAGGTGATCGGAGTGACCGGCACCAACGGCAAGAGCTCGGTCACACACTATATTGCCGCGCTGAGCGATGCGCTGGGCTGCCCATCAGGCGTCATCGGTACACTGGGCTGGGGGCGGCTGGGCCAGTTGACCGACAGCGGGCTCACCACGCCTGGTGCCCTCGAGCTTCAGTGGATGCTCGGGCAGATGGCATCCAGCGGTATCCGGCGCGTGGCCATGGAAGTTTCCTCGCATGCGCTGATGCAGGAGCGTCTGGCCGGCTGCCGTCTCAAGGCGGCCGTGTTCACCAATTTGTCGCGCGATCATCTCGATTATCACGGCAGCATGGCAGCCTATGCGGCGGCCAAGGCGCGCCTTTTCCGGCGTGAGGAGATCAGTCTGGCGGTAGTCAATGGCGACGATGCGCTGGCCCGTCTGATGCTGGCAGGCGTAACGGAAGGCGTGCGCGTGCTGGCGACCGGACGCCAGGAGGCCACCACGCTGCGCGTTCTCGACTGGTTGCCGCATGCAGAAGGCCAGCGCGTGCTGATCGCCACGCCGGACGGGGAGCGCGCCCTCGAGCTGGGCCTCATGGGCCGCTTCAATCTGGATAACGTGCTGCTCGCCATGGCTACCCTGTATGGTCTGGGTGGGTCGCTTGAGGCGCTGTGTGAGGCCGCGAACTCCCTGTCGCCGGTCCCGGGACGGATGCAGGTCCTGACACGGCCTGGCGCGCCCACGGTCATCGTCGATTACGCGCATACCCCCGATGCGTTGACCAGCGCCTTGTCGGCGCTGCGTGACCATCTGCCCCGGCAGGCCAGGTTGTGGTGCCTGTTCGGCTGCGGGGGGGATCGCGACGCCGGCAAGCGTCCGTTGATGGCGCAGGCCGTCGAGCCGCTGGTCGATCGTATCGTGATCAGCGACGATAACCCGCGCAGCGAGGATCCTGCTGCGATCCGCCAACAAATCCTGACAGGCTTGTCGGAGGAGGCGCAGTCCCAGGCCTGGTGTGTCGACGGTCGCGGGCAAGCCATCGACAGGATCATTGCCGACGCTGGTCCAGAGGACATCATCCTCATTGCCGGCAAGGGGCACGAGACGTATCAGGAAATCCAGGGGCGTCGCCTGCCGTTTTCGGATATCGAGCGTGCCGAGGCGGCCCTGCAGTCACGCAAGGAGGGAGCGTGAGCGACGCTGGACTGGACACCCTTGCCGCGATTGCCGCAGTGCTGGGTAGCGTTTGGCCGGGGGAGGATCGTGCGGTTGGCGCCGTAACGACCGATACCCGTTCCCTCAAGCAGGGAGACGTCTTTCTGGCGTTGCGCGGCGAGCGTTTCGACGCCCATGATTTTCTCGCCCAGGCTCGTGAAGCCGGGGCTGTGGCTGCGATCGTGTCGCATCCGGTCGATGATGCGTTGCCGCAGATCGAGGTGGCCGATACGCGTCTGGCCCTGGGCATTCTGGGGCAGGCGCGGCGCCTGGCCTGGGGCGGCCCATTGGTGGCGGTGACCGGCAATAGTGGCAAGACCACGGTCAAGGAAATGCTGGCTGCGATTCTGCGCCGACGTGGCGAGACATTGGCCACGCGGGGCAATCTCAACAACGATATCGGCGCGCCATTGACCCTGCTCGGGCTCGGCTCGGCCCATCGGTACGCGGTGGTCGAACTGGGCGCCAATCACCTGGGCGAGATTGCCTGGACCACGGCGCTTGCCCGTCCGCAGGTCGCCGTGATCACCAATGTCACGGGAGCGCATGTCGGTGAGTTCGGCGGCATGGGGCAGATTGCCCAGGCCAAGGGGGAAATCCTGTCCGGCCTGCCACCGGAAGGGGTTGCCGTACTAAACCGCGACGATGCCTTTTACCCGTTCTGGCAGCGCCTGGCAGGGCAGCGGCGAGTCATCGACTTCGGCCTGTCGATTGATTCGCATATTCAGGCATGCGATATGGTTTGCGACGACATCGGACGCTATGCTTTCACGCTTGTCCAGGGCAAGCGTGCGCTGGGTAGGGTCCGGCTCGGGTTGTTCGGCAGGCACAACGTGCGTAATGCACTGGCGGCGGCGGCGGCAGCCCTGGCGCTCGATGTGGCTGCCGAGGATGTGGTCGCTGCCCTGAGCGAGTTGCAGGCCATGCCGGGGAGACTGGCGCTGGTCGAAGGGGTGCGCGGCAGCCGACTGCTGGACGATACGTATAACGCCAACCCGGGAGCCGTGAAGGCAGCGCTGGACGCACTGGCTCAGATGCCTGCGCCGCGCTGGTGTTTCCTGGGCGGCATGGGGGAACTCGGCGCGGCGGCGGATACCCTGCACGCCGATGTCGGGCGTTACGCCCGCGAACGTGGTATCGATTTTCTCGGAACCCTGGGCCCGTTGGCCGAGCCGGCGGCTCGTGCCTTCGGCGAATCGGGATGTCATTTTACGGACTGGGACGCGCTCTTGCGCCATGCCCGGGACCATCTGCCGTCAGGGGCCAGTGTTCTGGTCAAGGGCTCGCGCAGCGCCGGCATGGAGCGACTGGTCGCCGAGCTGCGCGCGGATGCATCAAGGTGAATGCTATAACATGCTGCTTTATCTGGCCGAATTTCTTGCACAGTACCAAAACGCCTTTACCGTCTTCGATTACCTGACGTTACGCATCATCCTCGGCACGCTGACTGCCTTGCTGCTGTGCTTGTGGTTCGGGCCGATGATGATCCGTCGCCTGGTCGAGCGCCAGATCGGTCAGGCCGTACGTGACGACGGGCCGCAGTCGCACCTCTCCAAGGCAGGCACGCCGACCATGGGCGGTGCCATGATCTTGATAGCCATGGCAGTCAGCACACTGCTATGGGGCGATCTCGACAATCACTACGTGTGGCTGGTGTTGATCGTGACGCTGGGCTTCGGCGCCATCGGCTGGGTCGACGATTACCGTAAGGTCGTCGAGAAGAACCCGCGGGGGCTGCCGGCACGCTGGAAGTATTTCTGGCAGACCGTGCTTGGCATCGGCGCGGCTGTCGTCCTCTACTACACCGCGGCCAGCCCGGTGGAGACCAGCCTGATCGTGCCGCTGTTCAAGGAAGTCGTGATCCAGCTTGGCCTGTTCTATATCGTCCTGACCTACCTAGTCATCGTGGGCAGCTCCAACGCCGTGAACCTCACCGACGGCCTCGACGGGCTGGCGATCATGCCGACCGTTATGGTCGCCATGGGGCTGGCGGTGTTTGCCTATGCAAGCGGTAACGCGGTCTTTGCCGAATACCTGCATATCCCCATGGTGCCTGGGGCGGGGGAGCTGGCCGTGTTCTGCGGCACCATGGCCGGGGCGGGGTTGGGCTTCCTGTGGTTCAACACCTACCCGGCGCAGGTGTTCATGGGCGACGTGGGTGCCCTGGCGCTGGGGGCGGCCCTCGGGGTCGTGGCGGTCATCGTGCGTCAGGAGATTGTGCTGTTCGTGATGGGAGGGGTGTTCGTCATGGAAACCGTTTCGGTCATCCTGCAGGTTGGCTCCTACAAGCTGACCGGTCGGCGCATCTTCCGCATGGCGCCGCTGCATCACCATTTCGAACTCAAGGGCTGGCCCGAACCGCGCGTGATCGTGCGCTTCTGGATCATCACGGTCGTGCTTGTGCTGATGGGGCTGGCCACCCTGAAGATTCGCTGATGTCCGGTCCCGTTGCTTGCGGGGCTGCGCATGGTAACGTGGCTTTTTTCGAACTGATCGCTTGAGGTGTTGCTGGTGGCGCGCGGACAAACGCTGGTCGTCGGGCTTGGCGTGTCGGGGCAGGCGATAGCACGCCACCTGGCGCGCGAAAACGTGTCCTTCATGGTGGCCGATACCCGGCAGAATCCGCCAGGGCTTGCGGAATTCCGCCGCGAGCATGCGGATGTGCCGATTCACTGTGGCTCGCTCGGCGAGCTCGATCTCGAGGCATTCGAAGAGATCGTGCTGAGTCCTGGCGTCGATCCGCGTTCGCCCGGCCTGGCGCCGTTCTGGGCGCGTTCACAGCAAGGTGGGACACCGCGTGTCGTGGGCGAGATCGCCCTGTTCACGCGGGCCTGCCATGCCCCGGTGGCGGCCATTACCGGTGCCAATGCCAAGTCCACCGTGACCACGCTGCTCGGCGAAATGGCTTGCGAGGCAGGCGTCAATGTCGCTGTGGGGGGCAATCTGGGCACCCCCGCCCTGGATTTGCTGCATACCCATCCCGATGCCGAGCTCTTCGTCCTGGAGTTGTCGAGTTTTCAGCTCGAGACCACACCTTGCCTGGGGGCGGCGACCGCGGCCTTTCTCAACCTGTCGGAAGACCACCTGGATCGGCATGGCGACATGGCCGGCTATCGTGCCGCCAAGCTCGGTATCTTTCGTGGCGCCCGGCATGCCGTCGTCAATGCCGAGGACAGCATGACCTGGCCCGACGACGAACGCCTGCCCGTCGACCGCTTTACCACGCAACCGCCCGATGGCCAGCAGTGGGGTATAGCCGTGCACGATGACGGCGGCGGCAAGGCGCCGTGGTTGATGCATGGCACCCGGCCGCTGATGGCCGTGGACGAGTTGCGCCTGCCAGGTCGCCACAACCAGGCCAATGCCTTGGCGGCACTGGCCATGGGAACGCGTCTTGGATTTTCCCTGGAGGCCATGCGGCGTGTACTGGCCCGCTTTGCGGGACTGCCGCATCGGGGGCAACTGGTAGGCGAAGCCGATGGCGTACGTTGGGTCAACGACTCCAAGGGGACCAATGTCGGGGCCACGTTGGCGGCGATCGCCGGCCTGGGAGTCACCTTGCAGGGCAAGCTTATCTGGCTGGGAGGCGGCGTAGGCAAGGGCGCCGACTTCACGCCGCTGGCCGAGCCGTTGGCGCGTCATGCGCGTGAGGCCATCGTGTTCGGAGCCGATGCGCCGCGTCTGGCCGAGTCGCTCGCAGCAAGCGTGCCCGTCGAACGTCGCGACTCCCTGGAAGAGGCCCTGGAGCGAGCTTCCGTGATCGCGCGTCCCGGCGATTGCGTACTGTTGTCGCCGGCGTGTGCCAGTCTCGATCAGTTTGCCAACTACATGGCCCGGGGCGACGCCTTCCGCCAGTGGGTGGAACGTTATCTGGCAGACCGCCAGGAGGGTGCATGACGGCACGTCGTCTGCAGCGCATCAGGCAGCGCCTGTCGACCCGGGGTCAGCCGTTCGATGGTTGGCTGCTGCTGGCCGCCGTGGCATTGCTGATGGTCGGACTGGTCATGGTCACGTCGGCCTCGACCGAGGTGGCGACCGGGCTGACCGGTAATCCCTTCTACTACGGTATCCGTCACGGGGTGTTCGTGGTCATCGCTACCGGGGTGGCGGCTGGCGTGCTCTATGTGCCCCTGGCCTCGTGGCAGCGTAACGGCCCCTGGCTATTGCTGGCCGGGTTCTTTCTGCTGATTGCGGTGCTGATCGTCGGCACCGAGGTCAATGGCAGCAAGCGCTGGATTCCGCTGGGACCGATCAATGTCCAGGCGTCCGAAGTGGCCAAGCTGTTCCTCATCATCTATGTGGCGGGTTACCTGGAGCGTTTCCTGCCTGGGGTCCGCAAGTCCTGGTGGGAATTTCTCAAGCCGCTGATCATTCTGATGCCCATGGGCGTTCTGCTGATCATGGAGCCCGACTACGGTGCCCTGGTGGTAATGACGGGCTGCGTGATGGGCATGCTGCTACTGGCGGGCGCGCCGCTGATTCGTTTCATCCTGCTGCTCAGTGCAGTGCTGGCGCTGGGAGGCTATATCGCCATCGCGGAGCCTTACCGCCTGGAGCGCATCACCAGCTTTGCCGACCCCTGGGCCGACATGTACGACTCGGGATACCAGCTGACCCAGGCGCTGATTGCCTACGGTCGCGGGCACTGGTTGGGCCTGGGCCTGGGCGACAGCGTCCAGAAACTCTTCTACCTGCCCGAGGCGCACACCGATTTCGTGTTCGCCGTGATCGCCGAGGAGTTGGGCCTGGTCGGTGCTGTATCCGTGGTCGGCCTGTTCGCACTGCTGGTCTATCGCGCCTTGCATATCGGCCGCCAGGCGGAACTGCAGCGATTGCCGTTCGCGGCGTATCTCAGCTACGGTATCGGGCTGGTCTTTGGTGCCCAGGCCTTCATCAATATCGGGGTCAGTACCGGTATCCTGCCGACCAAGGGTCTTACCTTGCCTCTGTTGAGCTATGGCGGCTCGAGCCTGGTGGTCAGTTGCGTGATGGTGGCGCTGCTGCTGCGCGTCGATAACGAAACGCGTCGACGTCGGCAAGCGCCGGCCCCGGCACCAACCCAACGAGTACAAGGAGCGGCATCCCAGTGAACTCCCAGTCAGCGCAGTCGCGTCGGGCATTGATCATGGCCGGTGGTACCGGCGGTCACGTGATACCGGCCCTGTCACTGGCGCGTGCCCTGCAGGCGCGTGGCGTGGATGTCGAGTGGCTGGGAAGTCCTCGCGGTATCGAGAATCGCCTGGTTCCCGAGGCGAACATACCACTGCATTGCATCGATGTCGCCGGGCTACGCGGCAACGGTGCCGCTGGCTGGCTGGCCGCCCCCTGGCGACTCGCCCGAGCCATCGGCCAGGCACGCCGCGTCATCCGGCGCTACGATCCGCAGCTGGTGGTGGGCATGGGCGGCTTTGCCAGCGGGCCTGGCGGTCTGGCGGCTCGGCTATCCCGTCGTCCCTTGGTCATTCACGAGCAGAACGCGGTCGCCGGCATGACCAACCAGGCGCTGTCGCGCCTGGCGACACGGGTGTATGCCGCATTCCCCGGTGCCTTTCGCAAGGCGGGCAAGGCCCATCGCGAGATCGTCATCGGCAATCCCGTACGCGATGCTATCGCAGCGCTAGGCACGGTGCCCCGCCAGGCCGAGGCCATGCGCGGCAGACGCCTGCGCCTGCTGGTCGTAGGCGGCTCGCTGGGTGCCGTGGCGCTCAACGAGTGCCTGCCCCAAGCGCTGGCGCATCTGGACGAAGACCGCCGGCCCGAGGTGCGTCACCAGGCCGGGCGTGGCAAGGAGGACGCCACGCAGCAGGGCTATGTCGCGGCCAACGTCGAGGCCGAGGTCAGCGATTTCATCGATGACATGGCCGCCGCCTACGACTGGGCCGACATGGTGGTGTGTCGGGCAGGGGCGCTGACCGTCGCCGAGCTTGCCGCTGCCGCCAAGCCGGCCCTGTTCGTCCCCTTTCCCCATGCCGTCGACGACCACCAGACGGCCAATGCGCGTCATCTGGTCGATGCCGGCGCGGCACGACTGATTCCCCAGACTACCCTGAGTGCGGAGGGGCTGGCGGAGACGCTGGCTGCCGTACTCAATCCTGATGTTCTCGCCACCATGGCCGGTGCCGCACGTGCCTGTGCTCACCTCGATGCCGTCGATCGCCTGGTGGCGGGCTGCTTGGAGATCGGTTTTGAGCAATAGCAAGTTTCCTTCCGTGCCGGGACAGGCACGCCGTAACGGGCTGGGCATGCGTCGTATCCAGCGCATTCACTTTGTCGGGATCGGCGGTGCCGGCATGTGCGGCATTGCCGAGGTGCTGGCCAACCAGGGCTATCAGGTCAGCGGTAGCGACCTCAAGGAGTCGGCAGTCACCAGGCATCTGCGTGACGGCGGGATTCGTGTCGAGATTGGTCATGCGACCGAGAACGCCGAGAATGCCGACGTCGTCGTCGTATCGACGGCCGTCGATGCCAGCAACCCCGAAATTGCCTGGGCGCGCGAGCACCGTGTCCCCGTCGTTCGACGGGCGGAGATGCTGGCCGAACTGATGCGCTTTCGGCATGGCATTGCCGTGGCCGGTACGCATGGCAAGACGACCACTACCAGCCTGACCGCGACCTTGCTCGCCGAGGGCGGTTTTGACCCGACATTCGTCATTGGCGGCAAGCTGACCAGTGCGGGGACCAATGCCCGGCTCGGCGAAGGGGATTACCTGGTCGCCGAGGCCGACGAATCGGATGCCTCCTTCCTGCATCTGCAACCCATGGTGGCCATCGTCACCAACATCGATGCCGACCACATGGCGACCTACGCCGGGGACTTTTCCCGGCTCAAGGACACCTTCATCGAGTTTCTGCACAATCTGCCGTTCTATGGCATGGCGGTGCTGTGCCTTGACGATGACAACGTGCGCAAACTGCTCCCGCGTGTGCAGCGCCAGTTCGTGACCTACGGCTTCAGCCCGGACGCGGATTATCGAATCGCCGATTTTGTCCAGGAAGCGGGTGAAATTCGTTTCACGGCACTCAGGCCCGAAGGGCACGCGCCTTTGCAGGTGCGTCTGGCGATGCCCGGCGAGCACAACGCCCAGAATGCCCTGGCCGCGATTGCCGTGGCGACCGATGCGGGCGTCGATGACGAGGCGATCCAGCGTGGCCTGGCCGGCTTCGCTGGCGTCGGCCGACGTTTTCAGGTGCATGGCGAGTATGCGCTGCCTCAGGAAGCCGGCGAGGTCATGCTGGTCGACGACTACGGCCATCATCCGCGCGAGGTCGAGATGGTGATCAGGGCCGTGCGGGCGGGATGGCCCGAACGGCGGCTGGTGATGCTCTACCAGCCGCACCGCTACTCGCGTACTCACGACCTGTACGAGGATTTCGTCCGCGTATTATCGGGTGTCGATACGCTGTTGCTGCTTGACGTCTACAGCGCGGGCGAAGCGCCTATTCCCGGTGCCGAGGGGCGTACCCTGGCTGGCTCGATACGCCAGCGTGGCCAGGTCGACCCGATTTTCGTCGAGCAAAAGAGCGAGCTGCCCAGGCTGCTTGCGCATGTGCTGCGCGATGGCGACATCCTGATTACCCAAGGGGCCGGGGACGTCGGGGGCATTGCGATTGCGCTGGCGGCCAGCCGGCTTGGGCTTGATGAGGTGGAACTATGAGCCGCAACCAGCAAATAAGTGAAACACCGAGTCCTTCGGATTTCGGTCGTGTGGTCGTGTTGTACGGGGGCGAGTCGGCGGAACGCGAAGTCTCCCTGGTCAGCGGGGCTGCCGTGCTGGCCTCGCTGCAGCGCAGCGGTGTCGATGCCCGGGGTTACGATCTGGCCGCTGGTGGCCTGAGCGGGCTCGAAGCGCTGGCGCCGGATCGGGTTTTCATTGCGATGCATGGTCGTGGCGGCGAGGACGGCACCCTGCAGGGGGCATTGGAATTGCTGGGCATACCCTATACCGGCAGTGGTGTGCTGGCCTCGGCGCTGGGCATGGACAAGCAGCGCACCAAGCAGATATGGCAGGCGCTGGGCCTGCCGACGCCGGAGAGCATCATCCTGTCGCCTGATGCCGACTGGCCGGCCGTGGTCGAGCGTCTTGGCCTGCCGATGGTGGTCAAGCCGGTACACGAGGGGTCGACACTGGGCATTACCATCGTCGATAGCCTCGAGGCGCTCCAGGCTGCCTATCGGGAAGCTGCCCGCTACGACGCGGCGGTCATGGCCGAGCGCTTCATCCGTGGCGAGGAGTATACCGTCTCGCTACTTGGCGATACCGAGCTGCCGGCCATTCGCGTCGAAGTCCCGAGTGGCTTCTACGATTACGAGGCCAAGTATCATTCCAATGAGACGCTCTATCACCTGCCGTGCGGTCTCGAGGCATCGACCGAACAGGCCCTGGCGACGCTGTGCCGCCAGGCCTTCGATGCCGTCGGTGGCCGGGGCTGGGGACGGGTGGACGTGATGCGCGACGCCGAGGCGCGGTTCTGGCTCCTCGAGGTCAACACCGTGCCTGGCATGACCGACCACAGCCTGGTGCCCCAGTCGGCAGCACACGCTGGCCTGGGCTTCGACGCGCTGGTGCTGCGCATTCTCGCTACGTCACTGGAGCGTTGAAGGTATGGGGTCGGCGGGATCGCGCGGCTCGCTGCTGGGGCTGGTATTGCTGTTGATACTCCTGGGGGCCGGTGGTCGGACGTTGTGGCTGTGGCTGGACCGGCCCATCGAGCGTGTATCGATTCGCGGCGATCTGGAATACGTGAGTGCTGCCTACCTGAGGGAGCAGTTGGCGCCGCTGGTGCGGGGCCAGACATGGTTGTCGGTGGATCTCCAGGCGTTGCGTGAACAGGCTCGCGCCATCGATTGGTTGGCCGAGGTGCGCGTCTCTCGTCACTGGCCGGATGCGCTGACGTTCGAGCTCTATGAGCAGGAGCCAGTTGCACGCTGGAACGACGACTACCTGCTCAATCCGCGTGGCGTGCCCTTTCGGCGGGGAGACGTCGCGGTGCCCGAGGGCCTGCCCGACCTGGCCGGGCCTGAAGGCAGTGGGGCAGAAGTCCTGGCGCTTCTCGACCAGTTACAAAATGGCCTGGCACCCCTGGGCCTGGATGTCACCCAGTTACGTCTCGAGGATCGTGGCGCCTGGCGGTTCCAGGTCAATGATAGTGTCTGGGTCATGCTTGGCCGTAACCAGCGTGATACGCGCCTGGCTCGCTTCGCGATTGCCTGGCAACGTCAACTTGGCACGCAGTCTTCGCAGATTCGCTACATCGATTTGCGCTATCCGAACGGTGTTGTCGTGGCCTGGCACGGCGAGACCGACGTGGAGATTTCGGAAGGGTAGTAACGTAAGCGTTGCTTTTTTTAACGCGAGAGCCCGCCAGCAAAGGCGCCGAGGTATTTCTTTCAACAAAAAATCCCCGTATTCTGTTGCTGGCTTTGAGTATGGGCGGATTAAATAATAAGTATTGTTTACTTAATCGCCTAAAATACTTTATTTAGTTAATAACGGTTTCAAATATTGTGAAGATCGAGGAGTGACCCCGACCCATGGCAGGACAATCCAATGCTTCCAATATGGTCGTCGGGCTGGATATAGGAACGTCCAAGGTGGTGGCGATCGTTGGGCAGCCCACTGACGATGGTGGGTTGGAGATTGCCGGGATCGGTTCCCATCCCTCTCGCGGTATGAAGAAAGGGGTGGTCATCAATATCGAGTCCACGGTGCAATCCATCCAGCGCGCCGTGGAAGAAGCCGAACTGATGGCCGGCTGCGATATCCATTCGGTGTATGTTGGTGTGGCGGGGAGCCATATCAGTTCAATGAACTCCGATGGTGTGGTTGCGATCAAGGATCGTGAGGTCACTCCATCCGA
The DNA here is from genome assembly GCF_900113605.1 of Modicisalibacter xianhensis. Taxonomy (GTDB): domain Bacteria; phylum Pseudomonadota; class Gammaproteobacteria; order Pseudomonadales; family Halomonadaceae; genus Modicisalibacter; species Modicisalibacter xianhensis. The sequence goes on from NZ_FOPY01000007.1 coordinate 258,063, forward strand.
TATCGAGCGGGTCATCGACTCGGCCCGGGCTCGGGCCATTTCCGAAGGGCAACGCATCCTGCATGTGCTGCCCCAGGAGTTCGCCATCGATACCCAGGAAGGCATTCGCGAGCCGTTGGGCATGTCAGGCGTGCGGCTCGAGGCTCGGGTGCACCTGGTGACGGCAGCCCTGAATGCCGTGCAGAACATAGAAAAATGCGTGCGTCGATGCGGGCTCGAGGTGGATGCGATCATCCTCGAGCAGCTGGCGTCGAGCCATGCCGTGCTTACCGAGGACGAGCGTGAGCTGGGCGTCTGCATGGTCGATATCGGTGGTGGCACGACGGATATCGCCGTGTTCACCGAAGGTGCCATTCGCCATACGGCGGTCATCCCGATCGCCGGCGATCAGGTGACCAACGATATCGCCATGGCGCTTCGCACACCGACGCAGTACGCCGAGGACATCAAGGTCAAGTACGCCTGCGCACTGACCCAACTGGCCTCGAGCGATGAAATGATCAAGGTTCCCAGTGTGGGTGACCGCCCGGCCCGAGATCTGTCTCGCCAAGCCTTGGCCGAAGTGGTCGAACCTCGTTACGAGGAACTGTTTACTTTGGTACGCGAAGAACTGCGACGTAGCGGCTACGAGGATCTCGTGGCAGCGGGGGTGGTACTTACCGGGGGGACGTCGCGTATGGAAGGCGTGGTCGAATTGGCCGAAGAGATCTTCCATATGCCGGTACGTATTGCCTGTCCGCAGAACGTTCGTGGTCTGGCTGACGTGGTGCGTAATCCGATTTATTCCACGGGAGTAGGTTTGCTACTCTACGGAATGCGTGATGCCAACAAGCAGGCCCAAGGCCGCGTGGTATCCGCCCAGCCCCGTAGGGAGGAAGTCTCTCGGCGTGGTCTCAAGGATGGCACTTCGACGCTGGAACGGGTCAAGAGCTGGTTCAAAGGAAATTTTTGACAGGGGCCGCATCCATGCGGTCACAGGAGACGGGGCAATGTTCGAACTGGTAGATAATGCACCTTCCAGCAGCGCAGTCATCAAGGTGATCGGCGTTGGTGGAGGCGGCGGCAATGCCGTCAATCACATGGTCGAAAGCAACATCGAGGGCGTCGAATTCATCTGCGCCAACACCGATGCGCAGGCGCTCAAGCGTGTTGCTGCCAAGACCGTTCTCCAGTTGGGTAGTGAAATCACCAAGGGACTCGGCGCGGGTGCCAGTCCCGAGGTCGGTCGCCAGGCGGCCATGGAGGATCGCGAACGGATCGCCGAATTGCTCCAGGGCGCCGACATGGTCTTCATCACGGCGGGCATGGGTGGTGGCACCGGTACCGGTGGCGCACCCGTCGTGGCCCAGGTGGCCAAGGAACTCGGCATCCTCACCGTCGCCGTGGTAACGCGGCCGTTCCCCTTCGAGGGGCCGAAGCGCATGCGCGTGGCCGAAGAGGGCATGCGTGAGCTGTCCGAGCACGTCGACTCGCTGATCACCATTCCCAACGAGAAGCTGCTGGCGGTCCTTGGCAAGAGCGCGAGCCTGCTGACCGCGTTCAGCGCCGCCAACGACGTGCTGCTGGGCGCTGTCCAGGGCATCGCCGAGCTGATCACCAGCCCGGGTATCATCAACGTCGACTTCGCCGACGTACGTACCGTGATGTCCGAGATGGGGATGGCGATGATGGGTACCGGCGGCGCGACCGGCGAGAACCGCGCCCGCGAGGCCGCCGAGAAGGCGATTCGCAGCCCGCTGCTCGAGGATATCGACCTGCACGGTGCGCGCGGCATCCTCGTCAACATCACCGCAGGACCCGACCTGTCGATCGGCGAGTTCAACGATGTTGGTGCAACCGTCCAGGAATTCGCTTCCCAGGATGCGACCATCGTGGTGGGCACGGCAATCGACATGGAAATGGCCGACGAACTGCGTGTCACGGTCGTGGCGGCTGGCCTAGATGGACGCAAGGAGAAGGCCGTGACTCGCGAGAGCGTGACGCGTCCCGAAACCACGGACTATCGCAAGCTGCAGCAGCCGACGGTCATGCGCCAGCAGGCGGCTAAGGCCGAGCAGGACAATGCCGCCAAGGCGCGTCAGGAAAAGCGCAAGTCTCAGGAACTCGACGATTACCTCGACATTCCTGCGTTCCTGCGTCGTCAGGCCGATTGAGTGGAACTATCGAAGGCATAGGGATGGCCGGACGACGAAATTTTGTTTAAACAGTCGTTCGATGGTATAGTGAACACTGTTTGACAACCTTTTAGTGACAGCCTGGCCATTGCCCATGATCAAACAACGTACTCTCAAGAACACCATGCGCGCCACCGGCGTCGGCCTGCATTCCGGTGAGAAAGTCTATCTCACGCTGCGTCCGGCTCCGGTGAATACCGGGATCGTCTTCGTACGGACCGATCTCGAGCCCGAGGTGCGCATTCCGGCCCGCGCCGAAAACGTTACCGACACCATGCTGTGTACTGCCCTGTCCAGCAACGGTGCCAAGGTGGCGACCGTCGAACACTTGATGTCCGCCTTCGCCGGTCTGGGTATCGACAATGCGATTGTCGAGCTCAGCGCGCCGGAGGTGCCGATCATGGACGGCAGCGCGGGACCTTTCGTCTTTTTGATCCAGTCCGCTGGCATCGAAGAGCAGAACGCAGCCAAGAAGTTCATCCGTATCAAGCGTGAGATTGGCGTCACCGATAACGGCAAGGAAGCGCTTTTCCTGCCGTACGACGGCTTCAAGGTATCGTTCTCCATCGATTTCGATCACCCCGTGTTCGACAGTCAGGAGCAGACCGCCGTCGTCGACTTCTCCACCACGTCGTTCGTCAAGGAAGTGTCCCGGGCGCGGACATTCGGTTTCATGCGTGACCTGGAATTCCTGCGCTCGCAGAATCTGGCGCTAGGAGGCAGTCTGGACAATGCCATCGTGGTCGATGAGTACCGCATTCTCAACGAAGGCGGCCTGCGCTACGAGGATGAATTCGTCAAGCATAAGGTGCTCGACGCGATTGGCGATCTGTATCAGCTTGGTTATAGCCTGATCGGCGAGTTCCGCGGGGTGAAGTCAGGCCACGCCCTGAACAACCAGCTGTGCCGCGAGATGATGGCCAATCCGGATGCGTGGGAGATCGTCACCTTCGAGGACGAGGCCCAGCAAGCGCCGATTTCCTATGCAGCGCCTGCCATGGCCGTGTGACGCAAGACACGTTGTCAGGCAAACCAGGCTTTGACGCCGACCCCTTAGGGTCGGCGTTTTTTATGGTGCTATCAGCAGGGGTCTAGGAAGAGCGCTGGCGCTCGGCGTGGGCTGCCAGGCGCTCCAGCGAGCGGCGCAGGCGCGGATCGCTCGTGTCGGCAGCACAGCAGGAAATTTCGTCGGCGGCACGAGACGAGAGACGGCGGGGCTGGGTGATTGGCACCTTGGGAGGCGAGACGGGGCGAACCTTGAAGGTGAACCCCAGGACCGCCTCGAACTCGGGTAGCTGGCGCAGCAGGGACAACAGGCGCGTCTGCTCATAGCGCAGCCAGGTCAGCCAGACGGCACGATCGGTGATCACGGTCAGCTTTCCCTGTCGGTAGCCACCCACGAACACGTGCTCGCGGACCTCCTCGGGAAGATGCTGGCGCAGGTGCTGTTGGGCACGGTCGATGACCCGGGCCATGCGCATCAGGCCACCGAGCTCGCCCGAGCGAGGCTGGGAACCGTCAAGCAGCCGGGTCATGGGCTGGGCGCGGAAACGCTTAGCCTTTATACTCATGGGCTTGCTCGCCACTCTGCGAATCGATAGCGGCAATCTACCATGCAAGGGAGTCTTCCGACAGCATGACCTGCGCCAACCCCTCAGCGATCCATGAGGAGCGCCCGACCCGCCGGCGGACACGCTGGTGGCTGGCTGGGCTGCTGGTCGGCTGTCTGTTGCCGGCGGGGCTGGTGCAGGCCGAGGCGCTGCGCCTGGCCGAGCGACTGACCCAGATATGCCTGATGGCGCCCGAGGCCATTCGTGCCCAGTCGCGCCGTGTGGCTCGTCGCAAGGCGCGCCGCCGCTTGCCGTTGCATGTCTCCCAGCCGCGCCGTGCCGCCGTGCCCGCCTGTCGCCCGGCGATGGGGGTGCCCTGCGCCGGGCAGGATGTCCTGAACCGTCGTGGTCCACCGCAGGTCGCCTTGGCCTGACGTCACCACGTGACCCACGGCGGGACGCATCGATGCCCCGCCTGAACTCTTTTCCGTTTCAGGATATCACATGCTCAATACCGTATTACGCAAACTGGTCGGCTCCAAGAACGACCGCGAAGTCAAGCGCATGGGGAAGTTGGTCAGCGAGATCAATTCCTTCGAGGAAGGCACCCAGGCGCTCTCCGATGCCGACCTGCAGGCCCGAACCGATCAGTACCGCGAACGCCTGCGTCAGGGCGAGTCGCTCGACAAGCTGCTGCCCGAAGCCTTTGCCACCGTGCGCGAGGCCAGCCGGCGCGTGATGGGCATGCGTCACTTCGACGTGCAGCTGATCGGCGGGATCACCCTGCACCGCGGGCGCATTTCCGAGATGAAGACCGGTGAGGGCAAGACGCTGGTCGCCACCTTGGCCGTCTACCTCAACGCGCTGCCGGCGCGCGGCGTCCACGTCGTCACCGTCAACGATTATCTGGCACGGCGCGATGCCGACTGGATGCGCCCGCTCTACGAATACCTCGGCCTGAGTGTCGGGGTGATCTATGCAGGGCAGACGTCGGGCCAGAAGCGTGAAGCCTATGCCTGCGACATCACCTATGGCACCAACAACGAGTACGGTTTCGATTACCTGCGCGACAACATGGCCTTCTCGCTCGAGGACAAGGTCCAGCGCGAACTGCACTACGCGATTGTCGACGAGGTTGACTCGATCCTGATCGACGAAGCGCGGACCCCGTTGATCATCTCCGGTCCGGTCGAGGAAAACACCCAGATGTACCAGGTCGTCAACCGCCTGGCGACCGAACTCACGCAGTGCGAGGACGAGGAGGACCCGTCGACCGGCGACTTCACGCTCGACGAGAAGCAGAAGCAGGTCGAGCTGACCGAGGAAGGCCACCACAAGGTCGAGGAACTGATGCGACGCGAGGGCCTGCTGGGCGAGGACGACTCGCTGTACGCCGCCCAGAACCTCGGCCTGCTGCATCACATGCATTCGGCGCTGCGTGCCCGGCACCTATTCCACCGCGACGTCGACTACATCGTCAACAATGGCGAGGTGGTCATCGTCGATGAGCATACCGGACGCAGCATGCCCGGCCGCCGTTGGTCCGAAGGCCTGCACCAGGCCGTCGAGGCCAAGGAAGGCGTGGCCATCCAGAAAGAAAGCCAGACCCTGGCCTCGACCACCTTCCAGAATTATTTCCGTCTCTACGAAAAACTCGCCGGGATGACCGGGACCGCCGATACCGAGGCGTTCGAGTTCCGCCAGATCTACGGCCTGGATGTCACTGTCATCCCGACCAACAAGCCGATCGCCCGTGTCGATTACAATGATCTGGTCTATCTCTCCGCCGAGGAGAAGTTCGAGGCAATCATCGAGGACGTCAAGACCCAGCGTGACGCCGGACGTCCGATCCTGGTGGGTACGGCGTCCATCGAAACCTCGGAACTGCTTGCGGGACTGATGAATCAGGGCGGTATCCCGCACAACGTGCTCAACGCCAAGCAGCACCAGAGCGAAGCCGAGATCATCGCCCAGGCGGGGCGCCCCGGTGCCGTGACCATCGCCACCAACATGGCCGGGCGTGGTACCGACATCGTGCTGGGGGGCAACTGGGAAGCCGAGGTCGCCAAGCTCGACGAGCCGTCGCAGGCGCAGATCGACGAGATCAAGGCGGAATGGCAGAAGCGCCACGATGCCGTGCTGGCGGCAGGCGGGCTACATGTCATCGGCTCCGAGCGGCACGAGTCCCGGCGTATCGACAACCAGTTGCGCGGGCGTGCCGGCCGTCAGGGCGACCCGGGGTCCACGCGCTTCTTCCTGTCCCTGGAAGATAATCTCATGCGCCTGTTCGGCTCCGAGCGCGTCCAGCGCCTGATGCAGGCGCTGGGCCTGGAGCGTGGCGAGGCCATCGAGCACAAGATGGTGTCCAACGCCGTCGAGCGTGCCCAGAAGAAGGTCGAGGGACGCAACTTCGATATCCGCAAGCAACTCCTCGAGTACGACGATGTGGCTAACGACCAGCGTCGCGTGATCTACGAGCAGCGCGACGAGATTCTCGGTGCCGAGGATGTTTCACAGAACGTGACGGGTATTCGCGAGGAAATTCTCGACGGCAGCATCAGCGATTACGTGCCGCCGCAGAGCCTGCCCGAACAGTGGGACCTCGAGGGGCTCCAGCAAACGCTCAAGACCGAGTTCAATCTCGATGTGCCCTTGCAGCAATGGGCCGAGGAAGACGAGCACTTCCACGAGGAGGTCCTGCGCGAGCGGCTACAGAACAGCCACCGCGAGATCTACGCTGCCAAGACCGAGGCCATCGGCGAAGACTTGATGCGCCGCTTCGAGAAGCAGGTCATGCTGCAAGTGCTGGATACGCGCTGGAAGGAACACCTGCAGTCCATGGATCACCTGCGCCGGGGTATCCACCTGCGCGGCTACGCCCAGAAGAATCCCAAGCAGGAGTACAAGCGCGAGGCATTCGAGTTGTTCCAGTCCTTGCTCTTCAACATCAAGCACGACGTCACGCGTATCCTCAGCCACGTTCAGGTACGCCGCCAGGAAGAAGTCGAGGAACTCGAGCGCAACCGTCGCGATACCCTGGAGCGCGAACGTGCTACGGCGCAGCAGACGCGCGAGGACTCGGCTCGCGAGGAAGCCGAGAGTGAAGTCGACGAAGGTGCCCAGGCCGACAGGCAGACCGTGCGTCGCGAAGGGCCCAAGGTTGGCCGCAACGATCCGTGCCCGTGCGGGTCGGGGAAGAAGTTTAAACAATGTCACGGCAAACTTGCCTGAGCCGGATCGACTGCGCTTGGCAATGTTATGGCGCGCTCTTTGCGCACTCGGAATTAAGAGCCAACGAACTCTGACAGGAGTAAACAAAGCATGGCGGTAGGGCAGGCGTATTTCCCGGACATGCCGGTGATCGAGGGCGTCAGGCTGGGGTCGGCCAAGGCCGGCATCAAGAAGCCGGGCCGACGCGACCTGGTGGTGATCGAGATTGCCGAGGGCAGCCGGGTCGCCGGCACCTTCACCTGCAACGCCTTTCGGGCGGCGCCGGTGCATGTCGCGCAGCGCCACCTGGCGCAGGGCAACGCCCGCTACCTGTTGGTCAATACCGGCAATGCCAATGCCGGGACCGGCGAAAGCGGGATGCGGGATGCCGAGACATGCTGCCAGGCACTGGGCGAGTTGGCTGGGGCCTCGGCCGAGGCGGTGCTGCCGTTCTCGACCGGGGTGATCGGCGAGCCGCTGCCGGTCGAACGCATTCGCGCCAGCCTGCCGGAAGCGCTGGCATCGCTGGATTCCTCGGGCGAGGCCTGGCGACTGGCTGCCGAGGGCATCCTGACCACGGATACCCGGGCCAAGGGGGCGAGCGCCACCTGCGATATCGATGGCAAGACAGTGACCATCAACGGTATCAGCAAGGGTTCGGGCATGATCAAGCCCAACATGGCGACCATGCTGGGGTTCGTGGCGACCGATGCCGACATCGATCAGGTCCTGCTGGAATCGCTGCTGCGCGAGGGCGTGGATCGCTCGTTCAACTGCATCACGGTGGACAGCGATACCTCCACCAACGATGCCTGCATGCTGATCGCCACCGGACGTAGCGCGCGCGTGGCAAGCGACGACGTCATCGCTGCCTTCCGGGCGGCCCTCGACCGCGTGCTCATCGAACTGGCCCAGGCCATCATCCGTGATGGCGAAGGCGCCACCAAGTTCATCACGCTCGAGGTTGGCGAAGCGCGCTCGCGCCAGGAGGCGCTGGATGTGGCCTTCACCGTGGCGCACTCACCGCTGGTCAAGACCGCCCTGTATGCCTCGGATGCCAATTGGGGGCGCATCCTGGCCGCCGTTGGCCGGGCCCCGGTGGAAGACTTCGACGTCGAGCGTGTGGTGATCGATCTCGACGACGTGCGCCTGGTGGAGGGCGGTGGCCGTGCCGCCAGCTACAGTGAACAGGCGGGCAGCGCGGTCATGGCCAAGGAAGAGATCACTATTCGAATTCGCCTGGGGCGGGGGGAGTCTGCCGCAACGGTCTGGACCTCCGACCTCTCTCACGACTATGTCAGCATCAATGCCGACTACAGAAGCTGAACAGACGCTGAAAGGTAATTGCGCATCATGATCAAACGAAGGGTACACGTGGCGGCAGCCGCCATTTTCAGCAGCGATGGCCAGGAAGTCCTGCTCGCCCGACGTCCCTCCACGGTCGACCAGGGTGGCCTGTGGGAATTCCCTGGTGGCAAGCTGGCACCGTTCGAGACGGGATTCGAGGCGCTCAAGCGCGAACTGCACGAGGAGCTCGGTCTGGCTATCGAGCGTGCCCAACCGCTGATCCGCGTGCACCATGAATACCCCGACAAGCATATCCTGCTAGATGTCTGGCAGGTGCATGCCTTCAGCGGCGAGCCCTACGGCCGCGAAGGGCAGGCGGTACGCTGGGTGCCGCTCGGCGAATTGTTCAACTACCCGTTCCCGGCGGCGAACCTGCCTATCCTGCGCGCCGTCATGCTGCCTACCGAGTACCTGATCACCGGTGAAGAGAGTGACGACGAGGTTTTCCTGACCCGGCTCGAACGCGCCCTGGTCGAGGACAACGTGCGCCTGGTGCAACTGCGTGCCAAGACGCTGGACGAGGAGGCCTACCTGCAGCGTGCCGAGAAGAGCCTGGCGTTGTGCCGCCAGTATCAGGCACGCCTGCTGCTAAACGGCGAGCCTCGCCTGCTGGACACGGTCGATGCCGACGGCATCCACCTGACCAGCGACCGGCTAATGTCGCTCGAGCGTCGTCCACTACCGGCAGGCAAGTGGTTGGCGGCCTCGACCCACGATCGCGCCCAGCTCGAGCAGGCGGCACGCATCGGCTGCGACTTCGTGACCCTGTCGCCGCTGCGCACGACGCCCACGCATCCCGATGCCGCGCCGCTGGGCTGGCATGACTTCCAGCAGATGGTCGAGACGGCCGGCATGCCGGTATTCGCGCTGGGGGGAATGACGCGCCACGATGCGAATCATGCGAGAGCGGTGGGGGCGCAAGGAATCGCGTCGATCCGCGATTTCTGGAAATAACCGCTCACGATCTATTGCGCTCGGTCATTCGGCGTTGAAATCCGCATCGGCATGCTCATTTACGCCCTGTAAACTCTGCTGCCTCGGCGGATTTCGCCTTGTCTGACCGTCGCTCATGACGACCGTGAGTCGGTTATTACCGTTGGGATCGGCGGCGTTAACAGTGAAAGACAAACGGCCATCGCAGCTCATGCTGCGGTGGCCGTTTTGTTTTAGGGCGTTATCGCTTACTGGTTGCCGCCGCGTTCGAGGCGGTCGATCAGGGCGTCGAGGTCGGCTTCATCCATGGCGGGTTCGCCGGCGATACGGTGGGATTCGTCGGCCCAGGCGCCCAGGTCGAGCAAGCGGCAGCGCTTGGAGCAGAAGGGTCGGTAGGGATTGTCCTGGGACCAGACTACCTTGGTGCGGCACTGGGGGCAGGCGACCTCCAGCGGGCGTCCATTTGATGCGTCGTGGCTTGAGTCGGTCATGGTCACTCGTGTTCGGCAGAGGGTGAGTCGGTCAACTGGCGGTAGCGTCGGTCGAGTTCGACGACCTGGCGTGCCAGTGCGTCGTGGCTGCCTTGATTGTCGATGACATCGTCGGCGCGCGCCAGGCGTTCGGCCCGAGGCATCTGTGCGCGAATGATCGCCTTGACCTGCGCTTCGTCGACCGTGTCGCGGCCGATGGTGCGCGAGATCTGCAGGGTTTCCGGCACGTCGATCACCAGGCTGCGGTCGACCAGCATGTGCTGTCCGGACTCGAACAACAGGGGCGAGACCAGCAGGTGATACGGGGCGCCGCTGGCGCGCATCTCGTCCAGGTAGGCCTCGAGGCGCTGGCGTATGCGAGGATGCGTCACCGACTCCAGCCAGCGCCGCTCGGCCTCGTCGGCGAATACTCGGGCGCGCAGCGCACGCCGGTCAAGCCGCCCCTCGGCATCGAGCACCTCGGGCCCGAAGTGCTCGGCGATCTCGGCCAGGGCGGGTTCGCCGGGTTCCACGACTTCACGGGCGACGATATCGGCATCCACCCAGGGAATGCCCAGCTTGGCGAATTCCAGCGCCACGGCGCTCTTGCCCGAGGCGATGCCGCCGGTCACTCCGATGGTCAGTGGTTGCATGACGTCTCCATTCAAGCGTCGGGTGGTTCTGCCCAAGATTCAATACCGCGCTTCTGTGGGCATGGCAGCAATACCGGGCGAAGGGCTTGTCCCGCTGCGAGCCGAAACCTGCTGCGCATTCGCTAGCTCAGCAGGATAGCTTGATAAACCGCCATCAACGGTGCGCCGAACAATAACGCAATCCAGCCGGCCATGGCCAGAAACGGGCCGAACGGCATCGGCATGCCACGCAAGCGCGGTAGGGCCAGTTGCGACAGGATACCCACCACGGCGCCGACACCCGCCGACAGGATCAGTAGCAGGGGTAGCATCTCCCAGCCCGTCCAGGCGCCCAGCGCCGCCAACAGCTTGAAGTCGCCGTAGCCCATGCCCTCCTTGCCGGTGATCAGCTTGAACAGCCAGTAGAAGCTCCACAACACCAGGTAACCGGCCACGGCCCCGATGACGGCGCTTTGCAGTAGCAATGGCTGGAAGAGCACCTGATACAACAGCCCCAACCAGAGCAGCGGCAGGGTGAGCACATCGGGAAGCAATTGGGTGCGCAGGTCGATGACCGCCAAAGCCAGCAGGATCAGACATGCCCCCAGCACGAACAAGCTGGCCAGCGTGGGGCCGTAGAGGGCGACCACGGCCACGGCCAGCGCGCCGCCGGCCAGTTCGACCAGCGGATAACGCAGGCTGATCGGCTTCTCGCAGTTGGCGCAGCGCCCGCGCCGCTTCAGGTAACCGAACAGTGGAATATTGTCATGCCAGGCGATCGGCTCGCCGCAACGCGGGCAACTCGAACGCGGCGTGGCCAGGTTGACCCGTGGTAACACCGAGCCCGGCGCTTCCTCCGGCAGTTCCAGCGCTTCGCGCGCCTCGGCCCGCCACTGCAGCATCAGCATTGCCGGCAGCCGGGCAATCACCACATTCACGAACGACCCCAGCGCCAGGCCAAGGATCGCTACCAATGGCCACAGCAACACCGGAGGTAAGTTAAGCGACAAGAAACACTCCTTAGACAGTGATTAGATCGCAGTACCTAGCTCGAAGATCGGCAGATACATCGACACGACGAGTCCCCCGACCAGCACCCCCAGAACCACGATGATGAAGGGCTCGAGCAACGAAGTCAGGGCATCCACCTTGTTATCGACTTCCTCTTCGTAGAAGTCGGCGACTTTGTTGAGCATGGCGTCCAGCGAGCCGGCTTCCTCGCCGATGCCGACCATCTGCACCGCCAGCACCGGGAACAGGTTGACGTTGCGCATGGCGAAGTGCAACTGCTGGCCGCTCGAGACATCCTCGCGCACCTGCTGGACGGCGCGCTCGTAGACCTTGTTGCCAGCCGCGCCGGCGGCGGTATCCAGGGCGTCCACCAGTGGCACGCCGGCCCCGAAAGTGGTCGCAAGGGTGCGTGAATAGCGCGCCACCGATGACTTGTCGAGAATGTCGCCGATGACCGGCAGGCGCAGTACCAACTGGTGCATGCGGTAGGCGAAGCTTTCCGAACGCTTGATGCCCTGGCGAATGGCGAACACGCCGGCGATCAACCCGCCCAGCCCCCACAGCCAGTACTGCTGGGCGAATTCCGACAGGGCGATGGTCATGCGCGTCATTGCCGGCAGTTCAGCGCCGAAGCCCTTGAACAGACTCTCGAACTGCGGCACCACCTTGATCAGCAGCAACGCCGTGACCGCGACGCCCACGGTGATGACCGCCGCCGGGTAGTACATTGCCTTGCGTACACGCCCCTTGAGCGTCTCGATCTTCTCGCGATAGGACGCCACGCGATCGAGCATGCGATCCAGCGAGCCGGACTGCTCACCGGCCTCGACCATGTTGGTGAACAGCCGGTCGAAATGCTGGGGATGCTGGCGCAGCGCCTCCGAGAAGCTGGCGCCTGCCGAGACGTCGTTGGACAGCTTCAGCACCAGGCTGCGCATGGCCGGGTTGCGCAGGCTCTCGGCCACCACGTTGAAGGCCTGCAGCACCGGCACGCCAGCGCGGATCATGGTCGACATCTGCCGCGCGAACAGCATGATGTCGCGCGACTTGATGCGTCCACCGCGCCCGAACAGGCTGCTTTTGCGCCGGATGCTCTTGACGATGATGTTCTGTCCCGACAGCTCGCGCTCCACCTCGCCACGATGCGTGGCGACGATTTCGCCCCGCACGGGCTTGCCGCGACTGTTCTTGCCGGACCACTGCCAGCGGTACAACTTGTTCTGCTCGCGCGGCTTGTAGCCTTGCGAGGATCGGGCGGATGTCACCATGGTGTTCCCTGCGATGTGCCTTGCCGTTCACGGCGGGCGTATTTTTCTTATCGGCCGAACCCGGCTCGGGTTCAGTCCTTGGTAATCCGATTGATCTCTTCCAGGCTGGTGACGCCGGCCAGTACCTTGAGCAGGCCGCTGCGTCGCAAATCCGGCAGCCCTTCGCTGCGCGCCTGGGCCGCCAGCTCCAGTGAATTGCCTTCCTGCATGATCAGGCGGCTGATCGCTTCGCTGATCGGCACCACCTCATAGATACCCACGCGCCCCTTGTAGCCCAGTGTGCACTGGCGACATCCCACCGGGTGATAGAGCGTAGCCTCGTTGAGCTCCTCCATGCTGAAGCCTTCCTTCAGCAGCACTTCATGAGGGATTTCCGCCGGCTGCCGGCAATGCGGGCACAGCTTGCGGGCCAGGCGCTGGGCGATGATCAGCGACACCGAGCTGGCAATGTTGAACGGCGCCACACCCATATTGCGCAGTCGCGTCAATGTCTCGGCGGCGGAGTTGGTATGCACGGTGGATAACACCAGGTGACCGGTCTGCGATGCCTTGACGGCGATCTCGGCGGTTTCCAGGTCGCGGATCTCGCCGACCATCACCACGTCCGGGTCCTGGCGCAGGAAAGCGCGCAAGGCGCTGGCGAAGTCGAGCCCGATGCGCGGCTGCACGTTGACCTGGTTGACGCCGGGCACCTTGATCTCCACCGGGTCCTCCGCCGTGGAGATGTTGCGCTCCGCGGTGTTGAGGATGTTGAGGCCGGTATACAGCGTCACGGTCTTGCCGCTGCCGGTGGGGCCGGTGACCAGAATCATGCCCTGCGGCTGGGCCAGGGCGCGTTCGTACATCTGCCGCTGCACCGGGGTGAAACCCAGCGCATCGATGCCCAGGCGCGCGGTGGCCGGGTCGAGAATACGCAGCACCACCTTCTCGCCGTAGACCGTCGGCAGCGAGTTGACACGAAAATCGATGGAGCGGTTCTTCGACAGGCGCAGCTTGATCGCGCCGTCCTGCGGCAGGCGGCGCTCGGAGATATCCAGCCGGGCCATGATCTTCAGACGCGCGGCGATACGCGTGCGCATCGCGAACGGGGGACGGGCGACCTCGAGCAGAATGCCGTCGATACGAAAGCGGATGCGAAAGCTCGACTCGTAGGGCTCGAAGTGAATGTCCGAGGCGCCGCGGCGGATGGCGTCGATCAGGATCTTGTTGACGAAACGCACCACCGGCGCGTCGTCGCTGGACGCGGTGATCGCCGTATCCTCGGCCTCGCTCAGCTCGTCCTCGAAATCCAGCTCACCGATGGCATCGCTGCCGTCGTCGAGCTGCTCCAGCATGTGGCTGGTATCCGCCTGGGCCAGGTAGTTCTCTAGCGCCGGGCCGAGCTGATCGACCGAGGCCAGCACGCCTTCCACCGACAGGCCGGTGGCGAACTGCAGCTCATCCAGCAACGCCAGTGACGAGGGGAAGGGTACCGCGACCGTCAGCCGGTGCTCGCTGCGCATCAGTGGCATGATCTTGTGACGACGCAGGATCTTTTCCGGCATGTCGCGGGCCGCAGGCAAGGCATCCAGGCGCAGTGCGTCCAGATCGATCATCGGCAGGCCATACTCGCGGGAAGCCACCTGCGTGGCATCGCGGGCGTTGACCAAGCCACTATCGATGATCTGCTGCAGCAACGACTCCTCGCTCTCGCGATTCTCCTGCTCGGCACGCCGGGCCGCCGCCTCGGTCAGCAATCCCTCCTCGATCAGGCGCTGCGACAGGCCGCTCAGTCCCTCGGTACCCGGGGCAGGGTTTCGCGCCAGTGCCGAGGCACGCTCGCGGGGTGGTGTGGCCTCGTCGAGGTCGCTGGAGGAGGAATACGGCGGCTGGTGGGATGACGTCATAGGCTGGAGTCGGTCACTGCAGGGGCAAGGCTTGTCGGTGGTCCTTTGGTATCACGAAATTCTAGCGTCAACGATGGGGTGGCATCACCCGAACGGCTGTCAACGCAAGGCCTGCCCGGCATGGGGCGCCGCTGATCCTTTTGCAGGCGATGCGTAAGTAAAATTGACAGTATCCCCTTGTGGTCGATAACACTGTTATTTAATGTAATCTCGTGCCTTGGGATGAGGGTAAGTACTCAGTGCAGGGTACGAAGCTGACTTGGGCCCTAAATGCCAGTCACTCATGCAAAGCCAGGCGGGACGGGGCTCGGCAGGCCGGCAGCAGCGCAAGGGCAGCGATGGCTGACAGGCAAAGGAGCCACAAACGTTCAAACAGGCGCGGGTTCCGTGCGCTAAGTGAGCGTTTGACGGTCACGGCGTTGCCGTAGATTCGAGGGCAAGGCGTGACATGCACAGCAGGCCCGGCGGTAGCGTGGAAACGTTGAAGCCAAGCGCTACACGCCGGTTACGAAATGGGGTAGGTTTCGCCACACCTGAGCATGAGAAAGACTGAGGCTCGGCAAGCGAAGAATGACTGACAGGGCCGGCAAGGCTTTACGGGGAACGACGATGAAAAGACACATGGGCATGACCAAGAAAGGGCAGGGCGGTTTTACCCTGATCGAACTGCTGATTGTAGTGGCGATTATTGGAATCTTGGCGGCAATTGCGATTCCGAGATATCAAGACTATAAAGCAAATGCGGCAGAGCAAGCCTGTAAATCTGAAGTTAAAGCTTATACAACTGCTGCTGCTGCTGCTATTTATAGCGGTGAATCAGCGCCAGCCCTTCCAAGCGTTGATTCAGCTTGTGAATATCAATCAACTGACGTGCCGACCTCTGTTGATGCAACTATTTCTGCAAGGCCGGAAGGTTCTACTGGTTCTTATACTTCTTACATTGTTGCTACAGGGGCCGCTTCCTGATTTTATAGGCCGGGTGTCGCCCGGCCTATTTTTTTGGATATGATAGTTGGAATACTTTATTTTCTACTCATATGATGTGCAGCGCACATTTTGCTTGCTCCTAACTTTTTTGTGTTTTTTTTATTACGGTTGGCGGTTTCGGGGGGATTTGTGGAGTGGTTGTGTAAAAAGGAGAAAAAGTTTAATTTTTCTCGGGATGGTTTTTGCTCTTTGTTTTTTTTTGAATCTTGATTTTTCATTTTTTTCACTAATAGAGTTGTTGTTCATTTTTTATAATTTTTTGTTCATATATTACGTAGCTATTATTACATCTTTTTGGGGCAGGGTTGAATGGCTGAATAGTGGCTATTTTTTAATTTTATTTGTGGTTTTTTATGGTTTTTTCTCTTTAGAGGATATATTTTTTTCATGGAATTATATAGAGAAAAATCAATTCTTTTTGATTGGTTTAGTTAATGTGCGCCTGTTTTCTGATGTTTTTGTAGGAGTAGTTCCTTTGGTCCTTACTTATTCGCTGGCGCGAATAAGTAAGGACCTATTTGCGGGGGCGCTATGTGTCGTTGCATTATCGCCACTGTGGTACTTATTGTTTTTGACTGAGGGCCGCTCCGGTTTTTTGAGCATAACAGTAGCAATGCTGTTAACGTTAGTACTGCTGCGCCGTCAAGCATTGTTGCCAGTTACATTGACGGGTTTAGCAGTCTTGCCTGCCTTAGCGGGTTGGTGGTGGCTAAATCCGTTTCGTGAACCTGAATCTGGCGAGGTTTTTACCCGTGATATCACGAAGGTAAATGATCGCCTTGTGCTATGGAGTGATGCTTTGCGTTACTCTATCGAGAATTTCCCGTTTGGCATTGGGCCCATGCAGTTCGCCGGTGATGGACATATTCGTAACGCTAGTGCGCATAATATCTTCCTCAATACCGCTGCTGAATGGGGACTGCCGTTGGCGCTGGCATTGCTGGGGCTTGTACTTTACGGATGCTGGGTCATCGTCAAGCGAAGTCGCACCATGCCGGACCAAGACAAGCCTATTTATGCCTGTCTAGTGATGGCGTTTGTTGGCGTGATGGTTAATGCCCAGTTCTCGGGGTCGCATATCGCACCGTTGAGCTCGCTTGTCATGGTGCTGGCGATTGGCGCAGTATTCGGCTATCGGGACAGTTCTCAGCCTGTGCCCGTTGTCGATAACACGTCCAGCCGAGGCGTAGGTCCTACCATCTTGTGGCTGGTCATGATGTTGGCATTGATCTATTTGATCTGGGCAGGGCTTGAACTTTATGGGCTGGCCATGGAGTCAAAGCAGCGTTGTTTTGAAGAAATTGGCCGGCCTTATCTCTATCCGCGCTTCTGGTCGCAAGGGCGGTTGGAGTGCATGCAGATGGTCGAGCCGAACCATTGGCTGTTTTCCAAATGGAGTGACTGGCTTTAATACTGCCTGATTTTAGTCACCTTTTGTGTAGGGTTTCGATTCCAGGAACGGTATGAAAACCTGGAATCGATGATGTGGTACGAAGTGATGTTTAAGGTGGGCTTTACCTTGGGTTAATAAAGCGCCTGCTCTTCATCCACCACCTCTTCCAGAATCTCCAAAAACAGCCGATCCGCTTCTGAATGCTCACTCGGGTCTTCGGGAATATGCACGCTGGTGGTATCCGATATCTCGTTGGCAATTCTCGCCATGACGTCGCTGCCCTTGCCTTTCCCCGACTCGGCCTGTTCCTGATAGGCGCGGCGGGCGATCTCCAGCGAGCGCTCCAGAATCTGCGGGTCCTGCAGCAGCTTCTTGATGAACCCGCGCAGTTCGTTGATGACGCGAACCTTCTGCATTTCGGAGTTGGCCATGGGGTGTCTCCCTGCTAGGTGATATTGCATGAAAGATAGCATGCGTCCAGTGCGAGCGTCAGTCGTCATCCTTCCGGTATGAAGCCTTGCTCATGCTTTTGCTGTAAAAGTTCAACGTTTCGTCTGCTAAAAGTTAAGAAAACTTTGCCATTGATCGCTTACATGCATTGTTGCCGATAGTTTAAAAAACTAGATAGCGCCGCGCTTTCACATTACATAAAATAGTTTTACTGTTAGTTACAAAAAAGACTGGTTTGGGTCAGGCCCGGTGGGTAAGTGGCTCGAGCCGATAACAACCTGCCCTCAAGGCGCCGAGCGCTCTCGCGACACGGCCGGGGCAATTAGGGAACTGAAACATGCAAGTGCTCACCTCTCGTCGGGCCTCGGCTCGCCGCACCCCCTATCGTGCCCTGATCGTGTCCGCGCTGCTGTCACCGCTGGCGCTGGCCTGCGCCCAGGCCAACGCCCAGGAAGCCGCGGGCATCGATACGCTGCGTGGCGCCGTACAGCGGGCCATGACCCAGAATCCGCAGGTCCAGGCCAGTTGGCACGGCTTCCAGGCGGCCATGGATGAAGTCGACATCGCACGCGGGCAATACCTCCCCAGCCTGGATGTCAGCGCCGGGATGGGGCGCGAGTACCGTGAAGACGACGACCGTGGCAGCTACGACGCCGACTTCGCCGAAGTCACGCTGACCCAGATGCTGTGGGATGGCTTCGAGACCGCCAATGAGGTCGAGCGTCTCGATCAGGCCAAGCTGGTCAGCTACTACGAGCTGATGAGTACCAGCAACGACGTGGCGCTCGAGGTCACCCAGGCCTATCAGGACGTGCTGCGTTACCGTGACCTGGTGATGCTGGCGCGGGACAACTACGCCAAGCATCTCGAGGTGTACCGGCAGATCGAGCAGCGTACCCAGTCCGGCGCCGGCCGTGGCGTGGATCTCGAGCAGATCAGTGGTCGCCTGGCCCTGGCCGAGTCCAACCTGTTGACCGAAGCGGCCAACCTGCACGATGTCAGCGCCCGCTTCCAGCGTCTCGTCGGTGAGCTGCCGCCGGACGAGCTGGCACCGGCACCCGAGTTCACCCAGGGCCTGCCCGCATCGATCAGCGACGCCGTGATGCAGGCCTACGAAGGCAACCCGGGCTTTCATGCCGCCATCAAGAACATCGACGCGGCACGTGCTGCCGCCGAGGCGACCAAGGCCGGCTTCCACCCGCAGGTGGACTTCCGTGCCAGCGCCGGCACCAATAACCAGAGCGGTGTCACTGGGCGCTACGATCAGGGCGTGGTGCAGGTCGTGGCCAGCATGAACCTATACCGGGGCGGATCGGACCTGGCCGCGTATCGCCAGGCCAGCGACCTGCTCGCCCAGGCCAAGGACCTGCGTGACCAGGAATGTCGCGATGTGCGCGAAAACACCACCGTGGCCTTCAACGATACGCGCCGCATCGCCGAGCAGATGAACTACCTCAACCAGCACCGCCTGTCGACCGGGCGCGTGCGCGGCGCCTACCAGCAGCAGTTCGATATCGGCGAGCGTACGCTGCTCGACGTGCTCGATTCCGAGAACGAGTACTTCGAGGCCAGCCGCGCCTACTCCAACGCCACCTATGATCTGGAAATGGCCCGGGCCCGCACCCTGGCAGCCTTGGGTCAGTTGTTGCCCGCGCTGGAAGTCTCGCGCAGCGGCATCCCGACGCTGACCGAACTGGGCAGCGATGGGGTGGTGATCGATGGCGAAACCATCTGCCCCGTCCAGGCACCGACCCGCTACAGCCTGGAAGAACTCACCGCCGGCCTGATGCCCAGTGCCGTTGCCGTGCCCTCTACCGCCAGCGAGCCGGTGCGTGCGCCCGATTACGTGCTGGGTGCCGATGCACTGTTCGAGACCGGTAGCGCCTGGCTGAGTGCGGACGCCCGCGACACGCTCGCCAAGCTGGCGCAGGAGATCCAGGCGCGCAGCGACCTGCAGCGTATAGTTATCGCCGGTCATGCCGATAGTACCGGTAGCGATGCGGTCAACGACCCGCTCTCCGAGGAGCGCGCGCGTCGCGTGGCGGGATATCTGGCCGAGCAGGGCGTCGATCTTGCCCTGTTGACCAGCCGGGGCTATGGGTCGCGTCAGCCGGTGGCCAGCAATGACACAGTCGAGGGGCGCCGCGCCAATCGCCGTGTGGAAATCACCCTGGCGCGCCAGGGCGAGTGAACCGCAGGTAGAAAAAGGCAGGTAGAAGAGAGTGACCAGCCATATCAAGCTAGACGGGACCCAGGCCACGGGCGGGGAATTGCTCGAATGCCTGCGCGTGGTGGCCCGCGCGCACGATCACGACATTACCCGTGAAGCGGCCCTGGCTGGGTTGCCACTGGAAGAGGGCGAGCTGACGCCGGGCGTGTTCGCCCGGGCAGCGGCCAGGGCCGGGCTGACCTCGCGTCAGACCCGTTGCTCCCTGGCACGCCTGAACCCGCAGCTATTCCCGGTCATCCTGCTGCTCGAGCCGGGGCGTGCCTGTGTCTTGCTGTGGCTGGACGTCAAGCAGCGCCTGGCTCGGGTCGTCTATCCCGAGTTGGGCGAGGCGGCCGTCGAGGTGCCCATCGACGAGCTGCATGCCCGTTACAGTGGCCGGGCGATCTATGCCCGGCCCAAGCATCGTTTCGATGCGCGTACGCCCGAGGTTCGCCAGCACAAGCAGCGCCACTGGTTCTGGGGCGTGGTGCTGGAGAATCGCAAGCTCTACCGCGACGTGCTGGTCGGCTCAGTGATGATCAACCTGTTTGCCATCGCCATGCCGATGTTCGTCATGAACGTCTATGACCGGGTGGTGCCCAACCAGGCCACCGAAACATTGTGGGCATTGGCGGCAGGCATCTTCCTGGTGCTGTGTGCCGATTTGGCGCTACGCCTGACGCGCAATGCGTTCGTCGATCTGGCGGCCAGCCGGGCCGACGTCAAGCTGTCCTCGGCGTTGCTGCAGCGGGTGCTGGGCATGCGTCTCGAGGCACGGCCGGCGTCGACTGGCTCGTTTGCCTCCACGCTGCATTCCTTCGAGTCGGTGCGGGCCTTCATCGGTTCGGCCACCGTGGTGGGCCTGGTCGACTTGCCGTTCGTGATTCTCTTCGGCGCGATCATTGCCCTCATTTCCCCGCCGCTGGTGATTCCCATCGTGGTGGGCATCGCCTTCGTGCTGCTCTATGCGTTGGCGGCACAGGGCAAGATGCATGAGCTTTCCGAGACTACCTGGCGGGTCGGGGCGCAGCGCAATGCCACGCTGATCGAAAGCCTCGCCAACCTGGAAACCGTCAAGACGCTGCGTGCCGAAGGCCGCATCCAGGGTACCTGGGAAAAGGCCACGGCATTCCTGTCGCGCACCTCGGCGCAGATGCGCCTGCTGGGCTCGTCGGTGGGCAGCGTGGCGATGTGGGCCCAGCAGACCGTGGCGGTGGCAATCATCATCGTCGGCGTCTACTTGATCATCGAGGGCGAACTGACCCAGGGCGGGTTGATCGCTGCCTACCTGCTGTCGTCTCGGGCCATGGCGCCGGTCAGTCAGGCGGCTGCGCTGATGGGGCAGTACCACAATGCCTCGACGGCCCTGGCGTCGCTCAACGAGGTCATGCAGAAACCCGAGGAACGCCCAGAGGGTCGTCACTTCGTCAGCCGGCCACAGGTGCGCGGTCAGCTCGAGCTGCGTGGGGTCACGCTGCGCTATCCCAACGAAGAGCGCGAGGCGCTGCGCGACGTGTCTGTGAAGATTCGCGCCGGGGAGAAAGTGGCGATCCTGGGCCGGGTCGGCTCTGGCAAGTCCACGCTCAACAAGCTGCTGCAAGGGCTTTACCAGCCCACGGCCGGCGCAGTGATGGTGGATGGCGTGGACATTCGTCAGTTCGACCCGGTCGAGCTGCGTCGCCACATCGGCTACGTGCCCCAGGATATCGCACTGTTCTACGGCTCGCTGCGTGACAATATCGTCGCGGCTGGTGGCAGTGACGGGGTCGATGACGACGCGCTGCTGCGCGCGATCCAGCTCAGCGGCCTGGAAGAGATGGTCAACGGTCATCCGCAGGGTGTCGAGTTGCAGGTCGGGGAGCGTGGCGAGCTACTCTCCGGCGGTCAACGTCAGGCGGTGGCAATTGCCCGGGCGCTGGTCAACGACCCGCAGATCCTGTTGCTCGATGAGCCGACCAGCGCCATGGACCATACCAGCGAGGAAGCCTTCAAGCGTGCCCTGAGCGAATACGCCGTGCATCGCACGATGGTGATCGTGACCCACCGCACCTCGCTGCTGTCGCTGGTGGATCGCATTGTGGTCATCGATGGCGGCAAGATCGTCGCCGACGGGCCCAAGGATCAGGTCATCGAGGCCCTGCGCAAGGGGCAGGTGGGGAGGGCCGCCGGATGAGCGATTCCACGCCTGTCATGAACAACAACGGGGAAACGGCCAATCGCAAGAGCGCCGAGCAAGTGGGGTTCGAGGCCATGGGTCGGGTCACCAAGGCCGGTGGCAGGCCGTTCCGACCGTTGATCGATCGCTTGTTCGCGCGCTGGGTCTCGTCCGCTCACTTGAACCGCGACTGGGCCAGCGATGCCGACTGGGCGCGCATGCAGCAAGACCCCATGCGGGCTCGAGGGCTGCTGTATCTGGTCGTCGGCGTACTCATCGCCCTGCTGGCCTGGGCCTATGTCGCCGAGATCGATCAGGTCACCAAGGGCATGGGGCGGGTCATTCCCTCGTCACAACTCAAGGTCGTCCAGTCGTTCGACGGTGGCGTGGTCGAGGCCTTGCTGGTCAAGGAGGGCGACAGCGTCGAGGAAGAGCAGTTGCTGATGCGCATCGACCCGACGCGCTTCGTGTCTTCCTATCGGGAGGGCGTGGCCAAGTCGCTTGCGTTGCAGGCCAAGGCAGAGCGTCTCACGGCGTTGACGGCGGAGCGCCCCTTCGTACCGTCGCAGGAATTGGCCGAACAGGCGCCGGACCTCGTCGCGCATGAGCGAGCCCTGTTCGAGAGTAGCCGTCAGGCCTTGGAAGAAACGCGCAAGATTGCCCAGGAGCAACTGAGCCAGCGTCGCGAGGAACTCAAGGAGGCCCAGGCGCGCTTCGACCAGGCCTCGCGGGCGCTGGATCTGGCGTCACGGGAGTTGTCGCTGACGCGCCCCTTGCTCAACTCAGGGGCGGTGTCCGAAGTCGAGGTGCTGCGCCTGGAGCGGGATGTTTCCAATGCCCGTGGCGAACGCAACCAGGCTTCCGCCCAGGTGGCTCGCCTGCAGGCCGCCATCGAGGAGGCCGACAGCAAGCTGCGCGAGGCCTCCCTGGAGCTCAAGAACCGCTGGAGTAATGAGCTTTCCGAGACGCTGGGGCAACTGGCCGCCCTGGAGCAGAGCAATGTCGGCCTGCAGGACAAGGTCGCTATGGCCGAGATCCGTTCTCCCGTGGATGGCATTGTGCAGCGGCTGCATGTCACCACGTTGGGCGGTGTGGTGCAGCCTGGCCAGGACATTGTCGAGATCGTGCCAAACGACGAACAACTGCTCGTCGAGGCGCGCATCGCCCCGCAGGATATTGCCTTTCTGCGACCCGGCCAGTCGGCCTTCGTCAAGTTCACCGCCTATGACTTTGCCACCTACGGTGGCATGCAGGCCACGCTCGAGCACATCAGTGCGGACACGATCACCGATGACGATAACAACACCTTCTATCTGGTAAGGGTGCGTACCCAGGACAACGCGCTGGGCCCGAACCTGACCATTATTCCCGGGATGACGGCGCAGGTGGATATCCGCACTGGCAAGCGTACGGTGCTCGACTATCTGCTCAAGCCGCTCCTTCGAGCCAAGGGCAATGCGCTGAGCGAACGATGAACAGACATCTATTCGTATGCCAGGGTGACAACGTGGTCCCGCGCTGGACCGAGGCCTTTCCGAGCGCACGGTTATGCACGCCGCAGCAGGCCCGCGCCCAGGCCAGTCGTGAGGACCATGTATGGGTGCTCGCCGATGTGGAGGACTGGGCTGGGCTTGTCACGATCCTGGCGCAGCGCGGCGCCATGGTCGTGGTGCTCTCCTACCGCCCGGATGCCAACCAGGCGTTTCAGGCGCTGGATGCCGGGGCCAAGGGATACGCGCATGCGCTTTCGGCGCCGGCGTTGTTGACCCAGATTGCCCTGGTGATCGCCAACCAGGGGTTATGGGTCTGGCCGGAGTTGTTGCAGCAGGTGGTGGGTACGACCTTTCGCCTGCTGGGAAGCGGTGCTCGCGCCAACGACAGCGTGCTGGCGGGGCTGACGGCTCGCGAACGCGACGTGGCCCTGGCCGTGGCGGCCGGCAAGAGCAACAAGGAAGTCGCCCGGCAACTCGACATTACCGAACGTACCGTCAAGGCGCATCTTGGTGCCGTGTTCCGCAAGCTGCATATCCGCGACCGCATGCAACTGGTGCTGACCCTCTCGGGGCAGGGCCAGGAAGTCGGCATGCTGTGAGTCGCCGTCTTGTCCACGAATAAGGACCGGCTGGCAGTTACATTACGTTACTGTCCTTCGGTCCAATACTTTTCCTGGCCGGCCTTCCCTAATCTCGTTAGCACTGAACCTCCCTTCGTGGCGCTAGGCCGTCACGACTCCACTCGCTCGCAGGGTGACAACGCATGAGTACTCCGATCGCAACCGTTCTTTCCGTTTCCGGCCAGGCCTGGGCTCGCGATGCCGACGGCAATCTGCGCCCACTCGAGCCGGGCGACGTCCTGCTCGAGGGCGAGGAGCTCGTCACCGGCGAGAACGGCCGCGTCCGGCTCGATTTCGCCGAGGCCGAGCCGGTCACCATCGGACCGGAGCAGACCGTTGCCATGCTTGCCGATCTGGATGCGCAAGCGGACGTGCCCACCGATGAGGCAGCGGTACTGGATGACGACCTCGAGGCGCTGCTCACCGCCATCGACGAAGGGGAAGGCGACCTGCTGGACGTACTCGACGCGACCGCCGCGGGCCTGGGCGGTGGCGCCGGCGGCGAAGACGGCGGCCACAGCTTCGTGCAACTGGCACGCATCTCGCTCAGCACCGACTCGCCAAGCTATGCCTACGAACCGGTCGCGTTGGACGAGACGCAAACCGCGCTGTTCGTTGGCGAAGAGAGTCTGGTGGCGGCTGAGGCTATCACGAATGGCAATGTGGCACCGGTTGCCGTTGATGATGTGATGGAGGGGCTAGAAGACGCCCCGTTGTCCGGTAACTTACTGGACAATGATAGCGATCCCGATGGCGACGTTTTGTCCGTAGTCTCGTTTACGGTAGGCGGCGTCAGTTACTCTTCCGGTGAAACGGCAGTCATCGAAGGCATCGGCAACCTGACGATCGGCAGCGATGGTAGCTACACCTTCACGCCGGAGGCCAACTGGAACGGCAGCGTACCGGCGGTCAGCTACACGGTGACCGATGGCGAGCTGAGCGACACGGCGACACTTGCTCTCATAGTTCAAGCAGCTAACGATGCGCCGACCCTGACGCCCAACGTCACACTGGCCGACCAGAGTGGCCAGGACGCGCAGGCCATTACCCCGGTCGATGTCTCCGGCCAGTTCGCTGATGTGGATACCGGCGACAGCCTGACCTT
>NZ_FOPY01000022.1 GCF_900113605.1 Modicisalibacter xianhensis
GCGGGTAATCCCAAGGAGCAACGGACAGTGAAGCAGGAACCTGGACGGCGACAACCAGGAATCCTCGTCTTTCAAGGCGAGGAGGATGTCAAGAAATGAAATGCACCCTATCAAGCCCCGTGGCTACAGGCCAGCCAACGGTAACACCTCGCAAATGGCGCCGCTGAACCTAGAATGGTAGACGCCGCCGGGACGTGACAAAGGAGCCTGTCATGCGAACCTACGACTGTGTCTGCGGGAATCGGCTGTTCTTCGACAACAGCCAGTGCCTGAATTGTGAGCGTGAAGTAGGCTGGTGCCCGGCCTGTGCGCGGATCGCTGCGCTGGAACCGCTGGCCGAGGGCGGGTATCGCTGTACCTACGAGGATTGCGGGGCGGCATTGCTCAAGTGTCTCAATTATAGTGAGCATCAGGTCTGCAATCGTATGGTCGCGATGCAAGGCGATATCGCCGAGGGCGAAGGCGAGGCAAGCGCTCTGTGCGATTGCTGTCGATACAACGACGTGGTTCCCGACCTTTCCATCCCGGGACATCTCGAACGCTGGGCCGCGCTGGAAGCCGCCAAGCGTCGCCTGTTCTACACTCTCGACCTGCTCGGCCTGCCGCATGGCACGCCCGAGGAGAGCGTTGAGCCGCCGTTGTCCTTTTCGTTCATGGCCGATGCCATGCCCGATGCCGGCCTATGGCGAACCACGGCCGGCACGGACAAGGTCTATACCGGACATGCCGAGGGGCACATCACCATCAACGTCAAGGAAGCCGACGACGTCGAGCGTGAGCGACTGCGCATCGACATGAACGAGTCGCATCGCACCTTGATCGGACATTTTCGTCACGAGATCGGCCATTACTACTGGGACGTCCTGGTCAAGGGGCGTGACGAGGAGAACAGCCGTCGACTATTTGGCGACCATGACAACCCGACCTACAGCGAGGCCCTGGAGCGTTACTACGATCAGGGACCACCCGAGAACTGGCAGGAACGTTTCGTCTCGGCATATGCCACCATGCATCCGTGGGAAGATTTTGCCGAGACCTTTGCCTTCTATCTGGATATCGTGTCGGTGATCGATACGGCACGCAACCTGGGCCTGTCGCGTGTCGAACATGATGACCGCCTGTCTTCGGTTCTGAGCGCTTTCCAGCAGGTTGGCCTCGCCGTCAACGAACTCAACCGCGACATGGGCCTGACGGATCTGGTACCCGAAGTGATCACCCCGGCGATTCGCGACAAGCTCGAATACATTCACGGAGTGATCGGCGCATGCACGAAAGGGAAACACCGATAGCGTGGCTAATCCTCTTCGTCTTCCTCGGCTTCGGCTGTCACGGCGCGTGGCACATCGTCGAATCGCGCAAAATAGGTCGTGGCGATGGCGTCGTGAATGTTGTTGAAGCCGATTTGCAACTCGTCGATGAAGGCATGCAGGTCGTCCGGTGAGCGGGCCAGGGACTGCACATCGGCTTCCAACACCTCGGCCCTGACCAGGGCGACCGCCGCCAGGGCGCGATCATGGCGGGGCAGGGACTGCAGTTCCCAGGAGAGCGACTCCAGACTGCGGGCCACGGCACGCGGGAAGTGCCGGTCCTGAAGCAAGAAACGCAACACGTCCGGGCCACGTACTCGCAGGCGCACCTGCTGACGATACATCTGGTAGCCGGTCAACGATTTGAGCACGCTCATCCACTGCAGGTTCTCGAAGGGGCGCAGTTCCTCGGGATCCTTGGGCAGCAGGTTGCCTGAACGCACGTCGATGATGCGCGTGGTCATGTCGGCACGTTCCAGGTTGCGACCCAGTTCGATGAAACAGCGGGTCGCCGTGTAGCTCAGCGTGCCCTCGATGAGCCCCGTGACGGTTTGGCAGCCGCGAATGACACGCTTGAGAAAGCTATCGCGGCGTCGTGGCGACAGGCCGGCGTCGCTCTGCTCGCGAACGTCGAGATAGAGTTCGTTGATCTGCTCCCAGATTTCCCGCGAGACCACGTCACGTGTCGTGCGCAGGTTCTCTCTGGCGCTGGCCAGCGATGACAGTATCGACCCCGGATTGTCGCGTTCGACACACAGGAAATGGAGTACGTTCTTCTCGTTGCGGCGATCGTAGCGTTCGTCGAAGCGCGATTCACAGCCCATGATGTCGATCAGCGTCGACCAGCCCAGCGCCGTGTGGTGGGGCAGGTCGAGCAACAGATGGCTGTTGACGCTGACCAGGCGGGCAGTGTCTTCGGCCCGTTCGATGTAACGCGCCGTCCAGTAGAGGTTTTCGGCAACTCGCGACAGCATGGCGATTACTCCTCGTCGGTCTCGACGATCCAGGTATCCTTGCTTCCGCCGCCCTGCGATGAGTTCACCACCAGCGAATCCTTGACCAGGGCCACGCGGGTCAGCCCGCCCATGGTGACCTGGATGTCGGGGCCGGAAAGGATGAACGGACGCAGGTCGACATGGCGGGCTTCCGTCGTGCCGTCGCACAAGGTCGGAGCGGTGGAAAGGGCCAGGGTCGGTTGGGCCATGTAATTGCGCGGGTTGGCCTTGATGCGTTCGGCGAATTCCTCGCGCTCGGCGGCCGAGGCGCGTGGGCCGATCAGCATGCCATAACCGCCGGACTCATTGGCCGGCTTGACCACCAGCTCGTCGAGATGATCAAGCACATAGTTGCGATCATCCTCGAACATGCACAGGTAGCTTGGCACGTTGGGTAACAACGGTTCCTGATCGAGATAGTACTGGATGATCCTGGGCACGAAGGCGTAGACCACCTTGTCGTCGGCCACGCCGGCCCCTGGTGCGTTGGCCAGGGCCACCTTGCCATTGCGCCAGGCTCGCATCAGGCCGGGCACGCCAAGCATTGAGTCGGGGTTGAAGGCCTCCGGATCGAGAAACATGTCGTCGATTCGGCGGTAGATCACGTCGACCCGGGTCAAGCCTTCGACGGTGCGCATGTAGACGATGTCGTGGTCATCCACCACCAGGTCCGAGCCCTGGACCAGTTCCACCCCCATCTGCTGGGCAAGGTAGGCATGCTCGTAATAGGCCGAGTTGTAGATGCCAGGGGTGAGCACGACGATCTGCGGCTCGTCGTAGGGGCGGGGGGACAGGCTGGCCAGCATGTCGTAGAGCTGCGAGGTGTAATCGTCGACCGGCAGGATGCGGCCCGTGGCGAACACCTCGGGAAGCACGCGCTTGGTGACATTGCGGTTCTCGAGCATGTACGAAACGCCGGACGGCACACGCAAATTGTCCTCGAGCACATACAGGGTGCCGTCGCGGTCGCGCACCAGGTCGGAGCCACAGATGTGCGCCCAGACCCGGTGGGGCGGGTCGATGCCCCGACATTGCGGACGGAAGTTGACCGACTGTTCCAGCACTTCAGCGGGGAGTACGCCATCCTTGACGATGCGCTGGTCGTGGTAGAGGTCGTCGATGAACAGGTTGAGCGCCTCGACTCGCTGCTTGAGCCCGGCTTCGGTACGCCGCCATTCATTGGCGGGAATGATCCTGGGCACGATATCGAAGGGCCAGGCACGATCGATCATGCTGCCTTCCGAGTAGACCGTGAACGTGATACCCATGGTCTGGATGGCGATTTCCGCCGCTGCCTTGCGTTCGGCCAGTTCCTGGGGACTGAAGCTGGCCAGCACATCGCACAGCTCGATAGCGGCCTGGCGGGGGCGGCCGGGGGCTTCCAGCAATTCGTCGTAGAACCCCTTGCTGTCATAGCTGTTCCAATCGATCAGACTCATCGGCACTACCTCGCCCAGAGCGGTAACGGCGACCGCGTTTCTGCAAAGTTGCTGATATTGTCGGTATGTAAACTAGGCTATACCAGAATTGTCACGCCCGACAGGCTGCTGCGTTGAAACCGACGTTGTGTTGATTTTCGGCCAACTTGCTAGTGTGACAAACGCCGTCCTGCCGGCATGAGCCGTGGAGTCCTTCATGACCATTCGCGTTGCCCTGCATCACCGCACCCGATACCGTTTCGACCGCCCGGTCCAGCTCTCGCCGCACCTGATCCGCCTGAGGCCGGCACCGCACTGTCGTACGCCCATCGAGGCCTACTCCCTCGACATTGGGGGCGAGCCGCATTTCCTCAACTGGCAACAGGACCCGTTCGGCAACTTCATTGCACGCGCTGTCTTTCCCGAGAAACTCCGTGAGCTGTCCGTCGATGTGGAAGTCGTCGCACCCATGACGGTGATCAATCCCTTCGATTTCTTTCTCGAAGAGTATGCCGACGCCTTTCCTTTCACTTACCCCGAGTCGCTGCGCAAGGAGCTGGCGCCGTATCTCGAAGTGCGCGAGAAGGGGTCGCGCCTGACCGAATGGCTTGCCCAGGTGTCGCGTGAGCCGCAAGGCACTGTGAACTTCCTTGTGGCGCTTAACCAGCGCCTGCAGAGAGATATCAGTTATCTGGTGCGCCTGGAGCCAGGTGTCCAGTCCTGCGAGGAGACGTTGGGGAAATCCAGCGGCTCGTGCCGTGACAGCGCCTGGTTGCTGGTACAGATCCTGCGCCATCTTGGCTTGGCTTCGCGTTTCGTGTCCGGGTACCTGATCCAGTTGGCTGCCGACGTCAAGGCACTGGACGGCCCGTCCGGCACCGAGGTGGATTTTACCGACCTCCACGCCTGGACCGAGGTGTTCATTCCCGGGGCCGGTTGGGTCGGGCTCGACCCGACGTCGGGGCTACTGGCCGGCGAAGGACACATCCCGCTTGCGGCGACACCGGAACCCTCGAGCGCAGCACCGATCAGCGGCTTCACCGACGAGTGCAAGGTCGAGTTCGACTTCTCCATGCAGGTGGAGCGTATCCATGAAGACCCGCGCGTCACCAAGCCCTACAGCGAGGAGCAGTGGGCTCGCATCATGGCGCTGGGTGAGCGGGTCGATGCGCGCCTGAACGACAGCGACGTACGCCTGACCCTGGGCGGTGAGCCGACGTTCGTGTCGATCGATGACATGGACGGCGACGAATGGAATACCGCAGCCATGGGGCCGACCAAGCGCGGCCTCGCCGGCGATCTGGTCAAGCGGCTGCGACGTCGCTTCGCCGAAGGGGGGCTGCTGCATACCCACCAGGGCAAGTGGTATCCGGGCGAGTCGCTGCCGCGTTGGGCGTTGGCCTGCTACTGGCGCAAGGATGGTGTGCCGCTATGGCGTGACGAGGCTCTGCTGGCCGACGATCGCCAGGCTGGTCACCATGGTGTCGCCGAGGCGCGGCGCTTCGCCGAGGTGTTGTGCCGGCGGCTGGGCGTTTCCGGCGAGCGCCTGATTCCGGGCTACGAGGATGCCTATTACTACCTGTGGCGCGAGCGGACGCTGCCGGTCAACATCGACCCGCGCCGTTTCGATCTCGAAGACGACGAGGAGCGCCGTCGCCTGGCGCAGCTATTGGAGCGCGGCCTGGGCGACATCACCGGCTTCGCGCTACCGCTGCGTCACTCGCTTCGCGAGGCGCATGCCTGGGAGAGTGGGGCGTGGCCCCTGCGTCGAGATCATCTCTATCTGATTCCCGGCGATTCACCGATGGGCCTGCGCCTGCCGCTGACGGCACTGCCATGGAGCGAGTGCCCGGACACGCCTCATCCGCAGTCGCTGTTCGAATTCCGTCAAGGGCTCGGCGACGTGCATGGCGAAGTGATGCGTCGTCATAGCCAGTTCCATCGCCCGGCCCAGAATGAAGCGCATGGGCGTCATCGCCATGTTGGGCCCGCTCAAGACTGGCAGGAACAGCCCGCGCTTGATGACGACCAGCGGGTCATCCATACCAGCTTGTGTGTCGAACCGCGCGAGGGGCGCATGCATGTCTTCCTGCCGCCGCTGACCAGGCTCGAACATTATCTGGACCTGGTGGCCAGCGTCGAGGACACCGCCGCCGAGTTGGGCATGCCGGTGGTGGTCGAAGGCTATCCGCCGCCTGCCGATCCGCGCCTGCAGAAATTCATGATCACGCCCGACCCGGGGGTGATCGAGGTCAACATCATGCCGGCAGGGGACTGGCCATCGCTGGTCGAGAACACCACGATTCTCTACGAGGAAGCTCGCCAGGCCCGCCTGGGCACCGAGAAGTTCATGCTCGATGGCCGGCATACCGGCACCGGCGGCGGCAACCATGTGACGCTGGGTGGCGCGACGCCGGTCGATTCGCCGTTCCTGCGCCGCCCCGACCTGCTGGGTAGCCTGCTGACCTACTGGCAGCATCACCCGAGCCTGTCGTACCTGTTTGCGGGGCTGTTCCTGGGGCCGACCAGCCAGGCGCCAAGAGTCGACGAGGCGCGCCACGAGTCGCTCTACGAACTTGAGATTGCCTTGTCGCAGATGCCGGAGGGCGAGGTTCCACAGCCTTGGCTGGTGGACCGCCTGCTGCGCCACTTGCTGACCGATATTACCGGCAACACCCACCGGGCCGAATTCTGTATCGACAAGCTCTATTCGCCGGACACCGAAACCGGACGCCTGGGGCTGGTCGAACTGCGCGCCTTCGAAATGCCACCGCATGCGCGCATGAGTCTGATGCAGATGCTGCTGATTCGTGCGCTGGTGGCGCGTTGCTGGGAACGCCCCTACCGCGGCAAACTGGTGCGCTGGGGTACGGCACTCCATGACCGCTGGCTGTTGCCGCACTTTCTCTGGGCCGACCTGGATGATGTGCTGGATGACCTGCGCAATGCTGGCCTTGACTTCGACACGCAATGGTTTGCGCCGTTTCTGGAGTTCCGCTTTCCAGTCCATGGGCGTGTGACCTACCGCAATGTCGAGTTGGAACTGCGCCAGGCTATCGAACCGTGGCATGTGCTGGGCGAGGAGAGTGCCGGCGGTGGCACGGCGCGCTATGTCGACTCGTCGGTGGAACGCCTCCAGGTCAAGGTGACCGGCATGAGCGGTGAGCGTTACGTGGTGACCTGCAATGGGCGGCGCGTCCCGCTGCATCCGACCGGGCGCAGCGGCGAAGCGGTGGCCGGCGTACGCTATCGGGCCTGGCAGCCGCCATCGGCGCTTCACCCGCAAATACCGGTGCACGCACCGCTGGTGTTCGATATCATCGACACTTGGAATCAGCGCTCGGTCGGCGGGTGCACCTACCATGTGTCGCACCCGGCGGGGCGCAACTACGACACCTTTCCGGTCAATGCCAACGAAGCGGAAGCTCGTCGCCTGGCGCGTTTCTGGGCGCATGGCCATACTCAAGGGAAGGTGCCGGCCATGCCGGAAACCCCGAGCCTGGAGTTGCCGCTGACGCTGGATCTGCGTCGCCCTGCCTGAGCCGATTCGACGAGATAGCCGGACCAGTATCGGATAATCGATGCCTAGCTCATCGCAACCGGCATGTATCGTTGTTGCATAGTGCTGTGATGGCCGGAAACGGACAGGGAAGGTCGCTTCATCCCGGCCTGTTTGGGCGTTCAAACGGGTAATTCTTCGATGCTGGGTGAAGTTCAAGACAGCGGAGCCGAGATGGCAGCACCGCTTCGACACGGCGATGATGCCGTAGCCAACCTGCTCGCGGGTTATGTCCCCGCCGGTGAGTTTGACGTACTGTTCTCCGCCCAAGGGCAACTGCGCGAACACTGGCGCGGCGTGCTTGCCGAGCTGGCGGCGCTGGGTGAGCAGGGGTTGGCCGAGCGCGCCGACGAGCTGCAGCGCCTGCTTTACGAGAACGGTGTGACCTTCAATGTGCACGACGACACGCGGGGGCGTCTGCGCACCTGGCGTGTCGATCCGTTGCCGTTGGCAATCTCGTCTACCGAGTGGCAGGAACTCGAGCTTGGCCTGATCCAGCGCAGCCGATTGCTGGACGCCTTGCTCACCGACCTTTACGGCCCGCGCCGCCTGATCGACGAAGGTTACCTTCCTCCCGAACTCGTTTTCGGACATCCGGGGTTCCAGTTGGCCTGCGATCAGAGCCTGGCGGCTCAGGGGCCCGGCCTGGTATTTCACGGCATCGATCTGGTGCGCGATTCGCAAGGGCAGTGGCGGGTCTTCGCGGATCGTCTGCAGGCTCCCTCGGGCGCCGGCTATGCCCTCGAGAATCGCATCATCCTGGCGCGAGCCATGCCAACCCTGTACCGGGAAGCGCCATTGCGTCGCCTGGCCAGCTTCCTGGGTACCGAACACCTGGCACTGTCGGCCATGGCCCCGGTCCAGCGTGAACAAGCGAATATCGTCCTGTTGACCCCTGGGCCGGACAGCGACAGCTATTTCGAGCATGCCTACCTGGCCAATTATCTGAACCTGTCGCTGGTCGAGAGCCTTGACCTCGTGGTACGCGACGGGCGCGTGTGGATGCGGACCTTGGGTGGCCTGAAGCCGGTGGATGTGATCCTGCGGCGCATGGAAGACGCCTGGTGCGATCCGCTGGAGCTGCGCAGCGACTCGGTCATTGGGGTACCCGGGCTGGTTCAGGCAGCGCGCAGCGGTAACGTGGCCATGGCCAACCCGCTGGGTGTCGGCGTGCTGGAGCATCCCGGGTTGGCACCCTACCTGCCGACACTCTGTCAACGGTTGCTTGGCGAGCCGCTTCGCCTGCCATCGCCGGAAAGCTGGTGGTGCGGCGATCCGGTATCGCTGGCGCAGGTCCTGGCGCAATTCGAGCAGTTGACCTTGCGCACGACCGACCCGGGCACCTTGCCGGTCACAGTATCGGATCTCAACCCTAGGCAGGCCGAGGCCCTGCGCGAAAGCCTCCTGGCGCGGCCCGAGCGTTATGTCGCTCAGCGGCCGATCGTGTCGGCAACGGTGCCGGTCTACGATGACGAGGCGCACAGGTTCGTTTCGCATCCGTTCAACCTGCGCATGTTCGTCACACGCGAAGCGCCGACAAGAGACAGTGACGAATGGGGATTTCAGGCCATGCCCGGCGGGTTGGCCTGGGTGGGCGGCCCGGGCTTGCCATCGCGACGTAGCGAGGTGGTCAAGGATGTCTGGGTATTGGCAGAAACACCCCAGCCACATATCAGCCAGCTTCGCCAAGCCACCGGACCGATCGTGGTTACCCGCGATGGCGTCGACCTGCCCAGTCGGGTGGCCGACAACCTGTTCTGGCTGGGGCGCTACGGGGAGCGTCTGGACGTTCGTTCGCGATTGCTGCGCGAGGGGCTTCTGCGCCTGCTTGAACAGGAGCAGGACGAATACGCCGATAGTTCGCTGGTCGACCTGTTCGAGGCATTGGAGATCGAGATGCCCGAGGTGGCCCCGGGCGAGCGTCGTTTCCTGGCGCTGCGGTCTGCACTATTGACCCTGTTCAACGACGAGACAATCGGCAGCCTGCCGGGGTGCTTCCAGCAGATGCTCCGTAATTGCCGCGCCGTACGCGATCATCTCGGGGACGATTCCTGGCGTGTCATCAACCACCTCCGCCGCCATACTGCAGCCTTGCCCAAGGTGCCCTCGGCAAGTGCCGGCCGGCGGGCCTGCGAGGAGAACATTACCCAGTTGGCCGCGTTCTTCGGCTTGTGCAATGAAACCATGCCGCATCACTATGGCTGGCGTTTCATGGATATCGGACGCTTCATCGAGCGCGCACTCGGCACGCTCGAACTGTTGCGTCGCGTGTTGACTGACGCGCACGAGCCGGGTATCCCGCTATGGGAAGTGGTGCTGGCCACGACCGATAACTTTACCGCCTATCGCCGGCGCTATCGCAGCGAACTGCATCCCACCGCGATTCTCGACTTGCTGCTGTTCGACGAAGGCAATCCACGCTCGGTGGGTTACATGCTCAAACGGCTGGGACGGCAGATCGAACGGTTACCGCAGCCGGACGGCACGCCTTACCGTTCTCGCGAGCAGCGGTTGATCCTGCAGGCGACGAGTACATTGCAGCTGGCGGACATCGCCTTGCTGTCCGACGTACATGCCTCGCAACGGGCAAGGGAGGCGTTGTCGGCGCTGTTCGCCGATCTGCTCGAGCCGCTCGAACAGCTTTCCGATGCCATCAGTCATACGCATTTCAGTCATGCCGAGACGCCCCGGCAATTGCTCAGGATGCAGGTGCAGCCGTGATCTATCAGCTCTCCCACACGACGCGCTACGAATACAGTGCCCCGGTGGCACTTTGCCACAACGAGGCACGTATGCTGCCACGCGAGCTGCCCTGGCAACGCTGCGAACCGTCCCGGGTTCAGGTTGTGCCAGCGCCGGCTGTCCAGAGCGAGCGCACCGATTTCTTCGGCAACCGCGTCATGTATTTCGCCATCCAGGACATTCATCAGTCTCTGGAAGTCACGGTCAGGACGCGCCTGCAGACGTTTGCGCGGCCAGTATTGCCCGAGGCATGGAAAGACGACTGGCAGACCTGCCGCGATACCCTGGCCGGGGCTGCCGAACGCAGTTGCCTGCATGCCCGCTTGTTTCGTCTCGATTCACCGTTCATTCGCAGCGACACCCGCCTGGCCGACTACGCCAGGCCAAGCTTCGTGACGGGACGTCCGCTACTCGAGGCGGTTCAGGACCTCAATCGGCGTATCTTCGAAGAATTCACCTACGATCCCAGCTTTACCACTCTGGCGACTCCGTTGATGCATGTGCTGGAAGAACGGCGTGGGGTTTGCCAAGACTTCGCCCATCTGGCCATTGGTTGCCTGCGTTCCATGGGGCTGGCGGCGCGTTATGTCAGTGGTTATCTGGAAACCCTGCCGCCACCCGGGCAGCCCAAGCTGATCGGGGCCGATGCCTCGCATGCCTGGCTGGCGGTCTTTCTGCCGGGGTGGGGGTGGCTGGAGCTCGACCCGACCAATGGCAGCCTGCCGGGGGAGCAGCATATCGTCGTTGCCTGGGGGCGGGATTACGGCGATGTACCGCCTTTGACCGGCGTGATGAGCGGCGGCGGGGAGCATAGCCTGGACGTGGCGGTGGACGTGATGCCGGTCACCGAGGCCGCTTGAAGCCTCTTCGGACCGGTTATGGAGACCGGTCCAGACAAGTTTGAAGCCGACAAACGAGGGACGGGGCAGGTCGGAGTGTAGGTCATTCGCCATGGATGGCGAATGTAGCGTCCAGGGATGGATCCATAGCGCCTTCACGAAGGCCTGCCCCGTCCCGGTACTGGAGAGCCTAGCGCCGAGTTGCCGTCAGAAGTTTTGATGTCAGGGCTCGGGACGCCGCCATACGGCCAGCGCCACCAATCCCGCCAGCAAACCCCAGAATGCCGAGCCGATACCCAGCAGGCTGACCCCGGACGCCGTTACCAGGAAGGTGATTAGCGCGGCTTCACGGTACGCGTCTTCCCGGACGGCGGTGGCCAGACCCGAACCGATGGTCGCCAGCAGGGCGAGGCCGGCAATGGCCATGATCAGTTCGCGGGGAAACGCCGTGAACAGCGCCGTTACCGTCGCCCCAAGGATCCCCGTCAGCAGATAGAATAGTCCGGCGCTGACGGCGGCGGTGTAGCGCTTGGCCGGCTGGTCGTGCGCCTCGGGACCCATGCAGATGGCCGCCGTGATTGCGGCGAGGTTGAAGGCGAACCCTCCGAACGGAGCCAGCAAGAAAGTAGTGGCGCCCGTCCAGCCGATCAGTGGCGACAGTGGCGGCGAGTAACCCGAGGCGCGGATCACAGCGATTCCCGGCAGGTTCTGTGACGCCATGGTCACCACGAACAGCGGAATACCTACCCCGATCAGCGTCGATAATGAAAAGCTCGGCATCGTGAAAACCGGCATGGCCAAGGCCAGTTCGACGCTACCGATATCCAGCAGGTCTCGCATCAGGGCGACAGCGATTCCCACGGCAAGTACGCACACGATGGCATAGCGCGGCCATAGCCGCTTGGCGAGCAGGTAGGCGACGAACATGCTCAACGGCAGCAACCAGCGCGACTCCATGGCGACGAAGATATCCAGTCCGAATCGCAGCAGGACGCCGGCCAGCATGGCCGAGGCAATGGCCTGGGGAATACGGTGCATGACCCGCTCGAAGAGTCCTGTCACGCCGCACAGGGTAATCAGCAGGGCCGAGAACAGGAAGGCGCCGATAGCCTCGCTCATGGGAATGCCCGGCAGGCTGGTGGCGAGCAGGGCAGCACCCGGCGTCGACCAGGCCGTGAGCAGGGGCATACGGTAGCGCAGCGAGAAGCCCAGCGTCGTCAGCCCCGTACCGATTCCCAACGCCCATAGCCACGAGCCGATCTGTGCCTGGCTGGCGCCGGCCGCTTCCGCTGCCTGGAAGATGATCGCCGCCGAGCTGGTATAACCCACGAGGACGGCCACGAAGCCCGAGACCACGCTGGACCAGGCCATGTCCCGCCATAGCGCAGGTCGCTGCTGTAAGGTCGCTGAAGTATCCTGCGCCATGTTCACCTCACGCTGTGATAAGCGTTCGTGCGCTATAGCGCGCGAACGAGGGAACCATACCACCGCACGTTATTGGCGTACAATGGCGTATCGCATCGGGAGCCGTGCATGCAGGAAATCACCCAACACATCGCAATCACGCTGAAGGCGCTGCGTCAGGCGCGTGGCTGGAGCCTGGATCGCACCGCTCGGGAGACCGGCGTCAGCAAGGCCATGCTAGGGCAGATCGAGCGCAATGAGTCGAGCCCGACCGTGGCGACATTATGGAAGATTGCCAGTGGCCTGGGCGTGTCCTTTTCGCAGTTTCTCGAAACGCCGGCCGGTACGGAAGGGACGCTACTGCGCCACGGCCGGGAGTCGGCGCTGGTCGAGCGCGAGCCGGGTATGCATGTCGTGCCGCTATTCCCGTTCGAGCCCGATCTTGGCTTCGAGCTGTTCGCGATCGAGCTAGCGCCGGGCGCGCTCAGTGAATCCGCACCGCATGCCAGGGGCGTGGTGGAGCACGTCATCGTCATCGAGGGCAGAATGGAAGTTTGCGTCGAAGGCGTCTGGCAACCGCTGGCGCCTGGCGAGGGGTTACGTTTCGCGGCCGACAGGGCACACGGTTATCGTAACCGGCATCGGGAGCCCGTACGCTTTCATGATGTCATCCATTATCCGCGGCGGCTCGATGTCTGACATTGCCGCCTCATGAGGCAGCCTCCAGCACGGTGCGCAGGCCGAGCCCGAGCATCAGGGTCAACGAAAAGCTGAGCATGGTGCCGAGCAGGACATACTCGGTCAGCTTGCGGTCACGGTCCTCGCGCAGGTCGCCGAATCTCAGCACCGATTTGGCGGCCAGCAGAAAACCTATTGGCGTCCATTCGCCCGCCAGCACGAAAGTCAGCACCAGAAACCGCTCCAGCATGCCGATACGTGCCCCGGCGTCCGCCAGGGTGCTGCTATTGTCGACCTGAGCGCTCCAGCGTCGCATGACCAGCGCAATGAGGATCGACAGTGGGCGGGTAATCAGTAGATAGGCGAGCAGAGTGAGTAGCGTCTCGGGGCTTAGCAACCACTGGCCGAGAGCCGTCAGCGCCGCCCAGGGCTCGCTGAGCCACAGCCATACCGATAGCAGCACTAGCGCATGAAGCGCCTGATCGAGCAGGAAGTAGCCGAGATGCTCCGGCAGGTGGCTCTTGAAGATATCGATGCCCAGGTGCGTCGCACCGATCACCAGTGCGCCGGCAATCGCAGCACCCCATGGCTGTTGTGTGACCAGCAGTGCCACGAGGCTCAGCAGGATATGGACACCGGCATGCTTGTAGAGCGCCGGCGAACGATGCTGGAGGGTCTTCTTGCTCCGTGCCCAGGCCTTGCCCTGCAGCAGAAAGTCGCCGCCCAGGTGAGCCATCAGCAGGGCCAGCAATGGGCTGATCGATGCGGTCATCATGCCGAGTCGCTCCCCAGTGCCTGATGCATGTACGCCAGGTAATCGCGGATCAACGGCCAGCGTGCCGCCGCCAGGCGGCGGTTGATGGTCGGCTGGGAGCGCCCCAGGCGCTTGGCCAATTGCTGCTGGGATTCATGGTGCAACAGACTGAGCGAGACCACCTCGGCAGAAAAGCTCGACCAGTGACTGACAATGTCGTCGGCGAAGCGCGTCAGAAGCGCCAGGTGACTGGCGGTGGAGGCTGCCGAAGTCACGATAACCAGGCGCTCGGGGCCATCGCTCAAGGTGTCCAGGCGACGTCCCGAGAGCACGAAGGCTTCTTCCTGGGCATCGGAGAATCGGTCGCTGTCCGGAAGGCGACCCTTGCCCACGGCCACGGCAATTCGCGCATCCCACATGGCCGAGCGCGATGGGGAGTGACGAATCAGCGAGGCACGCAAAAGGATGGCGGCCAGCATGGCCTGGCCGGGGTCGGGAATGGCGACCTGAAAGCCATCACCGCGATAACGGTCGCTACGTGCGTCCATCAATTCCTGCAAAAGCCCCAGGCCATGGTCCAGGGCATGGTTGAGCGCCTGCTTATCCTGGATGCGTTGTGAACCGACCACATCGCCGGTCAAGACACCGATGCTGGTCATCGTGAAGTTCCTTGCCTCGGCTATAGCTAAAAAAAGCTATTTTATAGATTTATAGCAAAATATGGCTATTGTCTCGTATAGTGCTGCATATACTGTATTTATATACAGTATATCGTGACGCGCCCAGTCTTGCAGCACCAAGTTGTATTCGCATGTAACTCGGCAGGACCGACCAGACCGCTAGCGCACCAAGGTTTGGGCGGCTTCATCGAGCCCCTGAACGCTCAAGGGATACATGCGCTCGCCGACCAAGTCTCTTATCAGACGGATGGACTGCGTATAGTCCCAGTAGCGTTCGGGGGCCGGGTTGAGCCAGGCCAGGTGAGGAAACTTGCCGACCAGGCGCTGCAGCCAGGCGGCGCCCGGTTCGTCATTGAAATGCTCGACGCTGCCGCCGGGGTGGGTGATTTCGTAAGGCGACATGGTGGCATCGCCGACCACGATCACCTTGTAGTCGCTACCATAGGTCCGTAACAACTCCAGGGTGGGAAACCGCTCGTGGCGGCGCGAATTATCGCGCCAGACCCCTTCATACAGGCAATTATGGAAGTAGAAAGGCTCGAGGTGCTTGAACTCGCTGCGGCAGGCAGCGAACAATGCTTCACAGACCCTCACGTGATCGTCCATCGAGCCACCGACATCGAACAGCAGCAGTACTTTCACGGCATTGCGCCGTTCCGGGCGGGTACGCACATTGAGAAGGCCACCATCACGAGCCGTCGCCTCGATGGTGCCATCAATATCGAATTCTTCCCCGGCACCGGTGCGGGCAAAGCGACGCAGGCGGCGCAAGGCCATCTTCATGTTGCGTGGGCCCAGGGCCAGCGCGTCGTCATAGTCGCGAAACTGGCGTTCCTCCCAGACCTTGACCGCCCGGCGATGGCGCGATTCGGCTGGCCCGATGCGTATCCCTTCGGGGTTGTAGCCGTAGGCCCCGAAGGGGCTGGTACCTCCGGTGCCGATCCACTTGTTGCCGCCGGCGTGGCGCTCCCGCTGTTCTTCGAGGCGCTGCTTGAAGGTCTCGATGAGCGCCTCCAGTCCTCCCAGCGACTCGATCCTTGCCTTGTCTTCTTCTGACAGCGAGCGCTCGAATTCGCGGCGCAGCCACGCCTCCGGAATCAGTGCCTCGAGTGCAGCATCGAGAGTGTCGACGCCTTCATGCCAAGCCGAGAAGGCGCGGTCGAAGCGATCGTAGTAACGCTCGTCCTTGACCAGCACCAGCCGGGCCAGACGATAGAATTCCTCCATGTCGGCAAATACGACGCCGCTTTCCACCGCGGCGTGCAGGTCGAGCCATTCACGCAGCGATACCGGGACACCCGCCTGCCTGAGCCTGTCGAAGAGACCGATGAACATGGCTCAGCGCCTCCGCCCGTCACGCCGAGCCATGAAGTCGAGGCGCTCGAGCAGGGACGTGTCCTGCTCGTTCTTGATCAGCGCGCCGGCCAGCGGCGGCAGCGAACGAGCCGGGTCGCGCTCGTGCAAGGCTTGCTGGGCCAACTGGTCAGCCATGAGCAGTTTCAGCCAGTCGACGAGTTCGGAAGTCGAAGGCTTTTTCTTCAGGCCGGGGGCAGCACGCAAGTCGAAAAATACTTCCAAAGCCTGTTCGACAAGGCGCCTGTCGATATCGGGAAAGTGCACATCGACGATGGCCTGCATGGTGTCGCGGTCGGGAAACTCGATGTAATGGAAGAAGCAGCGCCGTAAAAAGGCATCAGGCAACTCCTTCTCATTGTTGGAGGTGATGACGATGATTGGCCGGTGGCGGGCTCGCACCGTCTGGTCGGTCTCGTAGACGTAAAATTCCATGCGGTCGAGTTCCTGCAACAGGTCGTTGGGAAACTCGATATCCGCCTTGTCGATCTCATCAATCAGTAGAACGACGCGCCGTTCTGCCTCGAAGGCCTCCCAGAGCTTGCCGGGCTTGATGTAGTTGCGCACCTCGTGCACACCCTCGATACCCAGTTGGGAGTCACGCAGGCGGCTGACGGCATCGTATTCATAGAGGCCCTGATGCGCCTTGGTCGTGGACTTGATGTGCCAGGTAACGAGCCGGGTATCCAGCGAGCGCGCCAGTTCTTCGGCCAGCAGGGTCTTGCCGGTGCCGGGTTCGCCCTTGATCAGTAGCGGTCTCTGCAGGGTGACCGCAGCGTCCACGGCCAGGCGCAACGCGTCCGTGGCCACATAGGTGGAGGTTCCCTCGAAAGCCATTCGCCTTCCTCGTCGATAGATGTCAAACGAGTGTACGAAAGCCTTGTCGGTAGCTCAATTTATCGGCAGGTCAGGCCGTGGGCAGATTGGCGTTTTCCAGCATCTGGCGGTCAACGATGGAACCGACGCTGCAGTTTCGGCCCTTTGCCTTGCACTGGTAGAGCGCCGAATCGGCACAGGCAATCAGGCTTTCGACATCGATCGGGGTACCGGGCAGAGCCGTGGCAACACCGATACTGACGGTGACCACGGGTGCCGCAGAGGATCGTTCATGGGGGATGCCGACGGCCTGCAGCATGGTGCGCATGGCTTCGGCCAGGCGCATGGCTTCGTCGAGGTCGACATCGAGCAAAACGACGAGGAATTCCTCGCCGCCTAGCCGAACGACGATGTCAGTCTCCCGGCGGAACGTGTCGCGCAGCACGTTGGCGATCTCGACCAGGCATTCGTCACCGGCGGGATGGCCGTAATGGTCGTTGTAATCCTTGAAGTGGTCGACATCCACCATCAGTGCAGACAGCGGCGCCATGCGCCGACGGCTCAGCGGCAGGGCCACGTCCAGCCGCTGCTCCAGCAGGCGCCGGTTGCCCAGGCCGGTCAGCGGATCGTTGAGAGTCTGTTTCAGCAAGCGCTCGTTCTGCTCGCGAAGCGTATCGAGCAGTTGCTGGATCTCATGGGATAACAGCCCGATATCGTCATCACGCCCGACCAGGGCCGTGGGTGGTTCGCCGGCCTTGCCTTCACGCTGATCCCGAACGTAATCGACCAACTGATGGATAGGGCGGGTATAGCCTCGCTGCAGGCAGGCGACCGTCGCACCCAGCACCACGACAAGTAACAGGCCGGCCAGGGCCAGGCGCAGGGGAAGGTCTACTTCTCCCGCCGATGGCGAATCGAGCAGGTGGGGTTGAGCGATCCACCACATCAAGGTGCCGGAAACCAGAAGCAGCAGTGCGAACGTGCCAAGGAAACGCCAATGAGTCGGTTTTTTCTTCTTCGTGGGCTGCATGGCTCGACGCTGGTTCGTGACAGGATCGAACACCCCTCGGGGCGTGTCCGGTGGCCGGATTCGTGGAACTCCTGACACTTCCTATCGGCGGGCAGGTCACTTACTTTAAGGTAAATTAATATGCAGGGGATCCTTGCCTTCCTGTCCCGTGTCTTTCGACGCCGTCGTTCCGAATTGCAGGCTCGCCAGATGCCGATACAAGGCATTGGTCTCGAGTAGCTCCCGGTGGGAGCCGTCGCCGATCAGGCGCCCCTGGTCGAAGACCAGCAGGCGGTCGGCGGACACCACGGTCGAGAGCCGGTGGGCGACGACCAGGCTGGTACGGCCTTTCATGAGCCGATCCAACGCTTCCTGCACCAGGCGTTCACTCTCCGCGTCGAGCGCGCTGGTCGCCTCGTCGAGCAGCAGGACGCGAGGATTGCGCAGCAGTGCCCGGGCAATGGCCAGACGCTGGCGCTGCCCTCCCGAGAGCTGGACGCCGCCGGGGCCAAGGTGGCTATCGAAGCCATTGGGCAATGCTTCGATAAAGCCGAGGGCATTCGCATCGCGTGCAGCGGCACGCACGTCGTCGTCGCTGGCCCGGGGCGCGCCGTAGCGAATGTTGTCGGCGGCCGAGCCGGTAAACAGCACCGGTTCCTGGGCGACCATGCCAATGACCGAGCGCAGTTGCGCCGGGTCGAGATCGCGAAGGTCCACGTCATCGAGGCATAGCCTGCCGTGATCCGGATCGTAGAAGCGCAGCAGCAACTGGAGCAGGGTGCTCTTGCCGGCCCCGGATGGCCCGACCAGGGCAATGCGCTCGCCGGGACGAATCCGGATCGTCACGTCGTTCAAGGCCAGTGTGTCGCGGCGGCTGGGATAGGCAAACGTCACATGTTCCACGCCGATGGCGCCGAGCAGCGGCGAAGGCAACGGTGTCGGCCTGTCGGGGGCACGGATCACGGGGCGGGCATCGAGCAGTTCCAGCAGGCGCTCGGCAGCGCCGGCGGCGCGTTGCACATCGCCGGCGACTTCCGACAGGGCCGCGACCGCCCCCGCGGCCAGCACGGCGTAGAACACGAACGCAGACAACTCGCCGGCGCTCATGTCGCCGGCCAGCACCGCATGGCCGCCTTGCCAGAGCATCAGGCCGACAGCGGCAAAGATCACCAGCATGGCGATCCCGGTCAGCCAGGCCCGTTGGCGGGTGCGGGCCACGGCGACCCCGAAGGCCGTCTCGACATGCCGTGCATAGTGGCGGCAATCAACCGCTTCATGGCCAAAAGCCTGGACGGTACGGATGCCGGTCAGTGTCTCGCCGGCATAGCGTCCCAGCTCGGCAACCTGATCCTGGCTGTGCCGCGACAGACGACGCACACGCCGACCTAACCACAGAATCGGCAACACGGTTGCGGGTATGCCCAGCAGTACCAGGGCGCTGAGCCAGGGCTGGGTGACCAGCATCAGGATGGCGGACCCGATGAGCATCAACAGGTTACGCAGTGCCACCGACAATGACGAGCCGAACAGGCTCTGCAGCACGCTGGTATCTGCCGTCAGCCGCGACTGGATCTCGCCGGCGCCCTGGTTGCGAGCGCCGTTCTCGAAAAAGGCCGGGTCGAGGGTCAGCAGGTGATCGAACACGTGGCGGCGCAGATCGGCAGCCAGGCGCTCGCCGATCCAGGTCACCAGGTAATAGCGCAGGGCGGATGCGCCGGCCAGTACCCCGACGACACACAGCATGGCGAACAACGCCTGGTTGAGGTCACTGGCATTGCGATCCATGAAGCCTTGATCGATGGCCAGTCGCAGCCCCTGGCCCAGCAGGAGTACGCTGCCGGAGGCAATCAGCAGGGCTGCGCCGGCAAGCGCCAGGCGGGCCCGATACGGACGCAACAGGCCAAGCAGGCGCAATAGAATACGCGGGTTCGGGCGCGACTGGTTCATGGCAACCCCAGGCAGAAGGAAGGAGCCGCGCAGGCGGCAGGCATGTCGTGGCAGCGTAACGGCATCAAGCTGGCCTGACCATACGCCAGGCCGGCCAGTATGGCGCCATACCGGATGGGCGCCGGGGAACGATC
The DNA here is from genome assembly GCF_900113605.1 of Modicisalibacter xianhensis. Taxonomy (GTDB): domain Bacteria; phylum Pseudomonadota; class Gammaproteobacteria; order Pseudomonadales; family Halomonadaceae; genus Modicisalibacter; species Modicisalibacter xianhensis. The sequence goes on from NZ_FOPY01000022.1 coordinate 19,636, forward strand.
ATCGGGCCAGTACGCTAGGTGCCAGGCCGTCAGAAGGGGTACTGGCGGGGCTCGTGCTGGACGGTGATCCAGTGATCGGTAGTGAATTCCTCGATGGCCCAATCGCCATTGAAACGACCGATGCCCGAGTTCTTTTCGCCGCCAAAGGGCGCATTCGGCGAATCGTTGGTCGCCATGTCGTTGATATGGGTCATGCCGGCTTCCATGCGCCGGGCAAAGCGTACACCCCGCTCGAGGTCGCGGGTGTAGACGGCACTGGACAGGCCATATTCGGTGTCGTTGGCCAGCGCCAAGGCATGCGCTTCATCCCGGGCGCGAAGGATACCGACCAGGGGGCCGAAGATCTCTTCGCTCGCGATATTCATGTCCTGGGTGACGTTGCCGAAGACATGGGGTGGCACGACCTGCCCTTGAATCTCGCCATCGAGCAGTACTTCGGCGCCCTCTTGCTTGGCGGTCTTGATCTTGTCGCGCAGCGAGTCCAGTTGCTTGGCATTGATGATCGGTCCGATTACGGTGTCCTGCCGGGTTGGATCGCCGATAGGCAGTTGGCGAGCACGCTCGACGAAGCGTTCGACAAAGGCATCATGGCACGCGTCGGCGACGATGATTCGGTTCACCGCCATGCATACCTGACCTTGATGCAGGAACTTGCCTGCGATCGCCCCATCGACGGCCCGGTCGATATCGGCATCGTCGAGGACCACCAACGGTCCGTTGCCCCCCAGCTCCAGCGCGACATGCTTGATGCAGTCGCCGCCAGTGGCCAGCTTGCCGATGTTCTTGCCGACAGGGGTGGAGCCGGTAAACGAGATCAGCTTGGGAATTGGATGCTCGACGAAGGCGTCGCCGATTTCCGAGCCGGGCCCGACGACCACGCTCAATGCGCCTGCAGGCAACCCCGCTTCCTCGTAGATGCGCGCCAGAAGAAGCCCGCCGGTCAGCGGCGTGTCGCTGGCCGGCTTGATGACGACCGTATTGCCCACAGCCAGCGCGGGGGCGACCGAGCGCTGCGATAGCTGCAGGGGAAAGTTCCACGGGCTGATCACCCCGACCACGCCCAGCGGCTCGCGATAGACCCGGCTTTCCTTGCCTGGAATTTCCGATGGCAAGATATGCCCGTGTACGCGGCTGGGCATGCTGGCCGCTTCCAGGGTCACGGCGCGTACCAGATCGATCTCGAGCTGGGCCTTGAGATAGGTGCTGCCGGCTTCGCGAATCAGCCAGTCGGCGATCTCGTCACGTCGCGCATCCAGGATGCCGACGGCACGCAGCATGACCTCGGCACGCGCCGCCGGTCCCATGGCCGCCCACTCCGGCTGGACTTCCCTGGCCTTGCGATAGGCGGCGTCCATGTCGTTCCGGTCGGCCTGACACAACGTCAGCAGAGTGCCTTGGTCATAGGGATTCAGTACATCCCGGGTACGTTCGTTGCTGCCCTCACGCCATTCCCCGGCGAGAGGCAGCAACTGCAAGTCTCGATAACGTTCAGGCATGGTGTCGTCCTTGGGCTGAAGCGTTGGGAACAAGGGTCTCGAGGTCAGGGTAGTCGTATTTGGCACGGGTTACGTGTCGTCGAGTTACCGCGATGACGCACTTGGGTGAACTCGCATTGCGCCGTGTCACCCAACTTGTAGGTAAGGTAACTCCTTGTCATGTTTGGCGTTGTTTGCGCTCGTCAGAGGCTTTTGCAGGTGACGTACTGCCCAGGATTGCTAGCCTGTCGGAGTGGCATCACACATCCATGAGGAGGGAACCGACATGGTTAAAAAATTCGCGCTCATCTTCGGTATCGTTTATGTCCTGGTCGGCATCATGGGGTTTATCCCCGGGCTGGTGACTCCCCCGGAAGCCCCTGAGGCGCTTCCGGCAGATACGGGGCATGGCCAGTTGCTGGGTATCTTTCCGGTCAACCTCTGGCACAACCTGGTGCACTTGGCTATTGGGGTATGGGGCATCATTGCAGCCAAGAGCTTCGGGGCGGCAGTGAGCTATGCACGGGCCAACACGGTCATTTTCGGCGCACTGACCATATTGGGGCTTTTCCCTGTCACCAACGTCCTGTTCGGACTGGCGCCGATTTACGGCAACGATATCTGGCTGCATCTGCTCAACACCCTGGTTGCCGGCTATTTCGGGTTCGGGCCGCCTGCACGGCAGAAGGCGGAGCCCATGCATCACCGTCCGCAGTAACGGCATGTGGCTTGATGTCATGACGTATCGCCATCATATTCCCGAAAAATCACTGTCTGGAGTGACACAATGAGTGAGGCCCTGTTGCTGGCATGTCCGCATTGCCGTGCGATGAATCGGGTCCAGCGGGCGCGTCTCGACGACGCGCCCAGTTGCGGCAAGTGCAAGCAGTCCCTGTTCACGGGAGCACCCATCGACCTGACGTCGGCCAACTACGATGCCATTGTCAGTCGCAGCGAGTTGCCGGTCGTGGTGGACTTCTGGGCGAGCTGGTGCGGGCCATGCAAGATGATGGCGCCGATCTTCGGCCAGGTAGCTGGTGAACTGGAGCCGCGCATGCGCTTCGCCAAGCTGGATACCGAAGCCGAGCAGGCACTGGCGGGACGCTTCGGCATCCGCAGCATCCCGACCCTGATCGTCCTCCAGCGTGGCAAGGAAGTGGCACGCCAGGCGGGGGCGATGCAGGCGTCGCAGCTCAAGCAGTGGCTAACGCCGCACCTGGCCTGACTAGGCGGAGGAGACAGTTCGGAACCGAGCGGGCAGGACGTGTACACTCAAGGGAAACATGGACTGCCTATCGGAGACGACGTTGACTGCGACCTACCGTACCCAGGGACCGATCATCACCTCCCTGCTGGATACCGACTGGTACAAGGTGACCATGATGCAGGGGGTGCATCACAAGTATCCCAATGCCAGTGTGACGTGGGAGTTTCGCAGCCGTAATGCCGAAGATCTCGAGCCCTATATCGACGAGATCCGTGAGCAGATCGACTATCTGGCCTCGGTGCGCCTGGCGCCCGAGGAGTCAGCGTACCTAAGCACCTTCCCCTATATGTCGCCGGATTTCATCCGCTTCCTGGAGCTGTTCCGCTTTCGTCCGGAATACGTCGACGTCTACATGGAAGAGTGCGAGCTGTGCATCGTCATCGACGGGCCATGGTCGCACAGCATTCTGTTCGAGATCGTGATCCTGGCAATCATCAGCGAAGTGCGTAACCGTTCGCTTTATCCTGACGTCACCATCGACCAGGCAGTGAGACAACTGCGTCACAAGATGGAGCTGTTGCGCAGTCAGTATACCGAGGAGCAACTGGCGGGATTCAACCTGGCTGACTTCGGCACGCGGCGGCGCCTCTCCCAGCCCGTGCACGAAGCCATCGTCGAGGTGCTGTTAAAAGAGTTTCCCGGTAACTTCGTCGGTACCAGCAACGTCGATATCGCGCGCCGCCATGACATCTGCCCGATGGGCACCATGGCGCATGAATGGGTCATGGCGCACCAGCAACTGGGCAGTCGCCTGATCGACAGCCAGCGTACGGCGCTGGAAGCCTGGGTTCAGGAGTATCGCGGCTACCTGGGCATCGCCCTGACCGACACGATTACCCTGGATGCCTTCCTGCGCGATTTCGACCTGTACTTCGCCAAGCTCTTCGATGGACTGCGCCACGACAGTGGCGACCCGTTGGTGTTCGCCGAAAAGTGCATTCGCCATTACGAGTCGCTGGGCATCGATCCGATGACCAAGACGCTGATCTTCAGCGACGCCCTGACCTTCGACAAGGCCATGTCCATCAAGACCGCACTGGATGGCCGCATACGTACCAGCTTCGGGATCGGCACCAACCTCACCTGTGACGTACCGGGCGTCAAGCCGATGAACATCGTCCTCAAGATGGTGTCGTGCAATGGCCAGCCGGTGGCCAAGATTTCCGACGAGCCGGGCAAGACCATGTCGCGCGACAGTGGCTACGTCAATTACCTGAAAAGCGTCTTCGGCGTCCAGCACTGAGCGTCAGCAAAATATATAAGGACTAGCGATGGATAACGTGATGATTGTCACCGGCGGCAGCCGGGGCATCGGGGCCGCCACGGCACGGCTAGGGGCGGCGGCAGGCTACCGTGTCTGTCTCAGTTACCGGGGCAATGAGGCGGCGGCACAGGCCGTCGTCGACGAGATCGAGCAGCACGGCGGTACCGCCATCGCGGTAGCGGCTGATGTTGGCAACGAAACCGATATCCTGCAGCTTTTTCGCACTACGGACGAACGCCTGGGCCCGGTCACGGCACTGGTCAACAACGCCGGCATCCTCGAACGCCAGATGCGCGTTCAGGACATGGACGCCGAAAGACTGTCGCGCATCCTCGCGGTCAATGTCACCGGCAGCATTCTCTGCGCCCGCGAGGCCATCCGACGCATGTCGACGGCGCACGGTGGGCAGGGCGGCGCCATCGTCAATCTCTCCTCCGTTGCGGCTCGCCTGGGCGCCCCGAACGAGTATGTCGATTACGCGGCCACCAAGGGAGCCATCGACACCTTCACGCTGGGGTTGGCCAAGGAATTGGCCGATGAGGGTATCCGCGTCAATGCCGTCAGGCCCGGCATCATTTATACCGATATCCATGCCAGTGGCGGCGAGCCGGGACGAGTCGACAGGCTCAAGGAGTCGGTGCCCATGAAGCGTGGCGGACGGGCCGACGAAGTGGCGCAGGCGATTCTCTGGCTGCTGTCCGATGCGGCATCCTACACAACCGGCACGATAATCGACGTTACCGGGGGACGCTGAGAGCAAGGCCCTGCTCACTTGCCCCAGCGACCCATCTCGTAAAGCTTGTCGAACCAGTTGGCGCGCGTCTTGTCGTTCATCGACTCGACCTGACCGATCAGTGTCTCCTCGATGGGCGTGATACCGACGAAACCGAGAATGTTGCGTTCCAGTGCCTTGACGCTATGCGCACGGTAGAAGTGCTGATAGATCAGCGCGGGCATGCCCATCGTCACTATCACGCGCGCCGAGCGGCCCCGTAACCCCTTGCGACCGAACGGGTTGCCTTCCTCATACTCGAAGGCGAAGCCAGGGCGCATGACTTGTTCGAGAAAGCCCTTGAACAGTGCCGGCATATCGCCGAGCCACAAGGGAAAGACCAGTACCAGATGCTCGGCCCAGACAATGGCTTCCTGGGCGGATCGCAATGCGTCGGGCAGTGCCCCTTCCTGCCAGGCTTTCTGGCTGCGTAGTAACGGAAAATCCAGCGTCGCGACGCCGATCACACGCACCTCATGCCCGGTGGTCTTGGCGCCTTGCAGATAACGCTCGGCCAACGCGTGGCACAGATGGGACTCGCTCGCGTCGGGGTGGCCTTGGATGATCACGATACGCCGGCTCATGGAGCGGAGTCCCCACGAAATGAATGTTTACCGAGGGTAACGCATCGGCTGAATGGCTGCCGTGGATTTGGCTGGTGTGCAGGGTATGAAAAGTTTGCTCATGCGCTCCATTCAGTCCGAAAGGAGCGCATGCGAGACGATAAGAACTCAGGTTCCGACGTTCATGCAGTTGTCGTAGAACGTCACGGTGGCAGGCCAGTCCGAGAACAGCCCCATTACACCCACGTCGCGGGCCAGCACGTCCAGCGTCAGCAGCTTGTCACCGTCGCTATCGATCACATCGTCCGTGGTGCGGTGATACCACTGGCCGTCCTCGCTCAGCGGGCCCGAGCGCTCGAAACTCCAGGCGATGATATCGAGTCCTGCCTGTTTGGCGCGTTCAGCATAGACCGACGGTACGATGCGGCTGCCGGATTCGTCCGCGTCAGGGGTGGAAGCCAGCAGCATCCATAGCGGCGGGGCAATGATGTTCACGCCCTCGTCGGCCAACGCCTGCATGCTGGGCTCCCAGGTGTCGGGATTGGCATGGTCGAAGCCTTCCTCATCATAGCGATCATCGAGGTAGACGGCCTGCTTGCCGAATTCGGGCGCATGCTCGATCCAGTAGCGCACATCCTCCAGCTCGAACGATTGCGGATAGACGTCGCTTGGCGCAACGTTGGCCGCCCGGTACTCATCGACCAGCTTCTGCGCATAGTCGGCCTGTGACATGCCGTCGAAGGGCATCGCCACGCTCGGGGCCTTGAGCTCCGGTGTCATCTTCACGCCCATGGCCTTGAACAGCTCGATACTCTCGGCATGGGTCATCAGCGTGCCGCGCTGGGCGTACAGATCGGTTCGCCAGTTGGGCGTACCATTCATGTAGGCTTCGAGGCTGCGCGCCTCGGTATCGGCACCTTCCATCTTGCCCTTGAGTGTCTTGAACTCGGCCAAGGTAATGTCGCTGGTGCAGCACTGCACTGCCGAGGCGTTGGTCAATTCGCCGTTCTGGTCGAATTCGGGCGGCACGCTGCACTTCTGTGCCAGGTTCGTTGCCAGGATGTTCGTGGTGGCATGCAGGTCGCACTGGTAGTGGCGGCAGACGAGTTCCTTGTCGGCGGTAAAGGTCACGTCGCACTCGAGAATGCCAGCGCCCATCTGTGCCCCGGCAATGTAGGCTTTTTTCGTATGCTCGGGAAACTGCAGCGGCGCCCCGCGATGGGCGATGGAAAAGTCCGTGCGCTGCCAGTCGCTGCGCTGGGCGGCACAGTTCAGCAGCCTGGACTTGAGTTCGCGCGAGCGCTGGGTCTGCTCGTCCATGTCCTGAACGAGAAACAAAGGGCGCGGCCCTAGGGTGATGTGCTCGGTGGCAGCGATCACCGAGGCATTGTCGGTCTCGGCCCAGGTCGGGCAGGCCATGGCAAGCAAAGCGATCAGGCCAAGGGGAGTGGAGAGAGGGGGCTTGTTGTGCATGGTTCGACTCGCTGTCTGCTTCCTGAAAACGGTTGCAGAGCAGAGTATGGACCATGTTGTGTTACGGGGCGGCGACATGACGGTGATGGAGGGCACCGCCCCGGGGTCAAGCCCAGCGCGGATCAGCGGTAAAGGCCACCGTGAACCAGCGATGTTGCGGCGGGATGCTCAGGTTGGCGGCGATTTCCTCGCGAATCTCGTCGAGTTCGGCCATGCCACGCTGCGAGGCGAAATCCTTGCGGGTGATGATATGGATTTCGATGAAATGACCGCGCCCGGTCTTGGCGACATGGCTGTGATAGTCGAGCAGGCCGTCGCGTTGCATGACCTGTTGCATGGCATCGTGAACCTCCTGATCGATGTGGCTCGGCGCGATGAGGAACACTTCCTTCATGGCGCGGCGCACGATGCCCAGCGGCACCGGCAGGAAGCAGACTGTCAGTACTGCCAGCAGCAGCGAATCCACATAAGGCGTCCAGTGGGCCAGGGCCGTGCCTTCCAGAAGCGCGGCAATGACGAAGGCGACCAGTAGCGCAGACGTGATCAAGGCTGCCATCAGCCAGCTTTGCGTATCGATGCGCAGGAATTCGGAATCCGCCTCGCGATTGATCCCTTTCTCGAAGACATACATGCCGAAGCAGACACCGGTAACCACGACGGCATAGGCAATGGCCGCGCCAAAGGCGAGGTCGCGCCCGCCTTCGAGCAGCCCTTGGATGGCATTCAGAAAGGCATAGCAGCAAAGTAGCGTCAGTACGGCACCATTGAAGGCTGCCACCATCGGTTCGAAATGCCAGTAGCCGTGCTGGAAACGTTCACTGGCCTCACGCACGGCCAGCCGGGACACCAGCAGGGCGAGTCCCGACATGGCCGCGTCGATGGAGGAAAACATCCCATCGAAGAGAATGGATTGCGAGCCGGCCAGCAGACCCAGGGCGACGCCAAGGCCGGCGACGAACAGCGTCATGGCAATGGAGATTTTCAGTGCGCGCTGTTCGAGGTGGGATTGCATGAGCGAGCCGCCTGGCCAAATCGCTAATATACGCCTTGGCCGTCGTCGGTTGCCAGCAATCGCTCGGCTTGCTCTGGTCAGTGGCTCACTTCCACTTGATATTGCAGCCCATTGAGGGCTTCTGGTTGGCGTCCGGCTGCTTGCCCGCCAGCAACGCATCGGCGGCGGCGCGTAGATCCTTGCCGGTCGGTGTACCCTTGCCGGGGCGGGTGCCATCGAACTGCCCGCGATAGGCCAGCTGGTGTTCGCTGTCGAACAGGAAAAAGTCCGGTGTACACGCCGCCTCGAAGGCGCGCGCCACTTCCTGACTTTCGTCCACCAGGTAGGGGAAGCTGTAGCCGTGGGCTATCGCTTCCTTGCGCATGCGCTCCGGGCTGTCGTCCGGCTGGGCGTGGAAATCGTTGCTGTTGATGGCGATGACCATCATGCCCTTTTCGATGTACTCATTGGCAAAGTCCGCGAAGCTGTCGGCAATATGCTGCACGAACGGGCAGTGATTGCAGATGAACGCGACCAATAGTGGATGGCCACCGTACTGCTCGCTGGAAATCTCGTTTCCCTCGGGGTCGGGCAGCCGAAACTCCGGCATCGGCGAGCCCAGGTCGATCATGTTGGAAGGCGTCAGTGACATGGCGGTCTCCTTTCCTTGAGTCTCGAAAAACTCGCGCAAACGCAAGATATGGAGTCAGTCTAGTTGCAATGACATCGCTCGTTTCAAGGTACGTCATCGCGACACGAATCTTGCCGGCTTCGGGCAAATGAGTTTTTCGCTCACCCCCAAGACGCCGGGCGGCAAAATCAGGATAATGGCTGGCCACACGTCCACGACTCCCCAGAAAGCCATCAACCCGGCTCCCGCTTATGGAAATCAAGGTCAACTATCTCGAGAACCTGCGCCAGGAAGCCAGGTTCGACGACTTTACCGTCATCACCGATCAGCCGATCCGCTACAAGGGCGATGGCTCCGCGCCGGGGCCGTTCGACTACTTCCTGGCCTCGTCGGCGCTCTGTGCAGCCTACTTCGTGCGGGTGTACTGCAATGCGCGGGATATTCCTACCGAGAATATCCGCCTGTCGCAGAACAACATCGTCGACCCGGAAAACCGCTACAACCAGATCTTCCGTATCCAGGTCGAGTTGCCGAATGACCTTTCCGACAAGGACCGCCAGGGCATCCTGCGCTCCATCGAGCGCTGCTCGGTCAAGCGGGTGATTCAGAACAACCCCGAGTTCCAGATCGAGGTGGTCGATAACATCGACGAAGACGCCCAGGCATTGCTGATGGGTGGCACTGTCGAAGGCGAGAACACCTGGATCGAAGGTAAGGACCTGCCGCTGGAGCAGACCATTGCCAACATGACCGGCATCCTCGAGGATCTCGGCATGAAGATCGAGATCGCCTCGTGGCGCAATATCGTGCCGCACGTCTGGTCGCTGCACATTCGCGACGCCGCCTCGCCGATGTGCTTCACCAACGGCAAGGGCGCCACCAAGGAAGCTGCGCTGTGCTCGGCGCTGGGCGAGTTCATCGAGCGTCTCTCCTGCAACTTCTTCTATAACGATCAGTACTTCGGCGAGGAGATCGCGGGCAGTGCGTTCGTTCATTACCCGGACGAGGAATGGTTCCAGCCAGGGCCGAACGACGCGTTGCCGGACGGCATCCTGGACGATCACTGCCGGGCCATCTACGACCCCGACGGCGAGCTGCGCGGCTCGCACCTGATCGACACCAACTCCGGCCGGGCGGATCGCGGTATCGTCTCGCTGCCCTTTGTGCGCCAATCTGACGGCGAGACGGTCTATTTCCCGTCCAATCTGATCGAGAACCTCTACCTCAGTAACGGCATGAGCGCCGGCAACACGGTGGCCGAGGCGCAGGTGCAGTGCCTGTCGGAGATCTTCGAGCGCGCAGTGAAGAAGCAGATCATCGAGGAAGAAATCGTGCTGCCCGACGTGCCCGACGAGGTACTGGCGAAATACCCCGGCATTGTCGAGGGCATCGAGGCGCTGGAGGCCCAGGGCTTCCCGGTGCTGGTCAAGGACGCCTCGCTCGGCGGTCAGTTCCCGGTGGCCTGCGTCACGCTGATGAATCCGCGTACCGGCGGCGTGTTTGCTTCCTTCGGCGCACATCCCAGCCTGCAGGTAGCGCTGGAGCGAAGCCTGACCGAGCTATTGCAGGGGCGCAGCTTCGAAGGACTGGATGATCTGCCGCCGCCCACCTTCAACTCCCAGGCGGTGGCTGAGCCGAACAACTTCGTCGAGCACTTCATCGATTCGTCGGGGGTGATTTCCTGGCGCTTCTTCAGTTCGCGCTCCGACGTCGAGTTCTGCGAGTGGGATTTCTCGGGTACCAATGACGAAGAAGCGGAGCGCCTGTTCGGGATTCTCTCGGAAATGGGCCTGGAAGCCTACATGGCCGTTCACGAGGACCTGGGCGCGCCGGTGTGCCGCATCCTGGTGCCGGGCTATTCCGAGGTGTATCCCGTGGAAGACCTGGTCTGGGACAACACCAACATGGCACTGGCCTTCCGCGAGGACATCCTCAACCTGCATTCGCTGGACGACGCGCAACTGGCCGAGCTGCTCGAACGCCTGGAAGAGAGCGAACTCGACGAGCAGATGAAAATCGTCACGCTGATCGGCATCGAGTTCGACGACAACTCCGTCTGGTCCGAGCTGACCATTCAGGAATTGAAGCTGCTGATCCATCTGGCGCTACAGCAGCATGAAGAAGCACTGGATCACGTCGCGATGTTCCTGCAGTTTAACGACAACACCGTCGCGCGTGGTCTGTTCTACCAGGCGATGCAGGCGGTGCTGGAAATCACCCTGGACGACGAGCTGGCGCTCGAGGATTACCTGTATAACCTGCGGCGCATGTTCGGTGACGAGACCATGGACGCCGTGGTCGGCTCGGTCACCAGCGAGGTACGCTTCCATGGCCTGACGCCCACCAGCTTGAAGCTGGAAGGCATCGACCGACACCAGCGCCTGATCGAAAGCTACAAGAAGCTGCACGCGGCGCGCGCTGCCAAGGCGGGAGCGGCCGTAACCTCAGCCTGATCGTCATGTATCGGGTAGCAACGCCCCCGAGTCGGTTTTCCGGCTCGGGGGCGTTTTGCCTTGGTACTTGCTCATTCCTGCCCGTTGTCGAGCAGCGTGACGGCCAGGCGTACAAAGTCCACGGAAGAAACAATGCCGACCAGGCGACCTTCGCCGTCGAGCACCGGCATGGCGCCCTGACGATGGGCCAACAGTTGCCGACCGGCGTCGGCGAGAGGCGTGTCGGCCGATAGGGTGAGCACGTCCCGGGAAATGGCCTCGGCAAGCGGGATCCGCCCGAGATGCTTGCTCAAGCGCTTCGAGCCGTAGGTATCGGTGATGCGCAACGCTTCGCGCAGCACGACCTTCTGATTGAGCAATCCCGCCAGATGGCCCTGTTCGTCGAGCACCGGCAGATGCCGTATCTTGTGTTCCCGCATGGTCTCGTTACCGTCATTGAGCGTCTGCTCGAGACGAAGCGTGACGATGTCGCGGATCATGATGTCGGCGACTACGGTAGGAGTCTCTTGGGTCATCGGGTCAATTCTCCATCGAATCGGGTATGGCGTGGCTCTGCGCTTTATCGGCAAGAATCGGCCGGACAATAGTCGAATGGCTGGAAAATTCGGGGAAACCGAACTTTGCTGACTTTCATTTGACCGGGATCAAGACAACCAAGGAGCAAGGAAGCACGATGCGCAGCCTCATCTACGACACGCTTATCCTCAGGCTCACTTCGCAATGGTACGCACACGTGCTGAATCGCATGCCCGAGGGGGCCACCATGCTGGATGTGGGGATCGGCACGGCAGGGGCATTACTGGCCAATACCGATTTGGTGACGCAAAAGCGCCTTCAGGTGACGGGTATCGACATCGATGCCGACTACATAAAGCGTGCCCACGAAAGGCTGGCGGCATCGCCATTGGCTGACCATGCCAAGGTCTCTCTCGAATCGGTCTATCAGCATCGGGGCGGGCCGTACGATGCCATCTACTTTTCGGCGAGCTTCATGCTCCTGCCCGAGCCTGAACAGGCGCTGCGGCATTGCTGCGGACTTTTGCGCCCGGACGGGCGCATATTCTTCACGCAAACCATCCAGACGCGGCCATCCCGTTGGATGGAAAAGCTCAAGCCCGTACTAAAACGGGTGACGAGCATCGATTTTGGCCGTGTCACCTACGAAGAGGATTTCAAGGCCCAGCTTCGCGCCGCTGGACTGGAAATAGAGGAGTCCACCTTCCTGGCTCACCACGGCAGTCGAGCGTCGTGTCTTGCCGTGGCTAGGCCGGCTAGCGCAACCTAAGCTCTTCCTAAGGCAACATCATCATGTCTCAGTAGTGATAATGAAGCTGAGCGATAAGCAGTGCATCATCCGTGACCTTGTAGACCATTCGGTCTTCTTCGTTGATTCGCCGGGACCAGTAACCCGCCAGGCTATGCTTGAGAGGTTCAGGCTTACCGACGCCTTCGAATGGCTCACGCTGGGTTTCCTTGATTAACTTATTGATCCGGGTAAGCGTCTTTATGTCGGTCTTTTGCCAGTACAGATAGTCTTCCCATGCATTCTTGGAGAAGAGCAGCTTCATTCAAGGAGTTCCTTCTCCTGGCCATTGCCTTGCTCCAGTTCGGCGACAGACTCCAATAGCCGACGGGCATTCTTCGGTGCACGAAGCAGGTACGCAGCCTCTTGCAATGCTTCGTAGTCCTCAAGAGAGATCATGACCACCGACTGCGCTTTGCTGCGGGTAATAATGATGGGTGAATGGTCTTCACAGACCTGTTCCATGGTTTTGGCTAGATGAGTTCGCGCTGCGGTGTAGCTGATGGCGTCCATAAAGTGCTCCTGAGCGGGATGTCATTTATGTACAGAATACTGTACATAAACTGGCTAGACAATCGCTTGTAGAATGGCGCTTCTCCGCTGCTTTACTGTGGGAGCCGAGGGCCGTGTCTTGCCGTGGCTGGGCTGGCTAATGCCTAGCCACGTTATCGACGATGCCTGCTCCACTTGATCAAAGAGCGCGGCAAACCTCGTACTTTTAGTGCGAGGAGGATAGCGCGTACCGCGACAGCGGTTCTTGTTTGATGCGTTGGATATAGCACGTTATGCTATGAAGCATGATTACTGTACAGCGTGCCTACAAATACCGTTTCTACCCGACACCCGAGCAAGCCGAACAGCTTGCCCGGACGTTCGGGTGTGCGAGGTACGTTTACAACCATTTCCTGAAAGTGCGCACAGATGCCTGGTACGAGACGCAGAAACGCGTCGGATACAACGACACCGCGAAGCAGCTTACCGCACTGAAAAAGCAGCCGGAAACGCTGTGGCTTCAGGAGGTGTCGAATGTCTGCCTTCAGCAATCGCTACGGAACCTGGATACCGCATTCAAGAACTTCTTTCAGGGTCGAGCCAAGTATCCGACCTTCAAGAAAAAGCATGCCCGTCAATCGGTTCGCTACACGACCAGCGGTTTTTCGTACCGCGACGGGCAGATCAAGCTGGCCAAGCACAAGGAACCGCTGACGATCCGCTGGAGCCGGCGTTTCACCGGCACCCCCTCCAGTGTCACGGTGAGCAAGGACAGCGCGGAACGCTACCACGTCTCCCTTCTTGTCGAGGAAGACGTGGCGGCATTGCCGTTCAGCAAGCAAGAGACGGGTATCGACCTGGGGCTGACTCATGCGGTCATCACCAGCGGCGGGAAGAAGGTCAACAGCCACCACTACTTCAAGCAGTCCGAGAAGACGCTGGCCCGCGCTCAGCGCCACCTTTCGCGCAAGCAGAAGGGCAGCGCCAATCGCGCCAAGGCCAAACTGAAAGTGGCGCGCATTCACGCCAGGATCGCCGACCAGCGTCTGGATTTTGCTCACAAGCTGACCACGCAGCTCATTCACGAAAACCAAGTCGTCGCTGCGGAAAGTCTGCAAGTGAAGAACCTGCTCAAGAACCGCTCACTGGCGAAAGCCATCAGCAACGTGGGTTGGCATCAGATCACGACGATGCTGGCGTACAAGGCGCAGTGGTACGGGCGTTCTTTTGTCCAGATCGACAAGTTCTACCCTTCGAGCAAGCGTTGCCACGCCTGTGGTCACCTTGCCGACGCCATGCCGCTATCAGTCCGTCAATGGGACTGCCCCG
>NZ_FOPY01000029.1 GCF_900113605.1 Modicisalibacter xianhensis
CGATACGGCCTTGTGGGTGCTTTCCCTTCATCCCGGTAGGTAGCAGCGGATAGCGCGTCTTGCTGGGCGTTGTAGGCACCTCTCCCGCCCAAGATATGATTGATGCGCGGCAACTGTGCGCGATGTGCCATCTGGGTGCCCCCTGCATCCAGCCCGGGGGAGGTGGATAGTCGAGCCGGTGATATTACTCTGAGCTTATGAAAAGACTCCTAGCATTTGCCACCCTTATTCCCACGCTCGCTCTGGCCGACTACGGCAGCGCCACGGTGAGCGAAGTCGTCGCCATATACGACGGCGATACCTTTACCGCCAATGTGGAGGGGTGGCCGCCAGTTATTGGCGAGCGCATCAAGATTCGCGTTGCCGGCATCAACGCCCCTGAACGCCGATCACGCTGCGATACTGAGGCCGATAAGGCGAGAGAGAAGACATTGGCAGCGGACGCCCGTGTTTACGTAGTCGAGCGCCTGCGAGACGCTGAGCGTATCGAGCTACGCCAGATCAAGCGCGGTTCGTTCTTCCGGTTGATTGCTGACGTATACGTCGATGGCGAGAGTCTGGGCGATCAGTTGATAGCAGCGGGTCTGGCGATACCGTACGCCGAAGGGCAAGGCGGGAAAGCGTGGTGTGGTCACGCTCCCCAGCACCCGGTCAGCCGCTGACCCACCACCCCTGGCATTCAGGTTCAGCGCCGACGATGAGCTTGAATTGAAGGGTCAGCAGATCGTGGCCTGGACGGACGGTTATTCAGTGATAGGGCCGTTGATCTGCTTAACAGTAACGGTCATGCCGCTCACCTTGCTCATCGCCTCGACACCAGACTCGACCTCAACCTTGGCGTCAGCTTCGTTCGTGGCTCGTAGCTCGTATTCGATCTCCTGCCCATCCGCGTCAAGCGTCACGCTGTAGCGGCCTGCCTTACGTGCGGCCAGGGCATCACGGCGGCTTTCCTCGCGGTTGGCCTGAGCCCACTGCTCAACCAGGGCATCCGGTGCGCCGTCGCTATCGTTGTCCAGCGCATCGATGCGGTCGGTCAGCTCGTTGCACAGGGCGCGTAGCTCGTCGTCTGTCAGGTCTTCCGGGCGCTGGTTCATGCTTCCCTCTGCTCGTTCTTGTCCAGTGCGGCACCAAAGGCGGCGAACGCTTCCTGCCATGTCTGATACCGGCCCCCGCTTATCTGCCGGCCACGAAGGTCTGTGTAATCAGCCACTACCGGCTCGATGTCGCCATTCGGATATTCCAGCAGGTCGATGCCGCCAAACAGGTTGCCTTTGTGCTTCCAGGTGCGCACATTGTCGCGGAAGTCATCGGATAGTTCGGGACGCTGGTTCATAGCTGGGCCTCCTCAGTCTGGTAGCGCTGAATCTCGAAATCAGCCCGATCCTGCCCGGCAAGCCATGCGTCAGCCTGGGCGGTCCCCATCGCATAGGGGCAACGGCAGAATCCGGCATCCTTGGGTTTGCCATGAAGGTGCCAGTCGAGCCTGTTCTCCAGCCCCTCATGGTATTCCTTCGAGCGCGTATCTCCGACGCTCAGGACGGCGGCGGCTGCCTGTTCGGCGGTCATGTCGGGGTCGAGTCGAGACAGCTTCATTGCTGGGCCTCCAGGCGGGCAAGGCGTGCGGCTAATGCCAGTGCAACGGGTGATAGTGGGTAGTCGCGGAATTCTTCCAGGATGGCCATCATTGCAGCCAATTCGGCAGCGGTTAATGGTCCAGTAGTGGTAGACTTGCTCTGCATTTTGGCGGTCTCCTCAAACGTTCGCCAAGGTGTAAGCCCGGCCCCGGTTGCCCCCGGGGCCGGGCACTCGTTTATGCGGCAGCGGACTCCGCTGCCAGCAACAAATCCTCTGCCTCACGGGCTGCGATCTCGCTGCCGATTTCGGCAAGGGCCGCCAGGCGGCTATGCGCTGGTGAACCTGTCGCAATGCTGTCGAATAGCGCTTGCAGGCGGTGCAGCGTGTCACACGCATGGTCTAGCTGCTCGGTCACTTCTTCTTATCTCCTGCGGAATCGGCGCTGGCGCCGTCACGTTCACAATAATCCCCTATCGCGGGGCCACTTGGCCTAGCCTTGGCGCTTTATTAGATCCGCCAATGCTTCACGCATCACTTCTGACTTGGTTACAGCATCGCCTGTTGCCTGGCGGCGCTGCCTTACCAGGTCATCTAGCTTCTTGAACTCCGGCAATGGCAGCCTGACGGTCACTGTCTTGGTTTCCATTCCTTCACCTGCTTTGTATTGCTGTATTCAATGAATACAGACTAGTGGTTAAGTACCAGCAAAGCAATACAGGCGAGCAGGGATAATGCGTTACATGATATCGATCAATCAGCCGGTCAGCGGCAATATCGGGGCACAATTCCGGCCATCCACCAATCAAGCGGCATTACGATTGCCGGATGCACGAGTACTCGCGAGCGCCCAATGCAGCAAAGGGACCATTACGGCTGTATGCCCTATTCCAGAGCGGTTCGCGGTAGATCAGCGCCAGCCGGACCATGCACGAGTATTCCGGTAATGATTCATCGGGCATCGGTAGGCGGGGGTGATCGGCGACCTTAGCGGCCCCAAATTCCAGTACCGCCATAAAGCCTCATAGGGCGTCCACAGGCGACAAAGGCATCAATCGATACATTGGGCAGGATTAGAGAGGAACGGCTCTCACAGCGCCACAGTGGCGGCGCTATGAAGGGATCAGGCGACCGCCTGGCGGCGGCGGGTCTGATCGCCTCGACCGGCCAGCACTCCCTCGATGGAAATATCCTCGTCCAGGGCATCCCAATGGATACCCCGGGGACTCAGCTCGTAGTCAGCAAGTTGTTCGGGGGTAGCGTTGAGCAAGCGCGGAAACCACGCCAGCGGCACGCCGATTGTGCGTCCGTCGCTGAGTTCGACCCAGAAGCTATCGGCGTCGAAGGACACGTGCTTAGGCGAAGTAGTCATGCCAGGCCCTCTCCAGTTGGTCCCGGTGGGTGACCACCAGGGTAGTGATCTTGCGCAAGGTCTTCGCATCATAGCCGTCGTTGCGGGCTAGGCTCACCTCGGGGGCGAGCCAGAACTTGGCTTCCGAGCCGCCTTGAAAACGTGGATATGCGGTGGCTCGCGCGGATCGCCCTCATCCGAGTAGAAAAAAAACTTGGGTATACGGATTTAATGGTTGATTGAGCTCTCTCACCCCACCAACCTGATACCGCCGTCAGATGGTTGATAGATCGACCCCGTAGTTGAGTTCCTCTGCGAAGTCCGGCAGCCCACCAACGTATAGATCACCACGCAGGCTGCAATGGAAATAATGATCGCCCGTCCTACGTTCCGCTTGGGGTCTATTACTTCGGAGCCGCTGTTGGTAATGGTATGGTGAAGCCCTTGAAAGCTAGAATTCCGAGCGCGGTTGCTCCAAGGAAGTTGCCCACAGTTCCGGCCTCTCCGGGATTCGAGAAGTCAACCGATATGGAGTCGGCGACCCATACCCCCACCAACCCGAAAATCAGTATGCCGCCGATTTTCAGGACGCCGATAAAGGAAGCCACACCCTGAATCATCCGGTTACCCAGCAGATTTATGAGAAACGCTGCCAGGATCAGTGACACCCCGAGAATGGGCACCATTCGCCCGCTTTCGTCGCCACCGAAGAGCTGCATGGTGTAGGAGCCGAACGTGCGGGCCAGAAAACTCTGGGCGATCACCATGGAAAAGTACATCAGCAAGGCGTTAAATGCGGTCGGCAGCCGGTTTCCGTAGGCCTTGTGTAAGTACATGCCGATACCGCCCGCAGACGGGTACGCATCGGAAATTTTGATGTAGGAATAAGCACTGAAGCTGACGATCACGGCGGCCGCCAGAAACGCCAGGGGGAACAGAACGCCCGTCATCTGTGCCATCTGTCCGGTCAACGCAAAAATACCAGCGCCTATCATGACGCCGGTACCCAGCATGACGGTTCCTGGCAGGGTGAGACTGCCTTCCTGATAGCGAGTGGTTCTGTCTTGCTCCCTGCTCATTCAACCTCCGGTTATTGTCGTTTCTATTTACGCTTCATAGGTGGGATTTTGGAACAGCAAAACGGATCATGTTTTGCGTTGGCCCGAACATTGTCGTCTGTAAACCGACACCACGCCAGTTTCCGCTGGGTCCACCACCCGGCCTGCAACCCGCCTCCGTGGGTTTTGATCAGTTCCATTAACTCGTCAAGAGACCAATGGGTTCCATCGTAGACGACATGCAGCTGGTTGTTCGGTTTGCGCTCGGCAAAATCAACACAGGGATGATGGTTGAGTTCATGGATGAAATCGCCCCACTGACTCTCGCCAAATCACTCACCATTTTGGCACGTAGATGCCGGTGAGGTGAGGAGGAGTCCATCCCATTGATTCAGGTTACTGATGAAAATGAATAATCACGGTAATCCTGATGCCTATGCGCCGTATCCTCTTGGCCGTGTAGCGACAAACGTCAGGCACTCACCCAACCGATCTCATTGTACCCGGCGTCGAAAGACCCAAAGGGAGAAAATAAACAGCGTGACACCGATTACCAGCAAGGCGAGAGCCTCATCCCAGAGAACCGCCAGGCCGGCGCCTTTGAGGAAAATACCGACGATGATATCCATGTAATAACGCAGTGGACTCAGCAGGGAGAGGCTTTGCAGGAAAGGCGGCATGGCTTCTACCGGCGTCAAACTGCCCGACAGGAACATCAGCGGGAAAAGTCCGAAAAAGGAGAGCAGCAACGCCTGCTGAAGGGTCCGGCTGTAGGCGGCAATCAGTACGCCCAGCGCAATCGCACTGAGCAAAAAGATGGCGGTCAGCACCAGAAATAAAAGCAGACTGCCCTGAAGGGGCACATCAAAGACTCTGACAATCACCAAACTCGGAAAGATGGACAGTACGCCCATGATCAGCGTGGGTGTGACCTTGGCCAGGAACAGTTCCAGGGTGGAAATGGGCGTCACCAGCAGCTGCTCGATAGTGCCTCGCTCCTTTTCCCGGACAATAGAGGCGGCCGGGTGAATAACGCCCACCATCATACCGGCCAGAGCAATCATCGATAACACGATAAAACCCGATGTTGTCAGATCGGGGTTATACCAGATACGGATCAGGGGTACCGCGACCCCCTTCTTCCCGGCAGCAGGGAGCGCTTCGCGCTCCTGGCGCTGGACGATCTGCAGAGCATCATTGACGGCATTGGCGGCAATGTTGGAATTGGTGCCGTCCTGGAGCAACTGGAGCTGAGCACTCTTGCCAGCGAGAAGAGCACCTTCGAACCCGGCGGGAACGACCAACACCATGGTGGCATCGCCTTTCTCCAGGAGGTCAGTGGCGGTTGCCACACGGGTTTCCTGAAATTTCAGGTCGAAGGTTTCGCTCACCGCAAATTTCTGGATCAACGAGCGACTCAAGGCGCTGCGATCCTCGTCCACCACCGCCAGGGGCAGGTGGCTTACATCAAAACTGAGCGCAACGGCACAAATGACGACTTCAATGGTGTAAAGCCAAAGTATCAGGGTCAGTATCAACCGGTCACGAAAGAACTGCACGAGCTCCTTGCGCAACAAACCAAATAAGGCAATTCCCATCAGGCCACCTTCTGCTTCATTCGCCAGGCCGCGAAGACAAATACCAGGACCGTATAGACGATCAACATCATCAGATTTGGCAGAACGGCTTCAAGGCCGGCTGATTTCAGTACGATGCCCCGGGA
Organism: Modicisalibacter xianhensis; assembly: GCF_900113605.1. Lineage (GTDB taxonomy): Bacteria > Pseudomonadota > Gammaproteobacteria > Pseudomonadales > Halomonadaceae > Modicisalibacter > Modicisalibacter xianhensis. The sequence continues at coordinate 5,705 of NZ_FOPY01000029.1, forward strand.
GATTTCCATAAAATAACCGGCAGGGAAAAGCCAGCTATACAGTTGCAGGGCAAGAGGCATGGTGAACAGAGGGAACAGAAAACCGGAAAACAAAAACGACGGCATCAAGGTGACAATCAGCGTTATCAACATGGCCGCCAACTGGGTACGGACCAGGGATGAGACCAACAGGCCGATACCCACCGTGGTCAGCACATAAACGAAAGCGGACGTCAGCAGCAGTATCGGGCTGCCGGCAATGGGGACCTGAAACCAGGCAAACCCCACCACCATGACCATAAGAATCTCCAGGAAAGCCACCAGACCGTAGGGCACCAGCTTGCCGACAACAAACTCGGTTGAGGTGACCGGCGATGCATAGATCTGCTCAATCGTACCGGTCTCTTTCTCACGCACGATCGCCAGGGCGGTCAGCAGGGGTGGGAACGCCATCAGGATCACGGCAAATAACCCGGGGATGACGAAATTGACGCTGCGCAGGGAGGGATTGAACCAGACCCTGGCCTGGACCCGGACGGCGCTCTGACGCGGGGCGGGGAAATTTGCGATTACCGCCTCGGCATAGGCCGATGCCAATCGACCCAGAACAGGATAGCCGCCGTCCACGATCACCTGGACAGGCGCCTCGTCGCCTCTGAGCAGTTGCCGGGCCAAGCCGGCTGGAATCACCACGCCCATGCTGATGGTCGAGCTTTGCAGTGCCGACTCCAGATCGCGGAGATCGGTCGTTTTCTGCTCTAATTGAAAATACCGTGAGCTGTCGAAACGGGCTGACAGGTCGCGGCTTGCCGGCGTGTTGTCCAGATCGTAAATGCCCACGGCAACCTGTTCCACATCCAGATTGACCGCATAGCCGAACAGAAAAAGCATGATCAGCGGCATGATCACGGCCAACGCAATGGTAACCGGGTCGCGAATCAGCTCGCGACTTTCCTTGACGATGAGGGCTCCAAGCCGATGAGCCTTCATGGTCCCAACGCCCGGGAATTGGCCGTTCCCGCCTGTTCTATGGCCGCCGTGAAGAGCATCTCCACCGTGGCGTCGGCTTCGAGGCCGAGCGAATGATTCAGCGATGATCGGCTACCGTGTGCAAGCAGCCGCCCGTCCAGCATTAACGCCAAACGATCACAATAGGCCGCTTCCTCCAGGTAGTGGGTAGTGACCAGCACGGTCATACCGCTGGCGGCCAGCTCACGGATAACCCGCCAGAAACGGTACCGGGCGACGGGATCGACACCCGAGGTGGGCTCATCAAGGAACAAGACCCGGGGCCGGTGAAGCAGGCTGCAGGCCAGCGCCAGACGCTGGCGCAAGGCACTTGAAAGATCACCGGTGAGCTTGTCGGGAATATCTGTCAGCCCCGTTACTTCCCTGGCCCAGTCGATCGCAGCCCGCGCCGCGCCTCCGGCCAGGCCGTAGGCATTGGCAAAGAAGCGGAGATTCTCCCAGGGGGTCAGTTCCAGATAGAGTGAAAACCGTTGTGACATATAACCAATTTGCCGGCGCAATGCGGTGCTACCCCCGCCGGAGCTCACCCCGGCCACCCGGGCGTTGCCCTCATCGATGGCCACCAGCCCGCACAAGGCCCTGATCAGGGTTGTCTTGCCCGCCCCGTTGGGCCCCAGCAACGCAAGCAGTTCGCCAGATGGCGCCTCGAAACTCACCCGGTCAACGGCCTTGAAATGTCCGAAGCGGACGCTCAGGCCGGTGGCCACCAGCCCTTCCTCTTTTCCCCTGTCTTGCCGGGCCAATTCCGGAAACTGCTGCTCGCCGGCCCTCCTGTCCGTCCGCAGCACAAACAGATCCTCGAGCCGGGGCTCGGCCGCCGCCAGGTGGGTTCCCTCGGGCAATAACTCGGCGAGCTGGTTTTCAGCGATGTCCGCGTTCATCACCAGTCGCAGGTGATCCGGCAACCACTGCACTGAATGGACGCTGTCAATTTGAGCCAGGATGCCGGACAACTCCCGCAAGCCTCGTCCGGTATCTCCAGCATTTACAGTGAACACCCTTCCGGCGGCGGGCCTCAGCAGCTCTTCCAGCGACCCATCCGCAAGAACGCGGCCCTGTTCCAGCAGCAGTATCCTGTCGCAGCGCTCCGCCTCGTCCATGTAGGAGGTAGCCACAACCATGGTCAGGCCCTGCGACCGGAAGCGGTCGAGCATGGTCCAGAGATGGCGCCGGGACAGGGGGTCGACGCCGAGCCCCGGTTCGTCAAGGATCAGCAGCTCCGGTTCATGGACCAGATTGGTACATAGCGACAACTTTTTCCGCATGCCACCGGACAGTTTGGCGGCGGGCCTGTCAGTAAAGCGGCCAAGCCCCGACATGGATAGCAACCTTTCTGAACGCTCCCGATAGAGTTCGTCGGGCACATCCCGGATGCGAGCGGCAAAGCTCAGGTTTTCCTTGACGCTGAGTCGATCGTAAAGCGTAAATCCCTGGGACATATAGCCAATCCGGGCAGCAACCTGCTTGGCCTCACGACGGGTATCGAAGCCCAGGACCCGGCATTCCCCCACAGTGGGGTCCAGGATGCCAGCCAACATCTGTAACAGCGTCGTCTTGCCAGCGCCATCAGCACCGACAATGCCCACTCGTTGGCCGCGATCAACGGAAACATCCAGTGGCTCGATGACAACATTGTCTCCGAATTGGCGGCCAAGGCCTTTGGCGACGATGGGTTCCGGGGAAGACATGACGGCTCAGCGCGCCGGAACCGAGAGGGTCGCTGGCCACTCGGCGTCCGGATCCCAGCGAATCCAGGCATCTGCCGGCATACCCGGTTTCAGAGCATCGGCCGGATTATCCAGCACCAGGGTAACGCCATAGACCATCCGAACTCTCTCGTCGGGCATGTGGACATCGCGGGGGGTGAACTGGGCGAAATCGTCAATCCTGCCGACTTTGGCGGAAAAGTCCCCGGGCAAACCGTCCACGCGGATTCTGGCGGGATCCCCCAAGCTGATCCGGTTGAGGATATCACCGGGGACATAGACCTTGAGTTCGAGCTGCTGCAGATTCACCATCGTGGCCAGCGGCTGGCCGGTATCGACAACCTCTCCCGTCTCCACCGCCCGGATCAGGATGGTTCCGGAGAGCGGCGCGGCAACCTCCGCTTTGTCCAGTTGCGATTCAGCCAGTGCCACCTGCGCCGCCCTTGCAGCCACCTGTTCTTCGGCGGCATCCTTCTGCCGCTGGAGAGACTCAAGTCGGCCCCGGGCCTCACTGACGGCATTTTCCTCCTGATCCAGATCACTCGAGCTGGCCAGATTGCGGGACCGCAAGTCCCGGATCCGCTGCCGTTGTTTCTCGGCATTCTTGAGATGATGACGCCAGGTGGTGATTTGGCTGTCGAAGCCGTCACGGACTTCCCGCGCCGAGGCCAGCTCGGCCTGTGCCGAGCGCAGGCGGTCTCTGGCATCGGCGGGGTCGATCACGGCTACCGTGTCGCCAGCCGAAACCTTGCTGCCTTCCGCGAGATGGTGCTCGATGACCCGACCGGCCACTTCGGCCGCGATCCGCACTTCCCGCCCCTCGATATGGCCATTGCCATAGACGATTCCCTGCGGCAAGGGCTCTTCCCCAAACAGAACAAAAACCCCATAAGAACCGCCGGCGAGCACCAACACCGCTATCAGAGACCAGAGCCAGGATTGGGATTTCACCAAACACTCCTTATGACATTACTGTTCAGGTTGGAGCCGGGATCAGGGCCACTGCCTCTCACTCCAGCCAATGAGATCGCCCACTCTAGCACTCGGCAGCCGCCGCGACCAAGGTCGTTGCCGGATCTTAAGCGGCTCATTCAGGTCGCCCTCGAAGATGGCCGTCAGGGCATCGTCAAAGACGCAAAATGGATTGGTAGCCTGCCACATCCACCTCAAACCGGGTGTTCTGACGCAAGTGATCCCTCAGCGCCTCCAGCGCCTCCGGATCACCGTGGATCAGGTTGATCGGCGTTTCGGGGGCCAGGTCACTCTGAGCAAGCCACTGTTCAATCTCTGCGAAATCCCCGTGCCCGGAAAGCCCACTCAACACTTCCAATCTGGCTTTGACAGGAAACCAGTCACCGTGGATCTTGATCCTTTCCGCTCCGCCAATCATCTTGGCCCCTCGTGTTCCCCCGGCCTGATAGCCGGCGAAAATAACAGTTGTGCGGTGCTGGCCCAGGAGGCGCTTGAAATGATGAAGTATGCGTCCACCTGTTGCCATGCCACTGCCGGCAATAATTACGTGGGGGTATGCCTGGCCAGCCAGCGCCTTGGAGTCCTGAACACTGCGACTGTAATGAACGGTGCTACACATTTCGTGGCACTCGGAACTGCTCAATCGGTGCTGATCCTCGTAGCGGCAGTAAATCTCGGAAACATCGATTGCCATGGGACTATCGAGGTAAATTGGAAGCACTGGAATTCGCCCCGCCTTCATCAGGGTAGTGAACATATGCTGTAAAACCTGCGCCCTGCCCACAGCAAAGGCCGGAATCAATATATTGCCCCCTTTGTCGACGGTTTCATTAACGATGTCTGCCAACTGCGACAACGGGTCCGCATCGTCGTGGCGACGATTGCCATACGTTGACTCCAGCATCAGCATGTCCAGAGCTGGCAGAGGCGCAGGTGGCCTCATGAAAATATCGTTGAGGCGCCCAACATCGCCGGAAAAACCGATGCGTTTACCTTCCGTCTCAATAATGATGCAGGCAGCACCGAGAATGTGCCCAACCGGCCGAAGATGGAAGCGTATATCACCGAGCTGGACTTCTTCGTAAAAGTCTACCGGCTGAAACAACTCCATACAGGCGTCCGCATCATCCTGGTCATACAGAGGCTCCGGAGTTTCATGTTTACTCAGTTTATGGCGGCCGAGGTAATGCGCCTCCTCTTCCTGGAGATGGCCGCTATCAGCCAGCAGTATTTCACTCAAATCACGGGTAGCGTGGTGGGTATAAACCGCCCCTCGAAACCCCTGCTTGTACAACACAGGTATATAGCCCGAGTGATCCAGGTGGGCGTGGGTCAGAAGCACTGCGTCCAGTGATTCTATATCCAGCGGCAATGGCTGCCGGTTGCGCTTTCTCAGCCACTTGTAACCCTGGAACAAACCACAATCAACCAGAACCCGCGTCTCCCCCGCTTCAATCAGGAACTTGGATCCGGTAACCGTCTCTGCGCCACCAAGGAATGTAATATTCATCGACTCTTACTCCTGTCCTGATTGAGAAAATGCCTGATCGGTGGCGCCAGCAACTCACTGACATCAATACCGTTGGTACTGTGTGGAATGGTGTTGGTGGTCACCAGAGACTGTAAACCCGCAGCCAAAAGATACTGATCCGAAGCCTCGGCAAAGATGCCGTGCACCGCAGCACAGAGAATAGCCTCCATACCCTGCTCCTCGAGGCTGTCAAGCAGGCGGACCAATGTCGGATTCTCGATGGTCATCAAATGGGCTAACTCCCGCTGGGTCAATCCTCCACCACCACGCTGCAGGCAGACCATGGTGAACCATCGAGCCTGGGTAACCCCAAGGTCTTTCAAGCGCTCATCCAGTAAACTTGCGCCAGCGCCTTGCCACCCGAGCACTGGTGAAAGGAAACTGATCTCGAGGGATTTGTGGGTCCATATCGCTGTCCTGCTATTGCTGACTCAGTAACAGTAAATCGTAAGCTAATCATTGAGGCCAACATAAGTCACACATTGATCTGGGATCAGGCTTGCGCCAGATCAATATGCAACATCACGCGGATTCCGAGGCCAGCTAAGGAACTTCTCCTTCCAGTGAGACAGGTAACTCCTCACTTTTTCAGAGACAGGAGGCCTTCAGCGTATTGTCGCCCTGGTAGACACCCTTGCACCGTGACCGGCAACCGGCTTAAAAAAGCTGGCGCCGAGCGCTCCACAACGCTGTAGCATCTTCACTCGAAACCAGCCCGGTCTTCGGCACGACGTCTTCCAGGCAATCCGCATCCGCTAAGGTCAGTCCCCAGTCGGGTAGAGTATGCGGGGTCGACAACAAGGCCAAGTTCCGCTTATCGGCCAGAATGGCATGTACTCGGGAGGTTGGGTGACCAAAAAATCAGTAGTTCAATAGGTTGAGAGTGTTTTTGCGCTATTTTTCGCGTTTGTCTGCCAGCCCTCTATAACAGCGCCACGCAATTCAGCCGTGAATATAACCAAGTATTCGGCGCACCACCACTGCGCGACATTAAGCATTTACGACAGTCTGTTTCAAAAAAGATATAGATCGAAAGTTATTTGCTAATAATCAATTTTTCGCTCATGCAGTGGGCATTGTTGTCTTTAATTCGGCTAGCCGCACGATTCTTAGTTGACTATGAATTTTCTTACGTATGGCAAGTTAGTTGCTGCACAGCTAACTCAGGAGACCTCCACCAACCATTTTTTCCGTAGAGAAAATGAAAATAAAGGTTTTACGCACATAAGCTATCAACCAGATATTCCGTATACCCAAAAACTTGAAGCCCTCCAGGCGCAGAATGGTGGGCATCAGGTGCGAACCCGCTGATCTTCCGTCTCGAACCCGGACACTATCGAGGAAAGGGGCTCGCTCATGTGGCCTCTCCAGGCGTTATGGATTTGGACTCAGTGTAGCCCGCCAGCATCAGTGCCAGCAAAAGGCCGCCAATGGAAGCGTTGCTCGATGCCAGGTGTGGCACATGGGGTGTTATTCCCTAAGGGGGTAAGGGGGGATGTGCCACACCCTGCCAGCTTAATCTCAGCTTTTGCCCGGCTATAACGGCGGCTGCCAATCTCCCCCAGAGGCTATCCTGGGCCTCATCGGACGCATGGGCTTGTCCCACACCGCTGCCAAGCATCGGCGGGCCTGTCTCACGCTCCAGAGCAGCGTGCCGGGTTCCGGTTCGCCCTGCTGGGCAGGCTCACTGGCTGGCGCCTCCATCTCCGCCACCTTGCGAGCAGCGTTTCTGCTCTCGGCCCACTGGGTCATGGCCTGGATACTCGCTGGCGCAGGTTGGTAGACGCGAATGATCGGGTTCCCTTTGGCCTTCTTGGCGGGCTTCTCGCTGCCCTCAGGTGTGGCACATGGGGTGTTATTCCCTAAGGGGGTAAGGGGGGATGTGCCACACCTACGCTTCTTCGACTCCACTACCAGCCCCAGCCGTTCCAGCATGTCCGTGACTTCCCGCACGGGGTAGGCCGGGCGCTTCATGGGCAATGGATTACCCTCCTTGTCTTCGCGCCACTGGGCATACTTGCGGCTCACTATGCCTAGGTGGGCCAGCAGGTGCCGGTGTTGCATGATTCGGTCGAGTAGCACGTTGGCAGTTTCGACAGTCAGCCCCCACTGATCCAGGCCGGTACCCTCAAACAGCCAAGAGTAGGCTTTCGCGCAGGCGCGCAGATAACGGCGACTGGTGATGGGAAGACTGGCATCGTCATTATCGGGAACGATGCCCTGCCAAGCGCTGAAGCGGTCCAGGCGTGCCACGGCACGGCCATCGTCCCAGAAGTCGAGAATGTCCTCGGTGATAGGCTCTTCGGCGATCCCTAGAGCACGGCGAAGCCGGTGAGCTTCTAGGGTGGCATTCTGCATTTCATTCCGGTCGCTCAGGCGCTCCAGGCGGGCGGCGTCCTCATCCGAAAGGATCGGCGCGGCCATGAGTGCTTGTCGGTGAGAATCATCCACGGCAGCAGCAGCAGCTTGCAGGGCGCCAGCAATCTCAGGGTCAGCAGCCTCCGTATCGGCCTTCAGGCTCCAGCCGGCAGCGTCCAGTTGCCATAGCAGGCCAGCGGCGAAGTCTGCGCGGGTGTTGTCATAGTCGGCACGTATATCCGCCACCAGGGCATCGAAATCAGTCGCCTTGCTGGCGCTTCCCTCAACCTGGGCGGCCTGCTCGGCTGCCTTCAGAATCGCGTCAGGACATTGGTTTCCGGCTGCTGTCGAGTTCGGTACCAGTGCCAGCGAAAATCTCTTCAGGTAGCGTACACGGCGTAGCTGTTGCGCAGCGTCTGCCGGCGGCGTCCGATGCCCCCCCCCGATATACAGGCCCAGCGTAAAGCGCTCATGGTCCGGCACATCGCGGTGTTCGATGGACAGGCCACTGCCGATTACCGGCGATGCGATCACCGCGTCATACCTAAGGCTCTCGGCCTCGGCGCTGTCGAGAAACTTTCGCTGATCCTTATTGCCGCTGTTCCCGCTATGTACGACCAAGACGCGATACCCGGCATCCTTGAGCATCTTTCCGAGCGCTTTGGCGCGGCGTTTTGATTCGGTCGCTATCCAGACCTTACCTCCGGCTGCAAGCTCCGCCAAGGCATGGCCTGACGCTTGGGCAGGGGCGTTCTGACCATAGCTGTAGGTCGCCTCGATCTTCGTGCTGTGCGGCTCTGGCACTTCGATAATACGGAATCGCTCCCCAGGGCGGCATGACTCCAGAAACTCGATTGTCCGGCGGTCAGCGCCAGCATCAGCAACAATCACGCAGCGGGCATTGCTTACGACTTCGCGCAGGCGCTCATAGACGCCACGGTTATCAGCCCACTGAGTACGGCAATGCTTCGCGGCTTGCAGGAAGCGCAGTACCTGGGCGACCTCATCGATGAACACGGCCCCGGCATTGTCGATCAGTGCAGCATGGCTGGGCAGAGTGATAGACGGCAGGCAGGTGGCCAGACCATCAGCCCCCCAAGCGCTTGTAGCGTCTAGGTCGCCGTAGTGCGGAAGTTCCAGACGTTCGGCAAGCTCTGCTGTCAGGCTCCGGCGATGGCATATCGCCAGCAGTCGCTCGCCATTTTCGCGCGCCCAGCGGGCCAGCGGGCGGCCTATCCGTTGAGTTTTTCCAGAGCCCATTGGGGCCTTGACCACAATCACGCCACGATAAGCATCACTGGCCAGTTCTGGCAGTTCGGCGCGGCGTTCATAGTTATGGTGCGCAGCAATGTCGGCAGGCAGGGTTACAGGCGCTAGAGCGGCACGTTTGCGGTGTCCCTGGGCTATCTCCAGGCGTTGCATGATTCGGTCGAGCGTTGCCGGGTGAATAGCGCTTTCTGGCAAGCTGGCTTCGATGGTCTGACGGATAGTGGCAAGGCTCATCTGTGCCGGTGCACGAGGCGCCAGCTTAGCCGCTACGCTGTAGGCCAAGGCGGCAGCCTTCTCTGGCTCCGTAGTCCTAGCCAGCGCGTTGATCCACTGTTTAGCTTTTTTGCCGGGTAGCTCAACACGCTGCAAGTTCCAGGCGTCCAGTACCGGGGTGTTGGATACCGGCTCACGTCCGAAAATGGCGGCGGTGGCCTCGATGCCCATATCGTTGAAGTCAGCGCCCGGCACGGGCGGCAGATAAAATGGCAGGCCGGTTTTGATAGCGGCTTTATGCCCGGTTCCGTATTCGCTCAGCCGCTTACGGAACGGCGCGCCAGGTTTCGCACGGCCATCGTTGTCAGCGGCCACTGCATCGCCAGGTTGCCTGCCCAGGTGAGCTATCACATCGCCTATGTTGCTCGCATCCCAAGCGACAATGACGGGGCGTCCGGTGGCCTTCCAGACCGTCCATCCGGTCGCATAGCCCTCGCTGAATACCCTGCCCCCGGTACCCGGCAATAGGGAGTAGCAGCCCTTCTTGCGGGCGCCCTTGATGAATCGCTTGGTGCCGTCTGGTGCGATGCGCTGAAGGTTCACCATCGTGCCGCTCTCAGGCGCACAGACGGGAATCAATAGCTCTCCCAGCCAGTTCACACGTAGGCCTAGGCCGGTGGGGTCGATGCCCTTGCTAATCAGATAGGGGTGATCTGCTGGCGCCGGGGTGCCGCGTACCCACATACGCTGGGCTCTGCGTTCCCCTTCGGCCTGCTCGGCGACCCGCTGTTGAAGCTGCTCTGCGTGCTTACGGGATTTCTCGGATTCCCGGTGCTGGCGCTCGCGTTCTCGCTGTCCGGGACTGATATAAGCGTTCTGGTGGTTCTCGTGGTTTTCGATGAAGCCATGATCTGCCAGCCAGGCCATTTGCCCAGATACGTCACCGATGCCTGTAATGTACGCGATCAGCGCCAGCACACCGCCGTTCACGCCAGTGGAGAAGTCGGAGAAGTTGCCCTTATCAGGCCTGACAACAACGCTGCCCTTGCTGCCATAGCGTAGCTCGCGGGCGTTAGCTTTGGTGGGGTCGCCCAGCAGCTCGCGGGCTACGGGCTCAATGAGCGAAGTGAAGTCGATATTGTTACGGATGCTGCTGTTCACTTGGGTTCCTTACCCAAGAGAGCTTGCTTTTGCCCATCGAAATGTTACCTACAGAGTAACGTTCTGCTAGACTGTAGGAAGTGCTGAAGCGTTTTCGGCGCTATGCTATAGTGGCTTCAGTTCGCTGGGTCGTATAGCAAGTCCCCTCCGGGGGGTTAAGCAACGCTGAAAGATTGGCGTCTGTCTGGCGTTGCGGTGGTTGTTGAAATGCAGTTATTTCTGCTCTGAAGCCGGGTGTTGGTCGCACCCGGCTTCGCTCATTGTAAGCCTTTGTTTTCCCCTGTCCATCGCTTCAATTCCCTGTACTTCATCGCGCGAAATATACCGTTACCATCTAATAAGCCCTTTAGACCCTCCCAATCTAAACTCCAATCTCAGCGCTCAGAATCCCTGCCACGCATTACTCCTGGCGGCTGCGCTCTGGTGTCTTCGCCTTGTGAACGCTATGCAACTCACGCGTAATTATGGTCAGTTTATTCGATAAAATTGAATTACTTTCATTGAAGTAGCGGTTTCAGTTCAATATTTTTCAATAAAAACCCGCCTTGGCAGGCGGGTTTGGCATCCTCTCAGCCGAGAACAATATGGCGAACGCTGGGATGGAGCCGCAAATCATTGTTGAGGTTCAAGATAGGGCCGCGCAGTCGCGCTATGACATTTTTGAGCTTCGCGGATACCTCATGCTCCACCTGGGCGCTGTAGAATATGCCGATGCTGTCCGGTACCGGCACGCCGTAGCGCTGCACAATGTCGTCCGCGTCGATTGCTGTCCGGCGTGACTCAACCTGCTCGCGGGTCCAGCCATCTACTGCCCGGGAGAATTTTTCGAATGCACTTAGCAGCTCATTACGGGCACTCTCAGCCCGTGGACGCTGCTCTACGGCATATTCGGCAATACTCTTCATGTGGTCCGCACCAGCATCCTGCCTAGCGCTAGTAAGTTCACGCTCAAGCTGAGTACGCTCGGCGGCCCGGCGACGGGCACGGACATTCGCCAGGGCCTGCTCCTCTTCGATTTCATCGGCGTTACCTGCCTCCACGGCGGCAATCATCTCGGCATCGAAGTCGCGGGCGCGGTGCTGACGATCTGTGGTGTCCAGTGCGTCAATCTGTGCCTGAAGCTCGGCAATACGGTCGCTGGCGGTGGCCTGGCTGGCGCGGTCGCTCATGTGACAATCCTCGTGGTTAGTAGCGTTACTGATGTCCTGATGATTCATTGCGCGGATCTCTTCTGGTTGGCGCCGTGAATGGCTTTTACGTCCTCATGGCGAGCTTCTAGCCATTGCTGCTCGCTGGTGGCTTCCTGCTGGTACTCGTCGCTCAGGCGCTCAAGCTCATCATCTGTTAGGCCGTTATCGGGCTCTTCAGGCTCGATGAATGACAGCTCACGCTTGATCTGCGCTTGCAGCGTGAACGGCACTTCCAGGCCGCGCTTTTCGATCTCCAGGCCGATTTGGGTACAGCTCCATGCTTCCGCTTCGCCCTGGTCGATGATTTGCTTGCGTAGCGCTGCTGCCTCGTCGCCCGTAAGGCTCAGTTGGCGCTCGATGCGGGTATGTTCGAGCACGAGGTAGCCAATTCGGCCTACAAGCCGGTCTATCTGTGCCTCAAAATCGGGGCGGACGCGCTTGGTGGTCGTTTGCTTCTCGCCATTGCTGGCGCGAGCTACGACTTCATTTAATTGGTAGTCGCTGTGCGCCAGCGCGTTGTAATCAACCTTGGCGTTCCACTCGGCTTCCTTCTTGAGCACCATGAACAGCCGGCCCCGCTCAAGCTGGATCAGCTCCGCCAGGTGTTCCGGTGTCGAAGGAAGCTCAGCGGCCTGCTCGGCAATTTCCGGGGGCAGTTCAGAGACGTATCCGCCATGCGTGACAGCCGCCTGGTTGCCGGGCAGAAACCAATTTTTCTGGCTGCCGGGTGTCTTGCCGCGCCCGTCAGTTTTCCGTTTTTTGCCCCCCCGGGGGTTAGGCTTCTTCCTGGGCTGGTTGCTCACGCGGCTTCCTCCGCGATGGCGATCAGGGTCAGGTATCTCCAAACTGTGTCGATGCTGATCTTGAAACCATTCATATTGGCCAGGCTGGTGACATATCCCTCGCCCATGACTCGCCGATGCTCGAAGCTCGGCTTCTTCAACCCCGGAATGACTGCAATCGCATCGCCGCTGTCTGTCCGGTCGTCAATGGCGACCTCGATGCCGTAATGCACCAACAGGTATTGAAGATTCTCCAGGGTCGCCAGCGGGCGGCCTTTCGCGTTTCGGTGAGGCCATTCTGGGTCGGGTATCAGTTCACAAGGAGCCGTAGCGCGCAGGATTTTCATTGGCAATCCTCCTCTTCGGCGCAAGACAGGGCGCTTTGTTGCTGGCGCAGTGTTTCGCACAGGATCACCAGGCCAATGGCCACGGTATCGCCCTCATTGGCTTTCATACGCAGTTCTCTGCGATATCCATCAAGCTGTTTCGGGGTAGGCAGAGCATTAGGCCCGGTTCTACGTCCTGAACGTGGAGGGTTCGGAGGCGGTGGAGGAGTTGGCATAGCAACCTCTTTGTAAATTTATGTAACTAATTGTAACATTAAGTTACCAAAAGGGCAGCAGAAGGCCAGCAAAAACCTGTACGGAAAACCCCACCGAAATAGCGCCCACGGAACCCGCATTCTTGCTGGGGTGCATCTGGTTGTTTTAGGTATACGGTAAACGGTTGTTTTCCGTATACCTCGACGATAAAGTGAAACCAGACATGACGACAGGGCGGACGGGCCATGACCAAGCGAGTAGCCATCTACAGCAGAGTATCCACGGACGGACAGACCACGGAGAACCAGACGCGGGAGCTTCGAGAGGTGGCCGAGAGAAACGGCTGGGAGGTAGTGGCCACGTTCATGGATCATGGCGTCAGCGGCGCCAAGGGCAGGGATCAGCGGCCACAGTTCGACCAGCTCATCAGGGGCGCTGTGCGTCGGGAGTTCGATGTCATTATGGCCTGGTCAGTGGACCGTCTGGGGCGATCCTTGCAAGACCTTGTGCAGTTTCTGGGAGAAATTCACGCCAAGGGCGTAGACCTGTATTTGCACCAGCAGGGCATTGATACCACTACGCCAGCCGGCAAGGCGCTATTTCAGATGATGGGCGTGTTTGCGGAGTTCGAGCGCTCCATGATTCAGGATCGGGTGAAGGCGGGGCTCTCCCGTGCCAAGGCACAGGGTAAGACGCTGGGGCGCCCAAGGACGGCACCGGACGTGGAGCAGCGGATACTGGCAGCAAGGGCTGAGGGGCTGGGTATTCACCGCATCGCCAAGCAGGAAGGCGTGGGTGTTAGCGTTGTGCAGCGGGTTTTAAGAGGAAATGTTGCAGCGTGATAACGGTATATATCCATATACCTATGCCCGCACCATCGGGCACGAGACATGAAGCCTGATTGCTTGAGAAAAGCGTCTCTCATGGGAGACGAAGCGAAACGAAGCCGTATGTTATTGGCGACGTTAGCCGCAACTTTACGTGAATTGTCGGTAATCTCTTACAAGATAGTGAAACGCAAGTTATATGCACTGCTTCCCATAGCTGCCACACTGTCTTCCATCGAGCTAAGGACGGTTCGAACAAGGAAGATAGAGCCAGGATGGCTCAGGTGGTCAAGGAAGCATGAGCAGGATGCTCATGGACACAAGCAAGGATACGCAGCGCTAGAGATAGCCCGGCGGCTAGGAGCTAGGAAGGTTCCTCAAGGAAGATCGGCCACGGATGGCCCGGTAAGCCAAGGACCGCGGGCAGGATGCCCGCAGAAAGATCAGCCAGGATGGCTGACCAGGCCCGGCTCCGAAAGGGGTTCGGGCCTTTTTTATCGAAGTTTCCAGATTTTCTACGTTCCCTGCGTACCTTGGGCCACTCATCAGCGGCCCTATTTTTTTGCCTGGCATTTCATGCCATCGCCCCCCTGGTCAGAAGTCCGGAGCGGGTCATGGACAAAGAAAAGCCCGCCTCACAGGGGCCATCTGCCCAAGCTCGACCGGGATCTACTGGCCAGGCTCCCTCAGCGCCCGCACCATCGCCCGGAAACCATGCGGGTCATCGTCGGCAGGGGACGGGGCTTTCGTCGCTCCTAGGGCTGTTTCTGACGGCTCTGCCTGGGCTGGCGCTGGTAGTCGAAGCATTACTTCCTTGAGCTCTCGCACTTCCTGCCGTAGCGCCCTGTTCTCTTCCAGCCCAGCCAGGTACAGCTCACGCATGGCCCGTAGCTCCTCCAGGATGGCGTGTTGCGCCTGTTGCGTAGGCTGTTGCGTTGTCTCTGCTACGGCTGTTGCGCCCTGTTGCGTTGGTGCCGGCTGATTGGGCGGTTCGCCCCATAAACGGATGAGTTCGGCAAGGTCCACCACGCGCACGCCATCGCCCCGTACAGTGCATGACAAGCGGCCTGCATCGATTGCGCGGTGTATCGTGGAGCGTGCCTTACCGTAGAGCCGGGCAGCCTGGGAAATAGTCTGTTGCAAGGTGCCGCGTCCTGTTGCGTGCGCGTTGTTGCGTCAGCGTCGATAGCAGATAGTGTACATGTGCCACGCGGGGGCAGGCATCGTCCTGGTTTAATGCCAACAACGCCCAGCAAGGCGCAATGGGGTAATTATCGCCCGGCTCGGGTGCGCGGTGGGGGCTGACTGAGACCCGCGTTAATGTCGCTCGCCGAGGTGCAGCGTATTGCCGATGAGTTCCTTGCAGGCTACAACGGCAACGACCCGCTCGATCTGCGGGTCGTCAATCGCCAGGAGGACGCTTATGGACCCAACGCCACCCGAGCCCGGTACGGCATCGTTAAGGGCGGATGCCACGCCTGACGCGGACGACCCGTATTTGCCGCTGCCACTTTGGATAACGCGCGCGACGCTCGGGAAACCCTCGCCCATGAAGTGGTCGGAAACTACGGGCTCAATACCTTCACGCCTGACGCAAAGCGCCGCATCTTGGATGCGATTTTTGAAATGGAAGGCCATGAATCGTTAGCGCCAATCCTGGACGCGACGACGACTCTTAAAATGCGCTGCCGAGCGCGATCCCTCCCCGAAACAGTAGGAGTAAACCATGATCGACAAGCCCGACCTAGACGACTGGCACCGCAACAATCCCGATGCCGAAGCCAACGTCCAAGCCAGCGATACGCTCCCGGCTGACGCCCAGCGCGATATCGACACGATCCTTGACCGTTACAGGCAGGGCAAGGCGACGCCCGACACTCGCCACCTACGTATATCAAAGACGGTGCGTATACCGCCGCTTTACAGCGAGATGCTGCGCGTCCTGGCGTATACCGAAACGCGCGCGCAGGGCCGCAAAATCAGCGAGTCGGATCTAGTCGTCGAGGCGCTGGAGGATTACTTTCGCAAGCGCGGGGTTTTGCCCAGTACAGGCGCGCAACGAGCTCATTAAGCCTGGCTGAGCCTGCTCCACCCCCGTTATGGCCAGGTGGTGACGTCGCGGGTGGTCGGTAGTGGGGTGCCTATCTTCCACTCGGAGGCGAGGCGCTGACCTTCGTTGATCTGCTCGGAAGTTAGGCTCTTGAGCATGATGTCGCGGTATTTTCGCGCATTCTCATTCCCCTGCGCCGCTGCCAGATTCAGGAGTGTATAAGCAAGGACGGGGTTTCTGGCGATGCCATCGCCGGACTCGTACAACATGCCCAGCATGAGCTGCGCATTCTCATTCCCCTGCTCGGCGGCGAGCCGGTGCCACTTGGCTGCTTGCGAATAGTTTTGGGCGACACCATTACCGCTGTCGTATAACAAGCCCAGCCTAAGCTGCGCATTCTCATTCCCCTGCTCGGCGGCGAGCCGGTACCACTTGATTGCTTCCGAATAGTCTTGGGTGACGCCCTTGCCGAATTCGTTCATGACGCCAACTCTAAACTGAGCAATAACATGGCCCTGCTCAGCAGCGAACCGATACCACTTGGCTGCCTCCGAATAGTCTTGGACTACGCCATCGCCGGACTCGTACATATATCCCAAGCCAATCTGAGCAATAACATGGCCCTGCTCGGCGGCGCGCCGATTCCACTTCAAGGCCTCCGCCTCGTCCTGGGCGACACCTCGGCCATCTTCGTACATGATGCTCAGCTTAAGCTGGGCATCAGCATCGCCTTGCTCAGCAGCGAGCCGATACCACTTGGCTGCCTCCGAATAGTCTTGGACTACGCCATCGCCGTTGGCGTACATGACCCCCAGTCCGAACTGCGCGATGGCATTGCCCTGCTCAGCAAGTGGCTCAAAGTGCTTTAGCGCGGTCGCAAAATCCCCTCGTTGAACAGCAGTCAGACCTTCCTCGAACGACTGGGCGAGAGCGGGTAGTACCGGAAGAGCAAGGAGGGCAGAGAGGGCAGCGGCGGTGAAGAGGCGCATTATTGGAATCTCGGTTCATGCGTGAACTCTCATCCTACATTAGCTTGATACGAAGTTCGCCCAAACCGGCCGATACGGCCTTGTGGGTGCTTTCCCTTCATCCCGGTAGGTAGCAGCGGATAGCGCGTCTTGCTGGGCGTTGTAGGCACCTCTCCCGCCCAAGAT